>JAWKZM010000001.1:0-196776 GCA_041395965.1 Halioglobus sp.
CCTGGCTGGATCTGGAACTGAGTCCGGAGTGGCGGGGCACAGTCGTGGAAATAGGCGTGTTCGTATTCGCCACGGATGCGTCGGATAAACTGTCGATTTCCGGCCTCACGCTGCACCGGACTGGCTGGCGTGGCGTACTTGCCAGCTACTGGTCAGCGTGGACCAGCTATCGCGGCTGGTCCGCCCGGTCCATCAATTACCTGTATGGCACGGCGGACCCGAACGCGCTTTCTCCGGTGCTGGTGGCCGCGGCCTGGTCCGCGCTGGCCGTCGTGTTGTTGTGGCTCGCCGGCCTGCTGTTCACGGGCGTAGGGGGCGGCGCGTTGGCGGTGGCCGTGGTGCTGCCCTGGGTGGCGCTGGATTTACTGTGGCAGAAGGAACTGCTGACACAGCTGGCACACACGCGCGCGCAGTTCTCCGGCAAGACTGTCGCCGAAAAACACCTGGCCGACGCGGACAGCCAGATCTACAGCTACATCGTGCGCCTGAAGTCCGCGGTACTGCCGACAGGACCATCGCGTATCGTTATCCTGCACAACTCCCGCGCACACAACTTCGATCGGTTGAAAGCGCAGTACTACCTGCTGCCGAACAATGTCTACAATTTTGGCAAGGTGCCACCGGAGAGCGGGATGGCGTACGTGGACTATGTTCTCGTTTTGGGTGAGGTGCCTGGCCTGGAGTTCCACCCGCTCGACAACACGTTGGTCTGGCAGCATGGGCGTAACGCATTGTCGGTAGAGCTGCTGGACAGCGATCCGCTGGGCAATTTGTACCGCGTGACGCACCGGCGTACGGACCTGGATGAGCATTCGTGAATGAAGTGACCTCCATTCCCGGACTGCTGGTGGCGCTGGTGCTGCCCTGGGTGTGCGGAAGCATCTGGATCAACTGGTTGCTGCGTGGAACCGGCCGCTGCACGATCGCTACGGTGCTGGGCCAGGGCTACTTTCTCGGGATCTTCCTGACCACGCTGCTGATTCGCCTGTGGGACACGCTGGGAATCGGGCTCAATTTCCCGGGTATCGCCGCCGGCGTGGCGGTCATCGGCGTCCTGGGACTTGTCGGGCAGGTCCTCAGGCCCGCACCCGCGGTCGCGCGCAGCATGCCGCAACCCCTGCCAGCCTGGGCTGTAGCGGTGGCGGCCCTGTTTATGGCGTTGATCGCATGGCGCTACTTCACCCTGTTGCAGGAGTTGCTGCTGCGTCCACTGTATGCCTGGGATGCCTGGATGAACTGGGCACCCAAGGCCATCGTCTGGTTCCAGCAGGGCAATCTGGTGGACTTCGTGGACCCGCAGCAGTGGTTGCAACTGGGTGGATTCGAGGCCTACACACTGGGTAACCGGCAGGCCTCGACGTATCCCGAAACAGTGCCGTTGATTCAGCTGTGGAGCATGCTGGGCATCGGGACCTGGGATCACAGCGCCATCTATCTGCCCTGGCTGCTAGCGCCGCTGGCTCTGGGTCTGGGCCTGTTCGGGCATTTGCGGACTGCCGGCGTGCCGTTCGTGCTGGCGGTGATTGCCGGCTACGTGTTGTTGAACCTGCCCTATCTCAATGTGCACTCGGTGCTGGCCGGATATGCAGATATCTGGCTGGCGGCGGCATTTTGCCTGGCGGTGTGTGCACTTTATGAGTGGCATACCTGTCGCCATTGGTCGTACGGGGTGTTGTGTTTGATACTGGCGGTGATGTGCAGCCAATTAAAGGAGCCCGGCATTGTCCTGGCGGTTATTATTTTGTTTTTCGCCGCCCGGAGTTGGTTCGCTATCAGGCCGGGACTCGAACTGTCCCTGTGGCTCGCAGCTATCGTGACTGTGACGCTGGTGATAGCCCTCGGATTTAGTCTTCACATGCCGTACTTTGGGCGGATCGCCCTGGGTGACGGCGTGCTGGAAGTGGGCAGGTTTGGTCGCTTTGAACTCGCGTATCATCCCGTCGGCGGGGCCTTCCTGAAATCCGCCTTCCTCATGATTAATTGGAGTCTGTTGTGGTATCTGTTGCCGCCGTATCTCGTTTACCGGATTAATCAGCGCGGTCTGCGGGGACTCCTCTCCCCCGAATTCCTGCCGGTGCTGGCCGCGTTGGGTTTTGTCGTATTTGTCTTTGTATTCAGCAGGTACTACACGGCGGCCTTGAACTTCGTTACTTTGAACAGGGTTTTGCTCTATCCGGTGCCCGCCCTGATTTTCTGCTTGTTCCTGTCGTTCCAGAGGCTGGCGCCTGCGGCACGGGCGCAACCCGCGGTTCACGAATTCCGCGGTCTGTAGCCAATTGCAGCTGTCAGAGCCACCAGTTTCTCGGTCGTACTACCGCGACTGGCCAGGATGGCGCAACAGTATTTAAACCTGATGGTAACGCGACGCAGCCATTTGCGATTGAAGGAGCGCCCCAGTATTTCCTCGCGTAATTCAGTTGCGGTGGGCGGCGCGACCAAACCAAAATGTTGTTTTGCCAGTGCCGTAAACTGCTTTTTTCGCTTGTATCGCAGGTAGTAGCGGCCCACGCCCGGAATCGAGGCATAGGTGTTGGCTCCGTGGATCCGATAGGCGAATCCAGGACGTTCCTCATAGTACTTGGGCGACTGCAGGATGGAAGCACAGCGAACGATCACGCCATCCGCGGTATAGCCGGATTTTTCCTGCTCGGTGCGGGGAATGCGAAGAATGCGGGACAGCCAGGGCGGGATGGTAATGATTGCCCGTTCCCCACCGGGGAATTCGATGGCACGCATAGCGAGCGATCTGCGCAGCGAGTTGCCCGATGTGGGCACGCCGACAAACTCGTTAAACAACAGTGCGGCCCAGCGTGTGAGACCCACGTCGCCGGGCGTCAGTTCGTTCCTATCCATAATCCGGCGCATGGGCTCACTATCGGCGCCGTGACACCCGACCACGCGCGCCTTGCAAAACACAAACGAGATATGTGGGTGCCCGACATAAGTCTTGCGAAGCCTGTCCAGGTAACCGTCAAGAAAGTAGTCGTCACTGTCCAGAAGCACAACCACGTCACCGCTGGACGCGGCGATTCCAGCTTTGACCGCGCAAACCTGCCCCTGGTTTTCCTGTTCGATCACACGAATACCGTGCTCAGCCTGGTACTGGCGCAGGACCGCGCGTGAATTGTCAGTTGATCCGTCATCGACCACGATCAACTCGTCGCCTTCCACCATCTGAGCGATAGCGCTTTCCAGCGCTTCAGTGAGATAAGTGGCGTAATTGTAGTTATTGACGACGATGGAGAAACGAGTGATGCCGTCCGGCGATTGGCTCCGGGGGAAGGCCATGGCTAGGACTTCCCCGAAAGGGAAGATACGACCTTGCTCAGGTTCCCCCAATACCGTCGTGCCCACCCGGGCCTCTTTGCGCGAGAAAAAGTCAGCCAGGCGTTGGAGACGACCCCACTGGCCGTGCGACATGGCGGCGCCGGTTGCGCCGAAAGCGGTACCAGCAGGAATAGCAGGGTGACATGAATAGCGGCCGAAACCCATCACCCTGGGATCAGCTTTGATGCCCGGTCATAATGAGCACATCCGCGGCCGGTCCCATCAGCACATTGAACACGTTGCTCGCCGCGAGGAGAATCAGCACCAGGCGGGCCGCGGCAAAATCGTCACCAAACAGGTGCAGTAGCGGGTTGGCCAGCACGGCCAGTAAAAGCCCGATCACCAGTGTTGGCCAGGAGCCCCCCGTGGGCGCTTTGCGTCGCAATCTTCTGCATGTTCGCGGTATTGTCCGTGGCGTGCGCGGCCGCCATGGACTGCTGGTTGACGGAACTGACCAC
The DNA here is from genome assembly GCA_041395965.1 of Halioglobus sp. GTDB lineage: Bacteria > Pseudomonadota > Gammaproteobacteria > Pseudomonadales > Halieaceae > Marimicrobium. The sequence continues at coordinate 3,786 of JAWKZM010000001.1, forward strand.
GGATTGGGGAATAATGGCCAACTGGGCCAGCCGTTCGGCGGCAAAGTAGGCGCCGGCTGCCGCCGGGCCAGCCAGAAATCCGACGAGGAGGACATTGGAATAGTTGATGGTCAGCCCGGCACAACGGGTCAGAAAAACAGGCAGGGCGGTAGGAAATAACATCGCGGTGGTAGTCGCTGGAATGCTGCTGCGCCCGCGACCAGTCGCTTTGTCCTGCGATGGTACAGGAACGCCTGGGGCAACAGCACCAGGAAACGCTGGACCCGGCCATGGCCAGCACCAGGTCGCCGGACAGCTTGCGGCCGAGCAACTGCCAGCATCCCACCGCGAGAACCGCAGTCCCCAGCGGTCGCAGTACGTTCAAAGGTATGAGTGCGAGTCCCAGCCACTGGCGCGCCCGACACAAATCCTGATAGAGGTTTGCAAAGGTGAAGGAAAAGCAGCAACGCCAGCGTTGCCGAGTCACGATAGAATCTTTCGTTCGGTGCGTCCTGCCAGAAATGCAGCAGCAGGGCGGACAGGACCAGCAACCCGGACGAGCGTAATAACAGGCTTGCGGATTTGCGGATTATCCCGGCGATAGCCTCCTCGTTTCCCTGGGAAGACAGCGACGCGATAAAGCGTCCCGTGATCACCGGCAGACCCATGCAGGCCAGTGCTGGCAGATCGCACAGAATGTGCCAGGCACCTGCAGCACGAAGACGCACAACAGCCCGACAATCCGGATGGCGGCGGCGAAGGCGCTGCGCCGCAGAAACTCGCCGTGGGAATAGACCGCGCGACCATTTGTGGCGTGGTCCTGCAACTATGTCGCGACGCTGCCCCAGATAGTGCAGCCGCTTCCAAAGCAGTCGGAAACAGCAGGCTCCATGGCTCCACGAGGTGCAGCGTCGCCACAGCCTTGCCGGGTTGCTGGCGAGACGGTACAACCAGGCCAGCCCCATGCGACTCATCAGGCGGGGAGGCCTGGCCTGTGCGCCTGTATAGTAGTCGAGGGTGGCACCCGCCCGGGCGGCGATGCCAACATCCAGTCGGTCGAGGTGGTCGGCCAGCCAGTTCCCGCAGTGGTATACCCATGCCCACCAGTAGCAGGTCGGGTCGCCAGCTGTTGATGCGGTTGCGGGCGAGCTGCCGGGTCATCCGGGCTGTAGCCGTGGTGAAACTGTATGCGCAGGTTGGGAAATCGTTGCTCGGTCAATTCCCTGCCACGCGCGGCAACCGCTCGCGAGCCGAGGTAAAAAAATCGACCAGCCGCCTGCTCGGCATAGTGCAAGAGCTCCATGAACGGTCCATGAGCGAAAAGCGTTGCGGCGAGGTTGTCCGCACGCCGAATCCCAGCAGGATCGCTGCACCGGCGTGCCGCAGCCGACATAGCAATCGTTGCAGCGCTGGTAGAAACGTTTCACATCCCCGTTGCGGCGTAGCATGAACAGGCTGTGCAGGTTAGTGCCTGGTCAGCCATCGTCGTTGTCCCTGCGCCAGTACCACCGACAGCTCGGCCAGCCACGCCGGGAATGAGCGGGGGTGTACGGTAGTACCGAAATACGCCTCCCGCGCATCCGGCGACCCGGTGACTGCGTCCTCCGGCCCTACTGCAGCCATGCGGACAGGTCCCTGCCGGTGAGTCGGCCCAGCTGTTCAATGTCGGCGCGATAGTACTGACGCAATTCTGCCCGTGTCTGAGCATCCATGGCGGGAAAGGTATCCAGGTTCATATCGTCCAACCGCTGTTTCACGGCAATGGCAAAGCGGTGCGGCACGAAAGGCCGCAGTGCTCGCCTGATGGGATGTGAGCGCAGGGCCCGGTGCAGCCAGCGGTTGCGGGGACGCCCAGAGCGGTTATACCTGTGCCCGAATTGGGGCGGGTTGGCGCTGTCGATCGCAAGAAACTGACAGACTGCCTGCCACAGCGCCCCGGGGTTAGCTCGCAGGTCATCATAGAAAAGTGTCAGTATTTGTTCCTCGGGAAAGGTGGCCCGGTACTCGGCCAGCGCCTGGCTGTAGAGGCCCATACGCCGATAGCGCAGCAGGAATTCGACTTCCCCGCGCCGGGATTCAAGCGCCAGCGCATCGCTGAAGTTTGCGCAGGGTTCACGCTGGTCGCTGCGCGCGTGGCACCAGGCGGAATAGGCCCGTTCCACCGGGTCGCGCAGTATCATCATGATCCTGGCCGCAGGGTTGAAACTGTAGAGTTTTCGGGCCGTACCCGGGAGGGCAAAATACCAGGTGCTGGCTTCGGCCAGGATTCTTTGCCTGGGCGTGGCGTGTGCAAACAGGGAAAGATAGGTCGCTTCATCGCGTACCACATAGCCGCTGGCTGGGGTCGTTTTGCCGTAGCCATCCAGGTAGTTGTAGCCCTCTTCGCCGAATGCCAGGTAACCCGGCTCCTTGGGAAAGGACATACAGACCTGCGGGTGCTGGCTCAACCAGCCCGCCAACGCACTGGTGCCGGATTTCTGCGCTCCAACGATGAACAGGTTCGGCCTGTTTTCAGTAGGCATTCTTGCTGGTCCAGCCCGCTACCAGGGTAAGCAGTATTATCTTTATGTCGAGCCAGAGCGACCAGTGTTCGATGTAATACAGGTCGTGCTCTATCCGCTTCTGCATTTTCTCCAGCGTCTCCGTCTCGCCCCGCAGGCCGTGAATCTGCGCCCATCCGGTAATGCCGGGTTTTACCCTGTGTCGCTGCATATAGGCGTCGATGCGTCCGGCATAGCTTTGGTTCAATGCCAGCGGATGGGGTCGCGGACCCACCACCGACATGTCGCCGCGCAGCACGTTGAAAAATTGCGGTAGTTCATCGAGGCTGGTTTTGCGCAGGAACCGGCCCACCGACGTAGTGCGAGGATCGTTGGGACGGGCCTGCCGGGTATCCTGCAGGGCAGGCGGGTGGTGGTGCATGGTCCTGAACTTCAACACCTCGATCACTTTGCCATCCCAGCCATGGCGCTTCTGTACAAAGAAAACGGGTCCGGCGGAGTCCAGTTTGATCAGCACTGCGATGAGCAGCATCACCGGGGCCAGTAGTGTCAGGGCGCCCAGCGCCAGCAGTTTATCGACCGCCGACTTGATCAGTTGGTTGATGCCGGTAAGCGGCGAGGTATTGAGGTCGATCACCGTCATTCCCGCCACATGCGCAGGGGTGTGGCTGAGCAGCGCCAGCGTGGAAAGATCCGGCACATAGCGGACAGTCAGGCTGCTGGTTTGCAGTATGCGGATTACCGCCTCCTGCCTGTCCGGTACCGTGCTGTCCATGGCGATCCAGATTTCGTCGAGTGCATTGTCTGGCGCTGCGATCAACGCGTCGAGCTCCGTCAGGGATACGCCGGCCGCATCAGTGTGGGTGGAGTCGTCATCTGTCTGGCGAAAGGGCGAGACGATTGCGGCGACGTCCCAATCGGCGCCCCGCAACCGTTGCGCCACAGCGGCTGCGAAAGCACCATGGCCCACGACAAGTACCCGGGTGGCGTGTGGCTGTCCGCGATCTAACAGGCGCGCCAGCCGCCAGGAGAGCCAGCGGAAAAGGACTAACCCGGCAAGCGTACAGGCGAACCAGTAGGCCATCCAGAGACGTGAAAAGTCCGCCGTCGTCTTGGTGAGCGCGCCAGCCAGTATCAGCAGCACCGCGACGAGAAAGAACCCCGGCAGGGCATTCCCGGTGTTTTGCCAGTAGAGTTCGTCGCGCCAGTAGCGGTAGGCGCCGGTGGCCGGCAACACGATGAGCACCAGGCCGGTGCCCAGTACCGCAACGGACGTGTATTCCAGGGACATGCTCCACTTGTCCCAGCGGGCGAAGTACGCCAGCCAACTTGCGCAGGCCACCACCAATCCATCGACCAGCGGAGCCACGGCGGAGAGGGAGGACAGTCTATCGCCGCGGTTGGGCATGAAAAGCGTACGGATGGGGGCCGGAGCCGGACCGCCTGGAAAGCCTGCCTGCACCATGTTTCCGGTTGGCGCGCCACGTCTCCCCGCTTACACCGGTGCCGGGTGCAACGCAGGTTTTTCCGGGCCTGTCTCTGGGTATCGTCATGCGGAGCTCGGCGGTAGAAGCTGGCCAATGGTAGCAAATCTGGCGGGGGCACAGGTAGAAAAGTCCACCCCTGCGGACATTCTGTTTGGCATGTCCGCGGCGACAGGGCTATTATCCCGGGCCAGTTCAAATTTGAAACGAAAGAGCAGGGCGGACCTCTGGACCCAGGATGATACACCTGCAAATGAACGGCTTCATCGCGGATAACCTGTTTCAGTATGTCGCGGCGCGGCTCCTCGCAGAGGACCTGGGTTATGCGCTGGAAGTATCCCACTCGAAAATGCATCCGCGCAGTAACGTGCCGCGCCTGCTGGAATTGTTGGCGCATTTTCGCGATGCGCCGCTGAACCTGCCCGGCAAGAGGTTCACCGCCCCGGTAGATTGCACCGCATGCGTCGGGTACGGTGGGTTTGATGGCTTCCAACTCGACCTGCATGCGATGGCCGCGCGACGCGATGACCGCATGATCAGGATGGCGGGTTACTTCCAGCGCTATGAGCTGATCAAACCGCATAAGCAGCGCATCCGCACATGGTTTGATATCGAACCCCGCAATCGGGGCTTCGCTATCTCGCCCGAGGATATCGTGGTTCATGTCCGTATGGGTGACCTTGTAGTCCTGGGGTGGGCAGTCAGCCTGCGTTTCTACACCGACATTCTCGACAGGCTGAATTTTCGCCGGCTCTATATCTGCGGATTCGGTTTGTCGGAAGAGGTGAGGCGCGCATTCGCCCGCTATGACCCGGTGTATGTCTCGGGTAATCCAATTGACGATTTCTGTTTCATGAAGGGCTTCAACCGTATCATTCAGTCCAATAGCGGTTTCAGTTGGTGGGCGGGGTTTCTCTCGCAGGCTACTGAAATTCACGCGCCCGTCATGGGACCCAATCCCAGGACGTTCGATCCCAAGGCCGCGCTGGCAAACCTGCGGGTGGATGACGAAGATCGCTATCATTACACCTGCGACGTGCCCTACCTGGAACGGCCGTTTACGCTGCGGGATATAATCGCGTCGCGGGGCCAGCTGCGCAAAAAGCGGGTGCTTGGCGCACTGCGTCAGCTGGTCATGCACCGACCGCGCGATTCCTGACGCGAGCGCGATTGGCAGTCAGTCGCGCACGCGCTATAGTGAAGCGCCACGGCGGCCACCGCCAGTTGTCGCAGGGGTCCGGCAGCGCCGCAGGGTCATAACAGATCCCCAGTAACCCCGAAGGAGATCCGCCATGGTAACGGTACGAGGAATGGGCAGCGCAGGTACGCTCGGTGGGCGCCTTCTGCCGCTCGTCATGCTGCTGTTGACGATCACCGCGTGCAGCGATGGCAATGACAATGCAGCGATAGGCGGGCAAAAACCCCAGGCCGCGAATCCGGTGATCGAGGGGCCGATCGAGGGCGGCGGCGCGGCGGATTGCTGCATTATCAATTTCGGCCCGTTGTCCGTCGACCTGCGCGAACAGGGCTACACGCCGGGCACGCCGTTTTACGCCGGTCTCAACTACGACGAGGCGGAAGTGGGCTATCGGGAAACCGAGTACTTTATTTCCGGCACGGCGACGTCCTATACGACCACCGATGCGCTGGGAAGTGACGGCGTCTGGTCCGTCCAGGGCGCTGACGCCGCGGCTTACAAGTCGCGCATCGTGGTGCAGCGGCCGATCGACGCCGCCGCATTCAATGGCACCGTCGTGGTGGAGTGGTTCAACGTCACGGGTGGCCTCGACGCCGCGCCGGACTGGACCCAGATGCACACCGAGTTGATGCGTGAAGGTTATGCCTGGGTAGGAGTTTCGGCGCAATCTGTAGGCATCGAGGGCGGCGGCGCGTTTGACCTGCCACTAAAGTTATCGATCCTGCAGCGTTATGGCAGCCTGTTCCACCCGGGGACAGTTTTTCCTACGATATCTTTTCCCAGGCCGCCCAGGCGGTGCGCAATCCGGTCGGTCTCGATCCGCTGGAGGGACTTACCGTACAGCGATGATCGCGGTGGGTGAGTCGCAGTCGGCGTCGCGGCTGGTCACCTACGTCAACGCCATTCATCCCACTGTCGCGTTATTCGACGGGTTCGTGATTCACAGTCGCGGCAGCCGCGGCGCCTCCCTGTCGCAGGAGCCGCTGGTGTCGATCCCGACGCCGGACCCGGTATTTATTCGTGAGGACCTCCCTGAGCCGGTGATCACGCTGGAAACGGAAACTGACGTATTTCGGCTGAACTCCATTGCCCAGCGCCAGCCCGATTCCAACGCCTTCAGGCTCTGGGAGGTCGCCGGGTCCTCCCATTCCGATGTCTACACGACTATCAAGGGTCCCGTGGACAGGGGCGACGACCCGACGGTGGCGGACGTGATTTCCAACAAGGACGCCCGGCCGCCGTTTATCCAGTGCGAGACGCCGGTCAATGACGGTCCCGGGCACTGGGTGGCGAAGGCGGCGGTGGCGGCGGTGGACCGCTGGATTCGCAGCGGCGAGGCCGCCCCCTCTGCACCATTGCTGGCCGTCAACGCGCAGGGTACAGGGTTTGAGTATGACAGCCTGGGGAATGTCCAGGGCGGGATTCGCACCCCCTACGTGGACGCGCCGGTGGCCCGGTTGTCCGGCGAAGGGCAACCGCCGGCCTCGGCGTTTTGTGGCTTGTTCGGCACGACGCAACTGTTTGACGCGGCGACGATGGCCGCTCTCTATCCCGACAACGCGGCGTACGTGAGCGCTATCGACAACGCAACCGATGCGGCGGTGGACGCGGGCTTCCTGCTGCCGGCGGATGCGGCGCTCATCAAGGCCCGCGCCCGCACGTCAGGCATTGGTGGGCCCTGAGCGGCGAGCCGCGCTCAGTCCCGCGGCGCACACCGCGCGTCGCGGTCAGTGAGCGGTAAGTGCCAGGTAGAAGAGATACATGCAGATTCCGAAGCCCGCCAGGAATACCAGTGAGCGCAACTTGTCCTGGTCACTGATATACAGTCCGATGTAGACCACGCGCAGCAATACGAAGACCCAGGCCAGCGTGGCGACACCCTGTAACTCGATACCGCTGATAGAGACAGCCAGGATGGCGGCGCTGAACACCGCCAACGCCTCCCAGCAGTTGGCCTGCGCGGCGACTGCGCGGGCACCGGCGCCGGTCAGTTTGGCAGACTGTATGCGGGGCTCCTTGTTGTCCACTTTGCCCAACTGCTTCTGGCGGTAGTAGCCACCGATCCACGCGCAGGTCAGTGGCAGAATGCACAATATCAATAGGCTGGCAATCACCGTATCCATAAATCCTGTTCTCCATTGTTGTTATCAGTGGCCGTGGTTGGCCGGTTCGCATAATGGTCGTCAGTCACAGCGCCGTTCCCCCGGCGGGGCCCTGAGTATCTCCTCCAGCAAGAGCGGCTTGTCGGTCATGATAGCATCGACGCCAAGCCCGATCATACGCAGCATTTCCTCGCAGGTATTGATGGTCCACACCTGTACCGCAAGGTTCACCGCGTGGCTGTCGGCCACGAAATCGGGGGTGACGACTTCCAGGTAGAAGTCATCCGGTATCTGTTCGCCGATCTGGCTGGTATCCGGCGGTACCTGGAACGCGATGTGCTCCGGTACCGGTGGCATCACGCCGTCGCCCAATGCGCCCAGCACCAGTCCGGTACCCTGGTCCAGCGGCACCGAGGTATAGACACAGGGCGCGATGGCCTTGAAATTGTTGGCGGCCTGGTCGACGAAGGAGGCGGCGATCAGGTCGGTGAAGCGCCCGTAGCGGCGCAACAGGTCGGCCATTTGCTGTTCATAGTCGCCCGCGCCGTCCAGGTCGGGCTTGAGCTCGACATTGATCAGGTTGCGGGGGAAGCGCGCCAGGGCCTCCTCCAGCGTGGGAATGCGAAAGTCTTCGGCGCTGTAGCCGGGTGGCGGCGGCCGCTGTCCGGTGGCGATGCCGCGGAAGCTGTAGTCCGAATCAGGCCGGTCGTGTGGTGTGCCCGCGCCGGTCACGAACCAGTAGGCCGCGTCCAGGGCCCGCAGTTCCGCCAGTGTCAGGTCCACGACATTGCCCGTGCCGTTGGTGGTGCGATCCACGTCCAGGTCGTGCAGTATCACCAGTTGGTTGTCCTTGGTCTGGTAGACGTCCATCTCCAGCACATCCGCGCCTGCCAGGGCGGCCTGGTCATAGGCATACAGCGTGTTTTCCGGGAAATCCGTGACACCGCCGCGGTGGGCGAAATTCAGCGGGTCGCCGCCGTTGACCAGCCACGGGTTGGGATCCTTGGTGAACGGTTTGTCGCAGGTCGTGTCGTCATTGGCGATGGTGCCGAGGACTTCCGTTGCGGTCGGCGCGCTGTTACCGGAGGCGCGGATCCTGAGGGTAAAGGTTTCCGCCGCCTCCTCGTCACTGTCACCGATCAGGTCGACACCGATGCGACCCTCTATCGCCCCGGGTGGAATTTCGATTTCCTCGGAGGTCTGCAGGTCCTGGGTCTGCACTGGCAGTGCCGGCCACGGTCATATCGGATTATCACCGGCTGCGACTGCGGTCCCGTCATGGTGACCCGGAATGTCAGTTGCGACATTTCGCCCGGCGCACCTTCCGGCGCGGTCGTAGGGGCACCACGGTCAGGGAGGACGGTGCCTCGTACCGGTGGTCGGAACTATCGGAACAACCGGCTGCCAGAGCGGCTATGACCACACCTGCCGCCGTGCGCAGTGGTTTCCATGGTGACTTCTCCGTTTTAGTCGTTATCGGCGCAGAATACACAAAAGTCTGCCGGGTTCACCCCCGTTAATGCACGGCTTCGATAAGGCGGGCCACCAGTGCCGGGTCCTGCATGGGAATGAAGGTGGTTCATATGCGGCAGGTAGATCTCTTCGCAGGTGGGCAAAGGCGGTGGCCAGCCCGGGCCAGGTGGGAGACGTTGAGGGTTGGGCGCGGCATCCTCTCTCCCGGCCGCCCGTAGCAGGGTCACCGGAGTCTGGATACGGCAGTTCCTCCAGGATGATCTCATTGCCCTGCTGGTTGAGATACCCGCCTCCTTGAGCGGGTCGCAGGCTAACTGCCGCAAGGTGTCCTGGTCCGCCGGGCGCAGCGCGTATTCACAGTAGTCGCGCAGTACCGCCGGCTGCCAGCTGTTGAATGGCGCCCGCTCCCGGAACCGCTCGAACATCTCGTTGGCGTTCCGCCACGCATTCTTGCGTCGGCTGACCGGGTGGTGTCGCGCCTCCAGGCCGGCAGCCAGTTGCTGGAAACTGGCGTAACGCTCTGGCGACATGATCACAGGATCGACGAGAACGAGGTGTTTGAAGCGCTGCGGAGCGTGGGCCGCGGCGCGCGCAATCAGATGGCCGCCAATGGAATGGCCGACCCCGACCAGGCGGTTAAATTCGAGCTTTTCGATGAGTAACTGGATATCCCGGGCCATCACGCGCCAGTCCACCGCGCCGGAGTCGTCGCTGCCGCCGTGGAAGCGCAGGTCCGCCGCGTAGATGTGTCGCCCCGGAAGCCTCCTCACCACTTCGTTCCAGCAGCGACTGTGAAAGCCGGTGGCGTGCAGCAACAGGATGGGGTCGCCGTCGCCCGCCCACTCCAGGACGGACAATTGAACATCGCCGATATCGAGGCGGTACTCCAGGGGGGCCTGCATGTCTGGTGTGATTCCTGCAAACTGGTGCAAACAGCGGTCATTGTAATGCCGCCCCTGCCAATCGTCAGCGCAGTGCTTCCCTGACCTTTGGATCGTAGCCCTGGCGTATGAGTGACGCCGGGTAATCGTTGCCCGGGAGTGGTGTGGCGTTGGGCGGGCGACCCGGGACAGGCGGTCGCACGGGAGGCCTGGCAATCGGATGTTCCGGCCGGGGTCGGTAGTGGGGTCGCCGCGCCGGGTAGCCGTAGTAACCGGTGAAAATGGTGGAGTTGTCATAGAAGGCCGGGGCGTCCTGCTCCGCTTGCAGGGCGTCCGTCTGGGCGTCCAACTGGCGCATTTCTGCCCGGTGTTTTTCCCGTGCCATGCGATCGGCGGCCATCCGGTCCGTGGTGGCACGCATGTCCTCCAGCCTTTGCTGCGCGTCCGCGCTCGGCGCCAGGCCCTCCTCAATTTCGATGACCATGGTCTCCAGCAGGATATCGTCGGCTGGCAGTGTGTCGGAAAAACTGACGACACCGTTCTCATCGACAGATTTATAAACCGTGGCCGCGCACACCGGCAGGCCGCACAGTAGTGCCGGTGCAAGGAGCCACAGATGGATGCGTGCGAGCGTCATGACGTTCATTATAGTGGAAACAGGACTTTTTCGCAGGCTACCCCGGCGCTAGAGGCGGGCGTGTAGCAACAGCTCCAGCCGACTATCCGGCAATAGAACACTGCGCGCCACGGTGAAGCAGTGCAGCAAGGTCTTCAGCTCGCTCTGGCTGTGGGGCGCATAGCCGGGCAGCGCTGTGCGCCTGCTCCTGAAGCTGATCGCGTCCCGCTGGCTGATGCCGTACAGGTGGTCTCCCTGCACGGCATTGCGATTGTGTACTGAGAAGGCATGGGCGAGGCTCGTGTCCTTCAGGTGCGGGCGCAGCGTGGTCAGAAACGCGCTGATCGCCTCGCGATCCAGATAGTTGAATACATCCCAGAAAAGGCAAATGTCGAAGCGGGTGTCGGCGGGAAACTTCAGCATCGCAGCGAACTGCGCCGCGATGGTCGGCTCCCCGTCATGCTGGTGATTCACGGGCAATTCGGAGAACAGGTCGATGAAATGCAGTTTGCAGCGAAAACTGGAGAAAAAATCGATTGTATCGGGTAGTGCGGGACCAATATGAAAAACGGTCAAGGGTAGCTCCTCGTCGACCGTTTCAAACAGGCAGGGCAGCAACTTGGTGGGCTGTAGCGACGGTTTACGCAATGGCTGGCTTCAGGTTGCACGAAACAACACCCGCCAGTCGGCAGGTGTTCACGTTAACAGGACCTCCTCAGACGCTCTTCAGGTCCAGGCCTGAGGCCTTGAATTGTGCCGCCGGCGCGGGGCTTGCGGTTGCCAGTGGCGCCTTGCTGATGGCGGCACCCGCCGGATCCATGTCGATGCTGCCCTTGAAGATAGCGCCGTCCTCGAGTGTGACGCGGGGTGCGATGATATTTCCGTGTACATTGCCAGATTTGGAAATGACCACCTTTTCATGCGCCGACATATCGCCTGTGACCTTGCCGTCAATCTTTATCACCTTGGCCTTGATATCCGCGTTGACCACGCCGGATTCGCCAACTGAAACCTGATTGCCGTTGAGGTTGATGGTGCCTTCGACCTTGCCCTGGATCAGTAGGTCTTCCTCACCGGTCACTTCGCCTTTGATAACTATGCTTGGTCCTATCATTACGACGCTCCTTGGAGTTGCAGGGGTAGCGGGAACAGGGGGAGTTTGGGGCGGAACAGGATCCGTTGCGGGCGGTGTTGCCTGCTTGCTTTTGGTTCGGCCAAACATTGTGATCGCCACCGTAAATCTGGATGTGGGCAGGACATGCTACCAGTCCGGCTGGGGATTAACCAGTGCCCTGATTGGGTAAAACACGCAGCGGAAACGCGCATTTTTCGCCTGTGCGCGATAGACCCGTGACAGGATTGATTTGTTCCCGCGTATGCACTACGTTTACGCAGCTAATCGTCAATAAATCAAGTAAATGAGGCGCACTCCATGCACAAGCGTATTCTGGTTTCCCTGGTGTTGGCATTTTTCGTAGCCGGTTGCGCCACAGGCCCCACCGGTACGACGGGTTACCCGCCCGTCAGCCCCGATGGCCTGCATCTGGTGCCCGGCACCACGCTGGCCGCGGTGTATATGAAACCCGGTGCGAGTCTCAGCCAGTATGACAAGATTGCGCTGTTGGCGACCTACGTGTCCTTCGCCAAGAACTGGCAGCAGGACTACAACGAGGATGCAACCTTCCAGAACCAGGTGACCGACCAGGATATGCAGCGAATTCGGGACAACGTGGCTATCCAGTTCAACCAGGAGATGATCAAGGTCTTGACTGCGGACGGTCGCCAGATAGTCACGACCGGTGGCTCCGGGGTGCTGATCCTGCGACCGGCGATCATCAACCTGGAAATCACCGCGCCGGATCTCATGACACCCGGTATGGAGCAGACCTTTGTTACGAGCGCCGGCAGCATGACATTGTATCTGGAACTCCTCGATGGCAAGACCGGTGACCTCATTGCCCGTGTCATCGATCCCGAGGCTGCCGATGACGTGGGTATGGCCACTATTGCCAATGGCGTCACCAATACGGCTGATTTCGACCGTATCGTGCAGCACTGGGCGCAGATCCTCAATGCGCACCTGGCCAGCATCACGGCAAAATAGCACCTGTTCTTGCGTGATGCGATACGCATAACTCGACCTGGCCCGCCCGAGCTCAGCGCCGCCCAACGGGGCGCATTGGCGTATGCCGAGGGCCTGGAAATCGACCTCTCTCCCGAGAGCATCCTGGCGGAGGCGCAGCAGGCCACTGGGCTGGCTGATTTCGGCCCGAGCGATTTCCTTGATCGACTTGGCCTGCTGTGTGATGAGTGGGGCAGTGATCGCGGGTTGGCCAACCTGGGCCGGTTGTCCCTGCGGAACAAATTGCTGCAGCACGCCCGGAATCGCCTGCTGATCCACGATGTGCTCCGGCGGCATCCGGAAATTCACACCGTGAAAATAAAGGCGCCGATAATAGTCGCCGGCCTGCCCCGCTCCGGTACCACCCACCTGCTTAACCTGATGGCCTCCGATTCGCGATTGCGTGCGCTCCCGTTGTGGGAATCCTACGAGCCGGTACCGATGCCCGGTGAACAACCATTGGCAAGTGGGGTGGACCCGCGCTACCAGCGCTGCGAAGACCAGTGGCAGATGATGCGCTCACTCTCGCCCCTGCTGGCCACGATGCACCCCATGAATCCGGACCATATCCACGAGGAACTGGAGTTGATGGGGCCGGACTTTGCATCCTACAACTACGAGTGGCTGAGCGTCTCTCCGCGCTGGCGCGATCATTACTACGCCAGCGACCAGACACCCCATTACGAGTACATGAAGACGGTGCTGAAGATCCTGACATGGCAGGATGGTGACGCCACTGGTTCGGGTACTCGCTGGGTACTCAAGTGCCCCCAGCACCTGGAGCAACTCGGGGTGTTGCGCAAGGTATTTCCCGACGCCACGGTGGCAATCACTCACCGCGACCCGGTCTCGGTCATTCAGTCCGCAGCGACCATGTTGGCTTACGGGCAGCGCATCAATCGACGGCAAGTGGATCTTGACGGGCTCATCAGCTACTGGGAGGAACGTGTTCTACACCTATTGCGGGCCTGTGTGAGCGACCGGGCTGTATTTGCGCCTGAGCAGAGCATCGACGTGCTGTTCCATGAATTCATGGCGAATGACCTGGATATGGTGGACAGGATTTACGCGCGCGCCGACCTGGCGTTGACCGATGCAGCACGAGAGCAGTTGCAAGCCTTTATCCGTGACCACCCCCGCGGCAAGGAGGGTCGGGTGATCTACAACCTGCGGCAGGATTTCGGTGTCGAGCCCGCGAAACTGCGGGAACGCTTTGCGTTTTATTTCGAGCAATTCCCCGTTCAGGTAGAAGTGGAATGAATCATCCGGTCATATTATGAGAAACCCGATTTACACATCGCGACCCGTCGAGCCCAACCCGGCCAGGTTTGGCGGTAAACGTATCAACGATTTTATTGTACTGTCGGAAGCGTTTTCCAACAGTTACCTGCTGCAGACATCCCAGGGCAATATCCAGCTCAATGCGGGCATGGGTATCGAGGCCCCGGTCATCAAGCGCAATTTTGACGCATTTTCCTCGGACCCGCTGCGCTACCTGGTGCTTACCCAGGGGCATGTGGATCATGTCGGTGGCGTCGCCTATTTTCGTGAACATAATCCCGGGCTGCAGGTTGTCGCCCAGGCCGGCAATCCGGAGCACCAGGCCTATGACGGGCGTCTGGCCGCGTTCCGTGGCAATCGCTCGGCCTTCGCCTTTGCCGACAAATTTGCCAGCGCCTTCGAACACTTTGCGCAGCACGACTACACGACTTATCCGGCGCAGGATGCCCCGGTGCCTGATATCCTGGTGGATGACCGCTACCACCTGTCTCTGGGCGGACTTGAGCTTGAAATCATCGCGGTACCTGGCGCGGAAACCAATGATTCGCTCATCGTCTGGCTGCCGCAGCACAGGATCTGCCTGACCGGCAACCTGTTTGGCTGTCCTTTCGGTCATTTCCCCAACCTGGTGACCATTCGCGGCGATCGCTATCGCGATGCCTTGACCGTGGCCGCTGCGGTACAGGTGGTGCTGGATCTGGGCGCGGAAATCATTCTGTACGGTCACCACGGGCCAGTGGAGGGAAAGGAGCTTATAGCAGCCGAGCTCTCGGTGCTGCGCGACGCTATTCTTTACGTCCATGACGAGACGGTAAAGGGGATGAACGCTGGCGTCGATCTGCACACACTGATGTCCCGGATCCAGTTGCCCCCGGAGCTGGAGGTGGGGCAGGGTTATGGCAAGGTATCCTGGAGTGTGCGCGCGATCTGGGAAAATTATGCCGGCTGGTTCAAGCATGAATCGACCACGGAGTTGTATCCCCAACCGCGCAGTGTGATTTACGAGGACCTTATCGAATTGTCCGGTGGAGTCCAGGCCATTGTGGAGCGCGCGCGACAGAAGCTGGCACAGCAGAAATACGTGGAAGCGCTGCACTTGCTGGATATCGTCCTGCCTGCGCAGCGAAAGGTGCCTGAAGTAGCAAAAGCCGCGATTGCCGCCCATGAGGGACTCCTGGGTGACAGCGAAAATTTCTGGTTAACGTCCTGGCTGAAAAACCAGATCAGGTTGCTGCGGGTGTAATGTGAGCGTGACGGTGTAAAACGCTCTCAGCTGCCGGTGCTCGCGGGCAGGTAGTCCCGGGTCAGCTCCTCAGAAACCTGCCACAGCTTCGCCGCCATGGCGTCGTCCTGCATATAGGGCGTTTCACCCTTGTCGACGTTGCAGTCGGAAAAATAGAAGCCTCTTACATCAACCAGCTGCGGGCTTGTGGCGACGTAGCACGTGGTCGCGGCGCCCTGTTCGACAGTTTTCATGAAGAGCCAGCCGAAGTACTTGGTGGCCCACTGCTGCCACGCCGGCAGGTGCTGGACCAGGTTAGTACGGATTACGCCGGGGTGCACGCTGTTGGCCGTGGCTTCAGTGTGGGAGATTTGCACGGCAAGTTCCCGCGCGCACAGCGCGTTGGCCAGTTTGGAGACGCCGTAGGCCTGCCACGGGTCATAGTGCTTGCTGCCGTCCAGGTTATCAAATTCGATGCCCTTGTCCGCGCGGCGGTGGGCGAGGGAGCTGAGCAGTGTAAAGCGACCCTGTGGTGCCGCCAGAACCGGCCCCCGCAGCTGATTGATGAGGATGACATGGCCCAGGTGATTGATGGCGAACTGGGCTTCCACTCCGTGGACCAGTTCCAGCTCCTGCAGGGCCATGACGCCGGCGTTGGTGATGAGCCCATCGAGCGGTATATTCATGGCGCGGATACCCTCGGCGCAGCGCACAACCGAGTCCCAATCGGCGAGATCCAGGAACATCGGCGTCGTCTCGCCGTCAATGCTGGCGCAGGCTTCGTCGGCTTTTGCCTGGGTGCGGGCGATACCGATGATATGCGCGCCGCGCAGGGCCAATACCCGCATCGTCTCGTAACCCAGGCCCGAGTTGGCCCCGGTTATGGCAATGGTAAGGCCGGTCAGGTCGATGCCCTCGGTCACCTCCTCTGCGGTGGAACGACTGTTGAAGGGGCTGCGTGGAGGTTGCCGGGTGATGATCTGCGCCAGCACTGCCGAGGGCAGTGCGCTCATGACACCGAGAGTCGCCATGTGCTGCAGGACCTGTCGCCGATTGAATGTCGCTTTGGTCATAGTGTAGGGCTCGCCTGTTTGCTTTTTGGGCTCATGCTCGCTCCGCCAGACCGCGGTGCCCGGGAAATCAATGGTTTCAGTTTAGAACAAAGCCCGGTCGATACCCAGCGCGGGGTGTGGCCATAATTACGTTAGAAATCGCCCTTTTTTATGCAGCCGCGCCCCGTAGTGGTGGCGTACGGACAGTCGCCAGTCTGTTACACTGCCGCGCCCCATCAACCGGTAAGTTAAAGTACACGTGAGCAATCCCTCCTTCGCCACCCTGCAATTACCGCCTGCCCAGCTTGCCAACCTGGAGCGTCTGGGCTATCTGGAAATGACGGCCATCCAGGTCGCAGCCCTGCCCGCGGCCCTCGCGGGCAGGGACCTGATTGGCCAGGCAAAAACCGGCAGCGGCAAGACCGCGGCTTTTGCGCTGCCGCTGTTGACGCGGCTGAATCCGCGGGACTTCGGCACACAGGCCCTGATATTGTGTCCCACGCGGGAACTGGCCTCGCAGGTGGCGGATGAAATCCGCCGCCTCGCACGCTACCAGCCAAACATCAAGGTGGTGACATTGTGCGGTGGCCAGCCCATTGGCGCGCAAATCGGCTCGCTGGAGCACGGCGCGCACGTGGTCGTGGGCACACCTGGCCGTATCAAGGATCATCTGCACAAGGGCACGCTGTCGCTGGACCGGGTCAACACGCTGGTACTGGATGAGGCTGATCGTATGCTGGAGATGGGGTTTATCGGGGATATCGAGGCAATCATCGCGACTACGCCCGCGACACGGCAAACCCTGCTGTTTTCCGCTACCTACCCAGAGCACATACAAGCCCTGAGCAGCCGATTCCAGCGGGCGCCGCAGCGCGTGAGCGTTGAGTCGCTACACAGCGAACAGCGAATCACACAGCGATTTTTCATGTGCCGGACGCAGGAGCGACTCGCTGCACTGGCGACTTTGCTGGCGCACTTTCAGCCACAGGCTGCGGTCGTGTTCTGCAATACGAAACAGGCGGTCCGCGAGGTGTGTGAGCATCTGGTGCAGTCAGGCATTCACGCCCAGGCGCTGCACGGCGACATGGAACAGCGTGATCGAGATCAGGTGCTGATCCAGTTCAGGCAGCTCAGTTGCTCCATACTGGTGGCCACCGATGTGGCCGCGCGGGGCCTCGATATCGAAGACCTGGCCGTGGTGGTCAACTACGAGTTGCCGCGCAATGCCGAGGTCTACGTGCACCGCATCGGACGCACCGGTCGCGCCGGTAAAGAGGGCATGGCAATCAGCCTGTTGACCGACGCGGAGCTTCACAGGTTGCGCGACATTGGCAAATTCCTGCAGCGTGAACTGCAGTGCGAGGGTATCGGGGAGGTACCCGCCTCGCGCAACAGCTTGCCACAGCCCGCCTTTGTGACGCTGTGCATTGCGGGTGGGCGCAAGGAAAAAGTGCGCCCCGGCGATATTCTCGGCGCCCTGACCGGCGAGGCCGGCATCGCCGGCGAAGCGGTGGGTAAAATCACCGTGACGGATTATTCGACCTATGTCGCCATCACACGGGATGAGGCCGATAAGGCACTCAGGCAGCTGCTCAACGGCAGAATCAAGGGTCGCAAGTTCAAGGTGCGGAAATTATGAAAAAGCGTGCGGAATCGGATTATTACCACACAGGGGACTCGACCTGCCGGCCTTAACTCTCTAAAGTACGCCGCTGTTTAAATCCCCTTCACCCCTTAACGCAACAACACGCCTGTGCCAGGAAAAGCCCGTTGATTTCTACCGCCAACATCACCATGCAGTTCGCAGCCAAGCCCCTGTTCGAGAATATCTCGGTCAAGTTCGGGGATGGCAATCGTTACGGCCTGATCGGCGCCAATGGCTGCGGCAAATCTACATTCATGAAGATACTGGACGGCAGTCTGGCGCCCACCGCTGGCAATGTCTCCATGACGCCCAACGAGCGCCTTGGAAAACTGAGCCAGGATCAATTTGCTTTTGAGCAGTACTCGGTAATCGATACGGTCCTGATGGGACACGAGGAGCTGTGGGCGGTCAAGCAGGAGCGCGACCGCATTTACGCGCTGCCGGAGATGTCCGAAGACGACGGTATGAAGGTCGCCGAGCTGGAAGTGCAATTCGCGGAAATGGACGGCTACAGCGCCGAGAGTCGTGCGGGAGAGATCCTGCTGGGCGCCGGTATCGCACTGCCACTGCACTATGGCCCCATGAGCCAGGTAGCGCCCGGCTGGAAGTTGCGCGTGTTGCTGGCCCAGGCGCTGTTTTCCGAACCTGACATCCTCCTGTTGGACGAGCCTACCAACAACCTCGATATCGACACGATTCGCTGGCTGGAGGCGATGCTCAACGAGCGCAAGTGCACCATGGTCATCATATCCCACGACCGCCACTTCCTGAACGCGGTCTGCACGCACATGGCCGATATTGACTACGGCGAGCTGCGCGTCTACCCGGGCAACTATGACGATTTCATGACGGCAGCTACGGCGGCCCGGGAACGCCTGCATTCCCAAAACGCAAAGAAAAGCGCGGAGATTGCCGACCTGCAACAGTTCGTCAGCCGCTTCTCTGCCAATGCATCCAAGGCCAAGCAGGCGACATCGCGTGCCCGGCGTATCGAGAAAATCAAGCTGGACGATATCAAACCCTCCAGTCGCGTCAGCCCCTACATTCGTTTCAGGCAGGACAAGAAACTGCATCGGCAGGCGCTGGTGCTGGACAAACTGGGCCACGGATTTGATGAAGGTCCGCTGTTTGAGCAGGGCAGCATCATTCTCGAGGCGGGAGCCCGCCTCGCGGTGATTGGTGACAACGGCGCTGGCAAGACAACTTTCCTGCGCTGCCTGATGAATGAACTGACCCCCGACAGCGGCAGCGTCAAGTGGGCGGAAAACGCTACGCTGGGCTACTGCCCGCAGGACAGTACGGCCGATTTCAACTGCGATCTCAACCTGTTCGACTGGATGAGCCAGTGGCGCAAACCCGGCCATGATGACCAGATCGTGCGCGCGACGCTGGGACGGCTGTTGTTTTCCTCGGATGATTTCAGGAAACAGGTGAAGGTGTGCTCAGGCGGCGAAAAGAACCGTTTATTGTTCGGCAAACTGATGATGACGGACGCCAACGTGCTGGTGCTGGATGAGCCGACCAACCACCTGGATATGGAGTGTATCGAAGCGCTCAACCTCGCGCTGGAGCACTATGACGGTACGTTGATCTTCGTCAGCCACGACCGCGAGTTTGTCTCTTCCCTGGCAACCCGCATCATCGATATCAGGGACGGTGAGCTCGTGGATTTCCAGGGCACCTACGACGAGTACCTGGCCAGCCAACAGGAGTCCACGCGACAGGTGAGCGCGTCAATCAGGTAAGTCCGGTTGCTCAGCGGCAATAACATCCCTCAGTGGCTGGCGGTCGAGGCACCCGCAATGGAATGCCCCGCGCCCACAGGCCCGGCGGTGTAATCCGGTATGCTACAGGTGCCTGCTGTGAAATTCGATATGCTCGCCAATGAATGAAGCGATGAAAAAGTAGCTGTGGTCGTAGCCCGGCTGTCTGCGGATAGTCATCGGATAGTTTGACTCATTGCAGGCCTGTTCCAGCAGTTCTGTCTTCAGTTGCTCGGCGAGGAAATTGTCCGCTTCGCCCTGGTCGACCAGCACGGGTAGATGCTGGCGGGCAGTCCGCACCAGTTCGGTGGCGTCGTAGTTTTGCCATGCAGCGCGGTCGCCACCGATATAGGTGCCCAGGGCCTTTTCTCCCCAGGGGCAGTGCAGCGGGGAACAGATCGGCGCGAAGGCGGAAACAGAGCGGTAGCGCCCGGGATTTCTCAACGCAATGGTCAGCGCACCGTGACCGCCCATGGAGTGTCCGAAAATTCCCGCGCGCCCGTCGTCCAGCGGCAAGTTGGCGGTCACCAGCGCGGGCAATTCATCGACCACGTAGTCGTACATCCGGTAGTGCCGGGACCAGGGCGCCTGCGTCGCGTTGACGTAGAAGCCCGCCCCCAGACCGAAATCGTAGGCCCCCTCGGGATCGTCCGGTACCCCCTCACCGCGGGGACTGGTGTCGGGTGCGACCAGGGCCACGCCGTGTTTCGCCGCGTACTGTTGCGCGCCCGCTTTCTGGACGAAGTTTTCATCGGTGCAGGTCAGGCCGGATAACCAGTACAGCACGGGGACGTTGCCCTGCTGCGCCGCCGGCGGCAGGTACACGGAAAAGTGCATGGCGCAGTCAAGCGTCTCAGCGGCGTGGGAGAAACGCAGTTGCCGGCCGCCGAAGGACCGATGCTCGTCGATTTGTTCCATGTCGCCGCCGTGTCCTAATAGAGCACGACGGAGCGGATGCTTTCGCCCTTGTGCATCAGCTCGAAGGCCTTGTTGATCTCCTGCAGCGGCATGGTGTGGGTGATCAGGTCGTCGATCTGTATCTTGCCTTCCATGTACCAGTCGACAATTCTCGGTACGTCGGTGCGGCCACGGGCGCCGCCGAAGGCAGTGCCGCGCCAGGATCGCCCGGTCACCAGTTGGAAGGGGCGGGTGGAGATCTCCTGTCCCGCGCCGGCCACGCCGATGATGCAGCTCTGGCCCCAGCCCTTGTGGCAGCATTCCAGTGCCTGGCGCATCACCTTGACGTTGCCGATGCACTCGAAACTGTAATCGACGCCGCCGCCGGTCATAGCGACGATGTGATCGACCACGTTGTCAACCTCGCCGGGATTGACGAAGTCGGTCATGCCGAATTTCTTCGCCAGCGCAACCTTCGAGGGGTTGAGGTCGATGCCGATGATGCGCGTCGCCCCGACCATTCTGGCGCCCTGGATGACATTCAGGCCGATGCCGCCGAGGCCGAACACCGCAACGGTCGAGCCTGGCTCCACTTTCATGGTAAAAGCGACGGCGCCGATGCCGGTGGTCACGCCGCAGCCGATGTAACAGATCTTGTCGAAGGGCGCATCCTCGCGCACCTTGGCCAGCGCAATTTCCGGGAGTACGCTGTAGTTGGCGAAGGTTGAGCACCCCATGTAGTGGAGTATGGGTGTGCCGTCCAGCGAGAAACGGCTGGTACCGTCCGGCATCACACCGCGGCCCTGGGTGGCGCGGATCGCCTGGCACAGGTTGGTCTTGGGATTGAGGCAGTACTCGCACTGCCGGCATTCGGCGGTGTACAGCGGGATAACATGGTCGCCGGGCTTCAGGGAGGTAACGCCCGGGCCAATCTCCACCACCACGCCGGCGCCCTCGTGTCCCAGGATGGCCGGAAAGGCGCCCTCGGGATCATCGCCCGACAGGGTGAAGGCATCGGTGTGGCACACCCCCGTCGCCTTCATCTCGACCAGGACTTCACCGGCCTTGGGTCCGGCGAGGTCGACCTCGACAATTTCCAGGGGTTTGCCCGCTGCGAAGGCGACTGCTGCGCGTGTTTTCATGGTGTTGGCCTTGTATTGCCTCTGGGAAGGGAGGGGCCCAGTCTAACGATATGGCGCGCAGAGTTAAACAGCGGCGCGACCGCGCAATCGTGCCTTACGCCGACCAGCGCTCCCGGCACAGTACCAGCCATTCCTTGAGCGCGGCGCTGTGGAATTTTTCCCGGTGCGTGATCAGGAACCACTCGCGGCGAAAATCGCGCCCGGGAACCGCCAGCGGCACCAGCGAGCCGCGCTTGAACGCCTCCGCCAGGCAAATCTGTGACAGGCAGCCTACACCCAGCCCCGCTTCCACCGCGCGCTTGATCGCTTCCGTGTGCTGCAGTTCCATGGCGATGTGCAGGTCGGTGAGAATACCGTGCATGGCGCGGTCAAAGGCCTGGCGCGTGCCGGAACCGCGTTCGCGCACGATCCATGGCAGCGCCAGCAAGTCCGCATCGGACAGGGCGCCGCCGCGGGCCAGTGGATGGCCCGGCGCCGCGAACACGACCAGTTCATCGCGGCGCCAGCGGACAATGTCCAGATCCTGGTGATGTAACTCGCCCTCGATAAGACCCATGTCCAGCTCAAAGCTGGCCACGCGTTCGGCAATGCTCTCCGTGTTGGCCACGCGCAGCACGACATCTGCCAGGGGGTACAGCTGGCGAAAGTCAGCAATCATGTTTACCGCGATGTAGTTGCCAATGGTCAGCGTGGCGCCGACCTGCAGGCGCCCGACCACGTCCCCCCCGGCCAGTGCCTGTTCCAGCGCTCGCGCCTGCTCCAGCAACCGTTCCGCCTGGGGCCGCAGCTGCTGCCCCAGTTCGCTCAGCTGCAGTCGCTTGCCCAGCCGGTCGAACAGTTTCACAGCGAATTGACTTTCCAGTTCCCGCAGCGAGCCGCTGGCCGCGGATTGGGACATGGCCAGGGACCTGGCCGCACGGGTGACATTCTCGAAGCGGGCGGTGGCCAGAAACACCTCCAGTTGCCGCAGGGTATAACGCATGCTTCCCCCTATATTGATAGAATAGATATATATTATTCAATATATCCGTTTTACCGATTAATCGATAGGCTTTATCCTGCGGTTGTCAAAGTGGTCACGGGAGGTAGGGGCAAATGGCACAGATTCTGCGGGAAGAGGTGACGTCCGTTCATCACTGGACAGACCGCCTGTTCAGTTTCAAGACCACCCGCAATCCGGGATTTCGGTTCAGGAACGGTCATTTCACCATGATCGGGCTCGAGCAGGACGGCAAGCCGTTGATGCGCGCCTACAGCCTGGCCAGCGCCAATTACGAGGATGAGCTGGAGTTCTTCAGTATCAAGGTGCCGGACGGTCCCCTCACATCCAGGCTGCAGGGCATCAAGGTGGGAGACTCGCTGCTGGTCAACAGCAAGGCGACAGGTACGCTGGTGCAGGACAACCTGCTGCCCGGCAGGCATCTTTACCTGATCGCCACGGGTACCGGGCTCGCGCCCTTTCTCAGCATTATCCGGGATCCTGAAATCTACGAGCAGTACGACAAGATCATCCTCACGCACGGCTGTCGCTACACGGAAGAACTGGCCTATCGGGAACTGATCACCGAGCACCTGCCGCAGCACGAATACCTCGGTGACTCCGTGCGCGATAAACTCATTTACTACCCCACGGTGACGAGGGAGAAATTTGAGAACAATGGACGCCTCACCGACCTGCTGCGTATTGGCAAATTGCCAAGCGACATTGGCCTGCCACCCATCAGTGCCGAAACGGATCGCTTCATGATCTGCGGCAGCCCCAGCATGCTCAAGGAGATCTGCGCGCTGCTGGACAGTCGCGGATTTATCGAAGCGCGCCATGGTGAAGCAGCGCATTATGTGGTGGAACGAGCCTTTGTGGAGAGCTGAACGCAACCACAGGCGGGGCCGTCGCGTTGCACGGTGCTACCACATTTAGGGAATATCGGCAGATATTCCGATGATGGTACGGGCGCTATGCTGTGCACATGAGCAACGAACAAATCATCGAACAGTATCTGGAAGCGGCAACCAATCGCGCCTATCTGCTGGGCGCGATTCTCGGACTGGCTGCGGGGTTTGTGGCTGGCGCCTTGCTCTGGCCCTGAGTCCTCCGCGCCCGGTGCATCCGGGCGACTTTGCTGTTCCCACAACAACCCTGTCCCGCCACGACGTCCGTCGAGAAGTCAGGCACTCCTTTGCGTGTGCAAGTTGGGCCGGAGCATGATTTTCTTCCCGCGCGCGTAGTAAGATAGCGTCCGGCACCCGTCAATCGAAAAACGGGGTAATCACCATAGGAGACTACAATGCGACTGTTCAGCCATGCTGTGCTACCTGGTTTTTGCCTGGTCCTGCTCCTCTCCGCCTGCGCGGGTTCGCCTACCGTTCCGGCTGCGACGGTTGAATACGACCACAGTTACAATTTCAGCGGTGTGCGCAAGATAGCGATACAGCCCATTCCCCGCGACACGGTGGCGACCATGATGATCTCCGATCAGCAAATCAGCCGAATCGACCAGGCGTTGATCGGGGCGTTGCGGGGCCGCGGTCTTGAAGTAGTGACCGTCAATGCGCAGGCGGATATGTTCCTGTCCTGGAAGTACGTGCCTGCTGAAAGCGCGGACGTGAGTACCTTCGACCCCGCCACGCAGAAAATAAGCACGGCGACATTGTATGTGAATATGATCGACCCGCTTTCACTGCAGTCGGTCTGGCGTGCCACCTTCCACACTGACCTGAGCGGGCAACCTGATTCCGCTGAGGCTGTGCAGTACCGGGAAGAGGCTGCAGCGGCCATTCTCGATCAATTTCCACCCACGGCAAACTGATTCGCGACACCACCGCGTGGTGTCGCAGGTTTCTATTTTGCCGCCAATACAGTAAGATGCGCGTCCCTCGCACGCCGCAGGTTAGCAGCCGGGCCTGTGTTCCTATCGATTAAACCGTATAAACCAAGAGAATCCCATGACATTTGAAGAGCTCGGCCTGTCCGCGCCGCTGTTGCGCGCACTGGAAGAAAAGGGCTATCGCGAGCCCACCCCGATCCAGTCTGCCGCCATTCCGGCGGTCCTGTCCGGTCGTGACCTGATGGCCGCCGCCCAGACGGGCACGGGAAAAACCGCCGGCTTTACCCTGCCGATTCTGCAATTACTGCACGACCAGGGCGCTCCGCACCCGCACCGTGTACGGGTACTGGTGCTCACCCCGACGCGTGAGTTGGCCGCGCAGGTTGCCGAGAGCGTGGAGACGTACGGCGCTCACCTGCCATTCAAGTCGACGGTTGTGTTTGGCGGGGTAAAAATCAATCCCCAGATCGCTGCCCTGCGCAAGGGTGTCGATATCCTGGTCGCGACGCCGGGTCGATTGCTGGACCTGTATCAGCAGGGGCAGGTGAAATTCGGCGACCTTGAAATACTGGTGCTGGATGAGGCTGATCGCATGCTCGACATGGGGTTCATCCACGACATCCGCCGCATTATCAAGTTGCTGCCGCCGCAGCGCCAGAACCTGATGTTCTCGGCCACCTTTGCCAACGAGATCCGGGATTTGACCAAAACTATCCTGCACAATCCGCTGGAGGTGGCGGTTTCACCGCCCAATGCCACCGCGGAGCGGGTGGAGCAGTGGGTGTACCCGGTGGACAAGAAGCGCAAGTCCGAGTTACTGCTGGAGTTGGTGGTGCAGAACGACTGGCAACAGGTGCTGGTCTTCAGCCGTACCAAACACGGCGCCAACAAGCTGGCGCAATACCTGGAAAAAGCGGGCGTCAATGCCTCCGCGATCCACGGCAACAAGAGCCAGGGTGCGCGTACCCGCGCGCTGGCCGGTTTCAAGGCGGGCAAGGTCAGGGTGCTGGTGGCGACGGATATAGCGGCGCGCGGCCTCGACATTGCGCAATTGCCCCAGGTAGTGAATTTCGACCTGCCCAATGTCCCGGAAGACTATGTACACCGGATCGGCCGCACCGGCCGTGCGGGGTCCTCGGGCCACGCCTATTCCCTGGTCAGCGCCGACGAAATCAAGCAGCTCAGCGGTATTGAACAGGTCATCCAGCGGCACCTGACACGCGAGTACGTGGACGGTTTCGAACCCGACCACGACCTGCCGGCCAGCGCGCCGCTGCGCAAGCCGCGGCCCCCGGGGCAGGTGTCCCGGCACAAGCCCGCTGCAGGGGATCAGCCCCGAGGTGCTCGCCCCAACGCGACTTCGCGCGGGCGCGGCAGCAACGAGGGCAACACTCGTCCCCGCCGCAGGCAACGCGCCGGCGGCAACCCGCGTTAGTCGATAAAAAACGGCTTTCCCCGGTGATTGGCCGATCCGCTGTGGTGAAAATATAGGTAGACTGGCCTCCTGCTGACACTAGGGAGGTACCAAAAATGCAGCGTACTATTCTCATCACGGGGTGTTCCAGCGGTATCGGCGCCGCCCTCGCGGTCGAACTGCAGCGACGCGGCAACCGGGTGTATGCCAGCGCCCGCAGGCCGGATACCCTGGCACCGCTCGTTGAACAGGGACTGCAAACCCTCACTTTGGATGTAAACGACGACGCCAGTATTGCCGCCGCGATGTCGCGGATAGAAAGTGAAGCCGGCGGGTTGGATATGCTGATCAATAACGCCGGTTTTTCGCAGGTCGGCGCGGTGATCGATCTCACCCGCGCAGACCTGCGCCAGCAGTATGAAACCAATGTGATCGCGCCTGTCGCGATGACGCGAGCCGCACTGCCGTTGCTGCGCGCAGCCCGAGCGGCGCACGGAAAGGCCGTGGTGGCCAACGTCGGGAGCATTGTCGGTATCCTCACAACACCCTTCGCTGGCGCCTACTGTTCCAGCAAGGCCGCGATTCCTCACTCTCCGATGCCCTGCGCATGGAGTTGGCGCCTTTGGCATCCAGGTGGTGACCATCCAGCCGGGAGGGTAAAGTCTGCGTTCGGGGATCACGCCGAGGAGGGGCTGCGGCTGCCAGCTGACTCGGTTTACCGGCCCGTGGAGAAGGGCATTCGCGACAGGGCCCAGGCGGGACAGCAGGGCGCCACGCCGGTCGACGCCTTCGTGGTGCCGGTGGTGACGGCCCTGTTGCGGGAGACGCCGCCGGCCATTATTCGCGGGGGTAAAAACAGCGTTCGCCTGCCACTGCTGAAAAAGATCCTGCCGCTGCGTACCTTCGATCGCCTGGTGTCGAAAGTGTTTGGGCTGGATAAATTCCAGCCCTGACGAGCACCGGCGCCCGTCGTTACTCAGTAGCCGGCCTCGCCGGCGCGCAGTATGGCGGCGAATTGCGCGTCGAGGGGTTCGTAGCGTTCGCTGCGTGGTTTCAGCACGTAAAGAGGATCGCTGACCTGTTCCAGGTCGTAGCCCTGTTTGCGCAAATCGCCTTTGACCAGCTTGAAGGTGCCGGTAGTGTCGAGTTCCCGCTGGATGCGCAGGAATACCGGTCGCGCATAGGACGGCAGGTGCTCGTTGACCCAGGTGGAAAAACTGTCCACGTCCAGCGCTGCCACGCCGTCATTCAGCACCAGGGCCGCCATCCCGGCCCTGCCGTCTGCCCCGGGGATTTCCACGCCGTAGACATTGCAAAAGTGAATCTGCGGGTGTCCATTGAGTATTTCTCCCACCTCATTGGTCGACACGTTTTCGGACTTCAGCGAAACGTGTCGCCGACCCAGTCGACAAACTGGTAGTGTGGCAGCCCGAGTGAAAAACCGACATCCACGGTTTTCATCAGGTCGCCGGTATTGAACCAGAGCATCCCCCTGCTCAAATACATCGCGCAGGATTTTTCTCCGTATCCTCCGGGTTGGTATAGCCCTCGAACGACGTGTTCTTGGTGATTTTACCCAGCAGCAGCCCCGGCTCTCCGCTGGCGACCCGGATACACCGGCCACGCTCATCGCGCGCGATCTGGTCGGAGTGCACATCGTACTTGACCAGCGCCAACGGAATGCTCGTGGTGCCTACGGTGCAGTCCTTGTTGAGCATATTGACGAAAGCAACATTGCCCTCGCTCGAGCCGTAAAATTCGGCTATACGCTTGATGCCGAAACGGGCCTTGAACTGGTGCCAGACATCCGGGCGCAGGCCATTACCCATCATCGATCGCAGCGGATTATCGCTATCGTCCGGCTGCTCCGGCACGTTGAGCAGGTAGCGGCACAGTTCACCGATATAGATAAAGCAGGTAGTGCCGTGCTCGCGCACTTCCCTGAGAAAATTGCTGCCGGAAAACTTGCGGCGGATGAACATGGATGCCCCGGTGGAAAAGGCGGCGCCGACTCCCAGGAACAGGCCCGTGCCATGGTAGAGCGGCAGGCACAGGTAAATACAGTCCGTTTCACGGCATTTCAAGCCGCCCCGGTAGGACAGGGACGAGGACAACAGGAAGCGACGATTGGTAATCACGGATGCCTTGGGCAGTCCCGTTGTGCCGGATGTGTAGATATAGAGAGCGGTATCGGCGAGCGTGTTGGCGCGTGTGTCTGCCGGATTGGCGTCGTTTTCGTGCTCCGCTTCCTCATCCAGGTTCAGTGCCCAGCTGGGGCAGGGCGTCTGGTTGGTATCCACCACGAACAGCCAGTTTTCGATTGAGGCCAGTCCGGGTTCGGTGCGCACCTGGGCAATCGCGTCGAGGCGCTCCTCGCCGAAAATGCACATCCGTGCACCCGTGATACTGATACAGTGAACCAGCGGCCGCCCCACCAGGTTGGTATTGATCAGTGCGGCAATCACTC
The DNA here is from genome assembly GCA_041395965.1 of Halioglobus sp. GTDB lineage: Bacteria > Pseudomonadota > Gammaproteobacteria > Pseudomonadales > Halieaceae > Marimicrobium. The sequence goes on from JAWKZM010000001.1 coordinate 31,850, forward strand.
CGAGTTTGTTCAGCGCGATAACCGTGGCCAGGAACTCGATGCGGTTTTCCATGACAAGGCTTACCGCGTCCCCTCGCACCAGGCCCTGGGCGCGCAGCGCCGCGGCATAGCGATTGGCCCGGGCATTGAGTTCACGCCAGGTACAGGTGCGGCCCTCGAAAATGACGGCCCTGTGATTGGGAAAGCGGGCTGTCGTGCGCTCCACCCTCGCCGCGAGACTGTCGCAGGTGGTCAGCGGCCTTGGTTTGACTTCCTTTGCGACCTGCAACAGCGTGCCGGCCTCTGCCAGCGTCGCTACAACATCTCTTAGACCCATGCTTGAAATATTCCCGGTTTAATCTTCGTGAAAGATAGCGGGTCTGTGTCGCGGCGGCAAGGCGAAACCTCACGGCTGCGGGCGGTCGAGCGCCTGAGTTGCTCAGGGCCCCAGCAAATTCGCAATTTTCCCGGCCGACAACTGCGAGAACCACGCCTCATCATAGGTACGTTGCAGCAGGTTGATCGCCGACAGGGCTGCGACAACGGCGTCCGCAAATGCCGCGCGCCGGGTACCGAGGTCGGCGCCGCGTCCATCCAGCAGGGCCAGGTGGCCGGCCAGCCGCAGCCCGTTACTGAACAGATCCTGGGAGATGGAGGATTCGCAGCTGATGGTCCGGCGCAACAGCATTTGCTCCCCCTGGGCCAGCAGCTGCCGGGTAAATATTTTGTGGTCGTGCACTGGCCGCTCTTCCATGTCCATCAGCGCGACGGCCATGATCAGGTAGGCCTCCGTGATCGAACGCAGTATCGCGTGGCCAAAGCGCGGCGGCGTTTCCCGGAGCAATTTCTGTATTGAGTGTTCCCCGCTGTCCCAACCGGGGTAGCGCTGTGCGGTTTCATACAGTACCTCCTGCAGAAATTCACCTGTCGGTTTGTAGAAAAACTCGAACTTGTACAACTCCCGCAGGGCCGTGACATTTCGGCGCAGCGCCTCAACACTGGGCAGGTCGATATCCAGCGCGCACATCGCCAGCCCTATTTCGCCCAGCGCCGCGTGCAGGAAGTAGTGGGTGATGGTATTCCGGTAATAGGCGGCGGCCAGTCTTTTTTCACCGGGAATGTAGTACACGGGCACTTGCGCCTTGTCGAAGCACCTGACCAGCCCGGAGCGCTCCAGGGCCAGCACGGCGGCGCTTACCTGCGCCTCGTTGTCCAGGCTGAAGCCCGAGGAGGACGGCAGATTGCGGGCGCGAATCAGTTCGGAGATTCCCTCGGACTGGCGGTACATTTCCAGGGCGGTCAACGCGCGTCGATTTGCTCCCAGCAGCACCATTGCCAGCACATCCGCCGACTTGATGGGGGTGATCTGCTCGATTCGCGTGCAAACCTCAAAGGCGAGGCGGTTGACGTCGACGCGTTGCTGGCCAGCGCCGCTTGCCGGTGCGCCCGACGGCTGGTCGGCCGGGTATTCCAGGGCAACCGGATCGCCGTAGCGCACATAGATCCTGCCGTAGGGCTGGCGCATGCCGAAAACATAGTTGAAAAACCACCCCAGCGACTCCTTGCGCTTGGGCTGCCCGCTCTGGAGTGCGACATAATCGTCGATTTCCGCAATGCGATCAAAAGCGATGGACACAGGCACGAGCAGGACGCCTCTGGTTTGCTCACGCTGGCAGGACTCCACTACCCAGTTCAACAGGCCCAGCTTTGGCGGCGACAGTTTGCCGGTGCGAGAACGTGTGCCCTCGATCGACCAGGACAATGGTATCCGGTTGCGGATCAGGAAGTCGATATACCGGCGAAAGACCAGTTTGTAGATCGGGTCCTCCTGGAAAGTCCGACGCAGGAAAATGGCGCCCACCCTGCGCGCGAGAGCGCCGAAGCCGAGAAAATTCATGTTGATGCCGGCAAAGATGAGCGGCAGTGGCCGGAAGTCGTTTTGGTACAGCGACAGCAGGAACACGAAACTGTCCATGTGCGATTTGTGGGACCACAGGAACAGCAGGAGATGATCCCGGGACAGCGCCCGCAGCTCCTCGAGCTTGTCCATGTTGATGTCCAGTTCGGTTTCGTAGCTGCGCGTGTAAATGAACCGCGCGAGCCTCGACATGGGGCGCAGCCATGCATCCTGGGGCGTGGCTTCTATTTCCGTGAGGCACTTGCGCGCATAGGCCTGTGCCTGCTCGGGGGTTTTGCCCGCGGCGGATGCTGCCGCCTGCAGCTCCGCCAGGAAGGTCGGGTCCCGCAGGATGCCGCTCGCGTCGGTGATGGCGCTCACAGGCGAAAGACACCAAAAAGTGCCGCGTGGTCGGAAAGGTCGCGCCAGGGCCCCGCGCTCAGGCGGTGACAACCCGCCGGCTTCAGGCCGCGATAGTAGATGCGATCGACCGGCAACAGGGGTGCCCACACCGGAAAGGTCAGGGCATGGCGACCATTCATGTGCAGGAACAGCTCCTCCAGACCCAGGTCGGCGTGCAAGTGGAGTTCGGCGCGGCGGCGCCAGTCATTGAAGTCGCCGGCAATGATCATGGGCTCGTCTCGCGGTACATGGCTGTTGATGCGATCGGTGAGGGCCTGCAATTGTTCCCGGCGCTCCTGTTCCAGCAGGCCGAGGTGGACGCACAGGGTGTGCAGCCGCGTATCCTTGTGCGGCAGGTCGATGACGCCGTGCAGGATGCTGCGGTTGGAGCGCGGAAAAACCGAGATGTCGATGTTTTCCCAGCTGACGAACGGGTACATGCTGAGTATGGCGTTGCCGTGATCGCCTTTGCGGTAGATCGCATTGCGGCCGTAGGCGAAGTGGGGCCAGGCTTCGTTCGCCAAATACTCGAAGTGCGGTTGGTCAGGGTAGGAAAAGCGTCGCCGCTTGGCCTTGCTCTTGATGGCCGTACCGTGAATTTCCTGCAGGAACACGATATCAGCGCCGGTTTCGGCAATGCGCTCACGCATGTTTTCGAGCACAAACCGGCGGTTGCCGCTGCAATAGCCCTTGTGGATGTTGTAGGTGAGAACGTGTAGTTCCTTGCTCACAGATTTCCCGTCATAATTTCGCCTGCTGCAGGTTGGTATGGCGCCTGATTAATCCGTCGTCTTGCGCGATTCAATGGCCTTGATCGTCCACGACATCACGTAGTCGAATCCACTGGCCGCGGCGATGAACAGTACGGCGGCCGTACCCATCAGAATGACACCCGGCGGAATAGTTCCCGTCACCTGGTTCAGTAGCACCAGGACACAGTAGCTGATTTGTATGAACATATTGGCCTTGCTCAATCCGGTGGCGGCGAACTCAAAGGGCCCGATGAACCTGTAGTAGCAGGCAGCCCCGGTAACGATCACCAGGTCCCGCGCAACCAATGACGGTGATTGCCGGGTACCAGGGCGACAGGCCGACTTCTGCCAGGCACAGGAAGGCCACAATAATCAGCGCCTGTCCGCGACCGGGTCGAGTGCGGCGCCAGCACGCGATAGCGCGCCCAGGCGACGCGCGAGCAAGCCGTCCAGCGCATCCGTGCACCCCGCCAGCAGGCCGACACCCAGTGCCCAGGTAAAGTCTTCGCGCAGGATGAGGTATCCCAGGGGCAGGGACAGCACTAGCCTGAGGATCGTCAGGCTATTGGGCAGGTAGTGTATCAGGGGTGTCGGCATCAACCGGATTTTCCTGAGGTGGACCGAGGAGGAACACGGCCAGTTCCCGGCGCTCGGTGTCATTCAGCGGGAACACCGGCATGGGCGACTGCGGCGCCGCCAGTACCTCGATTACGGCCGCGTAGCCCAGGCGCTGGGCGAGATCGTCCAGGCGTTTCGGATTCTCCCCCTGTTCGTGGCAGGTAGCACACTCGTAGCGCTGGTAGAGTGCGCGTCCGCGACTCCCCATGGCGGCCAGGTCAGCGCCTTTCAGCCATGCCGGCGGAGTGGCGTCCAGGCGGCGGGCCGCTTGATGGGTGGCAGGTAGCTGGTTGGCGGAATTGACGGCACCGCCAGGGGCGGCATTGTAGCTGACCCGGTAGATTGCCCCGGCGTAATCATCGGAAATATAAATGGCGCCATCGGGCCCCTGGGCGACATCCACCGGGCGACCGCTGATGTCGCCATCCTGGTTGAAGCCGGTAAGAAAATCCCGCTCCTCGATACCGGCCTCCGTCCAGTGCAGCGAGACCACTTTGTATCCGTCGGGAGAACTGCGGTTCCAGGAGCCGTGCAAGGCGACCAGCGCGCTGCGCTGGAATTGTGGCGGAAGCCCGGCGGCGTCGAGAAAACTGATTCCCAGTGGAGCATTGTGCGCACGAAACTTGTGGGCCGGTGCTGTCGGTTGTCGTTGGTCCGCGCGCGGATCGACGCCCATATCGGGGTCGGGAACGTTGTCGCCGTTGAAATAGGGCCAGCCGTAGAAGCGGCCCGCCTCGATGTGGTTGAGTTCGCAGGGAGGGAAATTGTCGCCAAGCAGGTCGCGCCCGTTGTCGGTGGCATAGATAGCGCCGCTCCAGGGTGCCCAGTCGAAGCCGACGCTGTTGCGCAGGCCGGTGGCGATGATCTCGCCCTGGCTCCCATCGGGTTCGAAGCGCATCATGGTCGCGCGCCGGGGATCCTCTTCCGTACAGACATTGCAGGTCGAGCCCTGAGTAAGGTACAGCTTGCCATCCGGGCCGATGCGGACGGTCTTGCTCCAGTGGTTGCCGTTGTCGGTCAGCCCTTCCACCAGGGGTTGCAGTTCGCCCTCGACGGTGCCGGCCGCGCTGTTGAATCTGATGCGGCTCACGCGATTCGACTCGGCGACGTAGAGCCAGTCACCGTCGATATCCAGACCCTGTGGGCGCTGCAACCCCGCAAGCAGGGTCTCTTTGGCGTCGGCCAGGCCATCCCCATTCGCATCGCGCCGCAGCAGCAGGATGTCGCCACTGTGAGGGCGACTGACCAGCAGGTCGCCCGCCGGCGTAAAGCGCAGGAATCTCGCCCGCGGCAGGTCCGCGGCGTACAGCGTCACCGCAAAGCCTGCAGGCACAGTGTAGCGGTGGCGCACAACCTCCTCATTCGCCGCCGGACCGGACACCCCGGACATTACGTTGAGGATCATCCGCAGGCTGCTGCTGTCGATGGTGCCGGTGGCCAGCAGTACAGCCGGTACGCTGGCCAGTAGTAATACCACGATGCCTGCCGCGATGAGGAATTTGCGCATACGATTGCCCTGTGCGATGCCATGATATTCAGGTAAACGAGTATCGCGAGCGAATATAGCACAGGACGGGCCGCGGGCAGCACGCCATGCTCCTGGGCCTCCGCGCGGGCCAAATACAGTGGTTGATCTCACCCGGCTCGAGTGCCTTCGCCGGCAGGCAAGTCCGTTGCCGCGGGTTCTCCCGATTATCTGTAGAAAAGTACAGAAAAATGTGGACAAGACCCAGCGCCCGGCCTAGCGTCGGAGAGTGTGAATATGCACAGATACAGGCAATACAGCGGTATTTGCGTTATGTTTGGACACGGGGCAGAACAGCCAATCAGGACGTCAGGCGCATATGCTCAAAACCCGTAAGGTGGCAACCAGCGAGTTGGACATCGGCATGTATGTCAGTGGCCTGGATCGCCCATGGCTGGAAACGCCGTTTTTTACCGAAGGGTTTCCTGATCGAGAGCAGGAGGACATTGCCCGCCTGCAAAAATACTGCCAGGCGGTTTATATCGACACGCGCCGCAGCCTGAAGCCGGATTTTACCCTGCAGCGCGAGTCCCCCACGCGCGAGGTTCTCAAACCCCAGGTCACCGGAAGCGCAGAGTAGCCGCGCCCAGGTCAAAAGTAAAGACCGGCCCCGCATACCCGTGGAGCGCATTTTCGTGGGGCGTGCGCTCAAATACCATGATGACAGCGGCTGGGAAGAAGAGCAGCCGCGCGCGTAGCAGGCACTCAATACGCTGATCGGGGATATCGACGATATTTTTGAGCATGTCAGCGCCGGCGAGAAGCTGAATGTGTCAAATTGCCGTCCGTTGAACCCGTGGTTGACAGCATCAGTCGCAACCCGGACGCCTGCCTTTGGGTAACCCGACTCCGAAGCATGACAATTACACCTACCAGCACTCCTGAGCGCCGCGATGGTCGGTGTCACTCGGCCGCCAGGTGGGTCTGCCGCGACGCGACCTGCGCTCTCTGGCAATGGGGTGTATGTTGATGGACATCGGTAAACTGCGCGTTGATCCCGAATTGCTGCAGGCGCGGCGCGAACTGACCGCGGAGGAGGCGGCCGCCGTCGCCCGTCGTCCATGGCCTGGAGATACTCAAGGAGTGCGGTATCCTCAACCAGGATGTTGTCGACATGGTGGCGCACCACCACGAACGGTACGATGGATCGGGCTACCCCAACGGTCTGGCGAGAGACCAGATTCCGCCCTTCGCCCGCATAGCCGGTATTGTCGATACCTATGATGCGCTTACCAGCAATCGCCACTATGCCCGGGCGATTTCGCCCAGCGACGCGATCAAACTGCTTACGAGGCGCGGGACGAGGACTTCCAGGCGGAATTGGTGGAGTCTTTCATCCAGGCGATCGGCATCTACCCGGCGGGGACCCTGGTGGGTTGTCATCGGGAGAGGTCGGCGTCGTGGTTGCGGAATATCGCACGCGTCGCCTGCGGCCCAAGGTGATGCTGTTGCTGGACGCAAACAAGAAAAAACTGCCCCGGTCGAAAGTGATCGACCTGCAAGAGGACGCCTCTCCCGGCAATTCCTCCTCAGTATCAAGAAGAGCCTCGAGCCAGAGGCCTACGGGATCGACCTCTCCAGCGTAACGCTCTGGGCAGCCCCTGACTCATGCAGCCTCCCGCACCGGCCGGGCGCGCGGACTGCACTTCGAATTTTATTGCGATGGGTCATGGTAGGTGATCGCAGGAAGATGCAGAATTGCGTTGTCTTGAGGCGGTCGCCTCGGTGTGCCATACAATTAACGTGGCGGGAAGGAGTATTGCGATGACAAAAGTCAGGCCCATTCGCGTGGGCATCATGGGTTTTGGCCAGATCGGCGGGAAAATTTATGAACTGGCCTCGCTCAGCGACGACGTGGAAGTGGTGGCGGTAGCGGATATCGGCAAGCCGCAGATACTGCATTACCTGTTGAATTCAGAAGCCGCAGCGCCGCTGGAGCATACACTGGAGGAATTTTCTGGTCAATCCGCGGTTTCGTGCGCGTTTGATGCAGATTGACCGCCCGGAGGAAATGCCCTGGGATATTTTCGATGTCGATATGGTGATAGACGCCACCGGCAGGACCGGGACCGCCGGTCCATGGACGCCCACATGCAAAATGGCGCCCATCGGGTGCTGTTGCGCACCCACTGCCCATGGATCACATCGATCGCATCGTTATCCCGGGCTTGCGCGGGAGTCACGCCGGACGTGGCAGACCGCATGGTCTCCGCGGGCTCCACCACCTCCGCACTGTGCCTGCTGCTGCGGGAGTGTTGCCGAGCGTTTCGCGATCGAGTGCGGCAGCATGACCACCGTACACGCTGCACCTCCGACCAGGCGTTGCAGGATTACGCCGGCAGCGATTTCCGCCGCAGCCGTTCGGCGGCGAAGAACATTATTCCCAACAGTCACGAGGCGTCCCGGTGGCTCGGCAAGATACTGCCGCAGTTTGACGGCAGGATCATGACCTGGGCGCTGAATGTCCCGGTGCAGGACGGATGCCTGCTGGATGTGACACTGGTTATGAAGGATGAGACCGTCACCGCGGAAGCCATCAGCTGAGGCCATGCGGGCGGCCGCCGCCGAGCACCAAGGGAATTATCGCGGTCGTCGGGGATCTATCGTGTCATCGGATGTCATCGGCAATGCAAACTCACTGTTGTTCGACACGAAGGGAACCATCAAGGCGGGCAGTCATACCATCAAGACGCTGAGTTGGTATGAAAATCTGGGCCATGCGGCCAGGCTGCTCGATGTCGTGCGCCTGTACTTGCCGGGCTGGACCGCAAGCAGGGGAGTGAAATGAAAATCTGCAATCAACGGATTTGGCCGGATCGGGCGCTCCGTCTTTCGTATTCTGGAAGCCCACAAGGATATAGAGGTTGTCGCCATCGACCTGTTCGACCATGAAGCCCTGCGCTACCTGCTCAGCGACACGGTCATGGGTCCTTTCGGCGGGAACCTGAAGCTGGAGGACGATCATTTCGTCACGGACAAGGGACGGGTAAAGCTGCTCAGCGAACGCAACCCGCCGATCTGCCCTGGCGCGAGTTGGGAGTGGATGCGGTGGTGGAAGCCACCGGCGTCTTTCGCAAGCGCGAGCATTGCAGGGACACCTGGATGCCGGTGCCGGACGCGTCGTACTTACCGTGCCGGCCAAGGATGCGATTGATTATACCGTGGTGCTGGGTGTGAACGAGGACGGGTTGACCGCCGCGCATCGTATTATTTCCAACGCCAGTTGCACCACCAATTGTCTCGCACCGATGGCGCGGGTACTGGATGAAGCTTTCGGTATCGAAGAAGGCGTTATCAATACGGTGCACGCCTATACCAACGACCAGCGGCTGGCCGATGTGCCCCACTCGGACTGGCGGCGCAGCCGGGCGGCGGCAGAGAATATCATTCCCACCTCTACCGGCGCAGCCAAGGCGGTCGGTGAGGTATTGCCACAGCTCAAGGGAAAGTTGCACGGTATCGCAGCACGGGTGCCCGTCCCCGACGGCTCCGTGGTGGACCTGTTCGTCAAATTGGGGAAACGCATCAGCGTGGCGGATGTGGATGAGGTGGTGCGCAGTGCGGCGCAGTCGCCGCGCCTGCAGGGCATACTGGAGTACAGCCGGATGCCCGTGGTATCCAGCGATATCATCGGTAATGCTCATTCATCCATCTACGATGCGGGTTTTACCGGTGTGATTGCAGACCGCTACCTGCGGGTTTTGAATTGGTATGACAATGAATGGGGTTATTCCTGCCGGGTCTGTGATCTGCTCGGGCGCTTGAGAGACTTGACCTGACTCTGTTGTGTACACAGAATAGGCGCCAACGGCGTGGTTTGCCGGCGGGGCCCGACTCTCATCCTGGCGTGTGAGCGGTGCGCTGCTCACCCCCTACTGAAGGTCTCCCCTTATGCAAAGAGCACTCCAAATCCTCTGCCTCATGTCCCTCCTCTGCGGGGGGGTGCCGGTCGCCTGGGCCAACAGTTATAGCGACGCAATCAAAGCCTTCAGCAATGCGGGTCAAAGTGGGCAGTATTTCAAGACGGCCTATGGTTACGCCCTTTTTCCCACCATTGGCAAGGGCGGTTTCGTGGTGGGCTACGCCTATGGTGAAGGCAAGGTATTCGTCGGCACCAAACACGTAGGCAATTCCACCATGACCCAGCTCACCGCCGGCGCCCAGCTGGGAGGGCAGGTTTACAGCCAGATTATCTTCTTCGAACACGAGCAGGCGTTCAAGGATTTCACCTCGGGCAATTTCGAATTCAGCGCCCAGGCCTCGGCGGTCGCAATCACCGCCGGAGTCTCCGCTGAAGCCAATACCGGTGGTGGTACCTCCGCGGGTATCAGCGGCGGGCGTAACGACGCCGCGACCGCATCGGGAGGCTATCGCAAGGGGATGGCTATCTTCACCATTGCCACGGGCGGACTGATGTTTGAAGCCAGCCTGGGCGGCCAGAAATTTACCTATACCCCGTTGTGAGCGCCCGGGGAGTTAGCGCATGGCAAGGGCGCTGCGGGCTCGTTCCAGTGCGCCCTGAGGCACGTTACCCAACAGCATGACGTGCCATTGCCGCGGCCCGTGCGCGCCGTAAACCAGTTGCCCCTCAATGTCAGCTGTACTGGATGGACCGGCTATGAAGTTGATGCCCCTGGGGCGCCCGTGCTTCTCCATATCCCGGTTTATCCGCTCCCATGCTGCTTCCATGGTGGCGACCAGATCCGCTGCGTCCACCAGTACCATGTGATGCTCCGGCAACAGATTGTTCACCGCGGGATTGGCCCTGCCGGTCCAGGTGACAACCGCGCCGGTCTCGGCGATGCAGGCGGGCGAAGCTGGGCGCTGCGGGTTCGCCCGCTTCAGGGCGCCGAAGCGCGGCGGGACGCCAGCATCCCGCCACGGCATCGCGGCCAGGCGCGGATCATTGCCGGCCACCAGGCGGTGGCTGCGAAAATGCGTGTACAGGTATTGCCCAATGGCCTTGACCGCTTCCGAGCAGTTTGCGGACCCTTCTGGCCACGCTGCCCTGGTTTTCAGTACATTGATCATGAAGCTCTCGCATAACTCGGACGCCGGCGCCGCGAGGGCAGGAGCGCAGCCAGAGCTGCCTGTTCCCGCTCGATGCGCTCCGCGCTGTCGTCGCCGGTGATAGCGCGCAGTCGGGCAAAAATCTCCGAGCGGGCGCTATTGCTCATCGCGCTGCTTCACTTTGGCCTGGTACATCTGCATAAACGTCCTGGCCTGGGGCGTCGGGAAATCACGCTGGCTGGTCCAGCCGGCAGCGAAAGGGAGCCGGGAGAAGCTGCCCCGCCTGCGGCCCAGCCGGTGCAATACCGGGATAATCATGGCAGTGAGCCTGTGGTAGAGCGAGGGGTGCCTTGCCAGCCACGCGTGCAGCCGGAGCCCCTGTCGCCAGCGTGTGGCCGAGAGCTTTTTCCGCGTCTCCTCGTGTCGCAGATCGCGCAGCAGGTCGGGCAGCGGAATATCGGCTGGACACACTTCCGCACAGCGCCCGCAGCCGGTACAGGCATTGGGCAGCAGATGACTTTCCTCCAGCGACGTGAGGAGCGGCGTCAGCACGGACCCCATCGGACCCTGGTATACCGAGCCGTAGGCGTGCCCGCCCACGCTGGCGTAAATGGGGCAGTGATTGAGACAGGCACCGCAGCGGATGCACTCGAGCATTTCGCGGTAGTCGCCCGCGAGGATCTCGCTGCGCTGGTTGTCCAGCAGTACAAAGTGGGTCTCCAACGGACCGTCGAGGTCGCTTTCCCGCCGTGGCCCCGAATAGAAACTTGTGTAACAGGTCTGCGACTGTCCGGTCGCGGAACGGACCAGCAGGCGCAACATGGCGGTGGCGTCCTGCGCGCGGGGCAGTACCCGGTCGATCGTGGTGCAGACAATCACCACCCGGGGCAGGTTGGCGCACAGGTCGCCGTTGCCCTCGTTCGTCACCAGCATGGAATAACCGCTTTGCGCAATGAGCGCGTTGGCGCCAATGATTCCGACCTCGGCCTTGAGAAAGTGCTCTCGTAACACCTGCCTTGCTTCGCTCACGAGGTCCCCGGTCTCCGGCAATTCGCGGGGACCGAGGTCGTGCTTGTTGCGGAACAGCTCGCGGATTTCGCCCGCGGACTTGTGCAGGGCGGGGCCGACAATATGACTGGGCGTCTCGCCGGCTTGCTGGATGATGTACTCCCCCAAATCAGTTTCCATCACGTCGAGGCCGGCGCGCTGCAGGAACGCATTGAGGCCGGTTTCCTCTGTTACCATGGATTTGCCCTTGGCGATGCGCCGCGCGCCGTGTTGCTGGCAAATATCCAGTACGATGCTGTTGAGTTCGCCGCCGTCGCGGGCGAAGTGCACGCGATTGCCATTGTGGACGGCTTCCTGCTCGAACTGGGCCAGGTAGTGGTAGAGGTTGTCCAGGCTGTGCTGACGCACCCGTTTGACGTGTTGCCGCAGGTTGTCGAAACCGTCAAAACCCGCTATCGCGGCGCTGCGCAGGAGTGGCGCGAACAGGGCGATCATGTCGCGGCGTTCCGCCTGGGCCGTATTGTGCAGTGCTTCACCGGCATTTTCGAGAAAGGCGTTGCTGCGCAGTTCCACTGCTTACGTCCCCTCACCTATGGGCGGTGCTTCAAGGTTGCCGCTCAGCAGTTCGGCAATATGCCGCACCTCGATTCCGTCTCCCTGGCGTCGGGCGCGCCCGGCGCTATTGAGAAGGCATCCCAGGTCGCCGCCGGCCAGTATCCTGGCGCCGGTGGCCCGGGCCTGATTGAGCTTGTCTCCCACCATCTTGCCGGATATTTCCGGCATCTTGGCCTGAAAGTGCCGCCAAACCCGCAGCAGACTTCGCCCTGCTGCATTTCGCTGACCTCGATATCTACCTGCACAAGGACCAGCGCGGCGGTGGCGCGGCTGTTCGCGGATTGATTCACGCAGCGGGCCGGCGCAACCGTCGTGATAGGTAACCGAGGGAAAGCCGGGCGGTTGTATGGGCTGCGGCTTGCTGCGGGCGATCTCCTGGAGGAACACGGTCAGTTCAAACGTCTTCGCTGCCAGCTCCAGTGCGCGATCCCGCCACACGCCCTCCAGCAGCCTGGGGTAGTGGTGACAAATCATGCCTGCGCATGAGCCCGATGGCAGCACCACATAGTCCGCCGGCTCCAGCAGGTTGATGACCTGCCTCGCCAGCGGCACGGTGGCCTCGTAGTCGCCACTGTTATAAGCGGGCTGGCCACAACAGGTTTGTAACAGCGGTACGGTGACCTCACAGCCTGCCCGCTCCAGCAATGCCATGCTGGCGAAAGCAACCGAGGGTCGGAACAGGTCCGCCAGGCAAGTGACAAAGAGCGCGACCCGCATGGCGCCGGGAGGCGCGGTGTGATCCCGTTGTTGCTCATTCATGCAGGCCGCAACCCCTTGCTCATTCCCGCCGTGGTGGAGTCGTTGTGGCCGCTCCGGTCCTCGCAGTATATCCAATTGGAGCAACTGGTGTCGCCCCGCGCGTGCGCGCTCATGCCTGAAAGATGGCCTGCAGTGCCAGCAGTGCGGCAGCGCCCGCGACTGTCGCGATGATGGCGAGGCCGCCCAGCGCGAGCGGATGACGACCCTGCAGCAGTTTGACGAGCAGGGTGTTGCGGTCGACCCTGACGCCGCCAAGTGCCACCGGAGTGACCAGTTTTTTAAGTTGCACGGACGAAAAGGCCGGGAGAGCATTGCTGCCTGAGAAGACCACCACATCGTCGATGAGCAGGAACGGGCCGCGATACTGCACGCCGGAGCCCCCCGCCAGATGATACATGCCGCGGTGGTCCACCAGCGCCAACCTGTCTCCGACCACGCCGATATACCCGATCGGTTGGCGACTCAGCAGTAGCAGGGCAATGGCCGGACCGCAGCACACCAGCAACAGCGCGGCCATCTGCCAGACTGTCACGCTGAAGGCGATCGCCAGCAGGAGCACACCGAGCACCAGTGCGCCGTAACCCAGGCCGCGCCGGTGCAGCAGCGCCGCGCGATTCTGTAGCGGGTCAATCCACTGCAGATCGTCGGCGAGGTTGTCCAGCGGTTCGGCGCCATGCTCCCGGTGAGGCTTGTAGACCAGCGCTCGCAGCCGCTGCAGGTAGCCGTAGCCGAAACCCAGTGCGGCGGCCATCGCGCACAATAGCAGGCCGCTACCCCAGCCCACCGTGGACAGTTTCATGCGGTGTTGCCGGTCGGCAATCAGGTCGCCGAGTTGGCCCGAGACAAACGGCGCCTCGACCGCGCCCTGGGCATTGAATCGCTGGATCGGCAGGCGTTGCGGGTCCAGTGCCAGCGTCCTGGAGCCCCAATTGACCAGCTGCACGGGGCCCGAGCCGACCGGAAGAGTCGCCTGGTCCAGGTAGTTCCACTGTTCGTCGAAACGGTACAATCCGACGCTGCCGGTCCCGGGGTTGTACAGCGTCACCCACCAGGCGCCTCCCGAGAGGAGGAAATCGCCTACCCTCGACTGCTCCGCCGCTTGCGCCGGGGGCGGCAGCAACAGTATCTCGTCCAGTTGCTTGCCGAAGGCGTTGTCCTCGTAACGCAATACGCTGATCGCCGGCCCGTCGGCGCTGTTCATCAATAGCAGGCCCGCATGCAGTCGCAGCACCGGGTGAGCCGGTAACGCGACCGGCGCGCGGGCCACGACCTCGCCGTCGCGGTTGGCCTTAACCAGTTCACCCGCGGCGGTGTCGGCCAGAAACAGGCTGCCGTCCAGCGCGTGTAGCGCGAACGCCTCGACGTGCGCGTCCTGCAGCGCCGTGGAGAAGGGTTCGCAGGAGTTTGATGACAGCGTACAGCGCAACAGTTGCGGCGGGGCATCGGGCGACACCTGCGCACTGCCCGCGGCCAGCAGGCCCCTGGCGAATAGTACCCCGCTCCCGTCAAAGACCAGGGGAGCCTCCAGGCTGGCTAGTCCGAGGTTACGCAGCGCCACTGACTCGGTACTCACACCGGCGCGATCGTGCCGCAGCAGCGTGTCCCCGGCCAGCAAGAGTGGCCCCGAGCCCGGTTCGATGGTGACGGCGCTCGCCCCGGTGAGTGGCGGCACGCTCTGGTAGCGCCAGCCGCCACCCACGACCGCCGCCAGGCCCGCCAGTGCCAGCGCGCCGAGGACGAAACCCCGGCGCATCAGCCGCCGCGCCCGCGTGGCCCGATTGCGTACCTCGGCGGAATTGCGAAATGGTCGCAGCGTATAGAGGTTGGGTTCACCCGGTTGGCGCCGACGCTGCAGCGGGGGGCGGGCGGTGGTCTGCGCTGTCTTGCGCAGCGGCACCTCCAGCCGGGTCCTGGCGCCCGTTCTTGCTGTGCCAGGGGAGGGCTGGAGTTCCGGAACAGGGTGGGGCAATACCTGCCCGGCCTGTTCCACCAAGCGTGCCCCGGCCTTGCGCCTGTCCTCCCTGCGCTGCGCCCGCTGCGCGACCAGCTTTTCGGCGAGCGCCCGCCGACGCTCTGCGGATTGGCGCTGGGCCTGGGCCAGTTTGCGCTCTGCCTCTGCCCGGATGCGAGCGGCTTCCGCGGCCTCCTGGCGCTTTATCTCTTCCAGTTCCGCCGCCAGCCGCGCAGACTCCTGTGCCTCCTGGCGCCGGATCTCCTCCAGTTCGGCCTTTCTACGGGCGGCCTCCGCCTCGCGGCGCTGCTGCTCCTCCAACGCAGCCTGGCGCCTCGCGGCTTCCTCCGCTTCCCGACGTTGCCGGGCTTCCAACTCGGCCTGTCGCCGCGCGGCCTCCTCTGCTTCGCGACGCCGTTGTTCCTCGAGTTCGGCCTGCCGCCTGGCGGCAATTTCCGCCTCGCGACGTTGCTGTGCTTCCCGCTCCGCCTGCTGCCGTGCCGCCGCTTCCGCCTCCGCCTCGCGACGTTGCCGCGCTTCCTCCTTGGCCCTGCGTCGTGCAGCGGCTTCCGCCTTTTCCCGCGCGCGTTCAGCCCTGGCCTGTTCGCGTCTGGCCCGGCGCTGCGCGGCCTGCTCCTCCGCCTTGCGTTTGGCAGCGGCTTTCAGGGCTGCTTTCCTGACGGCCTCCTCGGCATCCCGACGCTGCTTTTCTTCCAGCCCGGCCTGTCGCCGGGCGGCTTCCTCCTCGGCTTTGGCCCTGGCCAGTGCGGCAACGGCTTGCTGGCGCGCGGCTTCTTCCTCGTTGCGGCGTTGTTGCTCGGCGGCCTGTTGTGCGCGTTCCTGCGCGGCGGGTCGCTGCGGCTGCGCGTTTGCTGTGCTGTCCCTCGCTGGCTGTGACGCCACGGGCTTGGCCGAGCTGGTCTTTTTGCGGGATTTTATGCGCGCCGCGATGTCAATTTTGTCGCGGCGTGCAGACGCGGGATTCCTGTGCACGGCGGTGGTTGTGCCCGCGCGCGATTTTTTATCCTGTGATTTGCCCCTGGTCCCACGGGAGCTCACGGCCCACGTCTGGTCGCTGGCCGATAGCGCCGAGGACGCGATCAAGCGATCGCGGGTGGCGGATTTTGGCGTTGCCGCAGCGGTGGTTGTTGAAACTCTTGCCTGGGAACCTGTGCCGGACTCCACCTGCTCGTCGACGGATACCTTTACCAGCGCGGCAACGGCCCCGAGCAAGTGCATTTCATGGTAATACTGGGCCGCTTCCTTGCGCTCCAGGTTGCGCCGCAGGATGACGGTTTGACCGCTGAAGAAGCGTTCCAGTCGCGCGGGGTCGTCAATAGCGAACATTTCCCCGAAGCGCAGCTTGACCTGTGCCGGATCGTGCCCGGTCAGTATTTGGCCGCTAAACGTGAGGTTAAATCTGTTCACCCCGCGCCCGATATCCCCTGTTGCTTTTATCGTTTATGGCCCGAAATGTACGGGGTTTCACGGTCTATTACCAGCTTCGTCACTATTGAATAGTTATCCTTGACGCTATGGTGGCGCGGACCCTCCTGTTACCTCCGCACCGGTGATCAGACCGCTGAGAGGCACGGTGAAGAACCGTTTAACATCCAGAGCCGCAATCGGTTGAGGCGGTCTCGCCGCGAGTGCGAGACGATGGTCACCGTGAAGGGACGACAAACTGAAGTGCCAGGCACCGGGATTCTCGCGCAACTCGGGTTGGCATTCGATTTCGATGTTGTCGGCGGAAAAAATTGCAAAACTGAATTTTCCCAGCCCCAGCGAAATTCCCTCGCCCCGTGCCTTGATGTAGGACTCTTTCAGGGTCCAGTAATCGAAGAATCGATTTTTGCGCTTTTCCTCCGGCAAATTCAGCAAATCGGCATATTCCCGGGGGGAGAAGAATCGATCCGCGAGCCGCATTACCGCGGGGTCGCGGCTACAGCGTTCGATATCGATACCAAGGTAAGCAAAGCGGGCCACCGCGCAGGCCACCCAGTCCACGGTGTGGCTCAAATTGAAATAGAGCTGTGTGCGAGGCCGCAGGATGTATGGCTTTCCCAGGGTATCCTCGGCGAACTCCCACTGTGAGGGTGCGCAATCCGCGTACCGTGACAATACGGTGCGCAGCAGGGCCCTGGTTATCGCGTCGGAGTCGCGCAAGGTGCCGCAGGAGTAGCGCAGGTTCCGATCGAACTCGCGTTGGCTCATCAAGCGATAGTAAGCGGGCAGGGCGGACGTCGGGACGGAAGCTTTCCTGGTCAACCAGATATGTACGGAATTCCCTGCCAGCTCCACCCCGGCTAGTCTCCCGGGTGGCCAGATTCCGCCGCGGAGGCATCGAGCACCTCAAATGTCAGCCCGGCGCTGCTGGTCAGGCGCTCCAGATACCTGCCCCCCAGCGCCGATGCCGGCGTCCAGAACCCGCCCCCCACGTTGAGCGGGTCCTGCGCCAGGCAGACAGCGGCCTCGCCGAGCATCCTCGAGGTTGAACCGTAGCCCGGGTCGAGGTTGCCGCTGACCCTGGCCAGGGTATCCCGGTCGCGATGGTCCGGGTCGATGCCGAGGAAAAATACCTCGTAATAACCCGCCTCGCGCTGCTGTCGATCGGGACCCTCACCGGGCTTGGGCAGGAAGCGCTGCGCCAATCTGCGGGTGGGGCCGAGCGCCAGTGCCAGCAGCCCCGCGCCGCCCGCCAGGCTGGCCAGCGCGGCCTGGTAGCGGGAACGGTTGAGCGTGGCCTCGTCGTAGCGAAAATCCTCACCCATGGAAATCCCAGCAGGGGCGTTGCTGCGGCGCACCACGCGGGTGTTGATGGCCGCCATGATGAAGGGGGACGTCCAGCGTTTGAAATCCCGGTCGAACCGGGCCCCTGTCTGGTCCCGGCCGTCCCGACCGGCGGGTGTGCCGGCGGGGTATAGCGCGTAGGGGTCGGCCACCAGGCGCCGGATCGAGGGATCCTGCTGCGCTTCCTCCAGCATATTCAGGATGCTGGCGATGGTGCCGCCGCTGGCGGTGCCGCGATTGCGCCGACCCTGCCCTTGACCTGCCTGGCGTAAACACCGTGTCGCGCGAACATTTCCTGTTGCAGGAACCAGGTGCCCATGTCGAAGGGCACGGAATCGAACCCGCAGGTATGCACGATACGCGCGCCGCTGGATTCTGCGGCGGCCTGGAACTGCGGGATTACCCGCGCCATCCACTGCACCTCGCCAGTGAGGTCGCAGTAATGGGTGCCGGCCGCGACACAGGCGGCGACCAGTGGCGTACCGTATTTGCGTAGGGGCCAACGGTGGTGCAGATGACCTTGGTCCGGCTGCGCCATGCTTGCCAGGCTGTCGGCATCCGCGCTGTCGGCAATCACCATTGGCAGCATTTCCCGTTGCGCCGCGCTCCAGGCAGGACTGTTGCACTTCCTCCAGTTTGCCCCTGTTGCGCCCGGCGATGGCCAGCGCAGGGGACCCTCCACGCCGTACGTTTGCGCCAGGTAGGCAGCGACCAGCTGTCCGGTGAAGCCGGTCGCACCCCAGACAATCAGGTCAAAGTCTCGCTCGGACATGGCTTTCTCTAGTGCACCCCGTGCATCATTTTTTCAACAGCGGTGAGAGTAGTAACAACAGGGCTGCCACCGCCACGCCAACGTACAGCAAACTGCTGAACAGGTCCGTGTAGCTGGCCAGGGCGACGCTGACGTTGGTGACGGCGCCGTTGACGGTTTCAACCGCCGCCAGTTTGGCCAGTTGCGCCGCTACGAATTCCGAGTAGGCCGTTGCCGGAACCACGAACCCATCATTACCCTGACGACGCTGGGTACCGCCAGCTTGGTCACTGCCGACAGCCCTACCGGGGACAGGCATAGCTCGCCCGTGGTGTGCAGCAGGTAGGCCAGCACCATCCAGTAGCCCGCTACCAGGCCGGCCGCATCGGGTGTTGCGGCGCCGATCACCAGCGCGCCAAATCCCAGCCCCGCCTGGGCGATACCGAGGGCAAATTTAACCGGGGTGCTGGGCTCCAGCCCGCGGCGACCGAGGAACGTCCACAGCCAGGCGAAGAGCGGAGCAAACAGGAAGATAAAGAAGGCGTTCAGTGAACCGAACTGCGCCGCGGTCAGCTCCTGCCCGAAGATGTGCCGGTCCATCACGCGGTCGGCGTACAGGGTCATCGATGCCGACGCCTGTTCGAACAGTGCCCAGAACACCACGGTAGACATGGTGAGTATGAGTAATACCAGCATACGGCTGCGCTCGATGGCGTTGCACCTGAACGCAATGAACCAGCCCAGCCCGAGCAGCACTGCCACCGACAGCACATTCAGCGTTTGCCCGACGGCGCCGTGAAACTGCACCATCTGCCAGGCGGCAACTACACCCAGCAGACCGCAGAGGTAAATCGTGTGCTCCACGCTGATGCCCGAAATGTACGCCGCAGCAGCCGGGCGCTGTCGCCGGGTTCTGCCAGACCGTGAAGGTACTTCTGCCCGCGCAGGAAAGTCACCAGGCCAATCACCATGCCGATACCCGCCAGGCCGAAGCCGTAACGCCAGCCGTAGGTTTCTCCCAGATAGCCCATACCAACGTCGCGGCAAACGCGCCGATGTTGATGCCCATGTAAAAGATGGTAAAGCCGGCATCGCGCCGGGGATCGTCCTCGCCATAGAGTCGGCCCACGATCGTGGAAATATTCGGTTTGAGAAAGCCCACGCCGATGACGATCAATGCCAGCGAAAAATAGAATACCTGCAGCGCCGTCATCGCGCACGATACGTCCGCCACCGGCGCGTGCCTGCTCACCCTCTACCGCCATGCCAAGATGGCCCAGCGCCAGCAGTATGCCGCCGAAAACCACCGCCTTGCGCATGCCCAGGTAGCGGTCAGCCAGCAATCCGCCGATCACGGGCATGGGCGTGGCACCAGCGCGGCGTAGGCACCCAGCACTTCCAGCCCGGCATTGTCGCTGAACAGGTGGTACTGGTGAGGTAGAGGAGCAGCAGGAACTTCATGCCGTAAAACGAAAAGCGTTCCCACATTTCGGTGGTGAAGCAGACCAACAGTCCCGGGGGTGACCGAGAAATCCGGTGTCGGCGGGGGCGGGGATTCTACCGCCTCGGCAGTGGCCATTCGTGTCGCGCGCTCCGGTGCGTGGCTGCATTGGGAGGGGCCATTATAGGGGCTAATGGCGTCGCTCAAAGTCCTTTTTCGGGGTGCGCGCGGCCCGGCAACAGGGTATGCTTGCGCGCTTGCCGGACGTTCACTGGCCGCACCACGAATGACAGCCGATCAGACGAAAACCAACACGACTGCCGTATATCCTCGCTTGCGCGCCCTGCTGGTCCTCCTGCCGGTCCTCCTGGTGGCCTGCGGCGAGCCGCCGTGGAACAACCCCAATCCGCCCGCGCCGGCCGGCGAGGTGACCTACCAGTCGATGATGTCGCCGTCGCCGCCCAAACACCTGGATCCCGCGCTGTCCTACGCTTCGGATGAATCCATGTTCATCATGCAGTTGTACGAACCGCCGCTGGATTACCATTTTCTCAAACGTCCCTACGAACTGATGCCGGGTGCGGTAGTGTCCATGCCCGAGGTGAGTTACCTGGACGCCCAGGGGGAGGAGGTGCCGGAGAGCGATCCCGCCGTGGCCTTCACCCGCTACACGTTGCATTTCCGCGACGATTTGCATTACCAGCCACACCCCGCATTTGCGCTGGATGAAACGGGGCGGCCCCGGTACCTGTTTGCTTCCGCCGCCGAGGGCGAGCAATTCAGGCAGATCAGGGATTTTCCGCACACGGGCGATCGACCGGTGCGAGCCGATGACTACGCCTATGCCATCAAGCGCCTGGCGGATCCTCTCAACGGGTCCCCCATGCTGGGTTTCATGTCCCAGCACATCCTGGGCATGCGCGAGTTTTCCGAGCAGGTGGCGGCGCAACCCCGGGACAGCTGGCTGGATCTCGATCAATTCCAGATGGAGGGCCTGGAAGTGGTCGACGACCAGACCTTGCGCATCACCATCAAGGGGCTCTATCCGCAGTTCGTGTTCTGGCTGGCGATGCCCTTTTTCTCGCCGGTGGCGCCGGAGGTGGATCGCTTCTACCACAACCCGGGCTTTGCGGATCGCAACCTCACCCTGGACTGGTGGCCGGTGGGCTCCGGACCGTTCATGATGGTGGAGAACGATCCCAACAACCAGATCGTACTGGAGCGCAATCCCAATTACCGTGCGGACTTCTTTCCCACGGAAGGCGCCCCGGGCGACCGCGAGGCGGGGTTGCTGGAGGATGCCGGCAAGCCTATCCCGTTTGTGGACCGGGCGGTGTACCGGCTGGAGAAGTCCGGCTTGTCCCTGTGGACCAAGTTCCTGCAGGGCTATTACGACCGCTCCGGCGAGGTACACGGCAACACCACCGGCGTATTCGACCAGGCTTTCGTGGTCCGGCCGAGCGGCCTGGAGATGTCGCCGGAACTGCAGGAGCACAACATCACCATGTCGCCGGACGTGCAGCCGGGTGTGTACTACTACGGTTTCAATATGCGTGATCCGGTGGTGGGGGGCTACACCGAAGACAAGCGCAAGTTGCGCCAGGCGCTGCAGATTGCCTTCCAGACGGAGGAGTACATCAATGTCTTCTACAAGGGCAACGGCATTGCCGCGCACAGCCCGATTCCCCCGGGGATACCGGGGAGCCTCGAGGGCGAGGCGGGCATGAATCCCTACGTGTACGACTGGGTCGATGGCGAACCGCGGCGCAAGTCCATTGAATACGCCCGGCAACTGCTGGCGGAAGCGGGCTATCCGGGCGGGCGCGATGCGCGCACCGGGGCGCCGCTGAAGATATTCATCGATGTCCAGTCCCAGGCGATCGACAACACCTCCATCAATTGGATCGACCGCGTGTTCGCCGAGATCGGCGTGCAGGTGGAGTTCCGGCCGGCGGACTTCAATCGCACGCGGGAGAAACTGCTCACCGGCAATACCCAGATATTCTCGCACGGCTGGATCGCCGATTATCCCGACCCGGAAAACTTCCTGTTCCTGCTGTACGGCCCCGAGAGCCCACTGGAGTGTGCCTGCGATGGTGCCAATAACGCGAACTACGCCAGTGCGGAGTACGACGAGCTGTTCAGGAAGATGCGGGTGCTGGCGCCGGGCCCCGAGCGCGATGAATTGGTCCAGCGCATGGTGGACCTGTTCCGGCGCGATGCGGTATGGCTGTACGCCTTTTATCCCAAGGAGATCTTTCTCAACAACAGCTGGGTCCACAACAACAAGCGCCACGGGATTTCCAAGTCGACACTGAAATACACGCGAGTGGACGAAGCCGAGCGAGAAAAGATGCAGAAACTCTGGAACCAGCCTGTTACCTGGCCCCTCTATCTGGCCCTGCTGTTGCTCGCCAGCCTGCTGCTGCCCGGGATCATCGCCTACCGTCGCCGCCAGAACGCCACGGTCCGGCGGGAGCAGGGTTAACCATGCTGGCGTATATCATCAGGCGACTTTTGTACGCGATCCCCATTCTGGTTGGCGTGAACCTCCTGACCTTCACGCTGTTCTTCGTGGTGAACTCCCCCGAGGACATGGCAGTGTCGCAGCTGGGACAAAAATATGTGACCCCGGAGGCCATCCAGGCGTGGAAGCGGAAGAACGGCTACGATCTGCCGCTATTTTACAACCCGCAGGCAGATGGCGCCGGGGCCGTGACGGAAACGATTTTCTTTTCCAAGTCCCTGAAGCTCTTCGTATTCGATTTTGGCCGGTCCGAGAGCGGCCGCGACATCACCACCGACGTTTCCACACGTATGTGGCCCAGTCTGGCGGTAGCGCTACCGACTTTCGTCGTGGGAATCTGGGTGAACATCTGCGTGGCGCTGCTGGTTGTAATGTTTCACGCCACCCGCCTCGATCGCTGGGCGGTGTTTGTGTTCGTTGCGCTCATGTCCATTTCCTACCTGTTCTACATCATCGGCGGACAATACCTGGTAGCAAAAACCTGGAAGTTGGTACCCATCTCCGGTTTTAACATGGAAAGCCAGCCCTGGAAGTTCCTCATACTGCCGGTGCTGGTCGGGGTGATCGCGGGGATCGGCTCGGGTGCGCGCTGGTATCGCACCCTGTTCCTGGAGGAGGCTAACCAGGACTACGTGCGCACCGCCAGGGCCAAGGGGGCCAGCGAAATCCGTATCCTGTTCCGGCATATCCTGCCCAATGCACTGATCCCGATCCTGACCGGGGTGGTCGTGCTCATTCCCTCCCTGTTTATGGGCAGCCTGCTGATCGAGTCCTTCTTCGGGATTCCGGGCCTGGGCAGTTACATGCTCGACGCCATCAACGCGCAGGACTTCGCCATCGTGCGCTCCATGGTTTTCATCGGCTCGATTCTGTACATCATCGGGCTCATCCTGACTGACATTTCCTATACCTGGGCCGATCCCAGGCTGCGGCTGGACTAGCCATGAAGCCGCTGCTGCTGTGGTCCGATATCCTGATTTACCTGCTGGTCGTGGCCCTGTGCCTGTTTTTTCTGCAACTGCGCCGGGACCCGCAGACGCGGGAGCACTGGCGGCGGGTCTTCAGTTCGCGCCTGGGCATGGTCACCTGCACCCTGATCATGGCCTACGTCGGCATTGCCCTGCTGGACTCACTGCATTTTCGCCGCGCCCTGGACCCGGTGACGGGCGGCGGCGGGGAGATCTACTACGACAACAAGGTCACCAGCGTACTGGATGTCATGCTGGCCGGCATGGGCGAGCGGTTTGAGCGTACCTATTCGGCGCCCTTTGCCCTGCAATCCTTCGAGAAGCAGGATAAGAAGGATGAACACGGTGTCGCGTACCGCGACTTTCCCCTGCTCGAACACGCGGGCCGCCACCTGCAGGCGCCCGCGGACCGCTGGCCGGACGTGCTGGGCAAATCCCTCGAGGCGTTATTGCTGGGCCTGGTGTTGTCCGCCGCGGTGATCGGCCTGCAGTGGTACTGCCTGCGCGGCAGCGCGCTGCCCTGGTCCGCCTCGTGGTTGACCCAGGCCGGCGTGATTTGCGTGGGCGTGTGGCTGGTCAGCATCAGTCGCTATTACCACGTGCTGGGCACCGACCTCGGCGGGGCGGACGTCGCGTACCAGAGCATCAAGGGTGTGCGTACAGGGGTGTTGTTGGGCACCCTGTCCACCCTGATCATGCTGCCCATCGCCGTCTCGCTCGGGGTGATGGCAGGTTACTTCAAGGGTTGGGTGGACGACGTGGTGCAGTACCTGTACACCACCCTCAGTTCCATCCCGGGCATTTTGCTCATCGCTGCTTCGGTCCTGCTGTTCCAGGTGTACATCGACCTGCACCCCGATTACTTTTCCATCGGCCTGGAAAAAGCCGATGCGCGGTTCATCGCGCTGTGTTTTATTCTCGGCGTGACCAGCTGGTCGTCCCTGTGCCGCCTGATTCGCGCCGAGACCCTGAAGATCAGCCAGCTGGGTTACGTGCAGGCGGCGCATGCCTTTGGTGTCAGCAACAGCCGCATCCTGTTGCGCCATGTTGTCCCCAACGTCTCGCATATCATCCTCATTACTTTCGTGCTGGATTTCAGCGCGCTGGTGCTGGCCGAGGCGATCCTGTCCTATATCGGCGTGGGCATCGACCCCAATATGGCCAGTTGGGGCAACATGATTAACGGCGCCCGGTCCGAATTGTCGCGGGAACCCGCCGTGTGGTGGACCCTGAGCGGCGCGTTCCTGTTCATGTTCGGCCTGGTGCTGTCGGCCAACCTGTTCTCGGACCTGGTGCGCGACGCGTTTGACCCGCGCAGCGCGGCGGGGAGTGGTACGCCATGACGGTAGCGATGCAGGTGCAAAATCTGTGCGTACAGGTGGGCGAGACTGGCGAGGCTATCGTCCGGGGCGTCAGTTTCGAGTTGCGCGCCGGGGAGATCTTTGCCCTGGTGGGGGAGTCCGGCAGCGGCAAGTCGGTGACGTCCCTCGCCGCCATGCGCCTCCTGCCCAACGCCCTGCAGATCACGGCCGGCGCGGTGCACGTTGCCGGCCAGGACCTGTTTGCCCTGTCGGAAGCGAATATGCAGTCCGTGCGCGGGCGGCGCGTGGCCATGATTTTCCAGAACGCCATGAGCGCCCTCAACCCGGTGCAAACCGCGGGCGATCAGGTGGCCGAAACGCTGCGCTTGCACACCCGGCTGGCCGGTGCCGCCCTGCGCGCGCGCGTTGTGCAATTGTTTGCGGAGGTGGGTATCCAGGACCCGGCGGCGCGTTACGGCTTCTTCCCGCACCAGCTGTCGGGGGGGCAGCAGCAGCGGGTAATGATTGCCATGGCGCTGGCCTGTGAACCCGATATCCTGATCGCCGACGAACCCACCACGTCGCTGGATGTCACCATCCAGCAGCAGGTGCTGGGACTGATCCGCGGCCTGACCCGGTCGCGCCAGCTGGCGGTACTGCTGATCACCCACGACATGGGCGTGGTCCGGCATACCGCCGACGAGGTAGCGGTCATGTACCGGGGCGAAATCATCGAGCGCGCGCCGGTCGCCGAATTCTTCCGCAATCCCCGGGAGGCCTATAGCCGCCGCCTGATCGCGGCGCTGCCGGATCTCACCCATTTTCACGACGCCTGGGATGGCCCGGCGCTGCTGGAACTGGATGAGGTCAAGGTCCATTTTCCCATTCGCAAGGGCATACTGCAGCGTGTCGTGGACTACACCCGCGCGGTGGATGGCGTCTCGCTGACCATCGGGCGCGGGGAGACCTATGCGTTGGTAGGCGAGTCAGGCAGTGGGAAGTCCACCCTCGGGCGTGCCATCCTGCATCTCGAACCGGTTGCCGCCGGGCGCATTACATTCCAGGGCCAACCACTACAGTCGCTGAGCCGCCGCGCCATGTTGCCCTTCCGCAAGCAGATCCAGGTGGTGTTCCAGAATCCCAACTCCTCCATGAACCCGCGCCTGACCGTGGGTGAGATTATCAGCGAGGGCATGGACAGCCTCGGTATGGGCCTGTCAGCGGCGCAGCGCGCGGAGCGTGTCGGCGCACTGCTGGAGCGGGTACAGCTGCCGGCGGATTTCTGCGATCGCCATCCCCACGAGTTATCCGGGGGCCAGCTGCAACGCGTGGCCATCGCCCGGGCTCTGGCGGTGGAGCCACAGCTGATCATCTGTGACGAGCCCACCAGCGCGCTCGACGTGTCGATACGGGCGGAAGTGCTGGACCTGCTGCAGGAACTGCAGCGGGAGTTCGGCGTGTCCTACCTGTTTATTACCCACGACCTGTCCATCGTACCCAGCCTGGCCCACCGGGTGGGCGTGATGCAGGCCGGCAGGCTGGTGGAGCAGGGCAGTGCCGAGCAGATCCTCAACCACCCCCGGCACCCCTATACCCGGGCCCTGCTGGCGTCCGTGCCAAGACTGGACAGCGCATAGCCAGTTGCCGCCGCTTCCACTATGCTTGGTGAGATCGCAAACACAGTAAAGCCGCGTGGAGAATAACAGGAGGCGATGATGTCCGAACCCGCTGCCGGGGTCATGCAACAGTTGCGTCAGTTGTTGGGCGAAAAAGGCGTGCGTGTGCAGGCGGACGCCGTGCTGCCTGAGGTCACCCTGCTGCCCCACAGTACCGAAGAGGTGTCCGGCATCCTGCGTATCTGCTCGGCCGCCGGGCAGGCGCTGGTGCCGCTGGGCGGGAGGACCGGCCTGGCCAACGGGCACTTCCGGACGGATGGCGAGATCGGCCTCTCACTGGAGCGCATGAACGCCATCGAGGAGATCGACACGCACAATCGCACCATGACCGTGCAGGCCGGGTGCATACTGCAGGTCGCCGCGGAAGCGGCGAAGGAACAGGATCTGCTGCTGCCTCTGGATTTTGGCGCGCGCGGATCGGCGACGATCGGCGGAAACGTGGCCACCAACGCAGGCGGCAACATGGTGATTCGCTACGGCATGCTGCGCGAGACCGTACTGGGCCTGGAGGTAGTGCTGGCCGATGGCACCGTGGTAACCAGCCTCAACAAGATGCTCAAGAACAATACCGGTTACGACATCAAGCACTGGTTCATCGGCGCCGAGGGCACCCTGGGGTCGTTACCCGCGCGGTCCTGCGTCTGCGGCCCAATCCCCGCAGCCAGAACACCGCGCTGCTGGCAGTGGATGATTTTTGCGGCGGTGGTCAACCTGTTGCACTGGCTGGATGGCCACACCGCCGGGACCCTGTCGGCCTTTGAAGTGATGTGGCCGGACTTCTATGACTATGTCACCCGTCCCGGCAGCCTGCACACGCCGCCACTGCCTCACGGCAGTGCCTACTACGTGCTCGTGGAGACGCTGGGCTCCGATCCGGAGGCGGATGCGGAAAGTTTCGCCACGGTGCTGGGACAGGCCATGGAGGACGGCCTGATCGCCGATGCCGTGCTGACCCGCTCCCAGTCGGAGCGCAACGCCCTGTGGGAAATACGCGACGACGTGCTGGAGTTCTTCAAGCTGGGGCCCATTATTCCCTTTGACATCAGCGTTACGCTGGATGCGATGGAGCGCTTTGTCGACGACATCCGGGAAGGCATGGCGAAGTTGCAGGAGCCGATTTGCGTGATCTTCGGCCACCTGGGCGACAGCAACCTGCATGTAATCCTCGGCTCGAAACAGCACGCGGAATTCGACTACCAGGCCTTGCAAGAGCTGTTGTACCGGACCGTGGAGCGTTACCAGGGATCGGTGTCTGCGGAACATGGCATCGGGCTCGCCAAGCGGGAGCAGTTGCACCGCAGCCGCAGTGCCGCCGAGTTGCAATTGATGATCGCGATGAAGAGAATGCTGGACCCGCACAATATTCTCAACCCCAACAAGGTTTTTGCCGCGGACCGGATAGCCGCCGACTGACCCCTGCCAGAAAACCCACCGGAGCAAAGCATGAATGGCGCAGAGAGCTTACTAACCACACTGATCAACAATGGCGTTGAGGTGTGTTTTACCAACCCGGGCACGTCGGAAATGCATTTCGTGGCCGCGCTGGATGAAGTGGAGGGCATGCGCTGCGTGTTATGCCTGTTTGAGGGGGTGCTCAGCGGCGCCGCGGACGGCTACGCCCGCATGGCGCGCAAGCCTGCTTCCACGTTGTTGCACCTCGGCCCGGGCCTCGGCAATGCCCTGGCCAACATTCACAATGCCAAGAAGGGGCATGTGCCGATCGTGAATATTGTGGGGGATCACGCCACCTACCATGTACAGTACGATGCCCCGCTGACGGCAGATATCGAGGGCATTGCCGGGCCGGTGTCACACTGGGTGAAGACCTCGGCTGCCGCCGGCGAGATCGCCCGTGACGCCGTTGAAGCGGTGCGCCAGGCGGGGACTGGCCGGGTGGCGACGCTGATGTTGCCGGCGGACGTTTCCTGGGGCGATAACCCCAATGGCGCGGAGCCCGCGGCCCCGGTCGCGCCGCCGGTCCCGGTGCCGTCCAGCCGGATCGATGACGCCGTCGCCCGGCTGACTGCGGGGCGCCGGTGTATGGTCATGATCGGCGGTCGGGAGGTGGACCTGCAGCGCGGACTCACGTTGAGCCGTATCGGCAAGGCCAGCGGCGCGCGCGTCAGTACCGACACCTTTCCCACGCGGCAGGCCCGCGGCGCCGGCAGCGCGGTACTGGAGCGCCTGCCCTACCTCGCCGAACTGGCGATCGACCATATCAAGGACCTCGAGCACCTGATCCTGGTCGGCGCTGCGGCCCCGGTGTCGTTCTTCGCCTACCCGGGAGTCGCCAGTCGCATCTCGCCGCCGGCATGCGAAGAGTTTGTACTGGCCGGTCCCGGGGAGGACATTGACCAGGTGCTGGCGGCGCTGGCGCAACGGCTGGATGCATCCGCCATAGAACCGGATGTGCACGCGCTCTCCCTGCCTGAGCTGCCGACGGGCCAGCTCGATGTGAACCACGTGGCCCAGTCGCTCGCCTATCACCTGCCGGAGCATGCGGTTGTGGTGGATGAGGCCAACACTAGTGGGCTGGCCCTGTTTCCCGCCACCGCCACGGCCCGGCCCCACGACTGGCTGAACCTCACAGGCGGCGCCATCGGTTGGGGCCTGCCGGCGGCGGTGGGCGCGGCGATCGCCTGCCCGCAACGCAAGGTGGTTGCTCTGGAGGGGGATGGCAGTGCCATGTACACCCTGCAGGCGCTGTGGACCATGGCGCGGGAAAACCTGGATGTGACGGTCGTGATCTTCAACAACCGCAAGTACAGCATCCTGGAACTGGAGTTCGCCCGCACCGGAGCGCGCGGCGGAAAGCCGGGACCGAAGGCCGCCAGTACGCTACAGATCGGCAACCCGGATCTCGATTTCGTGGCGCTGGCGCGGGGCATGGGCGTGCAGGCCGGGCGCGCTGCCACCGCCGATGAGTTCAACATGCTGCTCGCCGAGGCCATGGCGGGGCGTGGTCCGCGCCTGATTGACGCGATGGTGCCGACGCTCTTCTAGGTCGTCCTGTAGCGATGCCGATGGCGAGGCGATGAAACTTCAGGCCATCTACAGTAGAATGGCCGCTTTTTGCGACCGGGGGCAGCGGGTTCCTCGCGTCCTGTAGACCACCATCGAAGAGAATTACGCTATGAAGAAGTACACGATCGCCCTGCTGGCGGGGGATGGTATCGGCCCGGAAATCATGCGCGAGGCAGTGAAAATATTTCACCTCCTCGAGGAGCGCAACGCGGTCAGGTTTGACCTGGTGGAGGCGGATTTCGGCGCTGCGGCGTATTTCAAGTGCGGCCACCCGTTTCCGGAGGAGACCAAGGCTGTCTGTGACAGGGCGGACGCCATTCTGAAGGGGCCCATCGGCCTGAGTCATGAGGAATCAAAAAAAATCCCGGTGGATATGCAGCCGGAGCGTGGCGCGCTGTTGCCCCTGCGTGCGCGTTACAATACGTATGCCAATTTTCGCCCGGTGTTCCTGCCCAGGGCGCTGGGGCATTTTTCCCCGCTGAAACCCGAGATAATCGGCGAGGGCATCGACCTGGTAATGGTGCGCGAGCTGGTCGGCGGCCTGTACTTTGGCGCAAAGGAAGTCGGGGTAAACGAGCGTGGGTTGCGCTACGTGAAAGAGACCCTTGAATACGACGAGGAACAAATCAGCCGCATCCTGCACGAGGCGCTGCAACTGTGCATGCGGCGCAAGAAGGTGCTGCACAATATCCACAAGAGCAATGTACTCAAATCCAGTGTGCTGTGGAATGAAGTGCTCGCCGAGGTCGCTGTGGAGTACCCGGAGGTGGAGATACGGCACATTCTGGTGGATGCCGCCGCCACGCTCTTGTGCCTCAATCCGGGACAGTTCGATGTCATGGTGATGGAGAACATGTTTGGCGACATCCTGAGCGACCAGGGTGGCGGCATCCTCGGCTCACTCGGCCTGATGCCCTCGGCGTGCAAGGGGCCGGAGAAAAGCTACTACGAGCCCTCCCACGGGTCGGCGCCGGATATCGCCGGCCAGGGCATTGCCAATCCCTACTCCATGATCGGCTCGGTTGCCATGATGCTGGAGGACAGTTTCGGCATGGTGCAGGAATCAAAAAATGTCTGGAGCGCGATGCAGGGCGTGTTCGCCGATGGTTATTCCACCCCGGACCTGTCCAGGCCCGGCAGCGGTGTGAAAATGATCAAGACCCACGAATTCGGCGACAGGGTTGTGGCGGCGCTGAAGGCGATGCCGAGGGTCGGCTAGCCAGGCCTCACACCTGCCCGTCGGCGGTCACCGGTAGCGGCAGGACGCTGCCTCCGGTCTGCCGCTCGTGCAACTGCAGGTTAACGATGCGCAGAGTCGCCAGTATGCCGGCAAACACCTGGTTGGAATGCACGCCGCGGGTCTTGGTTTCCCGTCCGTTGCAGTCCCAGGTAATCACGCACTCGGTAAGCGCGTTGGTGTGACCGCCCGGGGATGCGGACCTCGTAGTCCACGAGGTCCGGCAACACATAGTTTTTGGGCGCCATGACCTCGTTCATGGCGTGGATGAACGCGTCAAACCCGCCGTTGCCGTAGCCCACCGCGTGCTGGATGTCGCCGTCCACATCCACGCGGATGCTCACGGTTGATTTCAGGTCCAGGCCGCTGGTGACGGAACAATTGAGCAGTTTGATGTGGTGGTAGTTCTTGCTCTCCAGCACTTCGGCGATGATGAACGGCAGGTCGTCCGTGGTGATCAATTCCTTGGAATCGCCCAGTTTCACCACCCTTGCCAGCACCTTTGCTGGTTCTCCTCGGACAGGTTCAGGCCCAGCGCCTCCAGGTTCTGCAGCAGCGAGGCCTTGCTGCTCATTTTGCCCAGCGCATAGCTGCGCGTGCGGGAGAAACGTTCCGGGCTGAGGCGTGTTTTATACAGGTCGCCCTTCTGGTCGCCGTCGGCGTGGATGCCGGCCGTCTGGGTGAACACATCGGTTCCCACGATGGGCGCATTGGCGGGCACCCGCTTGCCGGAGAACGACTCGACCATTGCACTCAGTTGCACGAGGTAGCTCTCGTCGATAGACAGCTCCACCCCAGCTTGTCGCGCAGTACCACGCTGACCTCCGCCAGCGAGGCGTTGCCGGCGCGCTCGCCCAGGCAATTCACCGTGCAGTGCACGGAACTGACGCCGGCGCGCACCGCGGCCATGACGTTGGCAGTCGCCAGGCCGTAGTCGTTGTGGGGGTGAAAGTCGAACTGTTGGGCGGGATAGCGTGCCGCCATGTCACTGAAGCTCTCGTAGACCTCCTCCGGCGACATCACGCCGAGCGTGTCGGGCAGCATGAAATGCCGGATTCCGCAGTCCTTGAGCTGGTTCATCATCTGGTACACGTAATCGCGACTGTTGCGATAGCCATTCGACCAGTCTTCCAGGTAGGCATTGACCTGCAGACCGCGAGACAGGGCGTAGTCCACGGTCCGCAGGATTTCAGTGACGTGTTGCTCCAGGGTCTTGCCCAGTTGTTCCCGGCAGTGCTTCTCGCTGCCCTTGGTCAGCAGGTTGATCACCTGGCCACCGGTTTGCAGGATCCAGTCCACGCTTTTTTTGTGGTCCACAAACCCCAGAACTTCAATCCTGTCGCCCAGCCCGTTCTGTTGCGCCCACTGGTTGATGCTGGAGACCGCCTCCATTTCCCCGTGGGATACCCGCGCCGATGCGACCTCGATGCGATCGACCTTGAGCAGTTGTAACAGGGCCCGCGCCAGGTTGACCTTCTCCTCGGGAGAGAACGAGACGCCCTGGGTTTGCTCACCATCGCGCAGGGTGGTGTCCATTAACTGGATGTGTCGCCGTGTAGTTTCCATAGTGTTTCCGTCGATAATCCTGGCCGCCGGCAGCCCAGACCGCGAACGAACCGGGAATTATCCCTCTATTGGTGCCGCTTGTACAATTGCCCCGCAGGACCCGGCCAGCGGGCGCCAGGCAGCGCGACGCGCCGGGGCGTCTCCGGCACGGCACGTCGCAGCGCCAGAACTGATTTCTTGCGGGTCACGCAGACGCTTGATGCGTTCAGGCAGCGGGCCGGCCTGGGGGAAGTAGAAGCGCAGGTATACCAGCCATTGCTTGATTGGATTGCCCGCATTGCGGGCATCGTAATGGCGCAGCGTCAGCGCGAAAAACCGTGCCAGCAGCTGAGTGATATCCGCCCAGTGCAGGGGCTCCATCGTGTCGCCCGTCACGGTCGCCGCCGCCACCAGGCGTGGCAGGTCTGGCCGGCACAGGACTCCGCGCCCCAGCATCAGGTCGTCACAGCCGGACACCGCGCGACACCGCAGGGCGTCCTCCACACACCAGATTTCGCCATTGGCGATCACTGGTAACGACACGATCTCCCGCGCGGCAGCGATCATGTCCCAGTAGACCGGCGGGCGGTAACCCTGGCTTCTGGTCCGCGCGTGGACGGTAAGTTCGCTGGCCCCGGCCGCCTCGATACCGGACACGATGTCCAGGAACAGTGACTGGTCCTCGTAGCCGAGGCGGGTTTTGACCGTGACCGGAATGTGCGCCGGCACCGCGGCCCGCACGGCGGCGGCAATCGCGTGTACCCGGTCGGGCTCGCGCAGCAGGATGGCGCCCCCGTCGGAGCGATTCACGGTTTTCGCAGGACAGCCAAAATTCAGGTCGATACCCGGCGCGCCCAGTTCCGCCGCGCGCGCCGCGTTGTCCGCCATGACCGCCGGCTGCCCGCCCAGCAGTTGCACATAGACGGGCACCCCGGAAGCGGTGGAGCCGTCCTGCAGCAGCTCGGGGCAGAGGCGGTGAAACACGCGCGGCGGCAACAGGCGCCCGGTGACGCGCACGAACTCGGTGACACAGCGGTCGATGCCGCCCAGGGCGGTGAGCAACTCGCGCATGGTATGATCGATAACGCCCTCCATGGGGGCGAGCATCAGGCGCATGGATAGTCCGGCGATGGTGGTCTGGTGGTGTGCAGTATACCGTTATCTCCCGGGATTGGTTGCGGGGTTGATGCGGGACAGGGGGCGCCCGTGCCGCCGGACCAGCCCCGCGCCTGCTTGACCGGGGTAGCGCAACCCCGCTGAGCATCCGACAACCAGGATCAATCTGAACCAGAAACACTGCTCGGGGAGAATACCATTGAACACTTTCGCGATAACCATCACGCCGCGACTCTACGAAACCGACGCGATGGGTCATATCAACAATGCGACTATCGCCGCCTGGTTTGAAGTGGCCCGTATGCGCTTTCTGGAGTCCCTGGTGGAGCGCAGCCCGGGTATTGCACGGGACTGGATACTGGCCTCCGTGCACATCGATTTTGCCAGTGAAACCTTCTACGGTGCTGACGTCACCGCAACCATTACGGACGCCGTGGTTGGCAACAGTTCCCTGACCCTGCACTGCGAGATGTTCCAGGGCGACCGGCTCACGGTGCGCGGCAAATCCGTGCTGGTGCATATTGACCCGCAGACCAGGGCGCCCTCGCGGGTGCCCGATGCGCTGCGGCAAGGCATCGCGGCGCTCTAGCGCTGTCCCCGACGCAAGAGGCGAAAGAAGGCGTACGAAGGGTCCTGCAGGCCCGGTTTGCCGATCCGGGAGCCGGTAATCATGGGATGGTCCAGGCACACGGTGGAGGGATTGTTGAAGGTGGCCCAGTCAGCCACGACTGCCCGGTAGCTGAATTTCCATACGCCCTTACGCTTCTCGTACTTGTCGAAATAACGGCCCCCGATCAACAGGTCGACTGGCTGGTCATCAGTTTGCACCTGGTGAAACGCCAGGACGTAGACCTCGCCTTCAGCGTAATCGCCGTCCAGTGCAATGTTCACTGTGGTTACATTGTGGTGCAGTATTAGCATGGGCGCCTGGATGGTCGGCAGGGTGTCGATGAACTCCATGGCCAGGCCGTGGAAGAACGCGCCGTGGTCGTCTATCGCATCGTCGTGGTAGAGCTGGCGCATCTTGTCGTGATCGTGGCGGTCAGCGGCATTGCAGTAACTGTGCAGCAGATCCATGATCTCCTGTTTGTCGATCAGTGCTTGCAGGCGGGCATCCATCAGGGCTTGCCCAGTGCGCGCTGGTAGGCGGCCACGGCGTTGGCCAGCCCCATGCGAATGGCGTCCACCGTGAGCGCGTGCCCTATGGACACTTCCTGCAAGCCGCGGATGGTGGCGAAGCGGGGCAGGTTGTCGAGGTCGAGGTCATGACCGGCGTTCAGGCCAAGGCCCGCCTCCAGCGCCACTTCTGCGGCCTGGACGAAGCGCTGGAACACGGTATCGACCTGTGCGCCGCGCCGGAATGCCCGGGCGTATGTTTCGGTGTACAGCTCGATTCGGTCGGTGCCAGTCTGCGCCGCGAGGAGAATCTGCTCCGGATCAGGGTCCATGAACAGGCTCGTGCGGATGCCCAGGGATTGCAGTTCCGCCACCAGCGGCGCGACGCGTTCGCCGTCGCGTCGGAGGTCGAAGCCGTGGTCCGAAGTGAGTTGCCCGTCGTTGTCGGGCACCAGCGTGCACTGGGTCGGTCGGATCGCCCTGACCAGTGCCATGAATCCGGGGTAGTCATCCACGCCCTGGCGGTCACTGCGGCGCGGTCCGGTCATGGGGTTGCCCTCGATGTTGAATTCCACGTCGAGCATGGCGGCGAGGTCGAAGCAGTCCTGCACGCGAATGTGCCGCTGGTCGGGGCGCGGATGCACGGTAATGCCATCGGCACCGGCTTCGATGCACATGCGGGCGTGCCGGGGTATGTCAGGGTTGGTCGTGTCCCTGGAGTTGCGGATCAGGGCAATCTTGTTGAGGTTGACGCTGAGCGCGATCATCAGGGTTGCTGGCGCACTATTTCTTTTATGACGATGGGCTGCTGCGGCACATCGCTCATCCCGCCAGACCTGCCGGTAGGGGCCGTGGTGATGAAGTCCACGATGTCCATGCCCTGTATGACTTCCCCGAACACGGTGTAGCCTTCCTGTCCCGGTGCCCAGTCCAGTCGGAGATTATTGCGCTGGTTGATAAAAAACTGGGACGTGGCGGAATCGGGATCGCTGGTACGTGCCATGGCGAGGGTGCCGCGGGTGTTGTGCAGGCGATTCTTGGACTCGTTGGCGACCGGATCTGCCGTTTCCTTTTCCTTCAGGTCAGGTGTGAAACCGCCGCCCTGAATCATGAAGTTGGGAATAACACGGTGAAATACAGTGCCGTTGTAAAAACCACTGTCGACGTAGTTCAGGAAGTTTGCCACCGTGGCGGGTGCCTTGTCGGCAAACAGTTGCACCGTGATATCCCCCTCGCTGGTCCTGATGACCAGCCGCGGATTGTTGGTCGCTGTCTCCGCGGCAACTCCCAGGGCGGGCAGCAGCAGCGAGAGTGCCAGTAAAAATACTCTGAACATGGTGATCTCCTTCAGGTCCAGCTGGAAGTCTTGCGCCGCTGTGGTACGAGGCGGGGCGCCACGAGCGCGATGATTACGCCCAGCAGCACGGCGAGGGAGCCATTCATGAAGTCCTCGCTATGCAGCTTGTCCACCAGCCGCTGGTTTTCCGCTTGCAGCATTTCCACCTCTGAGCGGAGGTTCTCCTGTTCCTCCACCAGTCGACGATTATCGATATCCAGTTGTACGGCTTTGCCGGAGACCTGCTTCAACTGGTGCAGTTCCTGTGCGACGGTATTGAATTCAGTGTCGCAGGCTGCAATACGGTTGCGTAATTCCGTCGTGTCCGCGGGATCAGCCGGTGCCTGGCCGGTCGCCTCGGCATCGGCAGGGACAGCGACCGGGACGGCTTTTGCGCCTGTGGTGGGTTTGGGTGGCTCCGGCAGTTCCAGCACCAGCACCTGCGTGGGAATCCAGCCGGTTATGCCGTTGTCCGCGGTGACATCGGCCCACAATCCGTCATCGGACGTGCGGGCTACTGTCAGCCGTGTAGTCGGTGCGATGCCGCGATAGACAATCGGGTAGTCCTCGCCTGGCCCCCCGCGCAGGTTGATGGCCTGTTCGCTGCCAATGAAGCGGATGTCTGCGGCGAGGCTGACCGCACAGAACAGTAGTGAGAACAGCAATAAAGGGAGGGACAAGCGCACGATGTGTTCCTTCTGCAACTCAGGGCAGTACCAGTTTATAGGGCTTGACGGTGATCTTGCTGAATACGCCCGCTTCCACGTAGGGGTCGGAATCGGCCCAGGCAGTGGCCGCTTCCAGGCTGTCGAACTCCCCGATGATGAGGCTGCCGGTGAAGCCGGCCTCGCCGGGCTCCTCCGTGTCCAGTGCCGGGTGCGGCCCCGCCGCCAACAGTTTTCCCTGGTCAGCCAGCGCCTGCAGACGCGCCAGGTGCGCCGGGCGCGCGCTCTGGCGCAGCGGCATGCTTTTTTCCACGTCCTCACACAGGATTGCATAGTACATGGGTGCCTTACCTCGGTTGGATACTAGTCATCGCGCTGCAGAAGCTGTTCTTCGCCGCCATCGTCCTTCAGGTGGGGGCTGATGAGCAGGGCGGTAAGGACAGTCAGCGCCAGGGTGAAGCCGATGGAAGAGTACAGTTTGTAGCTGACCCAGGTTTGCTCGCTGAAGCCGTAAGCAACCGCGAGATTGAGTCCGCCCACGATGAGAAAGTTGGCCACCCAGAGCAGGTTAAGGCGAGTCCATACTATTTTCGGCAGATGAATCTGGCTTCCGAGGGTGCGCTCCATGAGGTTCTTATCGCCGATGAACTGCGACGCGCCGAAGGTGATGCCAAGCACCCAGTTGAAGATCGTCGGCTTCCACTGGATGAACATCTGGTTATGAAAGAACAGGGTGGCGCCGCCGAAGATCAATACGGCGGTCAGCATCCAGAGCAGGCGCTTTTCCAGCGTACGGTGCACGGCAAAGGAAATTGCCACCTGCAGTACAGTAGCCGCCATCAGCGCTGCAGTAGCCGAGTAGATGCCGTCGAATTGGTAGCTCAGGCCCGCCAGGGAAATACTCTTACCGTCCAGCTGGTAGACGATAAAGAACAGGGCGATGGGAATGAATTCGGCGATTTGCTTCATGGATTCTATCCTGCTCCAGCTGTTACCATGCGTGTTGCGTAAACCAGTTGAGCCGGTTCCCGGCGGCGCGACCCAGTGTAAAGATTGTGCTGATTGACTTCCACACCCACACCAGTGCCTCCGATGGCGCCCTTGATCCCCGCGAGCTGGTGGTGCGAGCAGCGGCTGGCAACATTCAATTGCTGGCGATAACCGATCACGATACGGTGGCCGGTTATACGGCTGCGGCAGCTTATCACAGGCAGATTCCCGGGGGTATGCGGTTGATTCCCGGGATCGAGTTTTCCTGCCAGTGGTCAGGCACGACAGTCCATATTCTCGGCCTGGGTGTGAACTGTGCGCACCCCGATATGCGCGCTGCCCTGCAGCGGATGGCGGGTGCGCGGCGTGAGCGCGGGGCCAGGATTGCCGGCAGGTTGGCGGCCCGCGGTTTTGACGGCTCGTTGCCAGGCGCCCTGCGGCACGCCGGTGACAGCCAGTTGGGTCGGCCCCACTTCGCCCGGTGGATGGTGGAGCAGGGGCATGTGAAGGACCACAACGAGGCCTTCGACCGCTACCTCGGGCAGGGCAGGATAGGGGACGTCAAGGCCTTCTGGCCCGAACTTGACGAGGTCACGCGATGGATCGTCGCCGCCGCCGGCGTCGCCGTAGTAGCCCACCCGCTGAAGTACCGTTTCACGGGCATGAAATTGCGCCGGCTTATGCTGGCTTTCATGGCCGCGGGCGGCAGCGCTATCGAAGTACACAGTGGCTACCAGACAACGGACGAGACCGCGCAGCTGAAACGTCTTGCGCTGGAGTTCGATCTGGAAGTGTCGGCAGGCAGTGATTACCACCGTGACGCTCCCTACAGCGCGCCGCTCGGTGTAGAATCGACGGCCTTCGACGGCCTGCGCGGCGTCTGGGAGCGCTGGTCATCACCGCGCTGATCAGCGCAGCAATAACCAAGAGATACTGTGTGAGCCAGTTTTATCAGATTCACCCCGACAATCCGCAGGCCCGGCTGGTGCGACACGCCGCAGACATTATCCGCGATGGTGGGGTGGTGGTGTACCCGACCGATTCAGCGTACGCGCTGGGTTGCCAGATAGGGGATAAAGACGCACTGGACCGGATACGCCGCATCCGCAAACTGGATGACAGGCACAATTTTACCCTCGTGTGTCGCGACCTTTCGGAGATCGCCACCTACGCCAAGGTGAACAACACGGTGTATCGCCTGCTTCGTCACACCACACCGGGACCCTACACCTTCATTCTGCGCGCCACGTCGGAAGTGCCCCGGCGGTTGATGCACCCCAAACGCAAAACAGTCGGCCTGCGGGTACCGGGCAATCCCATCGCCGCTGCCCTGCTGGCGGACCTCGGTGAGCCGCTCATGAGCGTGACCCTCATCATGCCCGGCGACGAACTTCCGTTGATCGATCCCTACGACATCCGCGCAACGCTGGAGCACGACGTCGACCTCGTCATCGACGGCGGCTACTGCGGCATGGAGCCCACCACGGTGGTTGACATGGCTGATGACGTACCCTTGATAGTCCGGGTCGGGAAGGGCGACACGGCGCCCTTTGCGGTATAGACGCCGGACTGCGTCGACGTCACTGCGCCGCTAAAACAGCGTGTAAATGAATGGCGCGATCGCGGAGCCCTGTGCCAGCACCAGCAGGCCGCCAAGCAGCAGCAACATAATAATAATGGGCATCAACCAGAACTTTTTGCGTTCCTTCATGAAACCCCAGAGGTCCTTGAGTAGGTCGAACATCAGAATGGTCGCTCCATATTGCCAGGTTTGGTCGGGTTGGACGGTACCCGATAGCTCTCAATTTTCCGGTCAAGTTTGCGCTGCATCGGATCATTGAATAGTCGCAGGATCACCCCGAAAGGAAAGAATATCAGGAAAAATATCACGCCCAGGATGATGCGGGTGTTGATCCAGCCGAGCACCTCGGCGAAGCGCATCCAAACCTTGTATACCGGCCCCAGTGAGGCCGGCATGAGCAGCGCCATGATCGCCAGTACCGCCGCCACTGCAAGGGGCCATATCGGCGGGGAGTGATCCCAGATAAAGGGAATCAGCAGATCGAAGAACAGCACCAGCATGCCACCTGTCACGAGGCCGAAGTTGCGTAATTCCTTGTTGCTCATTTTCTTGTTTGCCGCTGACATCGTGTCGGGTCTCTTTATCAGTCCAGTTCGAATTCAGTCTTCCAGCTATCGTCTTTCGCCACCGCTGGCTGGCTGGATTTCGCCATCAGGAAGTTCTCGATCACCAGGTAGTCCATCTCCGTACGCATAAAACAACGGTAGGCGTCCTCCGGCGTGCACACGATGGGCTCGCCGCGTACATTGAAAGACGTGTTGACCAGCACGCCGCAGCCCGTCTTGTCCTTGAACGCGGTGATCAGCCGGTGATAGCGCGGGTTGGTTTCAGGGTGCACGGTTTGAATCCGGGCCGAGTAGTCCACGTGGGTTATCGCGGGCAACTCGGAGCGCGGGACATTCAGTTTCTCAATACCAAACAGTTTCTGCTGTTCCTCGCTCATCGGGATGCGCAGCGCTTCGGTAATCGGCGCCACCATCAGCATGTAGGGGCTGGGCCTATCCTGCTCGAAATAGTGGCTGACGTCCTCGTTGAGCACGGAGGGCGCAAACGGCCGGAACGACTCGCGGTACTTGATCTTCAGATTCATGACGGACTGCATTTTGGCGGAGCGCGGATCACCTATGATCGAGCGCCCACCCAGCGCGCGCGGCCCGAATTCCATACGTCCCTGGAACCAGCCGACGACGTTTTCACTCGCCAGAATGTCCGCCAGTCGGGGCATCAAACGGGTATCATCGAGCTCCTCGTAGATGGCTCCGCTTTTGTCCAGTTGCGCGCGAATCTCCTGCGCGCCAAAACGTGGTCCCAGGTAGGAGCCCTGCATGCTGTCCGCGGGATTGACGGTACGCTCCCCATGATGCCGTTCGTGCCAGGAGGTGAGCGCGGCGCCGAGCGCGCCGCCTGCGTCTCCCGCCGCGGGCTGTATCCAGATGTCGTCAAACACCCCGGCGCGCAACAGGACGCCGTTGGCCACGCAGTTCAGGGCGACGCCGCCGGCCAGGCAAAGGTACCGGCAATCGGTCTCCCTGCGCACGGTTTTGGCCAGTCGCAGTACGACCTCCTCGGTTACTTTCTGGATGGAGGCTGCGAGGTCCATCTCGCGCTGCGAGATCTCGCCCTCGGCCTTGCGCGGGGTGCACCAAAAGCGCATCGAACTTCTTGTTCGTCATGGTCAGGCCGGTGCAGTAATTGAAGTACGCCATATTGAGGCGGAAGGTGCCGTCTTCTTTCAGGTCCAGCAGGTGCTCCAGTATCAGGTCGACATAGCGCGGTTCCCCATACGGCGCGAGCCCCATTAGCTTGTACTCCCCGGAGTTCACCTTAAACCCGGTGTAGTAGGTAAACGCCGAGTACAACAGGCCCAGGGAATGCGGAAAATCAAGTTCCCACAACGGGGTCAGCGTGTGCCCCTCGCCTATCCAGGCCGTGGTGGTGGCCCACTCGCCGACGCCGTCGAGGCACAGCACCGCGGCCTTCTCGAACGGGCTGGGGAAAAAGGCCGAGGCCGCGTGGGACTGGTGGTGCTCGGCAAAGAGCAAATCGGGCAGCGCGGACTGCTTCAACTCGCCCAGCGTCGCGAGTTCCTTCTTCAGCGTGCTCTTCAGGTAGAGCTTCTCCTTGAGCCACACGGGCATCGCCGCGATGAATGACCGCAGTCCGTTGGGCGCGTAGGCGAGATAGGTCTCAAGCAGGCGTTCAAACTTGACCAGCGGCTTGTCGTAGAATACGACTTCATCGATATCGCCCAGATTCAGGCCGCTCTGTGCAAGGCAATAGCGAATGGCGTGTTCGGGAAAGCTCGCGTCATGCTTCTTACGGGTGAAGCGCTCTTCCTGTGCTGCGGCAATGATCTCCCCGCCGGTGATCAGAGCGGCGGCGCTATCGTGGTAGTAGGCTGACAGGCCCAAAATGTTTTTAGCAGGACGCATGGATGGCTCCCCCTGGTAAGCCTTCCCAGTATTGGGCAAGAAGATACGTTATTTGACCCAGAATAACGAAGGATTTTTGTCCGGTGAGATGAGGCCGAACCGGGGTCATGCCGACGTTTGGTTCTGGTGCGACCTTGGGTATAAGTGTCATCGCCTGCGGGCCCGGACTCGCCTCTCCACTCGGAAGTAGGCTGTATATAAATGGCGCGCCCGGAGAGATTCGAACTCCCGACCAACTGGTTCGAAGCCAGTTACTCTATCCAGCTGAGCTACGGGCGCGTGGAGCTGCGATTATATAGATTCCTGTGCCTGGCGGAAGGCCCGGACAGCGAAAGTGTCCGGCGGCGGCGGCCCGATCATCCTCACCCTTCGGGCATTAGTCAGGTATACTGGCCACACATAAAATTGGACAGTGACAGTGGCCGTGAACGAATCCAGGATTGACGCCAAGACGGGGGCGCCCCGGGCAGGCGACGAAGAGCGCACGGGCGAGTCTGCCGCGCCCCGGGCCTCCGCCGCTCACGGCGAGACGTCGGGCGGGGCGCGCCCGGAGCAGGGGAAATGCCTTTTGCTATCGTCATGGGCAAGGCGCTCACCGAGTTTCCCAAGGACCTCTACATACCTCCGCACGCGCTGGCCGTATTCCTGGAGGCGTTCGAGGGCCCGCTGGACCTGCTGCTCTACCTCATCAAGCGGCAAAACCTGGATATTCTGGAGATCGACGTTTCGCGGATTACCGAGCAGTACATGGAATATGTCGAGCTGATGGATGCCATGCAGTTTGAACTGGCGGCGGAATACCTGCTTATGGCGGCCATGCTTGCCGAGATAAAGTCACGCATGTTGCTGCCGCGCGCCAGCGAGGTGGATGAGGATGAGGAGGATCCCCGCGCGCAGCTGATCCGGCGCCTGCAGGAGTACGAGCGCTTCAAGAAGGCGGCCGAGGATATCGATGAATTGCCGCGGGTGGAGCGGGACACCTGGGTGTGGAAGCGCCAAGGCACCGGAGCTGCAGCGGACGCGTCCCGACCCGGAAGTGGATTTGCGGGAGCTGCTGCTGGCCCTGGGGGAAGTACTGCGCCGGGCCGACATGTTCGCCAGTCACCATATACAGCGCGAGGCGCTGTCGACGCGCGAGCGCATGAGCGAAGTGCTGGAGCGACTGGCCGGACAGCATTTTGTGCCGTTTGTGTCGCTGTTTCGCGTGTCTGAGGGGCGGTTGGGTGTCGTGGTGACATTCCTGGCTCTGATGGAACTTATCAAGGAATCCCTGGTGGAGATCGTGCAGACCGAGAACTTCGGTCCGATCCATGTCAAGGCAAGGTCTGAGTAATATGAAGGAAACAGGTTTGGTGCAAATCATTGAGGGCGCCCTGTTGGCTGCCGGCAGGCCCCTGACGGTGGCGCAACTGGCCGAATTGTTCGATGAATACGAACGACCGGAGACGACCGCGATTCGCGACGCGCTCAAGGACGTGGCAGCGCGTTGCGACGACCGGGGCTTCGAGCTGCTGGAAGTGGCGGGCGGTTTCCGCTTCCAGGTGCGACAGGCGCTCAGCCCCTGGGTTGCGCGCCTGTGGCATGAACGCCCGCAAAAGTATTCCCGGGCGCTGCTGGAAACACTGGCGCTCATCGCGTATCGACAGCCCATTACCCGGGGGGAAATCGAGGAAATCCGCGGTGTCGCCGTCAGCTCGAATATCGTGAAGACCCTGCACGAACGCGAGTGGATACGGGTGGTGGGGCACCGGGATGTGCCTGGCCGACCCGCGATGTACGCGACCACGCGACAGTTCCTTGACTATTTCAACCTCAAGAGCCTGGATCAGCTGCCGGCACTGGCGGAGATCCGCGACCTCGAGACGCTCAACGTGGAATTGGGATTCGATGCGCTCGGTACGGGTGCGGAGGGACCGGGCCTGACAGTGGTGGGCGGAACTGCCCATATTCCCGCTGGGGGACAATCCGCCGCGAACGCCGTGACCCTGCCCGAAGCGGCGGATGAGCTGGCGTCCATGGCCGCGCAATCCCTGTCTGAAGACCCGGAGGGCGGGGAGCAGTATGGCGATTCCGCAGCCGAGCCTGACGCTTACCAGGATCCGGAATCTTCCCAGCCCGAATCGCAGTCCTAGGCCGGCATGGCGAGCAAATCCCCCAAGGACGTGCCCGGGACGCCCCCACCCAGCGACGGCGAAAAACTGCAGAAAGTGTTGGCGCGCACCGGGCTCGGTTCGCGCCGCGAAATGGAACGATGGATCGAGGCGGGCAGGGTGGTTGTCAATGGCAAGGCCGCCCACCTCGGGGATCGGGTCGGCCCTCGCGACCGCGTGGCTGTCGATGGCCGGGCCCTGGAAGTCGCGCCGGCGCAGCAGGCGCGCTGCATCCTCTACCACAAGCCGCCGGGGGAAGTGTGTTCGCGCAGTGACCCCGAGGGTCGCCCCACCGTATTCAAACGGCTTCCGCCACTGCCGTCGGGCCGCTGGATTTCCATAGGCCGCCTCGACTTCAACACCTCCGGCTTGCTGCTGTTCACCACTGATGGCGAGCTGGCCAATGCCCTGATGCACCCGTCTTCGAGCATCGAGCGCGAATACATGGTGCGCGTGATGGGGGAAGTGCAGGAGGAACATCTCCAGCGCATGCTGGAAGGCGTCATGCTGGAGGACGGCATGGCCCGCTTTACCGACATCCAGGAGGTGGGTGGAAAGGGCATCAACCGCTGGTTTTGCGTGGTGCTGATGGAGGGCCGCAACCGCGAGGTGCGGCGTCTCTGGGAGTCCCAGGGCCTCACGGTGTCAAGGCTCAAGCGGGTGCGTTACGGCGATGTCTTCATTCCCCAAAGGTCAAGCAGGGCCAGTGGGTGGAAATGGAGCGCGCGGAGGTTAAATCCCTCTACCGGCTGGCGGGGCTTGCCCCGGAAGGAAGTTAAACCCGGTACCGCGAAGGAACGCGAAATCATGGAACGCCAGTTCGGCAAGCGCCCCGGTCGCGGCGCCGCCCGGAAGCGCGGCCGGTCCTGACGCAGCGCACCCCTGCACGCTAGCGGGCGTCGAATGCCCGGCCGGTGATACCCGCACTGTCATCCCCCATGAGGAAAAGGTAAGCCGGCATGATGTCCTGTGGCGCAGGATTGTCCGTAGCTGTTTCCCCCGGGTAGGCTGCGCGACGCATGGCGGTATTGGTGGCGCGGGGTTGAGGCTGTTGACGCGAATCCTGGAGATATTTTCCAGCTCGCTCGCCAGTACCTGCATCAATCCCTCGGTGGCGAATTGGACACGGCATAGGCTCCCCAGTAAGCCCTGCCGACACGGCCCACGGACGATGAGGTAAAAATGATCGATGCCAGGGGCGCCAGTTGCATCATCGGCAGCAGGTGGCGAGTCAGCAGGAATTGGGCGTTTACGTTTACCTGCATGACCTCCTGCCAGCTGGCGTAGCCGGCGTTGGCAATCGGCCGCCGGTCGCCAAGCACCCCGGCGTTGTGCAGTAGTCCGTGCAGGCAGGGGAACTCCTTGCCGAGACTTGCCGCCAGGTTGGCATAACTGGCCTCCTGCGCCGCTGGCCAGGTCCAGCTCGATGATGGCTGGCTTGGGTCCGCCGGCGGCCTCGATTTCATCGTACACGCGCTCCAGCTTGGTGCCCGTGCGCCCCAGCAGCAGGACGGTGGCGCCGTAGCGGGCGTAGTTCGAAAGCGGCGCTTCTGCCGATGCCGTCGCCGGCGCCGGTGACCAGAATGGTTTTGCCCGCGAGCAGCCTGGCTTGGGGTCGGTAATTGGTGGGTATCCTGAGAACGGTCATGTGATGTCCTGCGGTTGTTTGCCCAGAATCAATTC
Source organism: Halioglobus sp. (assembly GCA_041395965.1). GTDB lineage: Bacteria > Pseudomonadota > Gammaproteobacteria > Pseudomonadales > Halieaceae > Marimicrobium. The sequence goes on from JAWKZM010000001.1 coordinate 76,696, forward strand.
GCACAGGTCGTGACTGCACCGGGCCTGGGCGTTAGCGCCCCAGCGCAGCGGGTCGTCGCCCGGCTCGATGTAGCCGTAGGCGGCGGCGATGGTATACATGCCGGCCCGCCTGCCCGCCTCGGATGTCACGCGCATGGTCCCCGACGTAGATCGCTTCGTGGGGCGCGCAGCGCAGGTCGCGGCAGTTGCGGTACAGTGACTCCGGATGGGGTTTGCGATTGGTGACGTCGTCCGGACAGACGACACTGCCGGGGGGAGGCAGGATTGCCAGTTGCGCGAGGAGCGGCTCGGTGTAGGCCCGCGGCTTATTGGTGGAAATTCCCCACGCAATGCCTTTCTCGTGCAGCCGGGCCAGCAGGACCGGAATTCCCGGGTAGGGAGTGGCCAGCGTGCCCAGCACCTCGCTGTAAAGCTCCAGCAGGCGCAGTCGCCTGCTTTCGAACTCCGGCGCATCCTCACCGATATCCAGGCCCAGGCTCACCAGCGCGCGGGCGCCATTGGATACCGAGGCTCTTATCCGCTGGGGATCCATGGCTTCCCGGCCGTGTTCTGCACGCAGGCTCTGCACCACCGGCACGAACTCGTCGGCCGTGTCGACCAGCGTGCCGTCCAGGTCAAAAATGACGGCCCTGAGTGTCCTGGGAAAGTTGGATCGGTTGGGTTCCATCAGGCCGGTTTCACCGCTCGCACCATGTAATTCACGCTGACGTCCCTCGCTTCCAGCCGGTAACGCCTGGTCAGCGGATTGTAGGTAAGCCCGGTCATGCCCTCCAGTTCGAGGCCGGCCTCACGCAGCCAGCCAGCGAGCTCTGATGGTTTAATGAATTTCGCGTATTCATGGGTGCCCGCGGGCAGCAATTGCAGGATGTACTCGGCGCCGACGATGGCGAAGGCGAAGGACTTGGGATTGCGATTGATCGTTGAAAAATACAGCGCCCCACCGGGTTTTGCCAGACTGGCGCAGGCGGCTATCACCGCGCCTGGCTCCGGCACGTGTTCCAGCATCTCCAGGCAGCATACGATGTCGTAAGCCCCGGGTTCCTCCGCGGCCAGCTGTTCTGCCGTGGCCTGGCGGTAAGTCACGGCCACGCCCGACTCAAGTTGATGGAGTCGCGCCACTGCGAGCGGGGCCTCGCCCATGTCGATGCCGGTGACCTCGGCGCCCCGCTGGGCCATGGCCTCTGCGAGAATGCCGCCACCGCAACCCACATCCAACAGGCGCTTGCCGGCAACCGGCGAGTGCTGGTCTATATAGTTCGCGCGCAGTGGGTTGATATCGTGGAGCGGTTTGAATTCGCTGTTGCGATCCCACCAGCGGGACGCCAGCGCCTCGAACTTGGCGATTTCCTGCGGGTCCACGTTCTGGCTACTGGTCATGGTGACACACCCTCGGTGGCGCCTATGCGATGCTGCCAGGACCTGATGCGTTGTGTGAGTGCCGGGAGATCAATGTGCCGGAGCTGCCGCTGTGCCATGACCAGCTCACCGGCAATCCAGCTGTGGCTGACCTGGCTGCCGTTGCAGGCATAGACCAGCTGTGAGAGGGGATGGTAAAGGGGCTGCGTCTCGGGGCCGCGCAGGTCTACGGCGATCAGGTCGGCCTGCTTCCCGGGCTCCAGGCTGCCGATCAGGTCCTCAAGTCCCAGTGCCCGGGCGCCATTAATGGTCGCCATTGCCAGGGTGGCGGCGGCCGGCAGTGCGGTGGCATCCTGCGATTGCAGTTTTGCCAGCAGTGCCGCTGCCTGCATCTCGCCGAACATATTCAGGTCGTTGTTGCTGGCGGCGCTGTCGGTCCCCAGCGCAACATTGACTCCCTGGGCCAGCAGGGCGCCGACGCGGCAGGGCCCCGACGCCAGCTTCATGTTGGATTGCGGGCAGTGCACCACGTGTGCGCCCGTCTCCGCCAGCAGGGCAATATCCTGGTCCCCGAGGTCCGTCATGTGTACACATTGTGTCCGCGGGCCCAGCAGGCCCAGTCGGTGCAGCGTGTCCAGTGGACGCTCGCCAAATTGCTCCACGGCCTGCAGCACCTCCCCCGACGTCTCATGCAAATGAATATGGACCGCGGTATCCAGCTCCGCTGCGAGCACGGCGACTTTGGCCAAATTGTCCTCGCAGACCGTGTAGGGCGCATGGGGGCCGAACACGACAGTCACCAGCGTGCTGTGCTTGAAATCATCCCGCAGGGCCAGCCCCTTGCTGATGTAATCGTCGGCATCAAGTCCCCAGGCGGTGGGGAAGTCAAAGATAGGGAAGGTGATCTGGCAGCGCATACCCAGTCGCTGTGCGGTGGCGGCGCACACGTTGGGGAAAAAGTACATATCGCTGAAAGTGGTGGTACCGGAGCGGATCATTTCTGCGATGGCCAGTTCCGTGCCATCGCCGACAAACTGTTCGCTCACATGCGCCCGCTCCGCTGGCCAGATGTGTTGCTCCAGCCAGGGCATGAGCGGCTGGTCATCTGCAAAGCCGCGCAGCAGGCTCATCCCGGCGTGGCCGTGGCAGTTGACCAGCCCGGGAAGCAGCACCTGGCCCGGCAGTTCCAACACGTGCCCCGCCGCGATGTGGTCGGCTTGCTCGCGGGGAAGGATTGCCGTGATGCGATCCCCGGTGATCGCTAGACTGTGGTTTTCCAGCACTAACCCGTGGGGCATCACGGGAATGATCCAGCCCGGATGGATCAGGGTATCTGCGGCAGTCGGTGGCGGTTGCATTACTCGGATTCCTGTGTCGGGGGCGCCCTGTCGTAACTCCAAAACGCTGGTGCGGCCCGCTGCCGCGGCGTATCCGGAGAGTACGCGCGGCAGTATAACCATAAATGGGCTGGCGCCGCCCCGTTGCGGCCGATTTTCTGTAAAAACATGGCGGTAGGCGGCCATGTTCCCGTATAATTGGCGGTTTGATTTCGGGGGTCGCGCAGGTTCAATCCTGCCGTAGCAGCATCCCGCCAGGGGCTCGGCCACTGTCCTGAAAGCGCGTTCGCAGCCAGTCAAGGAAGTTGTTTTACATGGGTGAAATAGCCAAAGAAATCCTGCCCGTCAATATCGAAGACGAGATGAAGAAGTCGTACCTCGACTACGCCATGAGCGTCATCGTGGGCAGGGCCCCTGCCGGATGTGCGCGACGGACTCAAGCCTGTGCACCGACGAGTATTGTTCGCCATGAACGAACTCAATAACGATTGGAACAAGGCCTACAAGAAATCTGCCCGGTAGTGGGTGACGTCATCGGTAAATACCACCCCCACGGCGACTCAGCGGTGTATGACACCATCGTGCGTATGGCGCAACCCTTCTCGCTCCGATACATGCTGGTGGATGGGCAGGGCAATTTCGGCTCCGTGGACGGCGACTCAGCTGCCGCCATGCGCTACACCGAGATTCGCATGCGCAAGATCGCGCACGCCCTCCTGGCGGACCTGGACAAGGAAACCGTCGATTTCGTCGACAACTATGACGGCACCGAGCGCATTCCCGCCGTCATGCCCACGCGGGTCCCCAACCTGCTGATCAATGGTTCATCGGGCATTGCCGTCGGCATGGCCACCAATATCCCGCCGCACAACCTGACTGAAGTGGTGAGTGGCTGCCTGGCGCTGATCCGTAACCCCGACATGACAGTCGACGAACTGATGGAGCACATCCCGGGCCCCGACTTTCCCACGGCCGGGATTATCAATGGGCGTGCCGGTATCATTCAGGCGTATCGCACCGGGCGCGGCCGCATCTACGTGCGGGCGCGGGCGGAAGTGGTCCACGACGAAAACGTGGCAGGGATATCATTCTCATTCACGAGTTGTTCTACCAGCTCAATAAGCGCGGCTTATTGAGCGGATCGCTGAGCTCGTCAAGGAAAAGCACATCGAAGGTATCACCGAGCTGCGTGACGAATCCGACAAGGATGGCATGCGCGTGGTGATTGAGCTGCGTCGTGGCGAGATGGGCGATGTGGTGCTCAACAATCTCTACAGCCAGACGGGGATGCAGTCCGTGTTCGGGATCAACATGGTGGCGCTGGTAGACGGCCAGCCGAAGCTGTTGAATCTCAAGGAGATCCTCGAAGCCTTCATCCGTCACCGCAGGGAGGTCGTCACACGACGCACCGTATTCCTGTTGCGCAAGGCGCGCGAACGCGGGCATATCCTGGAAGGCCTGGCCATCGCCCTGAGCAACATCGACCCGGTCATTGCCCTGATCAAGGCGTCGCCGAGCTCCGCCGAGGCGAAGGAAAAATTACTGGCGCAGGCCTGGGAGCCTGGCGATGTCACCGGCATGCTGGAGCGCGCCGGAAGTGACGCCTGTCGCCCCGATGAACTCCCGCCGCAGTATGGACTGCGTGACGGCAGGTATCACCTCTCGCCGGAACAGGCCCAGGCCATCCTGGAGTTGCGCCTGCACCGCCTGACGGGGCTGGAGCATGAGAAGCTACTTAACGAATACCAGGAGAAATTGCGCGAAATAGCCGATTTTCTCGATATTCTCGGCGATCCTGAGCGCCTCAAGCTGGTCATTCGCGAGGAACTGGAGGAGATCGTCGCCGAGTACGGCGATGAAAGGCGCACGGAAATCACCGCGTCCCAGCACGATCTCACCGTGGAGGACCTGATTACCGAAGAGGACCGCGTGGTGACCATTTCGCACGGCGGCTATGCCAAGACCCAGCCCCTGAGTGACTACCAGGCCCAGCGCCGCGGCGGCATGGGCAAGTTGGCCACGGCGGTCAAGGACGAGGATTTCGTGGAACACCTGCTGATCGCCAGTACCCACGCCACCATTTTGTGTTTTTCCAACCAGGGGAAGGTGTACTGGCTCAAGGTGTACCAGATCCCGCTGGCCGGTCGCAACTCGCGTGGGCGCCCGATGGTGAACCTGCTGCCGCTGGAGGAAGGCGAACGGGTGACGGCCATTCTGCCGGTGGAGGACTACACCGAAGGACACTTTATCTTCATGGCGACTGCAAACGGCACAGTCAAGAAGACCGCCCTGACGGATTTCGCCAGGCAGCGAAGCGTCGGCCTGCGGGCCCTGAACCTGGACGAGGGCGATGTACTGGTCGCGACGGCGATTACCACGGGTGCGTGTGATGTCATGTTGTTCTCCAGTGACGGCACGGCCGTGCGCTTTCGCGAAACCGATGTGCGGGCCATGGGCCGCACCGCCCGCGGAATTCGCGGAATTCGCCTCGGAGACGGGCATAGCATGATCTCGCTGATCATCCCGCAGGAACGAGGGAGGGTGCTGACGGTGAGTGAAAACGGCTATGGCAAGCGCACCCACGTAGACGATTTTCCCACCAAGGGCCGCGGGGGCAAGGGTTTGATCGCCATGTCGACCAGCGCGCGCAACGGCAACATGGTGGGAGCGGTACAGGTCTTTGAAGGGGATGAACTGATGCTCATCTCCAGCCAGGGCACCCTGGTCAGGACCCGTGCCGACGAAGTGTCGGTTCTCGGCCGCAATACGCAGGGAGTCCGTGTCATCCGCACCAAGGACGGAGAGACCCTGGTGGGCATCCAGCGCATCGATGAGCCCGCCGCCGACGACCTGCCCGACAATGCCAACGAAGAAGGTGACGCCCATTAGCGCGCCCAACTCCCTGTCCTGAGGAAAATACTGCTATGACCCGCTGTTACAATTTTTGCGCCGGGCCGGCGTCCCTGCCGGAATCTGTCCTGGAAACAGCCCGTGACGACATGCTCGACTGGCACGGCAAGGGCTTGTCCCTGATGGAAATGAGCCATCGCAGCCCGGAAGTCGTCGGGGTGGCGCAGCATGCCGAGCAGACGCTGCGCGAATTGCTGGGTATCTCCGCAGACTATGCGGTGTTGTTCCTGCAGGGCGGCGCCAGCACGCAGTTTTCCGCCGTGCCGCTCAACCTGCTTGGCGACCGGCGCGGGGCGGATTACGTCAACACCGGAGAGTGGTCCAAGAAAGCGATCGAGGAGGGCGGCGCTACTGCGATGTAAACGTCGTTGCCAGTTCCGCAGATACCAACTTCAGCACGATTCCACCCCGGGGTCAGTGGCAGTTGGGTGCGGATGCCGCCTACCTTCATTACACGCCCAACGAGACCATCGGAGGCGTTGAGTACTTCTGGACGCCGCAGGCAGACGTGCCGCTGGTGGCGGACATGTCCTCGACCATCCTGTCCCGGCCCATAGCGGTAGCGGACTTTGGCGCTATCTATGCTGGCGCCCAGAAAAATATTGGGCCCGCGGGCCTCACACTGGTTGTTGTACGGCGGGATCTGCTGGGTCGGGCCCACGCGCTCTGCCCGGCCATGCTCAACTGGCAGATCGCGGCGGATAACGACTCCATGTACAACACGCCGCCCACATTCGCGCTGTACCTTGCGGCTCTCGTCTTCGATTGGCTGGTAGAGCAGGGCGGGCTGGCTGCGATGGAGGCTATCAATCGTCGCAAGGCGGAAAAACTGTACGCGGCTATCGATAATAGTGATTTTTATGCCAACCCGGTGGAAATTCCCAGTCGTTCGCTGATGAACGTGCCATTCACGCTGGCGGACGCAAACCTGGACAAGTTGTTTCTCCAGGAGTCAGAGGCGGCGGGGCTGTTGAATCTCAAGGGGCATCGTTCCGTGGGTGGCATGCGTGCCAGTCTCTACAATGCTGTGAGCGAGGCGGCGGTGGATGCGCTGATTGCCTTCATGCAGGATTTCGAGCGACGCAAAGGTTAGGTTGCGCTTATGGCAGATACCAGGGATCTAGAACAGGTCAGGGCGGATATAGACGCAATTGACCAGGATATCCAGGCGTTGCTCAATCGTCGGGCGGAGTGTGCGCAGCGGGTCGCCGCGATCAAGCTCGCCGAAGTGGCCCAGGCACACGCGCGCGGCGAAACCGCGGCCGAGGTCGTGTTCTATCGGCCAGAGCGTGAGGCGCAGGTACTGGAGCGGATTATCCGTCGCAATACTGGCCCATTGGACGGCGCGAGCGTAGCGCACATTTTTCGCGAAATCATGTCGGCGTGTCTTGCGCTGGAGAAGCCGCTACAGGTGGCCTACCTCGGGCCGGAGGGTACCTTTACCCAGGGTGCGACCATCAAGCATTTTGGTCACGCTGCCATTTGCGTGCCGCAGACCACCATCGATGCGGTGTTCTCGCAGGTGGAGTCCGGTGAGTGCAACTACGGCGTAGTACCAGTGGAGAATTCCACCGAGGGCATGGTAAGCCATACTTTGGATAACTTCATGGATTCATCACTGAAGATTTCCGGGGAGGTGGAGATGCGCATCGGCCTCCATTTGCTGGTTACGCCGGGTACCCTGGCGTCGGACGTCAAGCGCATTTGCGCGCACCAGCAGGCACTGGCCCAGTGTCGCAACTGGCTGGACAAGCACTGGCCGCATGTTGAGCGTGAAGCGGTCAGCAGCAATGGCGAGGCAGCGCGCATGGCGGCGCAGGTGCCCGGCGTGGCAGCGGTCGCTGGCGACATGGCGGCGGAGCTGTACCAGCTGGAGAAGCTTGCGACGAACATCGAGGACTACGCGGACAACACGACGCGCTTCCTGATCATCGGGCGCGAGGAAGTACCGCCCAGCGGTCGGGACAAGACGTCGATCATCGTCTCCAGCAGGAATAAGCCGGGTGCCCTGTTCACGTTGCTGGAGCCGTTCAGGCGCGGCAATGTCAGCCTGACCCGCATCGATACACGCCCTTCGCGCACGGAGAAATGGGCCTATGTCTTCTTCATTGAGTTCGAGGGGCATTTACAGGATCCGAAAATCGCGGCCATCGTCGCCGAGCTGGAGGAGCAGTCAATCATGCTGAAACCCCTGGGGTCTTACCCCCAGGCGCTGCTCTAGTGCCACCATGAGCTACGCCAGCGGCAATCTGGTTATCCTGGGCCTGGGGCTGATCGGGGGGTCTCTGGCCAGGGCGCTGCGCGCCAGCGGTTTTTGCACACGTTTCATCGGTTATGGACACCGGGAAACGTCCCTGCGCCGTGGGGTCGAATTGGGCGTGATAGATGAATTCACGCTCGACCTGGACGAAGCCATTGCGCGAGCGGATATCGCCGTAATCTGCACCCCGACATTGACGGCGGTGCAGATGTTGGGGCAAATCCTGCCGCGCCTGTCCGGCAGGTCTGGCGGCCCGGTCATTACCGATGTTGCCAGCGTCAAGGGCAGCCTGCGGGACGCGGCGATCGCGGTGGCCGGTGCGATGCCGCCACAGCTTGTGCTTGGCCATCCAATTGCGGGTTCAGAACACAGTGGCGTCGAGGCTTCCAGTGCGGATCTTTTCGTCAATCACCGCGTGATTCTTACGCCTGTGGAGGGCAATGACGCGGCCGCGGTGCAACTGGTGCGGTCCATGTGGGGCAGTGCCGGGGCCGAAGTTGTTGAAATGACCGTGGACCGGCATGACTCTGTGCTGGCTGCGACCAGTCACTTGCCCCACGTGCTGGCCTACACCCTGGTGGATGCGCTGTCCGCGGCGGATTCCAGCGACGATATCTTTCGCTGTGCCGCCGGTGGATTTCGGGATTTTACTCGCATTGCCTCCAGCGACCCGGTCATGTGGCGTGATATAGCGATCGCCAATAAGGCCGCACTGCTTGAGTCCATCGATATCTTTAGCGAACACCTCGCCCGGTTGCGCGCGGCGGTGCGGGACGAGAACGGGGCCGAGTTGCTGGCAACTTTCACCCGGGCCAAGCGCGCTCGGGACGAATTTGCCGCCCTGCTGGCGCAGCGCCGCGAGCCGCATACACCTTAAGGCATTTACGTTATGCAATTCATGCTACAGCCCGGGGGCGCCGTGACAGGCCAGGCCAGGGTCCCGGGGGATAAAAGTACTTCTCACCGCGCGGTGATGCTCGGTGCCGTGGCGCTTGGCACCACGCACGTCAACGGATTTCTCGAGGGCGAGGACGCACTGGCCACGCTGGCAGCTTTTCGCGCCATGGGGGTTGAAATAGAGGGGCCGGTGGCGGGAGGTGTCACGGTCCACGGCGTCGGATTGCATGGGCTGAAGGCTCCAGCAGCGCCGCTGGACCTTGGTAATGCGGGTACGGGCATGCGGCTGCTCTGTGGCCTGCTGGCCGGGCAGGCTTTCGACAGCGCGCTCACGGGTGATGCATCGCTGTGCAGCCGCCCGATGGGTCGCGTTATCGAACCCCTTGCCAGGATGGGCGCCGTCATCCAGTCCGCCGCCGGTGGGCGACCACCGCTGTTGATCACGGGCGGACAGCCATTGCGTGGAATTCACTACGACCTGCCGATGGCCAGCGCCCAGGTAAAGTCCTGTGTACTGCTGGCGGGGTTGTACAGCGAGGGTCGCACCTCGGTTACCGAACCTGCCCCCACCCGTGACCACACGGAGCGCATGTTGCGTGGGTTTGTTATACCGTGCTCCGCGATGGCGGCGTGATTTCCCTGGACGGCGGCGGCAGTCTGCGGGCCTGCGACATCGAGGTGCCCGCGGATATTTCCTCTGCGGCTTTTTTCCTGGTGGCCGCCAGTATTGCCCCGGGCTCGGACCTGCTGTTGACCCACGTGGGTGTCAATCCCACTCGCACCGGCGTGATCAACATCCTGCGCTTGATGGGCGCGGATATCTCGCTGCTGAACGAACGGGAAGTGGGTGGGGAACCGGTGGCCGATGTTCGCGTGCGGTACGCACCGCTCAAGGGTATCGATATCCCCGTAGACCAGGTGCCGCTGGCAATAGATGAGTTCCCCGCACTGTTCATTGCCGCCGCCTGTGCCGAGGGCCGGACCGTATTACGCGGCGCGGAGGAACTGCGGGTCAAGGAAAGTGACCGTATCGCTGCCATGGCGGAGGGCCTGACAACACTCAACGTCCGAAATACAGTGCTCGAGGACGGCATCATTATCGAGGGAGGGCCCATCGGTGGGGGCGTGATTCACACCCACCTCGACCACCGCATCGCCATGGCGCTTAGTGTCGCCGCCCTGCGCGCCGCCGACCCGATCACTGTGCTGGACTGCGATCATGTCGCTACCTCCTTTCCCGGCTTTGACACCCTGGCAGGCGCGCTGGGTCTGCGTATCGCCTGCGGACCGGGCTAGCGATGGCTGCGAGCGTGCCGGTCATAACCGTCGATGGCCCTTCCGGCGCGGGTAAGGGGACGATCAGCCATATGCTGGCTGACCGCCTGGGATGGCATTTGCTGGATAGCGGCGCCCTCTATCGCGTTACCGGCCAGGCCTGCCTCATCGAGGGTGAGCTGGGACGACCACCCGGCGGTGGCGGAAGTGGCCAGGCACCTGGACGTCGCCTTTTCAGTAGCCGCTGACGGTGAAATGCGAGTGGCTTACAAGGGTGTGGATGTGAGTGCGGAAATCCGCACGGAAGAGGGTGGGCGCGGCGCCTCACGGGTCGCAGCGATCCCCGCTGTGCGCGAGGCCTTGTTGCAGCGCCAGCGGGAGTTCATGCGGCCACCCGGGCTGGTGGCTGATGGGCGCGATATGGGCACCGTGGTTTTTCGCGACGCCCCGCTCAAATTATTCCTTACCGCCAGCGCCGCCGAGCGGGCCGAGCGGCGCTATAAGCAGTTGATTGCAAAGGGCGAAAATGTTAGTCTCCCGCGCCTTCTGGAGGATATCAAGGAGCGGGATGAGCGCGACAGCAACCGCCAAGTCTCCCCCCTGGTACCCGCCGAAGACGCCATTGTTATTGACAGTAGCGCCACCCCCATCGCGGATGTGTTCTATCGCGTGATGCAGGAAGTGCGAAAAAAAGGTTTTCTCTAGCGGCCCCTGTCCTTTAACGCTGTTGTAATGGCATGTAATCGCTGTATTTCCCGCTGAATCCAGTCAGGGTGGGGAAGACGGCTAATTGTGGATGACCCGGGCCGGCTGGAGGCGCGGTGTAGGGGCGGGTGACTGTCCCAATCAAACTAAACAGGTACTGTGTAATGAGCGAATCCTTCGCCGAATTATTCGAAGAAAGTCTGAAAACCGTCGATATGCAGCCCGGTGCAATAGTCACTGGTGTCGTGATCGATATCGATAACGAGTGGGTCACCGTACACGCGGGTCTGAAATCCGAAGGTGTTATCCCTCGTGCCCAGTTTATAGATGCCAACGGCAAGTGCAGCCTCAACATTGGCGATGAAGTTCAGGTCGCGCTGGAAGCCGTGGAAGACGGTTTCGGCGAAACCAAACTGTCGCGCGAAAAAGCGAAACGCGCCGAGTCCTGGAAGGACCTGGAAGCGGCACACGAAGCCAACGAAGTAGTCACCGGCATCATCAACGGCAAGGTCAAGGGTGGCTTTACCGTGGATATCAATACCATCCGGGCGTTTCTCCCCGGTTCGCTGGTCGATGTGCGACCCGTGCGCGAAACGTTGCACCTCGAAGGCAAGGAGCTTGAATTCAAGGTTATCAAGCTGGACCAGAAGCGCAACAACGTCGTGGTTTCACGGCGTGCCGTGATGGAAGCGGCCAACAGCGTCGAGCGCGACGCCCTGCTGGAGTCGTTGCAGGAAGGCATGTCCGTCAAGGGTATCGTGAAGAACCTGACAGACTACGGCGCATTCGTGGACCTCGGTGGTGTAGACGGCCTGCTGCACATTACCGACATGGCGTGGAAACGCATCAAGCACCCCTCCGAGATCGTGGAAGTGGGTCAGGAAATAGACGTCAAGATTCTCAAGTTCGATCGCGAGCGCAACCGCGTGTCGCTGGGGCTGAAGCAACTCGGGGCGGACCCCTGGCTGGAGATCACCGGGCGTTACCCCGAGGGTAGCCGCGTCAAGGCGAAAATCACCAACCTCACCGACTACGGCTGCTTTGCGGAGCTGGAAGAGGGCGTGGAGGGACTGGTGCACGTATCCGAAATGGATTGGACCAATAAGAACGTGCATCCTTCCAAGATCGTCAACCTCGGTGATGAGGTGGAGGTCATGGTGCTCGATATCGATGAGGAGCGCCGCCGTATTTCGTTGGGTATCAAGCAGTGTCAGCAAAATCCCTGGGATGCTTTCGCCTCGCAGTACGCCAAGGGCGACAAGATTTCCGGGAGCATCAAATCCATCACCGACTTTGGTATCTTTATCGGCCTGGAGGGCAATATCGACGGCCTGGTGCACCTGTCCGACATCAGCTGGAACGAGGCCGGCGAGGAAGCCGTGCGCAACTACAAGAAGGGTGACGAGATCGAGACAGTTATTCTCTCCATCGACCCCGAGCGCGAGCGCATTTCTCTGGGTATCAAACAACTTGAGGGTGATCCCTTCGGCAACTATGTCGCCGAGCATGATCGCGGCGCTATCGTAACGGGCGAGGTAGTGGAAGTCGACGCCAAGTCAGTGACGGTGAAACTGGCCGACGAGGTTGTCGGCATTCTCAAGGCCTCCGACATCAGTCGCGAAAAGGTGGAAGACGCCCGTAACTCGTTCAAGGTGGGCGACCAGGTGGAAGCCAAGATTATCTCGGTTGATCGTAAGAACCGCGGTCTGGCCCTGTCCATTAAAGCCAAGGACTTTGATGATGAAAAAGAGGCGGTGAAATCCCTGAAGGAGTCCGAGCAGGAGACCGCATCACCCGGCACGATCGGCGACCTGATCAAGGCGCAGATGGGCGATAATTAGGCCTGCATCCGGACTTGCGCACAACGCCGCAAGGGTCCACCCAGGGTGGGCCCTTTTTTTTGTTCCCTGCGCCGAGGCTTGCGGATGCACAGGAAAAACGATACTGACTTTTCCGTTATAAAATAAGGACTTGCGAAAATTTCTCGCAGGGTACACAATACCGGTTTAGTGAAGGTAGCCATAAAAACACCTCGGCAGGGGGCTCCATGACCAAAAGCGAGCTGATCGAGACAATCCTGTCCCGGCAGACCCAGTTGTCCCCCAAGGACGTGGAACTGGCGGTAAAAACGATTCTCGAACACATGTCACAGGCGTTGGCCAATGGTGAACGGATTGAGATTCGCGGTTTCGGCAGTTTCTCCCTGCATTTTCGCGAACCGCGTCGGGGCCGCAATCCCAAGACCGGTGACGCGGTTGAACTCTCTGGCAAGTATGTACCCCATTTCAAACCCGGCAAGGAATTGCGCGAACGGGTCAATATGGGTCTGCAAATGGGGCTTTAGACTTGTTCTGCAAGCATCAGGCGGTATGATCGAAAGGTCATACCGTTTTTTTTAACCTTTTTTCTAGCGAACTGGACAATCCGATGAAGCATTTGCGCAAAATAGTGACGGTACTCGTGGTGCTGGGCATGCTTATAGTAGGTGTGTTTTTCGCCCTGCAGAACAAGGCACAGGTACCGCTTGATATGCTCGTGTACACCTTCGGACCGCAAAGCCTTGCGCTGTGGATTCTCAGCGCTTTTGCATTTGGTGGGCTCATGGGCCTGCTGGTGTCTTCTTTCATTTTGATCCGTACGCGGGCTTCGCTCGGCGTGTGTCGCCGCCAGTTGGAGAAGGTGCGGGCAGAGATCAGCACGCTGCGCGCTGCCAATCCGGTGGCTGACGCCCCGTGACCACGCCGGTAATCGTCGCGCTGGATTTTCCGTCAGCGCCGGGGGCGCTCGACTTTGCGCGACAGCTCTCCCCCGCAATGTGTCGACTGAAAGTGGGGATGGAGCTGTTCACCAGTAGTGGCCCTGCTCTGGTGGAGAAATTGCAGTACCTGGGGTTTCAGGTATTTCTGGACCTGAAGTTTCACGATATTCCCAATACGGTGGCTGGCGCGGTTCGGGCCGCCGCCGCCCTTGGAGTATGGATGGTGAATGTACACACGTCGGGTGGTCGCAGGATGATGACCGCCGCAGCGGAGGCTATTGCGGGGTGCTCCGGCCCACGGCCACTGCTGACAGGGGTTACGGTGCTGACGAGTATGTCTGACCAGGATTTACGGGAACTGGGCTGCAATGAGTCCACTGCCGATCGGGTGCTGCGACTGGCAGGGCTTGCCGCGGACTGCGGCCTGGATGGCGTGGTGTGCTCGGCGCTGGAGGCCCCCGAGTTGCGCCGGGCCCGTGGCCCCGATTTCTGCCTTGTTACCCCGGGAATTCGCCGCGCCGGAGACGACCCTCTGACCAGCGCCGCGTGGTGACGCCGGCAGCGGCCATGTCCATGGGGTCCGACTATCTTTGTAATAGGCCGCTCTATCACGGGTGCCGCCGAACCGTTGGCGGCCTTACACCGAGTACTTCAGGAGCTGGATATCACGACGTAACATCAGATGCGGCCTGGTTCGCACGAATTTCTCACGGCACTGCTAGACTTCTCCCCGGTACGGATGCCTGCAAGGAAGCAGATTACCAATAGGGAGATATCATTATGACCAATTCTCATCAGTTGCATACCAATAACCGCAGGGCGATGGCGGCGCGCAATATAGTGTCCGGCAGGCGGCGTGGGCGGGTCGCCGCGCTCGCCCTGGCTTCAATGCTCCTGGCGGGCGCGCTTGCCGGTGTGCAGAGCGTGCATGCAGAGGAGCAAAACCGGGCGACGCCCGCCTCAGCGTCGGCCGCGGTGGCGAAGGTTGCCAAGGTGAACATCAACACGGCGGACGCCAGTACCCTGGCCGCGCATCTCAAAGGGGTTGGCGAAGCGCGCGCCACGGAAATTGTGCGCTATCGGGAAGCTTACGGCCCCTTCGCCTCGGTGGAAGAGCTCACGGAGGTGAAGGGGATCGGTAAATCCACACTTGAGATGAATCGTGAAGTAATAACACTGGAATAACCCAATTGCATCCGTATTATTAGGGGGCTTCGGCCCCTTATTCAATTGTGACGCCTTATCGTGAATGTTTCCGCCAGCGACGCTTTCGGGTTCATTGGTTGTCTGCCATGCCTGCAATGCGGCGCTCCCGGCGAAGCTACCGTCCCCCGTGCACGGCCGGCCAACGCTCTCCACGGGGACAGGCTGCTTACCGGGTGGTTGGCTACTAGAGAGAATCCTGGGCCGTGATTGCATTACTGGTTACGCTGCTTCTTTCGGTCTTGTTCTGTGGCCTGTACCTGCGCTTTGCGCGGGCCCGGCAGATTCTTGCTGCCCCTAATGAGCGCAGTTCCCACACTATGCCCACGCCGCATGGCGGCGGCCTGCCATTGCTGGTGTCCTTTATCCTGGGGCTGCTAATCGCTGCCTGGCTCTATGGGCCGTGGAATGAATCCTTTGTGGTTCTCGCGTTTGCCGCACTTTTCCTGATGCTGGTCGGCGTTGTGGATGACATCAGAGGATTACCGATGTCCTTGCGACTGGCATTGTACGCCCTCGTCGGTATCGTGGTGGCGGCGCTGGAGTTGCAGGGCGCTGCCATTACGCCGGGGTTTTGGCATGCCGGGCTGGTAGGTCTGGCAGCGCTCATCATGCTCTGGTCCACCAACCTGTATAACTTCATGGATGGGATTGACGGTATTGCTGCCATACAGGCCGTGCTGGCCTGCTGCGGTGCCGCGTGGTTATCCTGGGTGACAGGCCAGCAGGAATCTTATGCCCTGTTTTGCCTGCTATTTGCCGCCGCACACCTTGGGTTCCTGGCCTGGAACTTGCCGCCTGCGCGGCTTTTTATGGGGGATGCGGGCAGCCTGCCAACCGGTTTTATGCTGGCGGGCCTGGCGCTTTTGGGCGCAGTCGGTGGGCAGCTGAATGCATTGTGCTGGCTGGTGATGCTGGCGTTCTTTATTACCGATGCCAGCTGGACGCTGGTCTGGCGACTCTGCACCGGGCAGCCATTCACACAGGCGCACCGGCTGCACGCATACCAGCGATTGAGTCGACACTGGGACTCCCATATGCGGGTGGATATCCTCCTGCTCGTGATAAACACGGTGTGGCTGTTTCCGCTGGCCGCCCTGCTGCAACTCTACCCTGATCACGCACTAATTTTGGTACTTTTGGCATACCTTCCGCTGCTCAGTGGCATGGCGAAAATCCACCGACTGGCGTAGAATCGCAACCTCGCAGACGGGCGGAATTTTGAGAACCAGGCGCCTGTCGTAGCCCATGGAACAGGAGGGGAATTGCTGAAACACCCAGGCAGCTTCGTATCGCGTTCTGTTGTCGGCTGCATCGGAAGCTTTCGGGATGTCCTCCAGAAAGTGGTGGAACTACCTCGTAATATCAAGCAGGCTTGCCTGCTCACCCTCGATATGGCCTATGTCACAGCGGCGATGTGGGCCGCCGTGGCCCTGCGGTATGGGCAAATGGATTTTCATCTCGGCCCGGTTGAGTATGCCTGTGGCGTGGTGACCATTCTGGCCAGCGCGGTTATCTTCCTGCGGCTGGGCCTCTACAGGGCGGTGATACGGTTCATGGGCCAGCAGGCGATCTGGGCTATTATCACTGCTGCTGGATACTCAACGCTGGTGCTGGGCGCCACCATCTTTTTTGCGCGGGCCGAAGTGCCGCGTTCCACGCCGTTCATCTACTGGGTGATACTGTTGCTGGGTATTGGCGGCACGCGACTGGCGGTGCGGGCATATTACCAGGCCAAACTGCGCGCACTGTCAGAGAACGTGATCATATACGGTGCGGGGCAGTCCGGTCGACAGCTCCTTCATGCGCTGCAGCACGGGGAGCAATACCACGCGGTGGTCTTTGTCGATGACGATCGCTACTTGCAGCGCTCTGTCATCAATGGACTGCAGGTTGCGCCACCGGAGGATATTGAGCAACTCATCGTCCAGCATGATATTACACAAGTGCTCCTGGCGATTCCCTCGGCGTCGCCGGAGCGGCGCAAGGAAATTATCAATTCGCTGGTGGGTCTGCCCGTTTATGTTCGTACAGTCCCCACGATCAATGAGCTGCTGGCGGGCGAAGCCAGTGTCAACCAGATTCGGGATATTGATCTCGATGACCTGTTGGGCAGGGAACCCGTACCCCCGCACCCGGAGCTGATTGAGCGTTGTATCACCGACAAGGTGGTGATGGTGACGGGCGCCGGAGGGTCGATCGGTGCGGAATTGTGTCGGCAGATCATTCGTTCGGGTCCGAAGGAACTGGTACTGCTGGATAATTCTGAATACGCGCTCTACAGCATCGAGCGAGAGCTGCGCGAATCCATGACTGGCCTGGGTCTGCAGGTGGAATTGGTGGCGCTGCTCGGCTCGGTGCAGGACCAGAACCGGCTCGAGAGCATTTACCGCACTTTTGAGGTTCGCACGGTGTATCACGCGGCGGCCTACAAACACGTGCCGCTGGTTGAATATAATATCGCCGAAGGCGTCGCCAACAACGTCTTCGGCACCTGGTACGCCGCTACCGCCGCGCGCAAAGCTGGCGTTGAAACCTTCGTACTGGTGTCAACCGACAAGGCGGTGCGACCCACCAATGTCATGGGGGCTTCCAAGCGTCTTGCTGAAATGATCCTCCAGGGATTGGCCCAGCAGGAGACCTCGACTCGTTTTTGCATGGTCCGGTTTGGTAACGTGCTCGGCTCCTCAGGGTCGGTTGTGCCGCTGTTCCGCCAGCAGATCGAGGAAGGCGGGCCCGTGACCGTAACTCATCCGGAGGTCTCACGCTATTTCATGAGCATTCCGGAGGCCGCGCAATTGGTGCTGCAGGCGGGGGCGATGGGTACCGGTGGAGATGTTTTCGTGCTGGACATGGGCGAGCCGGTGCGTATCGTTGACCTGGCAAAGCGCATGATCAAACTCAGCGGCTACGAAATGAGCCATGACTCCCATGTGGGCGAGCACATTGATATCGAGTTCATCGGGCTGCGTCCCGGTGAAAAACTGCACGAGGAACTGTTGTTGGGTACCAATGTGACAGGTACCGGACATCCCATGATCATGCGTGCCGAAGAGGAGTGCCTGCCGTTCAGCCAGATACAGCGCCTGCTGTCCAAGTTGAGGCGCTATTGCGACACCCTCGATTGCGACGGTATCAGCGCGGTGCTGAGCTCAGTTGTTAGTGGTTTTAGCGATCACCAGGTCCGCTATGACCACCTGTGGAAACGGCAGGGCCGGTTGGTTGCCATAGACCCTCTCGCTGGTTCCAACGTCAAGGAACTGTTCCCGGATAATTCCTGACGCCAGAGCGGCTGTCCCTGGTCTGCCAGCGACGGCGTCACTGCCCCGGCGCAAAAAGCCTGTGCCTCAGGAAAGCCGAGCGTCTCCGCGATGCGTGTGCCGGGCACTCATTTGGGAGCGCTGTCAGTCATCCTTCTCATCCACGTCAAATTGTCCCGTCAGGCGCCGCCTTATATGTGACCAGGACATTCCGGCCGCCAGGATAAAGGACAGGACGAGCAGGGCTGCCCAGGTAATCGCATCACTGGAGTCGAGACTGAGAATACCCGCGTCGATGAAAAACCAGATCAGGCAGCCGAACAACGCAGCGCCCAGCGTGATACCCAGCCACCCCATTGACTGCATGGTTGCCCGAAGAAATACGATCCAGGCGATCAGTAAAGCCACGCCTATCAGCGCCATTATCGGCCCAAACTGCGAACTCTTGCCAATAACCCAGCTGACATAGGAGTAATCCGAGGGATTGTAGGTACCGAAGACAAGCAGAATCGCGAACAACCAGCGGGCAAAGAAGCTGCCGATATTGAATTCATTAGCCATAGCTGCGCCTCTCCTTATTTTATTCCGGGTATCATAAACACGGTTGTGGTCATCAGGCTAGCGTGCCGGGACCTCTTGGATCATGTAAAAAAATGGCGCGATCTCGCAACGAAATCGCGCCTTTTGGGTGGCTGCGTGTCTCAGGGTGCCGAGCAGTTCCTGGCTGCCATGGCATTGATCCACTCCTGGATCAATGCAACGCCTTCCGTATGAATGATACTGCGGCCAATTTCGGGCATGCGCACCGCGTTCTCATTGGAGTCCATGCGGAACGGCATGATTGACGCGGCGGCGTCACCGGGAACGATCACGTAATCCAGGTTGCCGGCTCCGCCGCCAGCAGCCACCGGCGATTTACATTCCCCGACTTCCAGGCCGAAAGGCCGCGAGTACTCCAGGAATAGGCCGGATGTTCTGGCGGCACCTGTCGGCGAATGGCAATGTGCGCAGTTAACATCCAGGTAACCCCGTGCGCGATCATCCAGACTCGCACTGGTATCGCCCCACAGGGGAATCGTATCGATGGAAGAGAGATCTTCCGGGGTGCCCGTCAGGATGCCCTGTGCAGCCCAGTGAGCCAACTGGTTGGCTACGCCGCTGTCACCATAGGCATAATCCTTATTGAGGGATCGTGCAGTGGGTCCAATGGGCAGCAACTCCTTTTCACCATGGCAGTTTGCGCAATTATTGGTGTTGGGAACCACATAATTTGTGGATTGCGGCTCACCATTGGTGTCGATCCAGCTCACGTTTCGCGTACCGCCCGTTATCGTCAGTGTGGCATCCGTCTTGTTTTCGTTCCAGATATAGGGCAGCGCTTTCCAGCCGTCTTTCCTGTGTATCAACAGGCGCGTTTCGATAATATCCTGGGGGCTGCCATCGTCGCGCAAATCCGCCTGAATGGTGAACGTCTTGGCGATGATCGTGCCGACCGGAAAATCGAATGCGGTAGTGTTGCGGTAAGCGGCCTCCGTCCCGGCGGGTACAAACACAACGCGGAATTTCTTCGCGTAATCCGTGAACAGTGGCGTATTCAGGTCATAGGGAATACCGCCATTGGTTGCGCCCATGGGATTGGTTGGATCGGCGAACAACCGATAGTCCGACAGTAGTGGGCAGTCAGCCTCGTACGCCTCGGCGTTGATACCGTCACCCGCTGCACTGCACAATTCCAGGGGGTTGGGTGTCTGGTCCGGATTCTCCGGGTCTACCGGCGGTTCCAACTCAATCGGCGGCAACGAGGCGTGGGTACAATTGAAATAACTGCTGTCTGTCGAGATGCCGGGGCTGTAGGTCAGCCCTGCCAACAGGACTGATGCATTCGCTCTACCCAGGGTTATGCCCGGCGTATTATCGACGATGCAAATGGCCTGACTTTCCGATAGCCCTTCCGGGAATTCAAGGAGCAGGCCGGCGTCGGTACCGATCCCGGAGCTGTCGTAAAAGACGTCTACTGTTTGCCCCTCACCACCGAATACCAGTTGGCTGATCGCATCGGCCAACTCCTGCGGGTCATAGCCGTTCCCGCTGATTTCATTATCATGGATGTATATTTTCTCTGGAATGGGGTCGTAAGTCGGCTTGCTGACATAGACATCGTTAATGTAGTAGCTGACGACTACCACGCCGTCTGACTTGTTACCCGTTATCGTATTGCCGAATGCTTCAATATCGTCATTCGCCATAATCATAAAGCCTGTGCCGGTAGGCACGAGACCCACGATATTGCCGGCGGGTGCAAAGTTCTGGGTGTTGTTATCGTAAATCCTGTTGTTGAACACTCGCGTGGCTTCGCCGCCCTGTATGGGGGGGCCCGGTAGGTCGAAGACCAGGATGCCGCCGGTGTTTGCGGTTGTTTCATTGTCATACACATCGGCGAACTTGGAGTTCTCAATCTCTATGCCGGCCACGTTCTCATACACGTAGTTACGGCGCACGATGATCAGCTCGGATTGTCCGACGTACACGCCAGCATCGCTGGCGCCCCGCACCCGGCAATCCTCGATGAGTACGTTGCGCGATTGCACGGGATACAAACCATAGGAACCATTTTTCTCGTCAGGTCCGTTGGTCCACTCGATCCGTACCCGGCGAATGGTCACTCCATTTGAGCCCTCGATCTTGATGGCATCTCCCGGGGAGTCTTCCACCGCAAGGTCTTCCACCACAAAGTTATTACCGGTGGCCAGTATGCTTTGGCCGCCGGTAGCCTGGTTGCCGAAGCGCAGTACGGTGCCTGAACCAGCGTCCATGCCTTTTCCGCGTAATACGATGTTGTCAACGCTGACACTCAACTCGCCGACGAAATCATAGGTGCCCGCCGGCATTTCGATGATGGTCTTCGGTTGAGCTGTAATCAGTGCTTCCAGCGCCCTGGCTTCCAGATCATCACCCGCCGCGAGCGATACTATCGTGTAGTCCGGAAACTCCGGGTCGGTAGCGGCGGCCTGGCTGTTGTTGGAGTTGTTGTTGCCGTTCGAGCACGACAACAGCAGAGTAAAACCGACCAACAGTGCGCCTACGTTGAAAAACTTTTTATTAGAGTACGTGAACATGACAATAGACCTGAAAGTAGACAAAAAAAGGCGGACCAGTATAACAATTTCGCAAATTATTGGTAGGATTTCGACCTTGGTATGTCAGTCGTTTGACAATCGCCGGCACCTCGATCGGAACTCTGCGAGCAACTCTTCCAGCCTGCCGATGGCGCTCAGGCGTTCACTGAACAGGGCATTGGCGTCTTCGTACAGTTTAACGTCCCAGTGATTGTTCTCCCGCAATTCGACTGTGAGTTCCGGTCCCAATTCCGCGTAGACGGCCTCGACTCTTTGTTCCGGGGTGTCGGCTCGCTCGGCGGTAACATTCTGCGGCACGTAAGAGAGATCCAGCTCGGGAAAATGCCGCCGCAGGTGGTGTTCAAGCAGTACCATACTTTCATCATAGCGTTCAACAATCACCAGCAGCGGAGTCCTGGTCAAGAGTGCGACTCCTTCGAGATACTGCTGCTCGTTGACAGGCGTGTCAAAGCTGCTGGTGCAAAAACAGCACTGGAAATTGCGAATCGTGGGGCTTGCTTCGGGTAGCATCCGCCAGCGTACATAATCTGCGAAAGACAAACTCCTGGCCTTTACAGCCCCCGGTGTATCCGCGTCCTGCCGTCGTTCAAAATCGTACACCGAGCGGGCCCTGTCTATGGGATTGCGTAGGGCGATCACGGGCAATAACTCGATGCCGGCGGGCGATGGCAGGGGAAACTGTATGTGATGACTGGAGATGGCGCATATATCCTGACTCTCCAGGTATGGTCCCAAGTAGGACGCTCCCTGACGCATGCTCTCGTCGTCCCTGTGGTCGACAAATGCTTTGCGAATTGCTCTGTAAGGCTCCAGTCGAGGGTGCTGCCGGCGTTTTTGAAAATGTGACAATGAACAATTAGCGGCCGCTTGTTGGTCGACGAATCCCGTTCGCGGGCTTTGCTGCGCCACAGTATTTTTCCAGAGCCGCACGAATCGTATCGGCACTAAAATTCTCTCTGATGACCTGGCGGCAGTTGGTGGATAGCTTGTGCCACAGGAATTTGTCGGTGTAAGCTTCGATCACTTTACTGGCGAATTCCGTCTCACTGTCAGCAATCAGCGCGTTATGGCCGTCAATAAGCTGCATACCCTCTGCGCCGATCGAGGTGGTTACGACGGGCAGGCCAAACGAAAAACTCTGGCCAATCTTGCCCTTGACGCCGGCGCCATGGCGCAGGGGTGAAACGAAGACCCTGCTGTCGTGAAAGTAGTTGGATACATCCTCCACGTAACCCGTCACCGTAATCAAGTCTGATTCCAGGGCCTTGAGCCTGTCACTCGGATCGCTGCCAACAATCGCAAGATGTATGTCGGGCAGTTTCTTTCTCACAAGGGGAAGAATGTACTCAATAAACCAGATAATACCTTCTTCATTTGGTGGGTGGGCGAAGCCACCAATGAACATGATGCCATGTCTGTCCTCGAATCCTTTCAGGCAGGGTTCGAGAGAATGGATATTGGAGACGACGGCTACTTTATCGGCGAATTTCTCGCCGGCCAGGATGTCCTTTTCTGTGGGACTGACCACCAGCGTGTTGTCAGTTTCCTCGGCCAGGAAAAATTCCAGGTTCCTCCACTGCTGTACTTCGAGCTCTAGGCGGCGTTGCTCGCGTACAAAGTGCAGATCCACGGTATCGAAAACAGTCTGGGCGTTGGAATACTTCTTGACGAGGTGAAGATACTTTTTGGCAGTGGCCGGTCGTGACATTATCACTGCGTCGAGTTTCTCTCCATGCTCCCTGATGAAATCCTCAAAGATCAGGTCACCGTAATAGGTTTCAATGCCAAGATCCTGCAGCGTCGTAGTATAGCGGGCATCGTAGGTGAGATCGTCAGGCCAGAACGAGACCTTGTAATTCATATCCCGCAGAATCCTGAGCATGCTCAGCATACGCACTGAGCCGGAGTCGCGGTCGAAGCTTGGTACCCGGTGATCAATGATGAGAATCTGTTTTTCGCTGTTTTTTTCCCGTGCCCGAAACAGGCCCTCGGTACTTTGTACATGCTCCTGCTCCAGTACATCTCGCCACTTGTCGACGAATTTGTGCCGGTTGACCTCCTGGAATCGCTTATAGCCCGACGAAGTCTCCTTGCCGGCGGAGGCGCCGCCATAGTGAATGACTCGAGCCGCGGGTTGGAACACCACGTTGTAGTGCAGTGAACGAACTGTAAAGCATAGGTCCGTATCCTCGTAGTAGGCCGGCGCGTAGCGTTGGTCAAATCCGCCGATATCCTCCCACAGTTTGCGTGGCAGTATCAGGCAAGCCCCTGAACAGTAGTCCACGTTCCTCCTGTATGAATACTGCGGCAAATCGGGATCGTCACCGTGGCCGAAGTTACAGCCGGTGCCATCACGCCAAATAATGCCTCCCGCCTCCTGCAGCGAGCCATCCGGGTAGACCAATTTGGCGCCGACGATGCCAGTATTCTCGTTGGAAAAGGGCGCCAACAGGGCATCTAGCCATCCGGGGGTCACCTCGGTGTCATTGTTCAATAGCAGGATATAGTCACCCCTGGCAACCTTTGCCGCCTGATTGCAGGCGTTGACAAAAACTTCGTTGCGTTCGTTTGTGATTACTCGGATACCCGTCATCGCGGTCAGCATATCGGGGGTGATATCGGTAGAGTGGTTGTCGACGACAATTACCTCAAAACTACCCTGCGTATACTGATGCACAGACTGCAGGCATTTGTAGGTAAACAGCCAGTTATTGAAAACCGGTATGATGATGCTGACCAGTGGTTGTTCCGCCGCCGGGAAGACCAGTGGGGCCCAGGTTGTTGTCGTCCCAGCGATGCCGGGTTGAATATCGGTAGTTTTGCCCGGGAGCGATACCGGGTCAGTTGTAGACTTTTGGTCCGGCTCCGCGCTGTCGGAGCGGGCCTTATTATCAGCTACAACGTTGGTACCCTGATTGATGCCAGTTGCTGCCTGATCGTTGCAGTATTTTCCGTACCAGCGTTCCCTCCAGCCACTCTCTACGGTCTCCTGATACTTTGTAAATGCGCCAGGGAGGACTGCCGATAAACTGGTTGATAACGAAGTCAAGATGTTGCGCATGCGCAAGCAGGGCGAGTTTCTCATTTTTATGTAACTCGCGTTCTTGTAGAGATATTCTGTATTAGCAATGCAACGGTATTCCTGGTAGAGCTTGTCCCTCTCGAAGTCACTCTCCATTTTTTTGAGCCTGGCTTCGTACCCTGAGAAAGAGAGGGTTCTGGTCACCGCGGGACACGGAATGCAGTACGTCCTCGTTATAAAAAAGAGACTGGTTGGCCCCGAACTCGCTATGTATTCCCTCAAGAAGTTGTTGATCTTCTCGGGTGACGGTGCCTTGATCCGCGATCTTGCACAGTAGCTGGTAGTAATCGACGATGAGCTTTGGGCACCGCGCTTCCAGTTCATACTGAAATATGGTGGTGGCGCATATTGCGATCGAGGAATCGGAGAGTTCCTCGGTGGTCATCTGAGCAGTTGGCGGAGCCAGGCCTGCACAGTCGAACGCGCTCTCCACGCACTGTCGCGGGCTGTGCAAAAGGGATTCAAACTTGACGAAGGTGCGTGGTAGTGCCCTGGTGTTACGCTCCGCATCCAGCATGTACTGCATCCATAGAAGCAGCGATTCTTTTCCGTGGAAAACCCGTTTCGATGTGCGAGCGAATACGCGATTTCCAGAGGATTCCGGATAAGAAGCGCAAAGTGTGGCGCCACGCCTTCCGCGCGGAAGAGGGGAAGCCAGAGTGGAAGCAATCGGGATAGTCTTGGATCTTTCAGGGCGGAGAGTTGATCCGGTGCCAGATCGGTGCGCAGAAAATGGCGAATATCCACCAGTAATTGGCAATCATCAAACCTCTCCAGCCAATCAGGCGGCAGGGGAAAGGTGTCGTCCCAGGCCGAATTGAGTGTTTCCAGTATGCAATCATTTGCCTGAACAACGTATTTGTTTTCGAAGAACCCCTTGGGATTATCCGGTTGGGTCTCAAGCAGTCTGCTGCCCAGGTTTATCCCCAGCAGGTCCAGTATTCCCGTAAACGCAGATGTGCCGCTGCGATGCATTCCCAGGATAACAAGGCAATTCTTCATAGACCCTTGGTGAGGCGTATCAGGTTTCTTTATGTGTTTAAGCTGTCAGGTGTTACCTGTCAGCGAAGCTGGGAAAAATACTACATCAAAATGGGCGCAGGGGTGCGATAAGACGGGTATATTTTCGAGCAATTTGCCGATTGGTCGCCAAAAAGCCGGGAAACTTCGTGTCGCAGGTGTTCTGGGCTACCGTGGCGTCTTGGTGGGGACCGAAGCGAGGTTGATACTGGAGACCACTTTCAAGGTTCGTCGTTGTTCCAGGGAAGTAACGACGCTGTCTTCGGTCCCAATGGACCTGATCTCTACCCAGGGGCGGTAGACTGAATTCTGCTTGTAGGCCTCTTCTGTGATCTCTATCACAAATGGTCGACTTATTTTTCTCATTGCTACGTCCTCCATCCAGCCGATTGCCAGCGTTGGCTGTGTGCCATTATGGTTTGCAAGGGGACGATTTTTGTAGTGTGTGACGGGCCCCTGGACCTTAGGATAGGCAAATGGCGGGCAGTGGGAACAGCAGTGTGGTACCCATATTAGGTACTGGGTTTATCAGTCTTGCGCTGTTTATGGCTGCCAGGCCGCGTCAATTCGACAATAGCGCCATTCGCTGAATCTGGCTCATGAAGTGCCACGGTACCACCAGTAGCCGTTGTAGTTCCGCGGCGGGGAGGGGCTTACTGAACAAATAGCCACGCATCACCCCAACCCCATTATTTGCGAGAAACCGGTACTCACCCTCCGTCTCAACGCCCTCGGCAACCGTTCGCAGGCTCAAGCTGTTGGCCATCGCGATGATCGCCTGCACAAGTCTCGCATGCTCCCTGCGTTTGTCGCAGTCCGCGACAAAGCTGCGATCAATTTTTATCTCGTCCAGTGGATGCCTGCTCAGGTAGGTGATGGGCGCGTGACTAGTTCCGAAATTTTCAAGTGAAAGATATACCCCGACATCCTTGAGTTCCTGCAAGAACTTGAGATTTCCGCTGTCATTTTCCATCAGTATCGCCTCTGACAGCCCCAGTTCCAGAGCTGACCCAGGCAGTTCGGAAGCCCGTAATACTTCCTGCAGTCGACTGATGAACACGGGTTTGAATTGTTGCGGCGAGATATTGATCGCGATCCTTGGCAGCAAGAGTCCCTGGTCACGAAAGTCCTTCATTTGTCGGCATGCCTCGACCAGCGCCCAGTCACCCAGCTCCCAGATCAGCCCCGTCCTTTCCGCGAGGCTGATAAATCTTGTAGGTGACACGGAGCCCAGCTCAGGATGCTCCCATCGCAGCAAGGCCTCCGCGCAGATGATCGAGCCATCCGAGGTATCTACCTGGGGCTGATAGTGCAAGCGGAGCTCATTTCGATCTATAGCCTTGCGAAGTTCAGATTCGAGCTTGAGATCGTCCTGACCGGACGCCTCCATCTCTTCGCTGTAGACAAGGCATTCCTCGGAAGAGTGCATCTTGGCGTGATGCATGGCGGCGGATGCGAAGCTGAGCAGTTCTTCTGCATCCATACTGTTTCTGGGCGCCAATGCTATTCCAATGCTGGGGTTGACGACTAACTCCTGGCTGTCAATGATCATGGGTTCGAGCAGGCGGGCTTTAACCCGCTGTGCAATAAGACTTGCGGCCTCAATTTGATCGAGCTGGCTCGGTGCAATAGCGAATTCATCACCGCCAACGCGTGATATGTTCATTTGATCGTCCGGGTTGACGTAGTGCGCCAGCACGTCACTGGTACGCAGGCAACCCGATAGGCGTTTGGCCACTTCCTGCAGGAGCAAGTCACCTGAACTGCGCCCCAGTAATTCGTTAATACGATGGAAGTTGTCCAGATTGATGAACAGTAGTGCCAATGGTTTTGCGTTACGGGCACACAGGCGCAAGAGCAGCCCGAGCTGCTCTGTAAACAGTTGTCGATTGGGGAGGGATGTCAAGCGATCATAGTTGGCCAATCGATGTAGCTGTTCGCGGGTGGCATTGATTTCTTCGGTAGCCCGGCTCAATTCCTGCTCCCGCTCCGACAGCTGGGTCGCTTTTTGATCAGCCTTCATCAGGGCCAGTTTATGTTCCAGATCGACTTCCTGTTTGAGGTCGGTCGAATCCTGCATAACGTTATTGAGCACGGTACCAATATCAAGGTACTCATCGCTTCGTAATACAATACCTGTTTGGTGCTTGCTCCCGGATAGTATTTGACTGGCGAGCTGCTTCAGTTGATTCAGGGAATTAATATCACGACGCACAATCAATAAGAACGAAATGGAGGTTAAAATCATCAGGAACAGGGTGCTAAAAAATACTTCGATGGCGGTGGTACGGGTGACTGCCATGACTTCGGCAGGATTAATCGCCAGTTGAATATAGCCGATAACGACGCGACTGCCGTTCTTTTGCGCCCGATTCATGGCCGTAGCAAAATCCTCCAGTTTTAGATTGGGGGCGGCACTATCTACAGGCAGGAATACGGGTATTGTCAGGTAGAGCTTTGACTTTCCAGAGAACAGCATCGACCAGAAGTGGGTACCGGATGGTGCGTTGGCCTCGTCAAGCGCCGTCAAGGTAGTATCTGTAACTGAAGCATCGCCACGAATGCTGGCAAGTGCTGGAAATCGCTCAGTGCTGGTGCCGTTCATGCCTGTCTCGGCAACAGCGGTACCAATACTACTATATGCGACAGCGGCGGTGACGGCGGGCTGTTCGAGGAAAATATGCAGGAAATACTGCAGGCTGGAATGCTGCTCGCGATAGAAAAACCATGGAATTTCGGGGCGCTGTTCTACGCGTGCCGCCGCAACCGCAGCCAATTTATCAATGGCTTGCCGGTACGCCCCCTGGGCTACCAATGCAGTAGCAACCAAGCTCAGGATCAGGCTGGAACAAACAAAAAAGCCCACCGATTTTCTGGTAAGAGTCACTTTATACTGTCCTCGTCCATTGAGGGGCAGACACGCTATGTTCTGTTATCACATATCTGCTGCCTGCAGTGCAATCCATATAACGATTACTGAGTACCAGACTGTAGCCAGACTATAATCCAAAAAGTTCGCGCAGTCATCGTGGTATGGGATGCGGTGTTTGCCTCCGGGCAGGTGGCGGCCCTCGGCAGCAGTCATGCAATTGCCTTCCTTTACGTAAAGACCTAGATTAGCCTTATTCGCTTAATCCGGCGTTTCGTCGGCAGATTGTCGTCATGGCAGACCGGCCTGAAGGCATTGGAGATATCTACGTATGTTTAGAAAAATCGGTGAGTTGAAGGAAGGCCTGGCGGGCAAATTCAGATCCAGAATCCGTGAACGCGCCATTACGCAGGCGAAGGCCAGAATCGCGTTGTCCCAGAAAAAACTCGAGGATTTTACCGAGGATGAACTGGAGATAATTGTGCATGATGAGGAGCAGAAAGTGAAAAGCAGTTTGAAACAATCCGCCGTGGTCGCGCTCCTGATAACACTGGGGCTCAGTTAGTCTATGCTCAACGCTTTACTGAAATTTACGCTTATAAGCTCGCTCCTGATCTGGCTGAGGCCGCGCTGGCGGGTTTGCTGGCGCTGGTCATTCTGGTGGTTCTGGTGCACATTCTTCACGGGGAGTATCTGGGCTATGTCGATCTGTCGGGTGATCGTGCCTTCCTGGTTTGGTCCTATGTAGCGAAATGGTTGATTTTGGCGATCGGTCTGCTCGTTTATTTGTTGTATGCCGTGTCCACGTCGAAAGCGCCATCTCGTCCGGAGATTCGCCCCGGGGTTGATAAGCGACCCCTGGATACACTTCCGCCTGTAGCTGACGATGGCTTCGACTTCCTGCGGAAGAGGGTACAGCTTCAGGGGAGAGCTGAAAAATTGCTCAGTCGCAAACCGCTGGAAAAATAGTTTGCGGGTAACGAGTCCGGGACCGCCTTGACAGGTTGTTGAGACAGAAACCCGGCGATTCTCAACGATTCAGCAACCCCTTCTTGAATTGCCCTGAACCCGGGTTTAAAGTGCCACTCTGAAGGGAAGAACACCGGCACCCATTCCCCTACAAATAATATAAATATTTCAGATCCCTGGGATTGATTGACGTGTCACCTATGAGTGGACAGACGAGGGCAGCGTTGGCCTGGGGACTGGCTTTCTGGCTGGCTGGTACATCGGCGTGGCTGCCTGGCTTTTCCGCTACATCGTTTTGCCTGGTTGTGGCGACCTGCATAAATCTCCTTGCCGCCGTTACGCTTCGCTGGGCGCTCGCTCGGGCGCTGCCCTCGCTTTTGGACTGCGCCTGTCTGGCGCTGATTTTCCTGTTCTTTAACCTGCGGGTTGATCCCGCCCTTCCGATCTGGAGCGTACCGCTTGATGTGGCGGGTGTATTTACCTTCAGTCGAGTAGGCTGCACCCTGATCGTGCTCGCCTGTTTCTGCGTTAGCGCGGGATCTTTGGCAACGCGCGGACATGGACCCAAAGCGATCGAGTTTATAGCCCTCGTGCTTGCTCCGTGCCTTTTCAATGGGCTATTGCTGTTGGCATCTCCCGACCTGCCCAACCAGGCGCTGGTTGCGCGGATATTGCTGGTCCTCGTAGTTAATGTCGTTGTGGTGCAACTGCTCGCTTCGCTGACCGGGAGCAGTTGGGTATTGCGGCCGCCCTTGCTTCTGCTGTTGCTCTGCGCCTCGGCAATGGCAGCGCTGAGTCCCACGATAGCCGATATTCCCTGGCGTATGAGTGCAACGTCATCGGCTCCGCTCCTGCTGGTCTTCCTGGTCGTTTTCGCAGCTGTGTCGTCCCAGGCCGCTTTATGGGCGCAGACCTATCTGGTAACCGGATTCATGATGGATGCTTTGGAGGGTCGCGCCCCCGGTCTGGATCGAGCGCTGGTACACTGCCGTCAAGGCGCTTACCGTGGTGCCGTTTACGGTGGCGTCTTCATGACGATCCTCTATCTCCTGTTTGGTGCATACCACCAGTTTGCTGCGGTTATCGTGTCATTTCCCTATGCTAGCGGTGCGGTGTTGCTGGGCGTACTTTTTCCTTTGATAAAAACAATCGTCGAAAGCTTCGATGGCAGCGCCCCGTTCATCACTCGATTGCGCAGGAGCCTGCGGGATCCGCTGAATTATTTTCGTGGCGCGGTCCTCGGAGTAGGCGTAGCGCTCGCACTACAGGTTCATTTACCCATACAAGATTCGTGGATGCGATCAGCCTTTGGCTTTTTGCTCGGAGCAACGGTTTATGCCGGTGCACAGTATCTCTGGGACTGGTCGCGCATTGGAATACGGCAGCGTCAATATTTGCAGACAGGGAAAATCTATCTGGTGCAATTGCTACTGGGCGGCGTCACCGGTGCGGCGCTTTGCTGGTACTGTGAATCCAGTCAATTACAGGTAATTCTGCAAAAGTTTTACCGGTATACGACGTTAAGCGTCGATCTCCCGCAAGCTTACATCGTTTATCCACTTTTTAGCAAGTGGGGACAGCTGAATCTCGGGTTGGAGACCAGCGGCGGTCGGCTATTGTTCAATGAATCCCTATCCGGCGTTATAGGGTGGTCACTGGCGGCGCCGTTGTTCAGTCTCAACATGGTTTTTCTTACGGCGTTGCTCAAACGCAGCCTGCGGCCAGTGCGCGAGTTCGCCACCGCCGAGGGCTTCAAGAGAGTCATAGTCCAGGCTTTGCTGGTAGAGCGATGGGGACTGTGGATGGCCCCGATCATCTACTCCTTTCTGCGTATGGCACCGGATCCACAATGGTACAACCAGGATGGGGCGGTGCGTACAGTGATTGCTACTGGCATGTCGTTGGCACTGGATCAGAACGATTTCAGAACCTGAGTTTGAATCTTTCGTCAGCCTGCTTGCGTTTGACTGGCTGCGGATTCTTATCTGGTTCGACCATATGGGTTTACGGGTAGCAACATTGGTGAACCTGTCATTCATAGGTGGCGACATGCTGGATGAAAAGGTAGCCAGGGTCGTAGGCTACCCCGCACCCACACACTTTATTCCAGAGGGGCTGCGTCGTTTCGGTACCTGGATGCCCCTGCTGTTGCCATTTTATATTCCCAGGGGGGCGGACTGGGACCTGGCCTGGAATTCGGCGGAGCAGATAGCCCTGCAGTCCTCCAATAGCGTACTTTCCGCCAGCGCTTTGATCTGCGGATTATTTGCCTTTGCCGGACTTGTGCTTGCGCTAATGCAATCGCGACGGCGTGCCGTCCCCGCAATCGGGATACCCGGTTGGTCAAGCCATGTGTTCCGGCTGGCAAACCAATCCTACTCCCTGGAGATTGACCCGCAGGGCCGGGGCTTCAGTGCAGCAAGGCGGAGCAGTGGTGAGCTCATCGATCTGACCAGACGGCCAACGACCCAGTATTCGCCGTGTGGGAAATGGTTTTATCTGCAGGAATCCAGCCTCGCTGCCGGTTCTGAAATGTGGTCCTTGCATTCCTCGCCACGGCCAGCGCCTGCAGCGAAATATACTGCTCAGCGGTCCCAGGATAGGAGTCTGGAATATTCCTGTGACTATCGCGATCTGGTCGCGCGTGCGCGCGTGCGTGTGCATGAGAGAGACCCGGTGGAACGGTGGGAAATCACCTTCACCAATAATAGTGATCGACAGCGACAACTTCGGTTTTACAGCTTTCGCGACCTGACACTGCGCAGTGCCGGTTCTGCGGAGCGACAGCAAAGTTTCAACGACCTGCATATCTCGACCGGTTTTGTCCCCGCGCTGCAGGCGTTGTTCATTGCCAATCGCCTGCTCGTGGGTTCCGCGGTCCAGGAAGGTGGTGAGGTATATTTTCATGCGGTGGCGCCATTGCCATCGGGCGCGCAGCTGCTGGGATTTCAGGATAGTCGTGGGGAAATCCTTGGCACCGGGTCGCGGGCTCATCCAGCCGCCTTTCTACGCGGGCTGCCTATGCGGCAGGATCCAGGCGACACCTACCGATTCGATCCCTGCGCCAGTCTTGGTGTCGAGGTTTCGATAGCGCCTGGTGCTACACTGTCCATGACATTTGTCGAAGGCTGGGCAAGCAGTCGCAACCGGGCTGCGCAGATTTTGCATATTCACCTGGGTCTGCCATTGTTGTCATCGGAACAGTTGCAGCAATCGCTCGCTCAGTCACGTGTGCCGCGGCCTGCTGGACGATGTGATAAATCTGAGATGCCTCCGTGGCAGTTCAGCGAGGATGGCAGGCGCCTGCAGGTAACCGCTGCCACGCCACAAGCGTGGTATCACCCACTGGCCAATGCAGAAGGTTATGGCGCATTC
The DNA here is from genome assembly GCA_041395965.1 of Halioglobus sp. Lineage (GTDB taxonomy): Bacteria > Pseudomonadota > Gammaproteobacteria > Pseudomonadales > Halieaceae > Marimicrobium. The sequence goes on from JAWKZM010000001.1 coordinate 109,109, forward strand.
GCCAATAACAGGGGATTCGTGCACTCGTTCTGCGGTAACTCACAACAGAATGCGATTACGCCGTTTTCTCCAGCGCTCGACTGTTCCTCCGAGCCAGGCCAGGCATGGTATGTCTGGGATGTCGACCGGGATGAACCACTGTTACGCTTGCCAGTGTCACTCGAAGATCAACACGATCTCGACGATAGTCGCACGCTTGATTCAGAGTTCTGTCCCGGAAGCGTGACGTATCGTGCCCGCCGCGGAGACTTTACTCTGGAAATGGCGGTGTTCACCTTGCCCGGACAACCCGCGGAGGGTCGAATACTGAGCCTGAAAAATGAAGGCGATCTTCCCCTCCGCCTGCGGGTGACAATGTGTATACAGTTGGTTCTGGCCGAATTGCCACAGGACAGTCGCGGTAACCTGGACATGTATTGGCAACCGGATGACCGGGCATTTTTTGCTGAAAATCCGCAGCAGCAGTTTTCCCGCGGCCCTGTTTTTGTCGCTCCAGGCTTCTTGCCGGAGGCCACCGAGACTATCTACAGCCGTTTTATCGGTGCATCCGGCAGTGTCGAGTCACCCTCAATGGCGCGTTACGGTAAAGCCGATCTTATGAATCCGGATACGGGCGAACGGGCCGCTGTGATCTCGAGTCTTCTGACCATAGCACCGGCGCAATCTGCGCAACTCACGCTGGTGATGGGCCAGTCCCCCAACATCGAGCAGGCCAGGAAAATCATTGGGCAGCTGCGCGAGACCCATGCGTTGCAGCGTGCTCTCGAGGAGACGCGCAACTGGTGGAGCACGTTTAGCAGTGGCCTGCGAGTCAGGACCGGGGACGCAGCCTTCGACCGGCTGGTCAATGATTGGCTGCCTTACCAGCTCGTTGCTGCCCGCTTGTGGGCTCGCAGTGGCCCGTTCCAGCGTGGAGGAGCTTACGGTTATCGCGACCATTTGCAGGACGTGATGTCACTGGCGGCCACACACCCGGATCTATGCCGCCAGCAGATCCTGTTGCACGCGCAGCAGCAGTTTCTCGAAGGTGATGTGCTGCAGTGGTGGCATCCGACCTGGGATAAAAAGACGGGAATCGGCGCACGCAATCACACCTCTGATACGCTCCTGTGGTTACCGTACGTGGCGATGCACTACGTTAGGGAGAGCGGAGATGAGAGCGTCTGGAATGAAGTCCTGCATTTTGTCGAGGGCCGGGAAATTCCGCCGGGTGCGGAAGGAGTTGTCTCCGTCCCTCTGCGTTCACGCGAGAGGACCTCACTCTACGGACACTGCTTGCTGGCGATCAATCGGGTACTTTCACGAATGGGTCGCAATGGGCTACCCCTGATGGGTTCGGGTGACTGGAACGACGCACTGGATGCGGTCGGCCCACAGGGTAAAGGTGAGAGCGTCTGGCTGGGTTTCTTCCTCTACGGCGTGTTGAGGGATTTCGCGCCCCTGGTAAGCGCAAGGGAGTGCGGTGATGCTGGAGACCGGTTGTTGGACCGGAGCCGGGAATTAAAGGCGGCACTGGACCGACAGTGGCGAGAACAGCGTTACGTACGCGCAATCACCGACAACGGTGAGGAAATGGCGTTCGATGACGCGTTGATGTCTTCCTGGCCCATCATCAGTGGCGGTGCCGAAGCCGGACGTGGAGAAGCAGCACTCCAGCATGGGCTGGCCGTGCTGGAGCGTGAGGCGCTCGTGTTGTTATTGAACCCTCCCTTTGGTGCGGGCTCCCGACCTTATCCGGGTCGTATTACGCGGTATCCACCGGGCGTTCGTGAAAATGGGGCGCAGTATTCCCACGGCAGCTCCTGGCTGGTCGATGCCGCACTGCAACTGGCTGATACCCTGGAAGGACAAGGCGATGTCCGTGCGGCATTGGAATGGCGCAAGCGTGCGGGCGGGATCTGGCGCAAGATTTCCCCGCTGACCCACATGGCTTCCGGACGATGGGCCGATTATGGACTGGAGCCACATCAGCAGGCTGCCGACGTCTATTTCAATCATGGCTATGGAGGACGAGGCGGGTGGAGTTGGTACACCGGTTCGGCGGCGCGCATGTTGACGGCGGCGCGATGTCTGCTGGGGCTTGAATTTCGCGACGGGCAGTTGCAGGTCAAGGAGTGGGCCAGGAAAGGCGATGTATGGCCCTATTTGCAAGAAGTGCGCTGGCAGGGACAGGTAGTTGGGCCGGCGAAGTCGGACACACCATAGCTCGGAGCCGATTGCCGGTGTCAATGCAGTATCGATGAATAATGCATTGCAACAGTCGCACCTGGGAGTGCCTACCTGGCCGGAAGGAACTCCCAGGCCGAGATCGACAAATCGACCGACAAGGGATTAAGTCGATTACCGAAGCGCATAACCAATTCCGTCACACCCTCGAGTCCCGGTGTCGCCGGTAGCGGAATACGGATGCTCTTTTCTTTCGTTGTGGCATCGAAGCGAGTAAAGATTTCATTCGGGAACAATTTCGGACCCGCGTTCAGCGTCACAATGGCATCCAGGGGTTGCGTTGACCGGTAGCGTATCAGCAGCGCGCCGTTTGACAGGTTGGTGCCTGCGGGCCCAGGTGTCTTCAGGGTTACTGCGCCGTCCAGTACACTTGCTGCCGTGATTCTTGCGCCTGTTTTCGAGCGTATCACGGACACCTGGTCGCCGGTCGGGCTCCACGAAATCCAGGACACATCTTCCTTGAGAAAATCGAAGGCGGATGTGGTGCCCTGGTCACTCTGCGCTTGTGCAGTCAACCCACGCCATTGCCTATAACGCGCCATGTTCTCCTCTGCAGCACCGGTACCTCCCAGTATCAACGCCAGCGTGTGGCCTGTGGTCTGGAAGCGGATCACAGCGTTGTCAGTGGTATTGTAGCCTTCCCAGGGCCCGTGATCCGTCAGTAGCTCTGCAATCAGTGGGCGGTTGGCGGCTATAAACGCGTCGATGTTGTCGGGAGCGATAACATAGGCCGTGCCGAGCATGTACAGTGATGGCGCATCTGTGATGCGGGGTTGGTTCGTTACTGCAAGCTCCGGGATGCCAATGTTGCCGGTGTACTCGACCCCGTTACCGCTATAGGCTTCGCTCAGCAGTCCTGGCAGTCGATGCCGCGTGGAGTAATCGAGTTCGATGGCCACCGCGTTTTCAAGACTCTCCTCCCAGCCGGGATATTCGAGCTCCTGCATGAAGAGAGACAGGCCCAGGGACTCAAAGGCTGAGCCGTTCCAGGTTGCCAGCGAGTACAGGTCTCGTCCATCTGCCGTCCTGTATGGCTTTATTTTGATCCCGCTATTCCTGACCGCATCCCTGGGAAGGTCGAAGCGTTGCACCACGAACTCGAGCGGGCCACGGAATTCGTTTACCAGATAGTCCATGTGCCCGACAATCCACTTGCCATTACTGTCTTCCCAGCCCGTGAATCTTTCGTGGGTGGCATTCCAGCCGAACAGGAACAGGCCCGATTTTTCGTCATACAGGTGGCGATAGCCGGGTTCCTGCCGCGTGATGAACTGTTCCAACTGTTGCCTCGCAAGCTCGGCGCGTGGATTGTTTGCCAATGCAGGATGCAGCAGCGCGCCAATGGCCTTCGCGGCAGAAGCGGTCAGGTTGGCGTTGTCGCCGAAGATAATCAGCACATCGCGCTCGTCCAGAATGGACATTATGCTGGCGCAGGTAGCGCTATCCGAAAACGGCGCGAGTTCCCCGGAGAAATACTTGTCGCCGTACTGCCCTTTGCGCGAGATCTTGGCGAACGCGCCGTCCTGCTGAGGGATGATCCATTTTTTTGCGACCAGTGCCTCCCAGATACTGCTCGCACGATCCTTACCGAAAGCTTCAATGAACTTACTTTTTTGCACTTCCTCGCCGAGTGGTCCGGTGCGATTGTCGCCAGCAAACCCCAAAAAATTCACCAGCAACCCCCTGTCGCTCACGGTTGGGTTGCTCTGGTCGTCCAGTAGGCTGGTGACCATGTGTTCCAAGCCATCAAGCGCTTGCTCTCGTGAAATGTAGGGATTGTCCGCATAGCCTGCACCGATATCGGCCAGCAGTTCAAGCCGCTCGCCGATGGACGTAAGCTGGGTAAATGATCGCAGGTAAAGACCTTGTTCGGGGTCCTGGTTCCAGCCTTCAACCGGATAACCGGAAGCGGGGTCAACGAGACCGTGCTCGGTCTTCAGGTAGCCGAGGGCATTGGTCACCAGCCACCGCATGTTGTCGTGTTGGGGTTTTATCAATGGAAAATGAAAGGTTGTCGCGACCGACTGACTGCCTGGCTCAGCCGCATGGCCTCCTGCCGCTGCGAGAAAGGCACCGAAACTGATTGTGAGCAGTGTTTTTTTCATTGCCCGATACTCTACCACGAACGGCTTGAATCCGATTCCGGGCGGGAGGGGCACGTGGACTCTGGTTAGGCCGTTCCTACTGGATTAACAAAGGGCGGCGTCACTGTAACCCCTTCCTATCAAATGTAACTGGCTCGCCTGCGTCGGGAAGAACAGGACAAACCGGATGGGCCGCGCCGCGTGCCGCCCAACAGAGCCCCGCCGGGCACAAGGTGCATGGATGCGCAGCATCAAGAGAAGGTACCCTGGGGTACGTTGCCTCTTTTCTCTAGGAAGGACTCTGCGTTATCACAGTCTGATCAGCAGGGGCGCCACTGAATAACAGATTGGCATAAATTCCTGTGGGCTATTGCCTGGAAAAGACCCAAAAAAAAAATCGGCAAATGAATCGGTGCAAGCGCGATTTCAGCACACCCGGTGGTAGACGAATCGCGTTTGACGCGCATTTCTTCTGCCGTAATGTCGGTTAACCCGCGTCATCGAATTCCTGGTTTTGCTGCTTGTATTCTGGCGTATAGGTTGTCATGCGGCCGCCGTACAGAGTGGGTGTCGAAACCTGCAGCGGCACGATTTTGACGATCACGCGCTCGGCGCCGGGCGGATCATACGGAAATTCGTCTTCGCCGGTGAAGCGCTTCCACATGACCCGCTGGAATGCGCCTCCGGGATCGTCCATAAGCTCCGCGGTTCCGCGAATCTCGATATAGCGCGTCGAATCCTTCGATGATGTGATGCACAGCGTGATCTGCGGACTGGCTAACAGGTTCTTGTACTTCACGCGCTGCTTCAACGTGCTGAAGCGCACGAATTCGCCGTCCCAGTCGATGCTGACCGGATTGGTGGATATCAACCCGTCCTGGTGGCGAATTGTACTGACCATGGCCAGGTATTCCTGCTCCACGATGTCCAGGTGGCTTGCGGGGATGATGATTGCGGTCGACATGCTGTTCGTCCCTTTTTCAATTGCATGATTAAACTGAAATTTCGTGATTCCGGCTATTGAGGTTGTTTCAGGCTCGAAAATGCCGCGTAAAATAGCTGCTCGCCTGCCGCCTTTGCTTTGCGGACAGCATTTTTTCCCATACCGGAAATAATCGAATTGTGCACCAGCCACTGGCTCGCGACCAGTAACGCCACCAGATACTCCCCGCGACGGCGTGGCGCCGTAGGTGTCTTTGCACCACCGCTGCATGCGCGCCGCCGCCTTGTCATACGCCCGGTGGACAACACGGTAGGCGTGGGGAGTTCGGATCGGCGGACTCCACGAACAGCAACTGCGCCACCTTGTGTTGCCGCAAAATCGCATCGACGGTCACGGTCGAACATACGGTGCAGCCGCTGCTGGTCGCTGCTTGTCCAGATCCCAGGCGGTGAGCACGGCCTCGGGTCGTTTACGAAGTCTGGTACAACTGATCGATCAGGCTGTCCTTGTCCGTAAAGCACCGGTAGTAGGTATCCCGCGACACCCCGGCGGCTTTACAGATATCGGATACACAGACTGACTTGCTGCCGTGGACGCTGAACAGGTCGACCGCCGCCGCTAGGATGAGCCTGCGTTGCTCTTCCAGTCCGGGACGTTTCCTGCCCAGCGTCGATTGTGCGCCTGTTGGCATACCGCACACCACTCCTGTCCGGGTTCGAGGTGCCCTTGGCTGGCGCTGCGGGGGTCCGGTATCCGGTCCTGCGGGTGAGGCCGCGCATTACTGCCAATGGCAGTCACGACTTTAACGCCTTCCGCCGGGCTTGACAATAAGCTGACACCAGTGTCAGACTAAATTGGCACCCAGCTGTCGCTTCGGTGCGCTTGCTTTCAACGAAGGAGGCACTTTCCATGGTTTCAAGTGTGCAGACCGGGAGACCCTTTCCGTCCCTGCTCGACTGGGACCGCGCTGTCCACCCGGGCTTCAACATACGCCGCAGCGCCTATATCGCCTCCGCCATCATGGTGCCGGGTGCGTTTTGCGTGGCCTGGGGACTGATCCTGACCGGCGTGATCAACCCGATGCCGGCGGACAAGTACGTATCGATCAGCCTGTTTATTGGCTACTGGGCGGCGCTGTTCGCGTTCGTCGACAACCCGGGAGAGCGGCGCAGTCGCGAGGCAAAATGGCACGAGTTCCTGGTGGTTTGGCTGATCACCAGCGGGGGTGCGCAGCTGGGTTGGGAGCTGCCGGCGGTCTATATGAAGGTGGACTACCTGTACCAACTGGGCGCGCAGTTGCAACCGGACCAACTGGTGTTCTGGCCGTGGTGGCTGTATTCGGTGGCGGACACCCGCTACATGCGCCCGCATGAGGCACAACTGGCGCACGAGGCGTTGCTGGCGCACAGCGGGTTCTTCGAAATCCTGGCCGCCTACTGGCTGTCGAGGGGCAAGTACTACAAAACCGCCCTGGGGATGGCGATCCTGGCGAACTGGGGCGCTTTCTATGGCAATACGTCCGTCATTTACCTGGGAGAGATCCTGGTGCACTTCCGCAATCTGGAGGACGGCGCCTGGGGCTTCTGGCTGAAGTGGGCCGGCCTGAACCTGCAGTGGTCGGTGTTGAGTCCCGCCGCCGCGATCGGCGGGCTCTGGCTGTTGGTGCAGCGCGTGCGAGCCGAAACCGCCGCCGGGTTGCACCGCGGCATGGCGGCGAGGTAGCAACGTGGCGCCTAGGCGGGCAGTGGTCACCGGCGCCAGCTCTGGCATCGGCCGCGAGTTCGCCCTGCAGCTTGCGGCGCAGGGGTACATCGTCACCGGCGTGGCGCGTCGCCAGGACAAATTGCAAGCGCTGATGGGCGAGTTGCCAGGCGAGGGGCATCAGTGGCTGGCGACCGATCTCGCCACCGCGTCCGGCGTTCAGGCCGTCGTCAAGCTGTTGTCCGGCCAACATATCAATTTGTTGGTGAACAACGCCGGTTACAGCCGGTTCGAGCCGTTTTACCAATCCGAGCTGGCAGAGCAGCAGAATATCCTCAACGTCAATTGCGGTGCTGTGGTCGCGCTGGCGCACGCATTCCTGGCACAGGCCGACCGTGGCGATGCGCTGATTAACCTGGCCTCCGTGGTTTCCTACCTGCCCACGCCCGCGCAGCCCATCTACAGCGCCAGCAAGGCATTTGTCGCGGCGTTCTCGGAATGCCTGTGGTCTGAGCAGCAGGAACGTGGCGTTTACGTGATGGGCTTGTGTCCCGGCGTCACCGCGACCGAGTTCATCAGTGTCGCCACGGACGGTGCTGCCGACGGGATGAGCTTGCCCAGAGTGTTGACCCAGACCGCCGCACAGGTGGTGAGCGAAGCGCTGAAGGCCTTGAACAGGCGAAAACGAGCGATTGTCGTCACCGGCTGGCTCAACCGCGCCATGCTGTTGATGCCGCGCCTGTTGAGCCGGCACCAACTTATCAAGGCGCTAGCAGTAATCGGCGACCCGGAGCGGGCGCTGTAGGACTACCGCTGGCGCGTAGCTTGTGAGTGCCGGCGTCATCGTGCAGGAGACTGCCGATACTTCATTACCTCGCCCCAGGGCGCATCGAAGGCCGCGTGGTTGGCGATCAGGCGCTCGCCGGCGCTGATCAGTACGCGTCCCATCAGCTCGATGTTGGCAGGTAGCGACATGTCGATGCCGCGGGGCGTGGTGATCGGCAGCGCGGGGTCAAAATCCACCAGCCAGAAAGACTGGTCGTCAATGACATGCTGGAAATCGTTGACTTTCGCATTGCGCAAGGCAACCGAGAATTCCGTGAACACCTGCGCGCCGCGGCTGTCGAGATTGACGTGGCGGTCCCAGGCGGTCCGCACGCCGCACACTTGATCCAGTATGTCCAGTAGCGCGGCGGTGACGTCCGAAGGCGGAGCGGCGGCGAACGTCTCGCAGATTTTCAGCGTGTCATCCAGTGTCACCTCGGCCGCGTGAACATGGTTCATGTGCATCAGGTCCTTAAGGCTCTGCGCGTCGAACTTTGGTGTCGGGCTGATGACATCGGTGAGGGCCAGCCGATCGGTAATCATCAGTTGGTTGATGCGCGTGCGCAGGAAATGCTCCATGTTTTCGCCGCCGAGCCAGCCCATCACGATCGGAAAGCCCATCAAGGGTTTGCCCGGATCGCTCAGCCAGTCGCTAGTGCGTTCGGCGAGTGAAGCAAGGCAGTGGCCTGAAGGGAGGAACCCGCGCTTCTGATTCGACGGTTGTTAGTTTGCCAATACCTTTTGATCTGCTGCGAATGCTTGCGAAAATATGCTAGTACTGGAAGCAAAAACGCCGGCTGAGGGGATTCAAACCGGCATTTCTGAAAATTGGCTTTCCTTCTTAGACGCATATCGAACCGTTTCTAATACTCCTTCACCATCTGCTCGGATAGCCCTCGGGGCAATACGGAAGTTTAGTTTGTCCGCCTGATTACGGTTACTGTGACCGGATCTGTTCGATTATAACCAGGGGGTTGGATACTTCAGATATTCCTCGCCAGGCTCTGCGAACACGCCTTTCATTTATGTATTAGAATGTACTACATATGTTGACAAATGTAATATTTATGCTACGTTGGCGCTCATCAGGATTCACCAGTGGTGGGCGGTAATGGCGCAGAGGAAAAGACCCGGTCGCGGCAAGCGTCGGGCGGGTAAGGACCGCGTGCTGCAGGCCCGCATACCGGAACACCTTGATACAGTGTTGCGCGATCGTGCAGAATCCCTGGGCCTGTCGGTATCCACTATCGTGCGCAACACCCTGCTTCACACCTTCGATCTCCTGGAGGGTGTTGTCTCGGACAGTGTCCAGATCAGCAGGGCGCTACAGGGGCATGCGGCGTCGCCCAGGCGGGATAAACCGGCCCCGACCGCCGTCCAGCCGGTTCCCGGGAATACCATCGCGGGCTGGCAGGAGGCCGTTCTGAACCTCAACGGCGTTTGCGATCAGTGCAATGCCATCCTGCACAAGGGTGAGCGCGCCGCGCTGAGCCTGCCGACACCGCAGCGACCTGTGTTCTTGTGCCTGGAATGCCTGGAGGGGCTGGCCGATCCCCCTTCCAAAAAAAAGAGTAAAAACAAACTGCCGGCTGCTGGCAGGCGAAGTCGCAAGAAGCCTGAACCCTAGAAAGCCGTGCATTTTGCGGGAGCAAACGAACAAGCGCCAACAGGAGCAGTCACCGCCGCGTTTTGTCATTGCGGAGAATGAAAAAAATGAACGACATATCGACACTGGACCTCGACGAACTCGAACACCGCATGGCCGGTGCCGCGAACTACGACGAGTGGTGCGAGGCGGCCCAGGCGCACGATCGGCTCTCCGGTGCGGAGGAGTGGAAGCGGAGGGACCGGACCAGGCTTTACGACTACGCACAGATCCGCCTCCGGCTGGACGAGCTGCGGCGGAACCGCGAACAGCAGGAAGATCACGCCCTGCTGTTTACCCTGAACGAGGGTATCCACGGTAACATGGGCGGCATGGGTAAGGCCGCCCTGTACCGGCCCGCCAGATTCGGCACGAAATATCTGATCGAGGATTACGTCGCCGAGATAGTGAGCGCGCTGGAGCATCTCGCGAAGCTGGACGAAGACGTCATTAGCCGCGAGGCAAAACTGGATTTTTTCCACCGCGCCCGGCACTCCTACGGACGCTCGGCGCTGATGCTGAGCGGCGGCGGGTCTTGGGGCAATTTCCATATCGGCGTGGTAAGAGCGCTGCTGGAGAACGACGTGCTGCCCAATGTGATCTCGGGGTCCAGTGCGGGGTCGCTGGTCACTGCCGTCCTCGGTACGCATACCGACGCGCAGCTCGCCGAATCGCGGCACGAGGATACGCTGGCAACCGCATCGGCCCGTAAGGCCGGATTGATAGACAGGCTGTTGCTCGGCGAGCGCCCGCTGATCAAGTTGCGAGACCTGGAGGAAATGGTCGAGCGCCTGGTGCCGAACCTGACCTTCCAGGAGGCCTTTGAGCTGACCGGCCGCAGCATCAACATCTCTGTCGCGCCGGCCGATCTGCACCAGACCTCCCGCCTGCTCAACGCCATCGCCTCACCCAATGTCTTCATCCGGACCGCGGTCATGGCCTCCTGCGCGGTCCCCGGTGTGTATCCGTCGGTAACGCTGCTCGCTAAAAACGTGAAGGGAGAGGCCCAACCCTACCTCCCCACCAGGCGCTGGGTCGACGGCTCCGTCACGGACGACCTGCCGGCGAAGCGGCTGGCCCGGCTTTACGGCGTCAATCTCTACATCGCCAGTCTGATCAACCCCATCGTGATGCTCGGCAAGGACATCGACGACGACCAGACGGAAATACCCCGCGTGATGCGCCACGTGCTGCACAACGGCGCAATAGGCCTGGCCAAACTGGGCAACGCCGTGAGCAGCCGCTATACCCGGGATTGGCCGCGCTTCAATCTCTGGGTCAACATGTTCAACGCTTTACTTAGCCAGAAGTACAAGGCTGACATCAACATTTATGCGGATTTCCGGAAATTCGATCTGCGAACGATCTTGAGCCACGTCTCCGAACAGGAGTTGGCGGAACTGGAGCACCAGGGTGAACTCGCGACATGGCCGCACCTGGAGCGCATCAAACTGAGCAGCAGGATCAGCCTGGCACTGGACAATATTCTGGAACAATACGGTGAGGATGAATTGCGCCACCTGGCGCGCAAGAAACACCAAACGACGAAAGCAACAAAAAAAGGTGCAGCCGAATCGGAAGCGGCCTGAGGTGCCCTAGAGGGTAAGCAGGCGCCGCAACAGGCTTTCGCTGCCCCTGTTCCGTTCTCGCATCAGCAACAAATCCTTGAGCTGGTGTTCGATCTGGCCGGCAACTTCTTCCCGTATCGCGTACAACCGCTTCTTCGTAATCCGCTTTCCCTTGCATTGCGATAGATCGATGGGCTCGCCAAAGCCCAGGTAACAGCGCTGTGGCTTAGGCAGGGCGCTCCCGGAGGCTCCCGACCGGGAGCGGCGGTAAAGTCGGTGCGCGTGCCCTCATTCAGTATACCTAGCTGGGTCAGGATACGCCCAAGGGGCGATTCGAGCAGGTCGCGTCCCTCCGTCAGGTGGCCGTAAAATTCCTCGGGGCCCACAAGGCCAAACGGCATCACGGTGTAACCGTGCTTCGCAGCAAGCTTTACAAACCCGAGACGATCCTGCCAAAGCAGCTCATACCGCTCACTGACAGGCTTTACAGCCTCGTATGACCCGCCGGGGAAGACCAGTATGTCCTGCCCTCCCTCCATGAGGGCCGAGCAGACATCGGGATGCCCCATTACCGCACCGCTTTTCAGCAGGATGTCAGCGACGCGTCGATTTCCGAAGAGAAACCTGTCACCCAGGGCACGTGGAAAGCGCTGGATTTCCTTGAGGAAAATCGGTACCGCGACCATCCGTCAGGGAAAGAGTGAGTGATTTCCAACAAACAGACAGGGCACTTCGGGTATGTTTTCGGCCCCCACGACCAGCGGATTGAAGTAGTGCTTGATCAGCCAGTAATTGATATCCAAATCCCGCCCGTGGGGAGGCTTTACCGACAGGGCGCGCTTGATGTGTTTCTCGAGCGCGTCCTTGTCGGCCAGGGGTTGATTATCTTTATCCAGCAGGGACATGGTGGTAACTACCTGTACTTGCCGAGCTCAAGCCAGCTACCATAGCGCGGTGCACCTCGTCCGGTCCGTCGGCAATCCGCAGCGCCCGCGCCATTCCCATCATCCAGGTCAGCTCCCAGTCGACAGGCCCTCGCCGCCGTGGATCTGGATGGCTGCGTCTACCACCGACTGCAGGACATTGGGCGCAATGACCTTTATGGCGGAGATTTCAGTCAGTGCCGCCAGTGTGCCGTGGGTGTCGAGGGCCCACGCGGCCTTCAGTGTGAGCAATCGCGCCTGGTCGATGGCCATGCGCGAGTTGGCAATGACATCGCGGTTACTGCCGAGGTTCGCCAGGGGCTTACCGAAGGCGATGCGGCCCACGGAGCGCTCGCATAATCTCTGCAGCGCGCGCTCGGCCGCGCCGATCGCACGCATACAATGGTGAATGCGCCCCGGGCCCAGGCGGCCCTGGGCGATTTCGAAACCGCGGCCCGGGCCGGCAATGATGGACTCCCTTGGCAGCCTGACGTCATCGAACAGGATCTCCCCATGCCCGTGCGGCTCGTCCAGGTGACCAAACACCGGGACCATCCGCAGGATTTTCAGGCCGGGCGTGTCCAGCGGCACGATGACCATGGAGTGTCGCTGGTGACGATCGGCATCCGGGTCGGTTACGCCCATGAAAATGAGAAACTTGCAACGCGGGTCGCCGACACCGCTGGCCCACCATTTTTGTCCGTTGATGACGACCTCGTCACCCTGCAACTCGGCGGTCGCCTTCATGTTGGTCGCGTCACTGGAGGCCACGGCGGGCTCGGTCATGGCAAACCCGGAACGGATGTCCCCGTCCAGCAGCGGCATGAGCCAACGCTGCTTTTGCTCGCTGTCACCATAGCGGTACAGCACCTCCGCATTGCCGGTGTCCGGGGCGCTGCAGTTGAACACTTCGGGAGCGATCGGGCTCCTCCCCATCAACTCCGCCACCGGGGAGTAATCGCGGTTATTCAGGCCCGCGCCCAGTTCCGCATCGGGTAGGAAGAAGTTCCAGAGGCCGAGAGACTTCGCCTTCGCCTTGAGCTCCTCCATCACAGGCGGGATCTTCCACTCCCGATAATCGTTGCTCCCCACGAGCTGCTCCTGGTAGGTCGATTCATTGGGCAGGATCTCATCATTGATAAAACGTTTGACCGCGTCCATGCAAGTCCTGGCTTGTTCTGAATGTTCGAAGTTCATGTGTTGCCCTCCGCCGTGCCGATTGTCGCGGTGAAGCCCCGGGACGGTACTGACAAGTTAACGTATTTTCGCTCCAAAAGTGGGAATCGCAAGCCAAAATCCCTGATGAATAAAGCCCAACATGCGGCCTGTTGACGTATACCCGGTCAGCACACGGGGCAGTACTGAGTGTTACTGCATGATTATGGTTGCTCTGGCAGGATCTGATCAACTGTAGGCATACGGGTGGATACTTCAGATATTTCCCGCCTAAGCTTCTCGAAGCACTTTATATGACTTCATTTTTTCAAGCGTTGAAGTCATTGCAGCATGCTTTCGCCAGGCAGGAGTCCCCGGGGTCCTGGCATCTCTGAACGCCACCCCCCGGAACAGGCTCTGCTCTACCAACTCGTCGAGGAACACTTTCCCGCCCTGATGGACCAACTGGCCGGGCAGCGCCTACGAATTCCTGCGCACCAGGCGGCGGTGCGCGTACCACAGCGCCATCCCCGTCGCCACGGCCACCGGCACTACCCAGGCCCAGTTGACCAGGTCGCGCATCACTGCTTCTCCCATCACGACGACCAGCGCCAGCAGGATCGAGAGGTACGCCGCTGCGCTCAGGGCGACGACCGGCAGGACGCGCTGGAGCGGGATGCGCAGCGACCCGCAACTGACCAGCGCCGGCATCAGCATACTGTGGCCGAAGCGCGCCACCGTCAGCGTCGCCACGAGGTGGCGCTGCAGGCGCCGGCGGATGGCCGACGCCCGCTCGTTCCCGGTCCAGCGCTGCATCCACGGCTGATTGCGCAGCAGCGCCCCCACGCCGTACAGCACGAGGTTGTTGACAAGCATGCCGGCAAAGGCAACCGCGCCCGCCAGCCACGGGGACTCGCCGTGCTCCACCACGAAGTAACTGGCGGCGATGATCGCCACGTCCTCGTGCAGACAGCCGAGCAGGAAGATCGTGAGCGGTGCGGGTAACACTGTGCAGGCCCGGCGCCGTCAGCGCACCAGCACGGTTTCCCCGGCGCGCACCTTGTCGCCGGGCCGAACCAGGGTCTCGAAGTCCGGACGCCACGGCACCACGAGATCCACTTGTGAGCCGATGCGGATCATGCAGAAGGTTTCCCCCCGCGCGACGTCCTCGCCGGGCTGGAAATAACTATCGATGCCATTCACCGTGCGCGCGCCGATCTGCACCACGTAGTAGGGGAGGTTTTTCTCGCGGTATTGGGCAAGGAAACGCGTGACGGTGCGCTCGTTCTGCACGATGTGTTCGCTACCGGCGTGGAACGGCTGGCGGCCGGTCAGGATGCGCCAATGCATGGGGCCCATGTTGCGGTTTTTTCCCCGCCCCGCGTGGTGCTGGATGAAATCGACCGTGCTCGCCAACGGGGCGCGATTGTAGTGGACGTTGAATGGGCTCATGAAAATGCCGATGACAAGCTTGATGCCGTCGACGTCCGCACCCACGAGGTCGTGAATCGTGGCTGCCAGCCCCTGATTGATCGACACCACCGCTTCGCCCGGTGCCACCCGGCGCACATACACCACCGTACCGTCGGCCGGGCTCAGCAGCCCGGGCAGTCCCGACGCGGTGCGCACGGGATCGCGGAAGAACCAGATGTAGCGCCAGAACAGGAAGGCCGCGAGGGGCAGCAGCGCACCCGTCGCTGCCGCCGCGATCACGGACGGTCTTCCCAGTTGCCCTCCCGCAGCACGCGTACCAGCGCCACTCCGGAGGAGAACGGAAAATCGATCACTTCGAAATACTCCCTGTCGCGGGCCACGCGCTTCAGCCAGCGTTTGACGCCGGCGTGGCGCACCAGCTCGCGCACGTAGATATTGGTGTCGTGCAACAGCAGGTAGGTATTCCGATGAGTGTATGGCAGCACCGCGAGAAAATCGTGGCGCACAGCGGTATACGAGTGGTTGCCGTCGATGAAAGCCAGGTCGATGGGCGGCAGGCCGCGCTCGGCATAGTTCGCGAAGAACTCTCCGCTTGTCAACTTGAAGTGGGTCACCAGGCGCTCGACGCCGAAACGACGAAAGTGCTCGCGCACCTGCGCTGGGTCGTCCCAGTGGGAGACACCGCCGACGGTATTGAGCGGACCGTTGCGCAGCAGTGAATACGAGGGATCGACAAAACTGACTGCGCCGCTGCCGTTGTCGTGCAGGCCAAGTGCCAGGCAGGTGACGCTGAAGCCGAAGCCAGAGCCGATTACCACCACGTGTTGCGGGCGCAGCGTGCGTACCAGGGCATAATAAAGAAAGCCGAAACCAATATTGAGGTTGCCCGCGTCCTCGTAGTGGCCCAGGGGACGGGAGTGTTTAGTACTTGTTGCAGCATGTCCGCGGACAGACTGAAATTGGGCTGGGACTGCGAGTTGAGCGTGAGCATCGCAGTTGGCGGTTCCTGTCTTAGCTGAACGTGACAGTTATGTTACTGCACGAATGTGTCGATAAAGTTGACGAAATGTGACAGTAGGGCTACAGCGATGTAGTGCCCGAAGTAATGGTTCAGAGTCAGAACCTGGGTTTTTACTCTGACCCTAAATACACCACTGAATAACAGATTGGCATAAATTCCTGTGGGTTATGGCCAGGAAACGACCCAAAAAAATCGGCAAATGAATCAGTGCAAGGGCGATTTCAGCACACCAGGTGACCGTTGAGCGATCAAGTCCGGCAGCGCAGCCTGATGTTGCAAAGGAATTTATTCATGATATGTCGTTGGCTTTTCTTGCACTCCCAGCACGGAAGCGACTGAAAACCGCATAGCATGAGCTGTTGGGTTCTTTTGTTCAGGAATGGACGGGTATGAATAGCATGCGGAACGCCGCAAACAGAATTCTCGGGTCAATAGGCGGGAACTTCGATAGATCATCAAGTCCAGTCAACAGAATCAGCAAGGGGATCTAGCCTCTATTTGCTGTTTATATGCCTTATAGCGACTGGGGAGACCCCCTATACACGAATCTCCCACATTGTGAAGTCAATAGAAAGTGCCTGTTCATTCATTGACTAGCAGTGGGCGCGAAACTGCCACGCACATTTAGGCAATGCTTCAACTCGATATGAGCTAACTTCTAACGCCGACGGCTCTTACGCCACCGGCTAGGAGTTGATCCAGTCCACCGTTGAAATCCACGGGTAAAACTCGCTGCATCCGCATATCCGAGCATGGTGGCGATATCTGTCACTGAATTATTCGTGTTCTCGAGTAACTGACAAGCGACCTCCCGGCGCGCTTCATCGCGCATCTGGCGAAGCGTGGTGCCTGCAGCCGCCAATTTCCGATTGACAGCACGACGATGCATGCCGACTTGTTCTGCCACTGCTTCAACCGAACAACTTGACGACGTAACCATGCTTCTCAAAAGCCGGCGAACGTGCTCGATGAGATTATCTTCGGATATTTGTTTGAGTTCGCGCACACGTTCTTCCATGAGCTTGTGTAACAGCAAATCCGCGCCGTTTATTGGCGTGTTCAGTAAGCGAGAGTGGAAAACGATGCCTGTCCTGTCCATGTCAAAGTTCGGCAAAACGCCAAAGAATCGCTGGTAGGGGGCGACGCGTCTTGGTCTGGAAAACGCAAATAGTACCTGGTCCGGATGCCATGGCGAACCAAAAAAGCTGCGCAGGATATTGGTGGCGATTGCGATTGCACAAGCCATGATCTGGTCCAGTGACTCTCTCTCTCCTTCAAAGAGGGTATAACCCAGAATCGCGTGGCTGCCTTCGGTCTCAACCCACACTACTCCGCCCTGATCCTGCACGTCGAGGTCGCGCGAAAAACAGGTTAGCGCTTCCTCGACGGTCGAAGAGCTTTGCATCAGGTAGCCTAGGGCCCCCAGAGACGAAGCACTCGCATGCTGGCCAACCAGTAAACCGAAGTGCTCGCAGCCTGTACGTTCGACGCAGCGGCCAAGAAGTCGGCCGGCCATCGTCGTCGATAAGGTGTTTTCCGGATCCGCGAAGAACGATTCAGTCAGGCCGAACTCTGCCAGCAGTGCGTGAGGTTCGACACCAAAGGACCGAAGAACGGCAGGTATCGCCAGTATCGGGCCGCTGCGCACCATTCCTGCCTCGACCACCAAGCGGCCAACTCGGTTAACACTATTGGAAGAACGTTCCCGCATGGGTTTGTATTGATGAGTAAATAGCGATATGTCCGTCGCAAAGTATCAAGGCGCTGACGCAAAATGACAAGAACGCACTAGTAATTGCTTGTAAATTTCCCCTAAATTGTAAGGAGGAAAGAACATGCGTCACTCGAGCGGCTCCAGACCTGTAAAACGCCCGTGGTCAACAGCGCTGGCGCTACTACTATGTCTTGGCCCAGGAATGACCGTTCCTGGCGCCGTAGCCGGGCCCCCGTCGCAAGACGCGATCCCGACATCAATGTTCGATGGGTTGGGGCCTCTGGTGGGAGCACCTGCCGACCCGCAGTACGAATACTCGACTCCCATGCCCCCCGGTATCGCAGTACCGAGCACCGTGGAATCCCGGATAGGAACCCTGCATTTCTTCGACGGCTTCCCGGACAAGGCCACGTCTGAGAAATTATATGACAATCTCGATTTTCAGCGCGCCGTACAGTCCTTCTTGTTGGGCATGCCCGCCGTCAGCCAAGTAGCTAATCGTGCAGCATTCCGAACATTCGGCCCGCCAAATACGGTGGTGCCCATCTTCGAGCAACTTCTCGATGGACGAGGCATTGTCCTCACCGGTAACGACAACACGGTCTACAGCTGGACTTGGCTAGACTTGTCCGAGGGGGCACTGGTGCTCGAGGTACCCCCGAAGGTGCTCGGCACAGTCAACGATATGTGGCAACGCTGGGTTGTAGATGTCGGCATTACCGGACCTGACAAGGGCGAAGGTGGGAAGTACCTGTTCCTGCCACCTGGCTACAATGGCCAAGTTCCGCCAGGCTACCACGTGGTGCACTCCCCAACTTTCGGCCTGTGGGTCCCTTGGCGCAGCTTCCTTGTCCATGGCGATCCGGCGCCCGGTGTGGCGTTGGTCAAGCAATTTACGAAGATCTATCCTCTGTCCGAAGCTGGTACGGTAGTGGCTGCGCCGAAGTTCATCGACATGTCGGGAAAGCCACTAAATACGGTCTTTCCAACCGACTATCGCTTCTGGGAATTGCTAAATGAAGTGGTCCAGCAAGAGCCTGCCGACTCACTGGACCCGGTTACCCTTGGCTTCTTCCGGTCGATAGGCATCCAGAAGGGCAAGCCCTTCGCCCCGGACGCGCGGATGAAGAAGATTCTTACTGAGGCAGCGGCAGTCGGCGACGCCACGGCGCGCAGCATACTCTTCCATACACGTGACCGGGACAGTTACTACTACCCCGACAGCAACTGGCAGCGAGGCTTCATTGGCGGCTATCAATTCCAGGCTGCGCCTGGTGTAGCGGATTTCGATGCGGCGACTTTCTACTACTACCTTGCGATCCTTGTCACCCCGGCGATGGAAGAAAGAATGATCGGCAAGGGATCCCAGTATGCCTGGACAGCTCGCGATGCCAAAGGTGATCCGCTCGATGGTGGCAAGAGCTATCGTCTCCGCTTGCCGCCGAATGTCCCCGTCAAGGACTTCTGGTCGCTCATACTCTACAGTGATCAGACACGCTCGCAGATCCAGACCGACCAGCGATTCCCGAGCGTGAGTAGCCAGACAAAAGGATTGCAGAAGAACGCGGATGGGTCGACCGACATCTACTTCGGGCCGAAGGCGCCAGCGGGCCACGAGAAGAACTGGGTCCAGACCGTGCCTGGGCGCGGCTGGAACGTCGTGTTGCGGATGTATGGGGCGCTTGAGCCCTGGTTCGATCAAACCTGGCGGCCGGGTGAGGTCGAGCTGGTGCACTGAGAGAGGTGAGCACTGGCATTACGTATCAGTTCACACGAGGGAGACCAGTAATGAATAAATTTCATGCAGGTATGGTCGTGATCATAACGACCTTCATGCTAGGCACGGTGAGCGCACAGGGTGGCTCTGCGACCGTGCCGCCGATGTATGCGCCCAACGTGCCGGTAAAGATCACGACCCCCGACAGGCTCGAGACCCGGGTCGGTACGCTCCAGTTCAACGATGGTATGCCGAATCCTGCGACGGCGCAGTTGGCTTTCGATCAGCTCGACTACACCCGAGGCATTGATGCCTTCCTCACTGGTATGTCGGCGACCTCGATTTATGCCCTTTGCCGCGGTTTCGAAGAGGTGGGCATCAAGTCCAACCACGGCATCGGTATCGCCGAGGATCTGCTGGATGCGCGCTCGCTCTTCCTGACTGCCAACACCACCACGGTCTATGCTATGGGCTGTATGAACCTCAATGACGGCCCCGTAGTCCTGCGGGTGCCGCCTCGGGTCCTGGGCCCGGTCGACGACGCTGACTTCCGCTGGGTTACTGACGTTGGATTCACGGGCCCGGACAAGGGGATGGGCGGAGATTATTTGTTCGTTCCGCCCGACTATAAGGGGCCGCTGCCGAAAAAAGGGTATCACATCGCGAAACCCCGCACCAACAGGCTCATGGTGTTTTATCGCGCCTTTGTTGAAAAAGGCGACATCCCTGCAGCGGTGGCCAGTGTCAAGGCCAAGGCGGCGTTGTTTCCGCTATCCGAAGCAGCCAAGCGTCCGGTAACAGGCATTGTCGACGTCTCTGGCCTGAAGTTCAACACGATCAGCGCCAATGATTTCAGCTTCTATGAGGAGTTGAATGGCGTGGTGCAGAATGAGCCCGCGGATTGGGTCGATCCAGATACT
The DNA here is from genome assembly GCA_041395965.1 of Halioglobus sp. GTDB lineage: Bacteria > Pseudomonadota > Gammaproteobacteria > Pseudomonadales > Halieaceae > Marimicrobium. The sequence goes on from JAWKZM010000001.1 coordinate 128,985, forward strand.
GTGGGGTTGTATGCAGCGATTGGCATCCGCAAAGGACAACCGTTCACGCCTGATGCGCGGTTGAAAGGTATTCTTACGGACGCGGTGGCCGTAGGCAACGCGATCGCCCGCGCCAACCTGTTTGCCTCACGAGATCCACAGACCCGGATTTACAAGGATCGGCAATATTTCACGCCATTCGTAGGCGGCAGCTACCAATTCCTGGACGGTGCCGAACGCCTACTCGACGCACGGACAATGTTTTTCTACTACGCGACAGGCATTACGCCAGCGATGACAGAATCAAAGCCCGGTACTGGCTCTGCTTACGCGATCACTGTCCGAGACGTGACAGGGACCTACCTCGACGGCAACCGCACCTACAAGGTCATACTTCCCGGGCCGATTCCAGCGAAGGATTTCTGGTCCTTCACGGTCTACGACAACCAGACACGCTCGCTGCTTCCAACAGACCAGAAATTGGCGGGACTCGACAGCACGCTCCCGGACATCCAGATGAATGAGGATGGGGGTGTTACCATCTGGTTTGGACCCGAAGCCCCGGCAGGTCACGAGAAAAACTGGGTGCAAACCATACCTGGAAAGGGCTATAGCGTCGGTCTGCGGCTCTATGGTCCGTTAGCGCCATGGTTCGATCAGAGTTGGCGGCCAGGAGACTTGGAGTTGCAGCAGTGACCTAACCACCGCTGCCTTTGACGTTCGCACCGTGGCGCCGCCTGTTTGTAGGGTATTGCCAAATTTACTCGGCGTAATTGGTAGAACCGTCGTATGGATACCTATAAACACAACCGAATCCCGCCCGACATAATTTCCTACGCAGTCTGGGTCTACGCTCCCTTTAATCTCAGTCGCCGAGATATGGAAGACCTAAGGCTGAACGAGGAATTATCGTTGGCCGAGAGGCGATCAGACTCCGGTGCATAAAATTCGGTGCTCTGAGAGTGTAGATTGAATCGAAAGCACCTGGGATACGGCGACACTTCCTGTATCGATGAAGTTTTCATCAGGATCAACGGCAAGCAGCATCACCTTTGACGGGCCGTTGACCAGGATGGCGAGGTAGTCGATGTCTGTCTGCCAGTACTGAACAGCATGAGAATAACAGAGCAGAACAATCGCACTAGGGGACCGGAGTAAGAGAGCGAGGGATGCGTAAGTTCAAATCCGTCAGGCAGGCTCAAAGATTCGTTAGTGCGTATGCCGTGATGCAGAATCTCTTCAAGCTGGGACGGCACTTGCTTTGAGCTCAGCATTTTCCTGATCTCAGGGTTAGTGCGTTTAGCGAGTGGAGCAGGGCAGTGGCCTGAATGTGTGCCCCCTCCTTTCTGATGCGACAGGTGTTAATTTGCCAACACCCTTTGATCTGCTTGCGAAAAATGTGCTCGCGCTGGAAGCAAAAATGCCGGCTGAGGGGGCTCAAACCGGCATTTCTGATGATTGGCTCCGCCTGCTGGGCTCGAACCAGCGACCCAATGATTAACAGTCATTTGCTCTACCAACTGAGCTAAGGCGGAATGGCATTACCCAGAGGTCGCGTATATTAATGACGGACCGGGTTTCGGTCAACCGCTATTTGGGCATTCTCACATGGCGCGTAATACAGGCTGCATTTGATACCTATGTGGATGATAATAAAGGGCTATTCTGGCTGAGTTCGGATAGGTAAAAGGTGTCAAGGCGTTTCAAGGTAAAGTCGCAGTTCCGGCCCGCTGGTGACCAGCCCGAGGCTATTCGCCAGCTGGTCGAAGGGGCCCGGGCAGGCCTGGCGGCTCAGACCCTGTTGGGGGTTACCGGCTCGGGAAAGACCTTCACCATGGCCCACGTGGTGGAGCAGTTGCAGCGGCCCACCATCGTGATGGCGCACAACAAGACCCTGGCGGCCCAGCTCTACGGTGAGTTCAAGGAGTTCTTTCCAGATAATGCCGTCGAGTATTTCGTCTCTTATTATGATTATTACCAGCCAGAGGCCTACGTTCCCTCATCCGACACCTTTATTGAAAAGGACGCCTCGGTGAATGAACACATCGAGCAGATGCGCCTCTCCGCGACCAAGGCGCTGATGGAGCGCCGCGATTGCCTGGTGGTGGCGACGGTCTCGGCTATTTATGGCCTCGGTGATCCCAAGTCCTATTTCAAGATGCTTATTCACCTTTCTCGTGGAGAGATCGTGGATCAGCGAGATATTCTGCGCCAGCTGGCTGAATTACAGTACACGCGCAACGATGTCGATTTTCGACGTGGGACGTATCGGGTACGCGGGGACGTGATCGATATATTTCCCGCGGATTCAGAACGCGATGCGGTGCGAATTGAACTGTTTGACGAGGAAATCGAGGCCATCAGCTGGTTTGATCCGCTGACTGGCGCGGTGGACAGCAAGGTACCCCGGGTAACTATCTACCCCAAGACGCATTACGTGACTCCCAGAGAAGTGATGCTCGATGCGGTGGTCCATATAGAGGAGGAACTGGGCATCAGGCTGAAGCAACTGCGCGAGGCGGACAAACTGGTCGAAGCACAGCGACTTGAACAGCGCACACGCTACGATATGGAGATGATCCGCGAACTGGGTTACTGCACGGGAATCGAGAACTACTCGCGTTACCTGTCCGGTCGCGCGCCGGGGGAGCCGCCCCCCACACTTTTTGAGTACCTGCCTGACAATGCGTTGGTCATTGTGGATGAGTCTCACGCCAGTATTCCGCAGATCGGCGCAATGTATAAGGGTGATCGGTCGCGCAAGGAAACCCTGGTCGAGTACGGGTTTCGACTGCCGTCCGCCCTGGATAATCGCCCGCTGCGCTTTGAGGAGTGGGAGCAACTCGTACCGCAGCTGATCTTCGTGTCAGCGACACCCGGGCCCTATGAAGCGCAGAAGTCCGGGCGCACGGTGGAGCAGGTGGTGCGGCCCACCGGGTTGGTGGATCCTGTGGTGGAAGTTCGGCCGGCGACGACGCAGGTGGACGACTTGTTGGAGGAAATACGCCGGGTGGTCGAGCGGGGTGAGCGGGTGCTGGTCACGACCCTGACCAAGCGCATGGCGGAAGACCTCACCGAATATCTGGGCGACCATGGTATCCGCGTACGCTACCTGCATTCGGATATCGAAACCGTAGAGAGGGTAGAGATCATTCGCGATCTGCGTCTTGGCGTATTTGACGTGCTGGTGGGTATCAACCTTTTGCGCGAGGGCCTCGACATGCCCGAAGTCTCGCTGGTTGCGATCCTCGATGCAGACAAGGAGGGCTTTCTGCGCTCGGAGCGCTCCCTGATCCAGACGATGGGCCGCGCCGCCCGTCACCTGCACGGCCGCGCGATTCTCTACGCTGATAATCTCACCGGCTCCATGGAGCGGGCGATGGCGGAGACGGACCGGCGCCGGGACAGGCAAATTTCGCACAACAAGCTACACAACATTACACCTATTGGAGTCGAGAAGTCTGTGCAGGACATCATGGAAGGTGCCCGGCGCATGCCCACACGAGGTAAGGACAAGTCCAGAAGGGTGGCGGAATCCCGCACAGCCTATGCAGCCGATGTGGCCAGGCTGGCTCCGGCAGCCCTGGCTCGCAAACTCAGGCAGTTGGAGTCCCAGATGCATGAACACGCGAAGAATCTGGAATTCGAGGAGGCCGCGGCGTTGCGGGACCAATTGGCGGAAATCAAGCAACTGGCGTTTGTCAGTTAGCGTATGGCATGGCAGACCCGCGCCGGGTACCTCTGGCCCGATACCTTTATCGGCAACTTCAGCCTGTGGTATTGACCCAGATTGACAAGCACCACCGTCTGGCTGAGAATGGGTCGCAGGTACCCGCTCGATAATTCCAATAAAAAACTTGGGCATGGCATGCGCCGTGCAGGGGAGGGTGGTGCAGTATTTTTGCCCTGACACGTTGGTCCGAATGATTTCACACAGTTTACCGCCAAGTCTTGCGCAGGGTCTGTCCGCCGTGCACCTGCAAAAGGTGTCTTTGGCGCAGTGGCTCAGTTTTGCGGGCCCATTGACCAGCCGCCGGATCGGCTTCGGGCGCAATTGCCGAGCATGAAAAAATGGTGGTTACGGGAACACGGCGCTCTGTGGCAGGAGTGGGCACTGCTGTTGCCGGGCGGTTACGTGGTGGTCTATGACGAAACGGGTCGCACAGTGCGCAGGGCCAGTTACGGCTCCAGGTTCCGTGCTATTGCGGCGCTGAGACTCAAGGGCTACCGGTGTTTGAATCGCAAGGAGTTGCAAAGCACCTCTCCACCGGTAGTAGACTGACGACAAACCGCGCGCGTTTCGGGTACTGGCCTATCGCGCGCGACGCTCCAACGTGGTGGCGCAGACTGCCTGCAGCGGACATTTTCCCATAGCAATCTGTCGCCCGATCGGGCATTATCGCGACCCCTGACTGGCCCGGCGCGCGCGTACGGGCCGGACTGAAGAACCACAGGCGAAGAGAAAAGCCTTTATTAATCAAAAAGTTAAGTACTATCACGTGACCTTTGGTAGGGGCCACCACTGATAAAGGGAATGCTTATGCCAGTTATCACATTGCCGGATGGAAGCCAACGTGCCTTTGACCAGCCGGTATCCGTGCGCGACGTTGCAGCGAATATCGGACCTGGCCTGGCCAAAGCCGCACTGGGTGCGGTGGTGGATGGCAGGGAGGTGGATACCTCCCACATAATCGAGCGGGATGCCACGGTCGCGATTATCACGGACCGCGATGACGCGGGTCTGGAAATCATCCGACATTCCGCCGCCCACCTGCTGGCAATGGCGACCCAGGATTTGTTTCCCGGGGTACAGGTCACTATTGGCCCGGTGATCGAAGACGGTTTCTACTACGATTTTGCCACCGAGCACCATTTCACGCCCGAGGATCTCGAGAGAATCGAGCAGCGCATGGAAGAATTTGCTGCCCAGGATCTGCCTGTCGAGCGAGTGGTGATGAGCCGGGCGGAGGCCATCGAGAAATTCCGCGCGCTGGGTGAGCACTACAAGGTTCAGATTATTGAGGACCTGCCCGAGGGCGAAGAGATTTCTCTATATACCCAGGGCGCCTGGGGGGATTTGTGTCGCGGCCCCCACGTGCCCAGTACGGGCAGGCTGACGGCGTTCAAACTGACCAAAGTGGCAGGGGCCTATTGGCGCGGCGACTCCAGCAACGAGATGTTGCAGCGCATCTATGGCACGGCCTGGGCGAACAAGAAGCAGCTCAAGGAATACCTGACCCGTATCGAGGAGGCCGAGAAACGCGATCACCGGAAGATCGCCAGGAAACTGCATTTGTTCCACACCCAGGAAGAAGCACCCGGAATGGTGTTCTGGCATCCTGCGGGGTGGAGTATTTACCAGACGATTGAGCAGTACATGCGGCAGGCCCAGAAAGAAAACGGTTATCTGGAGATCAGGACGCCCCAGTTGGTTGACCTTTCGCTCTGGAAGAAATCCGGTCACGCTGACAAATTTGGCGACGATATGTTCATGCTGCAGTCCGAAGGCCGTGATTTTGCCGTGAAGCCAATGAACTGCCCATGCCATGTGCAGGTGTTCAATCAGGGCTTGAAGTCCTACCGCGATTTGCCGTTGCGACTGGCTGAGTTTGGCTCCTGCCACCGCAACGAGCCGTCGGGCTCGCTGCATGGGATTATGCGGGTGCGCGGATTTGTGCAGGATGACGCCCATATTTTCTGCACTGAAGCGCAGATACAGCCAGAAGTCTCTGCGTTTATCGAATTTTTGCACGCCGTCTACGCCGATTTTGGCTTCAGCGAGGTGCTGTACCGGTTGTCGACCCGGCCAGAACAGCGGGTTGGTACCGAAGCCGACTGGGATCGCGCGGAGAAGGCGTTGGCGGATGCGTTGGATGCGCACAACCTGCCATGGAAAGAACTTCCGGGAGAGGGTGCCTTCTATGGGCCCAAGATCGAGTTTTCGTTGAAGGATTCTATAGGCCGTGTCTGGCAGCTCGGGACAATCCAGGTCGATTTTTCCATGCCCGGTCGGCTGGACGCACAATACGTAGCCGAGGATTGAAGCCGTCAGGTACCGGTCATGCTGCACCGCGCAGTGCTGGGTTCCTTCGAGCGTTGTATCGGAATTCTGATTGAGCATTACGAGGGTGTCTTTCCCCCCTGGCTGGCCCCCACTCAGGCCGTGGTGCTCAATATTACGGATAAACAGTCCGAATATGCCCAAAAAGTGGAAGATACCTTGAAAAACAACGGGTTTCGGGTCGTTTCGGACTTGAGAAATGAAAAAATCGGCTTTAAAATCCGCGAGCACACGATTCTGAAGGTCCCCTACCTTCTTGTGGTGGGGGATAAAGAAGTGGAATCACAGACTGTGGCCGTGCGTGCCCGTCGTGGTGAGGACCTGGGATCCATGGATCTCAACGCGTTTATTGCGCACCTCACGAATGACGTTGCATGTCGCGGCCGTATTGTATTGGAGAATCAGTATTAAGAAAGATAGCGGCAAGGGAGCCAGTAAAAGGGCGATCATCAACGATCAAATCACGGCAGACCCGGTACGCCTTGTGGGAGCCGAGGGCGAGCAGGTGGGGATAGTTTCCCTTAAAGAGGCGCTGGCGGCGGCCGAGGCGGCAACCATGGATCTGGTGCTTATCGCCGACTCAGACCCCGTAGTTTGTAAGTTGATGGACTACGGCAAGTATGTCTTTGAGATCAAGAAGCAAAAAGCGGCGCAGAGAAAGAAACAGAAGCGTACACAGATTAAAGAAATGAAGTTTCGTCCAGGGACGGAGGAAGGGGATTACCAGGTAAAACTACGCAACCTGGTACGTTTCCTTGAAAATGGCGATAAGGCCAAAGTCACGTTGCGCTATCGGGGACGTGAAATGGCTCACCAGGAAATCGGCATGGAACTGCTCAAGAGAGTAGAAGCTGATCTGGCCGAGTTGGGTGCTGTCGAGCAATTTCCCAAGATGGAAGGCCGGCAACTCACTATGGTTATTGCCCCCAAGCGGAAGAACTAGCGGCCTGTGAATGCCCTGGTCTCTTTATACATGAACTGTCAAATGCGGCGTATTTGATTATGCCAAAAGCAAAAATTCACAGTGGGGCTGCCACGCGGTTCCAAAAGACCGCCGGCGGGTACAAGCGCAAAAGCGCCAACAAGAGTCATATCCTGACCAAGATGACTACCAAGCGTAAGCGCCAGTTGCGTGGAACTTCAATGATCCATGCCAACGACAAGGTGCTGGTCGACCGCATGTTGCGGGCGCGCTAACGGTAATTCAACAGGACTCAGGAGAAGACTATGCCTCATGTAAAACGTGGTGTGGTGGCGCATCGCCGTCACAAGAAAATTCTGAAGCAGGCCAAGGGTTACTATGGCGCACGCAGCCGTATTTTCCGGGTTGCCAAGCAGGCAGTTACGAAGGCGGGCCAGTATGCCTATCGCGACCGCCGTCAACGCAAGCGCCAGTTTCGCGCGCTGTGGATTACCCGGATTAACGCCCAGTCCAGGGCAAATGGCCTGAGCTATAGCCGCTTGATCAACGGATTGAAAAAGGCCGATATCGGCCTGGATCGCCGTGTGTTGGCTGACCTGGCAGTGCACGACAAGCCGGGTTTTGCAGCGATCGTGGAGCAAGCGAAGGCCGCGTTGGCCTAAGCCCACCCCCACCGCATCGGCTCACGGCAGCCCCGCGGTTCGCTGGCGACATGGAATACATCAAGGGAAAGGGCTTGGCTCTTTCCCTTTTTTGTTTCTGATGGCCTTGAATTCCCGTTATCGGGAATCGGGGTAGCCGGTCGCTTGGGCGCTGGGACCAAATGTAAAGCTAACTTGATTCATGAGACCAGAGACGGACTAAATGGAAAACCTCGAACCACTGGCCGATAAGGCCCGGGCCGCCATAGCGGCCGCAGCAGATGGGGCCGCCCTGGAAAAACTGCGCGTCGATTATCTGGGCAAGAAGGGTTTGGTTACCAACTTGCTTAAAAATCTTGCCAGTCTATCCGCGGAAGATCGCCCCGGAGCTGGCGCGCTGATCAATGCAGTCAAGCAGGAATTACAGGACCTGATTGGAGCACGCAAACTCGCGCTCGACGCAAGCGCCGTAGAGGCCAGGCTTGCGCAGGAGACCATTGACGTAACCTTGCCAGGACGCGGCCAATCGGCAGGCAGCGTTCACCCGGTAACGCGAACAATCGAGCGCATAGAAGATTTCTTCTCTGCCATAGGGTTCGATGTAGTGGAAGGGCCTGAGATCGAGGACGACTATTACAATTTCGAGGCCCTCAATATCCCGGCGCATCACCCGGCGCGGGCCATGCACGATACGTTCTACGTCGACGAGCACACGGTGTTGCGCACACACACTTCGCCTGTTCAGGTGAGAGTAATGGAAAGCCAGCAGCCCCCGTTGCGTATCATCTGCCCGGGGCGTGTCTATCGATGTGATTCAGACCTGACACACAGCCCCATGTTTCACCAGGTGGAAGGACTCCTCATCGATGAGCATTCCAGTTTTGCCGACCTCAAGGGGTTGATCCAGGATTTCCTGCGAGCGTTTTTTGAACGTGAACTCTCGGTGCGGTTTCGGCCGTCCTATTTCCCCTTCACCGAACCCTCTGCCGAGGTTGATATGCAGTGCGTGAACTGCGGTGGCCAGGGGTGTCGAGTCTGTAGCCAGACGGGCTGGATCGAAATTATCGGTTGCGGCATGGTGCACCCCCGGGTTTTCGGGTTTTCCGGTATCGATACGGAGAAATACGCTGGCTTTGCTTTCGGCATGGGTGTGGAACGGCTTGCCATGTTGCGGTACGGCGTAAACGACCTTCGGCTGTTCTTTGATAATGACCTGCGGTTTCTCGAGCAATTCTGAGGGGAGAGATAAAGAGTGAAAATCAGCGAACAATGGTTGCGCGAGTGGGTCTCGCCCGCCATGGATACCGAGGCTCTGGCGCATCAGATTACCATGGCCGGGCTGGAGGTTGACGCGATTGAGACGGTGGCCGAGGCTTTCAGTGGTGTAGTGGTTGCCGAAATTATCAGCGTCGAGCCGCATCCCGATGCCGACAAGCTGCGCGTCTGCCAGGTCAATACCGGCGAGGGGACGGTGCAGGTGGTGTGTGGTGCCAGCAATGCGCGGGTCGGGCTCAGGACAGCGTTGGCGCAAGTGGGCGCGGAACTGCCGGGCGAACTCAGGATTAAACGCGCGAAACTTCGTGGTGTGGAGTCACAGGGCATGCTCTGTGCGGAGCAGGAACTGGGGCTGGCAAAGGCTTCCGATGGTCTGTTGGAATTGGCGTTTGATGCGCCGGTGGGCAGTGATTTGCGGAGCTACCTCAATCTTGATGACCAGGTAATCGATATCAGTATTACACCCAATCGTGCCGATTGTCTGAGCATTTCGGGTATCGCGCGCGAGGTCGGGCTGCTCAACGATTTGGTGGTCAATGTGCCGGAGTATGCCGCGGCCTCTGAATCCACGACGGACGTGATTCCGGTTGCGGTTCAGGCAAGCGAGCACTGCCCGCGGTATGTAGGGAGAGTGATCAAAAATGTGGATATGTCACGCCCCAGTCCCACATGGTTACAGGAAAAGTTGCGACGCTGCGGAATCCGCACCATCGATGCGGTGGTGGATGTAACTAACTATGTGCTGCTGGAACTCGGACAGCCCATGCATGCCTTCGATCTGGGCAAGTTGCAGGGGGGCCTCGAGGTACGCCTGGCACGTTCCGGTGAGTCGGTTGAATTGTTGGACGGACAAACCATCACTCTTCGCCCGGACACCCTGGTCATTGCCGATAGCGGGGGGCCGCTCGCCATCGCCGGCATCATGGGCGGCAGGGCTTCCGCGGTCAGCAGCGCAACCCGGGACCTGTTCCTCGAATCAGCCTTTTTTGCTCCCAGCCTGTTGGCGGGCAAGGCGCGTTCTTATAGCCTGCATACCGACTCTTCCCATCGCTTTGAGCGGGGCGTCGACTTCCGGATGCAGGTGGCCGCCATGGAGCGTGCCACGCGCTTGCTCCTGGATATTGTGGGTGGCGAGGTTGGCCCGCTCGTGGAGGTAGTTGCCACGAAGAATCTACCGGCGCGCTCGAATGTTTTGTTGCGCGCAGCCCGGATAGAGAAAGTACTGGGGTTTGGTCTGCCGGTCCCGGAGGTAGAGCGAATACTGCGCGGCCTTGGACTTGGCGTGACCGCCACTGCCGATGGATGGGACTGTTCCGTGCCGAGCTGGCGTTTCGATATCGCCATCGAAGCCGACCTGCTGGAAGAGTTGGCGCGGGTATATGGCTACAATCGGCTGCCTGTCTCCCATATCCACGCCGACCTCGAGTTGAAATCCAGGCCCGAGGCAAGACTGCCTCTGCGCGACCTGCGCCGTCACCTCTGCGCCAGGGGGTACCGGGAGGCTATCACCTACAGCTTTGTGGACCCTGAATTACAGCGTGTATTTGATCCGGAGGTAACTCCCGTCGCCCTCACCAATCCGATCTCTGCCGAGATGGCCGTCATGCGCACCAGTCTCCTGCCCGGGCTGCTGGGTGCGGTGTTGCACAATATGAATCGGCAGCAGCCCCGGGTGCGCCTGTTTGAGACCGGGCTGCGATTTCTACCGGGTGACGCGGGTTTGCGGCAGGTCCCGACCCTGGCCATGGTGTGCACCGGGCAACGTTTCCCCGAGTCGTGGGCAACGCCGGGAGATGCCACGGATTTCTACGATCTGAAAGGCGATCTGGAGAGCCTGATCGCGCTAACCCGCAACCCCGGGCAATACCAGTTTGCGCCCGCTTCCCGCCCCGCGCTGCACCCGGGACAGTCCGCTGCGATAACCCGAACGGGGCAGGTCGCCGGATACCTCGGGGCGCTGCACCCGGCGGTCGCAGCCCGGCTGGGGATCAGCGCACCCCTCTATCTCTGTGAAATCGAGCTGGACGGGTTGCAGGAGGGAGAGATGACCGTATTCAGGGATCTATCCAAATTCCCCGAAATTCGCCGTGATTTAGCGGTAATTGTCGACAAATCGACCCCCGCCGCCCGCTTGATGGCAGATGTGAGAGCGGTGGCCGGTACTTATCTGACAGACTTAAGGCTTTTTGATGTCTATACGGGCAAAGGTATTGATCCTAAAAGAAAAAGTCTTGCACTGGGTTTGACTTTCCGCGACCAATCGCGCACTCTTGGCGATGAAGACGTAAGTCTCGCAATGGGTCAAGTCATTGATCTATTGGAAAAAAACTATAACGCTGAGCTTAGGAACTAGGTAGACGGGAAGATGGTGGCGTTGACAAAATCCGAGATGGCAGAACGCCTGTTTGAAGAGCTGGGGCTCAACAAACGGGAGGCCAAGGAGATTGTGGAGTTGTTTTTTGAGGAGATTCGCGGTTGCCTTGAAAACAACGAGCAGGTGAAGTTGTCCGGTTTTGGCAATTTTGATTTGCGTGACAAGAGCCAACGTCCTGGCCGCAATCCCAAAACCGGAGAAGAAATTCCCATTTCTGCCCGAAGGGTCGTCACCTTCAGGCCTGGCCAAAAGCTCAAAGCCCGAGTAGAAGAATATGCTGGAACCGACCCACAACAATGAATTGCCCGCAATTCCTGGTAAACGCTATTTTACGATTGGTGAAGTCAGCGAACTGTGCGCGGTCAAGCCGCACGTGTTACGCTACTGGGAGCAGGAATTTCCGCAACTGAAACCGGTCAAGCGTCGCGGCAATCGCCGTTACTATCAGCGTGACGACGTGCTCACGATCCGGCAGATCCGCGGCCTGTTGTACGATCAGGGCTACACCATTGGCGGTGCCCGACAGCGCATGACGGATGAAAACGGCAAGAACTCCCTGCCGACGGATTTGCAGGCTGTGATCAAGGAGACGATCAAGGAGTTGGAGGACGTCCTCAGGGTCCTTGCCCCCTCCAAATAGCCTTTGTATCAAGCGCCGTATTGAGTATAATGCCGGCCTCGCGTAGTCACGCGATCTCGGGGCGTAGCGCAGTCTGGTAGCGCACCACACTGGGGGTGTGGTGGTCGTAGGTTCAACTCCTGCCGTCCCGACCAAATACCCACAGCCCAAACCAACTTATTGTTGACTCAGTGCGACAAAACAGCCCCTCCAGGGGCTGTTTTTGTTTTCGTGCAAGATTTTTGACCGCCAGCGATTTCGAAAACACCAGGTGTCAAGGGCCGGGCGTACAGTGCTGGTCAGCGAGGCGCATCTGCTCTAGGGCAGGGGGTAGATAAGTTTGCTATCGGCGACAATTTCCGGTGCGATAAGTCGACGCTCGTTATTCTGCCATTGCAGGACATAATTGAGCCGGCCTTTCTCGCGACCGTTTTCGCTGACACTATAGGGGCCTATGAGTGCGCGGAAATACATTGTTCTAAGTTGTTCGCGAACGGCAGCGTGGTCAGTGGTGCCCGCCAGTCTTACAGCGGCCTCCAGCACTTCTCCCGCGCTGTAGCCGATGACCGCGTAAACGCCGGGATTGTAACCGTAGCGCTGGTGATAACGGTAGGCGAAGTCCTGCGCACCGGGCTCCCGGGAGGTGCGCAACCATTGCACCACGCCCAATATGCCTTCCGAGTCAGGGCCTAATTGAGCATTAAATTCTTCGAGGCCAGGACCGATGGTGAACCCCAACATTTTTGGTTTAACGCCCGCCTTTTTCAATGCGCGGACTATCGCTATGGAATCATCCAGGTAGGATATTCCCAAAATTACATCGGCGTTTGCTGCGCCCAAACGTGCAGCCAGTGCGACAAAATCACGTTGCTCCGGCGCGTATCCCTCAATAAGCAGCGGGGTCAGGCCGCGACCGGCCAAATTCTTTTAGCACTGGCTGCAACTTCCTCTCCGAACTCATTTTTGGCATAGACCAGCGCAATGGTTTTGGCGCCCGCGTCGGCAGCCAGGTGCAGTCCATTGAGGTAATCGTCTGCGGGGGTATCGATACCAAAAATATTTCTCAGGCCCCGGTTCCAGATTTCCTCGGAAGACGCGGCGGTGGATACCATAGGCGTATCGAACTTCTCCGCGACCAGACTGGCCTTGAGCGTCAGCGAAGAGGAATAGGGACCAACCAGCAAATCGACCTTGTCCTGCTCCAGCAATTTCGTAAATCCTGCCACGGTGCCTGCGTCACGGGAGCCGTCGTCGTAGGAGACGATCTCCACGGGGCGACCGAGCAATGCGCCGCGCGAATTTACGTCGGCAGCCCACATTTGCAAACCGCGCAACTGTTCTATGCCCTGGTCTCTATAGTGCCCGGTCAGGGACTGGGTCGTACCGATCCTGATGGGCTCAACTGCCTGCACCGTACCGCTCAATGTCAGCGAGAAAACCAGGCAGCTTAATAAAAAATGCCGAATCACGTTAACTCCCGGAATCATTGATTTACGTCCAGTTCACGTTTCGTGGAATACAGCCAGCGCACCATCTGGTACTCGAAAGCGGAACCGTTCTCATAATATCGAAACGATAAATTCGCACGGGTATCGATTGGGTAGAGCAGCGTATCCGCAAGGTTGACCGGTTGGGATAGCACCTCATTTTTCACTGCGTTCTGAGCAAGGTAATCAGGGATTTCTCCTATGCCATCGCGCAGGTTTGACGGGCCCAGAAAAGGAATAACGAGATAGGGGCCCTGGCCAACGCCCCAGTGGCCCAGGGTCTGGCCGAAGTCTTCCTGTGGACGGGGGATATTCATTGCTGTCGCCACGTCCACCAGCCCGAACAGCCCCACGGTGCTGTTCACGACTACCCGTCCTCCGCTGTACAACACCTTATTGGGACTGAACTGCAGTAGTGAGTTAAACATCGTGACAAGGTCCTCAAAGTTCCTGAAGAAGTTGTGCACGCCCGTTCTGCCGACCTCAGGTACGACGGCCTCATACCCGCGAATCACCGGCAGGAATACTGCCTGGTCGAAATGGTAGTTGAAATTGTAGATACGCTTATTCATGCCCTCCCAGGGGTCATAAACCGCGGTCAGATCGACATGATCTGGCGGCAGTACGCGCTTGGCGATAAACACCGGTTCAGGATAATTGGCCGCTTGTTCCTGTGGTTGAGGACCACTGCTGCAGGCCCCCAGAGACGCCACCAGGACCAACAGGGAAATGCGCAGAGTGAACTGAATCATCACTGGCCCTCCCCGTCGGTAAACGCGGAAACCATGTGGGCGACGTTGTCCCGATAATTCATGTTTCCGCAGTGCCCGCCATAGGGATAAATGGTAGCCCTGTCGCCAAACACCCGGGTGAAAAAGTCCACTTCTCCGGGTTCAAGGATCACGTCATCGGCATTAGTCATCACCGTGATTTTCTTCGAGTCGTGCAGGTAATCTGCGATGCTGTTAAGGCTGATCGCCTTGATAAACTCGTCACGGGTAACGCCGGGGTAATTGACCTTGTAGTAAGGGTAGAAGAACTCGTGGTAATAGTCTGTAAAGCCCAGTCGTACCGCGACATCGTTGTAGACCACGAGATTACTGTACCGGTTTAGTTGTAAACCCTTAGGCTTGATATAGCCGAAATCTGACATGACATCGGAAGTGAACACCAGCGAGGCGGACGAAATCCGAAACGAAGTCCCGATCAGGGCGGCCAATTGCTCGTTTTCCAGGTGCAGCGCTTTATAGGCTTTGTATAGAAAATCGTCGCCACCGGCGTCAAAGGATTCCTTGTAGGTAGTGGTGTAAGCATGTATCAGCTTATTAACGAACGTGTCAAAGTTGTCCACGCCACCAGGAATGTTTTGGGTCATGCGGTCCAGCAGCGAAATCGAGTTGTACAGGGAGACGGGAGGATTGATCAGCAGGACGTGCTTGAAGTTAAAGGTCTTGCGCTCCTCATCCAGCTTGGACACGTAGGCGGCATTGAACCCTCCCAGGCTATACCCCGTCACATTGAACGAGGTCACATCGATTTCTTTCCCGAGTTCTCCCCAGATCATCTCGAAGACGCGATAGATGTCCTCGGCATCTTTCTCGGCATGGCCGACGACACCGGTTTTGGAGGCCGCGATCACAAAATTGTTGTACGTCGGGGAGGAAATCGACACGACGTGAAAGCCGGCCTGGTAAAACGCCCGCGCCATGTTGTAATTCTTGCTGCCGTTGTGCGAGGCACCGGTACCGGCAATGAGGAAGATCAGCGGTGCTGGGTGGTCCTGCAGCGCCACGGAGTAGAGCAACTCACTGCCGTAAAAAAATACATCCGGCGTCACGCGCTCGGGAAAAATGGTAATGCGCCGCTCCTTGAAGGGAATGCTGTCTGGCAATTGTGCTGCGTATTCCTCGGGCGTGCCCACGACTGTGGCGGCGAAGCGATCCTTTAGCGGGTAACCGTAATTTTCTGCTGTTACAACAGTGGCCCCGGCATAGGTGGTGAACAGCAATGCGTAAATGCAGATCAAGCAAATCTGCGCGAATCTGGTTATAGTCACGTGATGTCCAGAAGGTTCCCTGAGCAGGGCGCGATGGTGGCATGAATTAGCTATGCTGTCACTAGCCCCACCTGAAAAATTGTGTGTACTGCCGGCTAATCTCCCTTCGGGGAGCGTGCCTCCGGGAGATACAGGGCGGCGATCAACTCGTTACGCAGTTCGCCAGGGTCGATCACCTTATCGAAGGCCATGGCATCGGCAGGTATCCACGCGCCGGATTGCCGTTCCCGCATTTTCGCAGCTTCTTCCGCGCTGGAGCGGGCGGCCTCGGCACCACCGATGGCGGGCACCCCTCCGAGGTGGACGCCGGGGAGTGCCAGGCTGATGACCTGTCCGTCCCAGGGATTCATGCCCATCACCGAACTCCCGAACCCGAATGCCTTGCGCAGCGTCACCACGATTTTACAGCCGCGGTAGCGGCGTTGTGCCAGGAACATCTGTCCCACCGCCTTGAGGACGCCGGATTTTTCCGCTGCCGGTCCGGGCATGACACCGGGATTATCGAGCAGGAAGATCAGTGGCAGTCCGAAATGATGCGCCACCTCGATAAAATGAGTGGCCTTCTCCGCACACTCGCGGGTGATTGCGCCGGCCAGTACCGCCGGTTGGTTGGCTACCACCATGCAGGGAACACCCCGATTCTGCCCAGCACGGTGATAATGCTGCAACCGTAGTCCGGTTGCAGCTCCAGCAGGATCTGACTGTCCATGAGGACTTCCAGGACCCGGTGCATATCGTAGGCCTGGCTTGTCTGCGGCGGGATGATATCCTGCAGACTGTCGGTGGTGCGCCTGGCGGCGGCTGGCATTGCGCGAAGCCCGGATGATACTGCCCCGCCATGAGGCAGCAGAAGTGCAAAGATGGCGTGCCATGGCAAAGCAATCCCGCTCTGTCTTGCCCAGGTTGTGGGCGACGCCACTTTCGCGGGTGTGCATCGCAGCGCCGCCCAGTTCCTCGGGTGGCCTCAATACCCAGTGCCGCCCGGACCAGTGGCGGACCCCGCGGAGAACAGGGACGCCCCTTCACATGATAATGAAATCCGCAAATATGCCGGTCAACGCCCCGTGGCCTGCAGAGGTCCCCAGAACCAGCGTTACTACCGGTACCCGGCCCTTGAGGTCAGCGACCAACTGGAGGTCGTTAGGGCTGTTCGGATAACGCTCGCCCTGGTTGCCCGCGCGTTCCCCGGCACCATCAAGCATCATTACGACAGGGAGCTGCCGCTCCAGAGCCAGTCGCACCAGTCGCGTCCGCTTTGCCGCATTGGGGTGCCCGATGGAGCCGCCCTTGACGGGTAAGTCCTCCGCGATCACTACGATGCTACGACCTTCGACCCGCGCCGTACCACCTACCAGGCCGTCACCGGCCAGGATGCCCCGCTGGCGGGATGGCTACCTCCGGCGAGCGCGCCGTACTCGTTGAAACTGCCCGCGTCGCAAAGCCCCGCAATGCGTTCGCGTACGTTCAGTCGGCCCCTTCCCCGCTGCTGCAGCAGCTTTCGGGCCGCCCATCGCCTCGGCAGTGGCGATGCGCTCACGCAACTGGTCCAGTAGTGTCTTCCAGCCCTCGCGGTAGGTGCTCAATATCCTGCTTCCTTCTCGGTTTGGTGGACATGGCGATGAACATACGGGATGATTTTTCAGGATACAACTACAACGAACGGCGCCCGAGCGCGCTGACCCTGAGCAGGCGCGTCAGCTCAAGCGTACAAAATTACATCCATGTTATAGGAGTGATGCCGTTGACTGGACAACAGGTGCTGTTGGTTGAGGATAGGGACCGGTGGAATGGGTCACCCTGAACCGTCCGGATGTCGCCAACGCGCTCAACGGTGAGATGGTTGATGCGCTTACGGATTACTTCGAGGGGTTGCGCAATCGCGAAGGGGTACGGATTATAGTGCTTGGCGCCAGCGGCCGGCATTTCAGCGCGGGCGCAGATTTGTCTGGTGACGCATTTGCCGATGCCCATCGCACTCCGCGGAATGTGTGGACGCTGCAGCGCAGGATCGCCCGAGTCTACCTGGCCATGCGCCGCTGTCCCCAGCCGATCATCGCGCTGGTGCAGGGGGCGGCGTGCGGGGGTGGCTTCAGTCTCGTGCTGGCAGCGGATATTCGTATCGCGGGAGAAAGCGCGCGTATGAACGC
Organism: Halioglobus sp.; assembly: GCA_041395965.1. GTDB lineage: Bacteria > Pseudomonadota > Gammaproteobacteria > Pseudomonadales > Halieaceae > Marimicrobium. The sequence continues at coordinate 146,546 of JAWKZM010000001.1, forward strand.
CGCCTATATCAAGATCGGGTTGACCGGCTGTGACATGGGTAGCAGCTATTTCCTCCCGCGCCTGGTCGGTACGTCGGTAGCGTCGGAATTGTTGCTCACCGGGCGGTATATTCATGCCCCTCGCGCACTGGCTGTCAATCTGGTGTCCGCGGTGGTGCCCGACCACGAACTTGCCAGCGCGGCCCGTCCTACATCACCGATATGCTGGCGACTTCACCCATGGGATTACGCCTCACCAAGGACGCCCGAATTTCAGCGTGGATGCGTCGGTCTGGAGGCGGCAATGGCCGTTGAAGACCGGCAGCAGTCCCTGCTGGCGCTCACCGAGGATGCCGTGGAAGCCGGGATGGCTTTTTTACCAAAGCGCGAGCCGAAGTACCGCGATCGCTAGGCCATTAGAGAGGTTTTGACCCGTCAGGGGGCGGTTTTCCCAACAATTCACGTTAATTTTGTGTATAATACGGGGCTTTCCCGTTCACAGAAGGCAGCAGGCATATGGCACGCAAACCCACGAGAGCGCCAGCCAGAGAAAGCAACCGGCGGCAGTGGAAACATCAGAATCGATCGAAGCGCAAACCCGGGATTTCCTCAAGTCCGGCAACAAGATTGATATCATCAAGTCCGGCGTAAGCGGACAGCCCAGTATGGCAGTCAATCGGCATATTAAATTGGGAAACAAGTCTGCAGCTTCCTGAAGGCCCGCAACTGAAGAGGTCAGTGTTGCTGCCTGTAGCACACCACCTTCAAAGTTCAGCTCGCGCAATCACTGGCTCCTGGGAATAACCGTAGGCGGGGATTGGCTTACCTGCGGGAATCTCTATACTAAGCGGTGCTTGCAAGTACACCTTCTTATGCATACCGTCTCGAAGTCTCTCAGTTTGGTAGTACCTCGCCCTGTTTTTCATAAGTGATTGCAATGCTTCAAGCACAACCAGCCTTCTTTAAAGGCATTGATTACCATTGGAAAATATAGGAAGTATGTATGGCTACTGTTACCGGAACTGATAAATGGTTCAACGAAACTAAAGGCTTCGGCTTTATTGAGCAGGAATCTGGTCCCGATGTATTCGCGCACTTCAGCGCAATCTCCGGGTCAGGCTTCAAGACACTGGCCGAGGGCCAGAAAGTACAGTTCACTGTTACGCAGGGCCAGAAAGGCCCGCAGGCGGAAAACATCGTACCCGTCTAGGAGGTAAGTTGCACAAAACCCGCCCCGTTCGCAGGGCGGGGTTTTTTCAGCCAGAATAGTTATGCCTGTGGCAGATAGAACTGTTCGTACCAGCGGCGCAATTTGCTGATTGGGCCGTCGCCATCACACAGAATGGGATCCCTCGCGGTAGACCTTATCCTTCAGATTTCACATCCTGGCCAAGGCGTGTGAGCCATCTCGGGGTAGAGCTGTGCGAACTCCGTTGCCAGTGGTTCATCGGTCAGGCTGCTGAGGATGACGGCTGAACAAAGGTCGACCTCCTGCGAGCTGACAGGAATGTGGCAATTGACCCACCAACTCCTGAAGCTCACTGCGGGGCTCGTCGATTCGGTGTAGTAGTACATGATGGAAGGGCCATGGTAAGTCGCATCGCCCCAGGCATCGGCCTCTTCACCGGCCTCGCTGCGCGCCGCCTCCAGGTCAAACCCCACGCCGGGCGGAATTACCATGTTCGCCGTGGGGTCGCGTTTTCGCTGGATAGTGCGTCACTGCTGCGCTCGCCAAAGCGATTTTCCCAGGACTGCACTGCACCTCCGTGGACGTGCGGGAAGTGGGCGATATCCACGATATTCTCGATGATATCGCAGGGCCGGCCCTGATCCTCGAGCGATAGAAAACCCAGTCTCCCCAGCCCTGCGGCCCCCATTCGGGAATTTCGGGCAGGTAATCTTCCGGTGCTTCGCCGTGCTGTGCAAACCACAGCGCAATGAAGCCATTGCGTTCCAGCACGGGCCAACCCTTCAGGGCGTGGACCGCTCTCGGGGATGGCCTTGGCGTAGGGGATGGCGACACATTGACCCCGGGAATCAAATGTCCAGCCGTGGAAAGGGCAGGCGATGTTATCACCCAGCACGCGCCCCCGCCGCTTGCCAGATGTGCGCCGAGGTGTGGGCAATGGGCATCCAGTATCGCGACCTGCCCTGATTGGCCGCGGAAGGCAACGAGATCCTGGTCGAAGTAGCGCAGTGGTTTTACCTCTCCAACCTGCAATTCCTGCGAGAAGAGAACGACGTGCCAACCCCGGGCAGCACCTGCCCGGCTCGAGATAAGCGTACTTACGGTTTGTCATTTGGCCTCCGGCGGGACTCGCTAAACGCGTGTTGCGCGGCGATGTAGGCGAAGGTCATGGCGGAACCAATGGTCGCACCCGCTCCCGGGTAGGTATTGCCCATGGCAGCGGCACTGGCGTTGCCGGCGGCGTAAGACCTTCAATCACCGCTCCGGTGGTGTGCAGCACCCGGGCGTGTTCATCGCACAACAGGCCGCCCTTGGTGTCAAGATCACCGGATCGCAACGCAGAGCATAGTAGGGGGCGGTTTCCAGCGGGCCCAGGGATGGATTGGGGCTGACCGACTGGTCCGCATAGTAGCGGTCGTGTTCCGTGGCGCCGCGTCCGAAGCTCGGGATCCTCGCCATGGCGTGCGTGATGGTTGAATTGACGCACCGTTTCCAGCAGTGCGCTGCGCTCGATCAGTAACTTGTCCGCCAGCTCGTCCAGGGTATCTGCCTGGTCAACAGGCCGGAAGTGAAATTTTCGGGGGCAATGCGCCGGTCCTGTTCCACCTTGCCCGGCTTCAGGTGCCCCACGGCATATTTGGCGCGAAAGGTAGCGTCGAATACGAGGTAACAGGGGATGGCCCCTTCACCTCTTGCCTCACTGGCGTACTGCGCGCTTGACCAGGTCCTCGTAGGGTTGCGCTTCGTTGGCGAAGCGTTTTCCCCGGCGATTGACCACGATTGAGCCCAGGTTGGACTTGCCGGCGATCAACGCCAGCACGCGGCCGTCGGGAACCGTGTAGGTGGGTGACCACCAGGCACACTCCATGAAGCCCAGCGCGGCTCCAACCTGTTTGCCCAGCAGCACGGCATCGCCGGTTGCGCCCGGTGCGGCAGCGGTCCAGTCACTCCCGATGGGTGATTGCTGGTATTGTCGCCGCATGTCGGCATTATGGGCGAACCCCCGGTCGCCAGCAGTACGCCGCGTCTGGCATGTATGCGCTGTGCGCACCCTGGCGGTATACCAGCGCTCCCTGCACTCGCCCGTTGTCCAGCAGCAACTCCGTCACGGGCGTGTCGAGCCACTACGGGGACGTGCCGTTCCTGCAGGGACAAACGCAGCGCGTCCAGAGCCAGCCCGAGCGTAAGACGATTGTCGCGCTGGCGCACGCGAGCGGTGGTATATCCAGCAGATAGCGCAGCAGTAGGCGCAGGCCCAGGAGATAAGCGCCGGCATCCATCGCCTGGAGGCGCTGACCTTCTTCCACGGTCATGTTGAATGGCAAAAGCAGTCCATCGTAGTGGCCCAACCGAATGGTTTGCGCGTCGGCGCCCAGCCGGCGCAGGTCGATGGGAGCGTTATCCATGGAGCGCCCACCGCTTTTTGTAGCCCGGAAGGCGCTCGTAGTAATCCATGTAGTGCGGCAGGGCAGAATAGCTGACGTGGCTGTGCTGCATCATGAAGGACAGCATTTCACTGGATCGTTCGGCATACGCCCGGATGCGGGCATCGCTGACACTCTCGCCAATCAGTCCCTTCAGGTAGGTATAGCCTTCTTCTGCGGTGTCACGCACCTGCACGTCGGCCTGGCGATGGTTACCTGGTATCCAGGCGACCCCCCCGGATTTGGCGGTAGTTCCGCCGTAGACCGATTCCTTTTCGACCACCAGCACGGAGCCACCCAGCTGGGCCACCACGGCGCCAGTCATGCCTCCGGCGCCGGCGCCGGCTACCAGCCAGTCGACTTCAAGATCCGGAACGGGTGCTGTCATAGAAATTTGCCCCTGTGTGTGTGGGGCCCAGTGTGGCAGTGACCGGTGTGTTGAACCAGCATTCGCCATAAATGCCACTACCCGGTTCAATAATCCGGCCGCGGTGGTTGACCCGGGGCGAGACCAGTCTAAGGTCTGCACAACGCAATTGCCAATAACATGAAGAATCTCTCCATGACGACTATTCCTCTGGCTCGAATCCACGGTGTCAACGATCTCCACCTGGATCGGGTGGCCCCGCCAGAGTGTGGCGCGGATGACGTGATCGTGCAGGTGCGCGAGTGTGGTATTTGTGGCTCCGATCTTGGCTACCTGGCCATGGGCGGACTGACCGCGCCGGGTACGCCCATGCCCATAGGTCATGAATTGTGGGGCGTGGTGAGTGAAACCGGGGCCAATGTGACGCATGTGGCTGTGGGCGATCGGGTGGTCGTGCAGCCGATGAGCAATGGGAACAATATTGGCAACGGCGGTACGGAAGGCGGGTTTTCGCCCTACCTGCTGGTACGCAATGCGGCACGCGACCCGGGTAGTACGTTGCGGCTGCCCGCCGAACTGCCGGCGGCTTTCGGCGCGCTGGTGGAACCGCTGTCGGTGGCGCAGCACGGGGCCAACCGGGTAGCAGCGACCGCTGCCGACAGGGCCGTGATTTTTGGCGCGGGACCGATCGGGTGTCCATGCTGCATGTGCTGGGTTTCGCGGCCTGCGCGATATAGTGGTGGTAGACCTGTCTGAGCGACGGCTGGACGCGGCCAGCGCGCTGGGCGCGATAGCATTGCGTGCCGACGACGCGCAACTTGCGCAGAAGCTGGTTGAGTATCACGGGGCCGCAAACTTCTTTGGTATGCCGATGCCCGGCAGTACAGGTGTTCTTCGAAGCCACCGGCGTGCGCGCCGTATTTGAGCGAATCGTCGGGTTAGCCGGGCCGGGCAGTCGTATCTGTCTCACCGGGGTACACAAGGAAGCGGCAACGATTGACCTGGTGATGCTGTTGGCCAAGGAGGTGGCGATCATTCCGGCCATGGGCTATGACCGGGAGTTCGATGAAGTCATCGCAATGCTGCAGACCGGAAAATTTGATCCGACCGTGATGGTCACGCATCATTTTCCCCTTTCGGATATCGGCGCCGCCTTCGAAGGCCAGGAACCGCAAAATGCCATCAAAGTCATCATCGACTGCCAGGCCTGAATATGCCTGCGTCACTCTATAGTCACATTCGGGGGAAAATCTTGTGCAGGGCTGGCTGGCAAGGTAGCGGTTATCACAGGAGCTGGATCGGGGATCGGCGAGGGGATCGCACGCGCTGCCGCCGCGGCGGGTATGCAGGTCGTCGTTGCCGACATTGACATTGCAAAAGCACAGGCGGTCGCCGCCGATCTCGGGGGGCAGGCTATGGCCTGTGCGGTGGATGTCTCCAGCCTGGGCTCGGTGGAAGCGCTGCGGGATGCCGCCATGGAACGCTTTGGCGCTGTCCACCTGTTGTGCAACAACGCCGGTGTCTGGATCGGTGCGCTCATGCAGGAGGCGGATATCAGGGACTGGCAATACCTGATCAATGTGAATCTATACGGCGTGATTCACGGGGTGAAGGCGTTTCTGCCGCTGTTGCTCGCCCAGGGTGAGGGCCATATCGTCAACACGGCTTCCATGGGCGGATTGATCTCCGGGCCACCCGAGGGGCTTTACACGACAACCAAGTTTGCGGTGGTGGGACTTTCCGAGGCCCTGCTGATGGAAGTGGCGGAAAAGGGAATCGGCGTGTCTGTCCTGTGCCCCGGGCTGGTGAATACCAATTTGATTACCCAGTCTTTCGCTGTCCGTCCCGCGGCATTCAACTCCGGAATCGATCATCAGCAGCCGGCGCCGGACGTGGCCAAGGGCATCTCTCCGCTGGTGGTGGGAGAGCAGGTCATGGACGCCGTGCGCGAAGGCAGTTTTTATATAATCACCCACGATGACTATCGGGAGATTATCGCGATGCGCCACGAGGGTATCCTTGCCGCACTGGATGCCCACGCCAAGCGTTACGGGTCGACCTCCGGCAGGGTTGTGTGACCCCAACGCGCTGGTTTCGCGTTGCCTGGCAATTTAATTTATTGCTCTGGCTCGTCGTGCCGGCGCTTGCGGCTCCCACTGGGATGGCCGCTCCCTATACGGAAGAACGGCAGTCCTGCGCATCCTATGAGCCGCTGATGCAACCCTTTTTCGGGGACTTACACGTCCACACACGGTACTCACTCGATGCCAGTACGCAGGATACGCGCACCACCCCGGAGCAGGCTTATCGCTTCGCCCGCGGAGCGCGCATCGACATTCAGCCCTGGACGCCCGATGGCAGGGCGATGCGCTCCATGCAACTCTCGCGCCCGCTGGATTTTGCCATGGTATCCGATCACGCCGAGCTGCTCGGCGAAGTCTACATGTGTAACACACCGGGTGCGGTGGGCTATCAGTCCTGGGAGTGCATGGTGTATCGCAACTGGTCATGGGGCGCGTATTACTTGTTCAACTTTATGTCCTCGATGCGGGCTTCACACCTGGGCTTGTGCGGAGAGCACGACAGCATCTGTAAGCACGCGGCCCTGTCGCCCTGGCAAGAGATGCAGCAGGCTGCGGAACGCCAGTATGATCGCAGCGCGGACTGTGTCTTCACTACCTTCGTCGGCTATGAGTGGACGGCCATGCAGGCGGATTCTGGCGGCAACCTGCATCGCAACGTGGTGTTTCGCAACGCGCAGGTGCCGCCTCTCCCTGTCAGTTTTATTGACCAGCCCGCAGCCCGGAAGCTTTGGCAAGCACTGGACGAGAGTTGCAACCAGCGAGGTAATGGGTGCGACTCGCTGGCTATTCCCCACAATTCCAACATCAGTGCCGGTTATATGTTCAATGGCAAGATCGACGATGGCCGGCCCATGACGCAAGCGTATGCGCAGTTGCGGCGGCGCTTTGAGCCGGTCATGGAAATCATGCAAAAGGGTGGGGCTTCCGAATGCTTCTACGCCCCGGGACTGACAAGCGATGAATTATGCGCGTTTGAACAGCAGCCAATCGACAACCTCGCAGGCTTCGATAATCCGCCGCGTCCGGATACGGGGTTTGCACGCCGGGCACTGTTGGATGGCATGGCACTGCAACGCCGGTTGGGTGTAAATCCATACCAACTCGGCTTTGTGGGAAGTACCGATACCCATCTTGGAGCTGCGGGTGCTGTTGAGGAATCGGGTTATCTCGGACACGGGGATGCCGGCGTATCGGCGAAGGACGAAGTGCCGTCCGGGTTGCCGGATGAGCTGTTTAACAACCCCGGTGGGCTGGCGGTAATATGGGCGCAGGAAAATAGCCGCGATGCCTTGTTTGAGTCGCTGCGCAGGCGGGAGACCTATGGCACCAGCGGGCCGCGGATTGTCAGTCGCTTTTTCGGTGGCTGGGGATTTTCGCCAGACTTATGCGCGAACAAGGATCGAATAGCGCAGGCGTATGAGCGCGGAGTACCGATGGGCGGACAGCTTGAGGCGGGCAGTGACCGGCCACCCACTTTCCTGGTCCTGGCGAGCCAGGATCCGGGGGTCGTGGGACAGCCTGGAACACCGCTGCAACGCGTGCAAATTATCAAGGGGTGGCTGACGCCGTCCGGGGAGTCAAGGGAAAAAGTAGTCGATGTGGCGGGCGATCCCCACGGCGGTGCCTCGGTCGATCCCGCGACCTGCGCGATCCGCGGGAAGGGCTTCCACGACCTGTGTGCAGTATGGATCGACGAGGATTTCCGCCCGGATGAGCAGGCCTACTATTACTCCCGCGTGCTGGAAAATCCGTCCTGCCGCTGGAGTCAGCGAATTTGCGTGGAGAAGGGCGTAGATTGTTCGCGTCCGGAGACGATCGGAGAAGGTCTGCAAGGGTGCTGTGCGCCGGAGCATCGCCCGGTCATCCAGGAGCGGGCTTGGTCTTCGCCGATCTGGTACATTCCCCCGGCCGCCTGAGAGGCATTTTCCAGTGCTCGCAGCGCTCGACGACAGCGGCCCTTCGCCCTCTCCGGCAGCAGTCCAGCGACTCAACGCGGACTGGCGACTCCGAGGACGTCCATGGCGAAGGCCAGCGCCGCCAGAGAGTCGACACGTGAGCTGTAAGCCTCGATGAAGAGCTTCCCGGCGACTTTATCCTGCGGGTCGATAATGATCATTCCGGGGTGGGGTATGCCGTACCGCGCGTCGCCCTTTTCATAGTCCTCGTTCAGGATGCCCAGGGTCTTGAAACTCAGCGCGTCGATATCCGAGAGCACCGGGATGGTAATAATTGTCGATGAAGGCTTGCTGTACAACCGGGTCATCATGGTAATTGCAACCAGGCCGATACCGGCTGCGTCGAAAGCCGCCTTGTTTTCCTGCAACTGGATTAGCTGGCGCATGCAGTACGGACACCAGTCAACGGAGCGACTGGCGATGAATACCGTACCATTACGACCGACGAATTCGTCAACAAGGGTGATCCTGCGACCCCGATAGTTCGCCTGCAGGCCGGGAAATGGGAGCCGACCGCCGGACGAAATTCGAAATCATCGTGGTCAGCGGCGACGAACATATCCTGGGTAAGCCTGGCGTAGGCCATCTCCCTGAGCGGCTCACGAAACAGGTAAATCAGCACTATACACAGCAGAACGAGGCCGGTAACGATTTTCAGCGCATTCTTCATCGACAGGTATCCGTATTGCACCAGTATGGCGGTGCATGCCAAATAGGGTTGAATTTTCGCAATACCGCGGCAAGTTACTGCTGTTGTTGCCGCTCTCCCCAGCAGGTATTCTCTGCGGATTATAACTAAATAGTCAGGGCGTTGTTTAATGAGTGACCGGTTGCTGATGGCAGTGCTATTCGCGGGGCTGCTGTACGGGCTCATATTCACCAGGCTGGCCGCAGAGTGGGTATTTGTGTGCGCCATGTTGGTAGCCTACTTTACCGGACTGGTGAGCACTGACGAAGTACTGGACAAGGCATCCAACAACGGTGTCGTGACGCTGATCGTGCTGCTGTTGGCATCAACCGGAATCGAAAAGCTGTCCTGGCTCACGCAGATGTCCCACAAACTGATTGTCCCAAGCTATGTGGGTACATTGTTGCGAATGGGCTCCGCTACGCCGTGTTCTCGGCCTTTTATACAGACAACACTGCCGTGGTCGCCTCATTGGCGCACGCGGTTCGTACCAACCGACACCATCCGGCTTCACGGCTCCTGATGCCACTTTCTCCTTCGCTACCATCCTCGGGGGTACCATGACCCTGATAGGCACTTCCACCAATTTGGTGGTGAATAGTTTTCTCGAGGACGCTACCGGCACTGGCCTGAAATTCTGGGATTTTTTCCGGTGGGCATAACGGTGACAGTTCTCGGCGGTGACGGGGTGCTCCGGTTCGCGCCTGCTGCCGCGCGGAAGTTTCTCCGACCATGGATATCGACGAATATGTCATAGAAGCAGCGGTGAGCGAGGGATCCGGACAGTCGGTAAGAGTATCTGGAGAACAAGCTCCGCGACCTGGAGGACTTGTTTCTCGTGGAAGTTGACGTGGAAAACGCCTGATTTCCCCGGTGGCGCCGCAAAGGAAGAGCGCATCGAGGCTGGAGACAAACTCATTTTCTCGGGAGATATTCGATCAGGTTCAAAGGCGCTTGAGGCGTTTGACGGCCTGCGCCTTTTTTGCCGTCCCGGAGGGCTTGCTGAGCGCCAACGCTTGAGTGGAAGTGATTATGTGCCCAATACCACTATTGAGGGAAAAACAGTAAAGGAAAGCGCCTTTCGCTCAGTGTTTGATAGCGGCCGTGGTGGGAATGCGCAGGGGTGGAAAACGCTTGTCAGGCAAGCTGGGCAATATCACTATCGAGGCCGGCGACAGCATGATCCTGGCGGTAGGCCCTGATTTCAACGAGCGGAAGAACCTCGACAAGAATTTTGTGATCATCAATGACTCCATAGGAAAAATACAGCTTACAGCCCTGCAGAATTACATCATAACCGGCGCGCTCATTGCCGTGGTTGCCCTGGCTTCGCTGGAGATTGTGCCGCTGATCAAAGGTGCGACCTTCCTGCTGGTCTGCATGCTCTTCATGGGAGTGGTCACCGGGTCCGAGCTGCGCAGGCGGTTTCCCTTTGAATTGTGGTTGATCATTGCCTCGGCCCTGACCATCTCCCAGGCGTTGACGAACTCCGGGCTGGTTGCGCTTTTGGCGAATGCGTTGCAGGAGAACCTGACGCTCCTGGGGCCGCATGGCGCCATGGTGGGCGTGTTTCTGTTTACCTTGCTATTGACCGAAGTGATGACAAATAACGCGGCCGCTGCGCTTAGCTTTCCGGTTGCGTTCAGCCTCGCGCAGAGTTACGGCGTGAGTTATATGCCGTTTGTGATGGTAGTGGCATACGGAGCCAGCGCCAGTTTTATGACGCCCTTCGGTTATACCACGAACCTGATGGTGCAGAACATGGGAGGTTACGCGTTCCGCGATTACTTCAGGTCGGGCCTGCCCATCTCGCTGGTTTACTCGGCGACAGTTATCCTGTTGGTGCCGCATTTTTTCCCTTTCTGATCCGAGGGCGCATTACCCCTGCCGACTCAGTTCATCCCGGTTGTAAACCCGCCGTCCACCGGCAGGGTCTGACCGGTGATCCAGGCAGCGGCGGGGGAGGAGAGAAACAACACGGCGGCAGCGATATCGAGCGGTTCGCCGGTACGTTTCAGGCCCTGCCGCCTGAGGGTTTCATCCACCATGTCAGGCATGTTGTCCAGCACGGGTGACGTGAGCCTGGAGCGCGTGAGTCCCGCGGCGACTGCGTTTGCGCGGATACCCAATTCACCCCAACTCATGCCGAGTCGTCTTCATCAGTTGTACCAGACCGGCTTTTGCCGCACAAAGCAGCCTGGAGTCCATGCAAAACCGAAATAGGATGTCATGGAGGCGATTCCGACGACGCTTGCGCCCCGGGGAATGAACTGGCAGCCAACAGCTCCTTACAGGCAAGGCTCAGGTGGAAAACGCTGGCGAGGTTGACGCTGACGGATTCATCGAACGCATCCGCTTCCCATTCATTCCCCTGCGAGCCACCTGCGTTGTTTACCAGAATGTCCAGTTTGGTGAGAGAACCTGCCAGCGCATACAGGTCATCCCTGCGCGCAACGTCCAGTTGCCTGTAGGTTATGCCCTGCAAATCGGCATCATAGTCAGAGGCCCTCGCCCGCCGGCCCGTGACGATCACTTTGGCGCCCGCTGCACGGTAAGCTTGTGCACAGGCCAGGCCAATGCCGCTGGTGCCGCCAGTGACGAGGGTGGTCGCGCCGGCATAATCAAAGGTAATGCCCTGGAACATTTGGACCTCTTATCCTGATGATGGGATGATTCGACAGCGCAATAACAATAGGATCTTACGCTGCGTGACGCAAGCTTCGCCCGGACCACTCCGTCGACATAAGTTGATGACACAGTGCCACGGTCCCGGCAGTATGCGAGTTGCGAGTCCGACTGACACACAATGCGCCACTAGTTACGGAGAGATCGTTTATGGGACAGGAATTTCCGGAACTCGGGATTTACACATTACCCGGTAGAGTCAATGATCCCCAGCGGCTCCTCGAGGAAGTCCCGCTGGCCGAGTGCCTGGGTATTGGGTCCATCTGGCCTGCGGAGCGCTACGACTTCAAAAATGTGGAAGTGCTGTGTGGCGCTGAGGCACCCGCCGCCCATGTTGCTGGGGGCGATGGGTCCCAGGGCCCTGGCGTTGGCCGGACGATACTACGACGGGGTACTCCTGCACCCGTTCCTGACCAATGAAGCCGTGGCAAAAGCAGCGGAAATCGTGCGCACCGCGGCCCATGAGGCGGGTCGTGATCGCGACGCATGCAAGGTCTGGTCCACGCTGGTGGTGGCAGCTGAGCAGAGCGCGGACGAGACGCTGGCCATCGGCCCCGCAAGGTTGCTGACCTACGTGCACATGGCCGGCTACGGGGAGTTGGTGTGCGCGGCGAATGGCTGGGACCCGGCAGCCTGCCCAGGCAGGTCGAGGGATTACTGCAGGCCTATCGGAAAATCCGTCGCGTGGAGCACTTTGCGGACAAGGACCCGTGGTTTACACCGTCACCGCCGGGAACGGGTCTGTAACATGCGAATGCCCGCCTAGAGTTGTGGCAGGGAGTCGTTGACCAGACCCGCGCTCCAGCCACCATCGGCGATAAACTCCGCACCGGTGCTGTAGGTCGCCTCGTCCGATGCCAGAAAGGCCGTCAACGCGGCGACTTCCCTGGGAAGGCCTACTCGGGGAATTGCGTGGTGCTGGTAGAACTTGTTGGCGTCCTCGAGGGACATGTGCGCTGAGCCGTGCATCGCGGTATAGATGCCGCCGGGATGAACGCTGTTCACCCGGATATTGAACTGCCCCATTTCCATCGCTGCCGCCTTGGTCATGCCACGCACCGCCCACTTGGTCGAGGAATAGGCAACCAGGGAATTCTTGGACTGCAGTCCGTCGATCGATGAGACGTTGATAATGGAGCCACCGCCGTTGGCCTTCAGGCTCGGGAACACGGACTGCATCCCGAGAAAGACACCGAGCTGGTTGACGCTGAAAATCTTCAGAAAGTCCTCTTCGGTGGTATCCACAATCGTCTTCTGAAAGATAATTGCCGCGTTGTTCACCAGCACGGACAGCGCCCCGAGTTTTCCTGCCACCGTTACCGCGGCTTCCCAATCCCGCTTCTGGCTGACGTCCAGGTGCAAATACTGCGCGCTGTCGCCGAGTTCTTCTGCGAGGGCCTGGCCCGGGGCGTCCAGTACATCCCCTATCAATACGCGCGCTCCCTCCTCGACGAGCAGGCGAACAGTTGCTTCACCCATGCCCCGCGCGCCGCCCGTTACAATCGCCACCTTGCCGTTAAGTCGTGCCATAGTCGCCCCCTGAAAATGCGTGTCGGTATCTACATATACTTATCGAATTGGCTCCAGAAACCGAATTCCATCATGCCGTAGCCGATATCGTCGCCCAGCTGAAAGCGAGCCGGGGTTTCCACCAGGCCGAACATTTTGTCATCGTCCTTGATCGCATCCCAGTCCAGACCCTGGACCACCAGCTCGCCCTGGTACATGCCGTGGCGCCAGTCCGGCTCGAGTCCGTATCCGGTTCCGGCGGTCAGATAGGTCTGCAGCAGCGGGGTACCCCGTAATTCCAGTGGCCCGCCGGGGGCGTCGGGAAAGCGCACCACCCCCTGGCGAATACGCGCCTTGAATGGTACTGCGTGTTCGAACGCATGATCATGTTCGGGTCTTCCCAGCCATTCGAGCTCCCTGGCAGGGTCTTTCCATATCCTGACCGCCTCTTCCGTGGTGCGGCTGCCATCATTGTTTTCGTTCATGATGTAAAGCAGGGCGAAATCGTCGAATAACGCGGGGAAATAATTCCACATCCCTTCCATGGAGGGTGTTCCCGCATGGATTCCCGCAGGCTCCGACTCGCCAACCGGTCGAATGCCCCAGGAGCGATCGCGACTGCCGATCCAGTTTTTCGGTTCCACTTCCCAGGTCTTGCCACCGGATGTCAGGCGACCTCGCCATCTGCCCATTTGGGCGAAGCGCATGGTATCAAACAGGACCCGACCCTGCTTGCGAATATAGTGGCGCGGTTCCAGAAAGGGGTAGTGCTCGCCCTCCCAGGTCACATCGAGCTCGATAGCGTGTTCGTTGGGCTCAACCACCAACCGGAGCTTCTGCAATCCCTGCAGTACTTCGATACGCATCGGACCCACGGTAATGTCCGCTCTGTCGCCCAGTGTGCGCGACCCCCTGATCACCTTGTGACTGTCACCATGGCGCACTAACAGAAAAGCGTCCTGCACCCCCAGCGTGGGATACTGGCCCAGGCCAAAGACAACAAAAATCTCCTCGCTGCAATTGTGCAGGTTGAAATAGTACCGGTCGTAAAAATTCCTGTCGCTGGTCGCCACATGGCGGATAACGTCAGAGATTTGATGGAGGGGGTAGTCGTCCATTGAAGACAGCATGCAGTTCTCTCCGTGTTGAAGGGGATGTTTCAAGGATAATGAGGCGGAATGTGGGGCACCTGGTCAGCATATACCGAAGCGGAACCGCACTGCATCTAGCCACGTTGCACTACGTATGCCAGGTAGGCGATGTAAGTCATGACGAAAACGACGCCCCAGCCGCGCGTTATAGTGGCAATACGACTTGCCACTATGGCCAACAGGATCAACATCGTCGACGCAATCACCATGACGATGTCGACGTTGCTGATCGCATCAAATGGCAATTCCTTGATGCTCGCGGTCACGCCCAGTATCCACAGCAGGTTAAAGATATTGGAGCCCACCACGTTGCCCACGGCGATATCAGTTTCCTTGCGCCAGGCGGCGACGGCGGACGCCACTAACTCGGGCAACGAGGTGCCTACAGCGACGATCGTCAGCCCGATCAGTGCGTCCCCCACGCCCCAGCGCTGGGCCAGCCCCACGGCGCCATCAACGACCCACTGGCCGCCCAGGAACAGGCCCGTCACCCCACCCAAAATATAGATGATTGACAGAGGAATCGATCGATTCGGCGGCGGCGGCGAATCATAGGCACCGTGGTCGCGTGAAATCGAATAGATGTAGAGCATAAAGAGCATGAAAAACAGTAGCAGGAAGCCGCCATCCAGCGAGCTGATGCTCAGCTCCGGCTTGGTGCTGAAGAGAGTGGCATTGGCCAGGAAGCCCAGCAAAATCGCCGCGCTGAGCGAAAAGGGGATCTCGGAAACCACGGTCGAGTTGCGCACGGGTAGTGGGCGAATTATGGCCGCCACCCCCAGGACCACCAGCACGTTGAAAATATTGCTACCGAGGACATTCGCAATCGACAGGTCGGCCTTGCCCTCAATCCGGAAGTCACGCTGACAACCATTTCGGGCATGGAGGTACCGAACGAGACCACGGTAAGGCCGATCATCAGCGCGGAGACGCCGAACCGGGACGCCAGTGAAGCCGCGCCCCTGACCAGGAAATCCGCCGCAATTATCAGCAAAACGAGTCCAGCCAGGAGGAGGAGGGCATCTAGCATGTCAGATCATGTTCTTACAGGATTTGGGTGAGGGTATGCGAAAACCGTGCGAAAAAAAAGGCGGACACCACAGGTGCCCGCCCTTATTTTGAACTACTTCAGGTGTTACTTAGAAGCGGTACTTGGCGCCGAGAGTTACAGCATCCCGGGACAGTTCGAGTTTGCCGCCACCAACAGCCGCGTCAAACTTGATGTCGTCATAGTTGGTTTGGCCATAGGCCAGATCCATCGCAAACGCTTCAGTGATAAACCAGTTGGCATTCACTGCATAGCCGTCCACTTCATAGCCGTTCTGTGAAGTGTTCTCGTAAGATGCACCAAAGCCCAGGTTGTTGTTCAGGTACCAGGTGCCACCAACTGAATAAACGTCGATGTCATCGGCATTGCTTACAACGACCTTGCCGCCAGACGCGTTGACTTTCAAGCCGCCATGGGAGAAGGCAAAAAAGTGATCAAGAGACACGTCATAACCGTCAGTGTCGCCACCATTGTTAACATTGATTGACTCATAGGTCACGACCAACGTGGTGTTCGGAGTGAGGTATTTACCAATGCCTACGTCATACACGTTGATGTTGCGGTCGCCCGGCTCGCGGTATTCGTAGCCAAGGTCAAACAGCCAGCCTGACAGTTTCCAGCCCGGGCCTTCTGCAACGTAGCGGCTGTTGATGCCGTAAGTTTGGCCGTCCTGGTCATTCAGGTTACGGTCAAGAGAGCTCAGGTCTACTTCGCCGTCGGTGCCAAAGACCGTAATGTTGGAAGCGTGATCGAGGAACGCAGCCTCATTGAGGGGCCCCTTGCTGGTGTCAACATTTTCCAGGTAGTACGTGCCGAACAGGCGGCCTTTGTTCTCATCGATATCCTCGGACTTGTTGCCGACCACAGAATTGTTGCGTACATCGGCATTAATCTGGCCATAAGTATAGTCGCCACCCACTTCCCACCGGTAGTCGGCTTGGGCAGTTACTGAAAGTGCCAGGCCAATGCCTGCTACTAATGCGGTTTTCTTGAACATTGTGTTCTCCTTACGGGGTCTCATAAACTTAAGGGCTCCCCCCTTCTTGAACGTGGGGATAAGGCGTATGTTACGCATGCGGCCGGTGGCGACAAGGTAACAAATTGGCCCGCGGTAATGTGAACTATTTACTTGTTTTTGTAAAGCCCGGTTACTTCTTTCTTCCCGTTGCCGGCTTGCAATGGGATCTGTAGCCCATCTGCGCCCTGCTTACGCGGTTGGTTCGCCCTGTCTTTCTGCCCTCAAATCACATAAAAACTCTTTTAAAACAATAGGATAAACATAAAATGCCAACGCTGGTGACGGACTGGTCGCCGGGGCATTGTAAGGTCGCTGGCCAGGGCCTGGGGTGGCCGCTGGCCCTGGCTTTCGGTGCAATAAGCCTTTCTGGCGCTGGATTGCACACCGCAGCGAGTATAGTGCGCCGCCTGCATGCAAGTAACGGTGCACTGCAACCGAAAAAGGAAGCCAGATTGTCTAAATGACGGTAACAATGGCTGTAACAGGCTTTCGCGCTCGACGGCGGCATGTCCCCGGTCGTCAACAGGGAAACTTTTCCCTGACCCATCCGTGAGTTCAGTCCTTTTCAGTCCTGCCCTTTTCCAGCACGTCCAGGCGACGTGCTTCAATAGCCGCGCCGGTGGCCTGTTTAGCCCACCAGATGGCGCGCGCCTCTTCCCATTCTAGCGCGTCGCTCAGCGGCATGGAGTAACCGTGGTTTATCAGCGTCCGGTATTGCTGGAGGACCTGGGGTACACAGGCGCACATATCCCGGGCCAGCTTGATGGCTCTCGGCAACAGTTCCTCAGCCGGTACCACGTGGTTCACCAGGCCCCATTCGTAGGCCTGCTGCGCGAAGATCGGCGCGCCGGTGAAGGCGATTTCGCGGGCCCGCGACAGGCCGATCATCCGCGGCAGTTTTTGGCTCAGGCCCCAGCCCGGCAGCATGCCGACACGGGCGTGGGTATCGGCGAAGCGGGCATTCTCGGAGGCGATCAGGATGTCACAGGCCAGCGCCATCTCGAAACCGCCGGTGATACAGTGCCCGTTGATCGCACCGATGATCGGGCCGTCAAATGCTTCCATGGCCCGCGCGACTACGTTGTCGGCTTCAACGGCGGCGCTGTCGCTCGCCCGGGAGCCCAGTTCCTTCAGATCGAAACCGGCGCAGAAGGCCTTGCCGGCACCGGTAAGTATGATTACCCGTATCGTCGGATCCTCGGTACAGTCGGTGAACGTGGCAACGAAGTCCCTGCGCAGTTCCCGCGACAGCGCATTCATCGCCTGCGGCCGATTCAGGGTAACAACGGCATAGCCCTCGTGTTTTTCCAGCAGTACTGTGTCCATACTTCAGTGTTCCAGCAAGGCGTTGAGGCGGTTGACGGTTTGATCCAGTGAGTTCTCGCCGATGATGTCGGCGTATTGCTGCCACACGGTTTCTGTAGACTGGGCGAGTTCGGCGATCAGTTTCCTGCCACGGGCGGTAAAATCGATCAGTTTGGCGCGCGAGTCAGAAGGGTCCTCGCGCCGTTCCACCAGCCCCATCGATTCCAGTTCGTGCACGATTTTCATCATCGACTGGGGTCGAATCCCCGCGGCCTCCGCCAGGTCGACCGCCCGGCTGGCGCCGTAGCGACCAAGGAACAGAAAAACGGCCCGATGGCGCGAGCCGATTCCGGGTACTCCCCTGAGTTCAAGATCCCTGTCGAGCCGCTGTTGAAAGTCCCTGGCCATCAACATGAGTGTCTGGCCGAGTTCCTGCCGCGCTTGGGTCGCCCTGGGCATTGCAATTTGCACATTATCAGTTAGTCTTATAATCAGTTTAGCTTTCTAATTTCCAGGGGGTCAAGTCGTGTTCCAGGTATTTGCCTCGACGCCGGAGAGCATGGGCCCGGGTGAGATAGGGAACCATGCTGCGCGCGCGCAGGCAATGGGATTTGACGGCCTGCAGGTGCCTGACGCTGTTCACGACGGACTGTTGCTCGCCGCCCTCGCGCTCAATGCCACGACGACACTGATTGTCGGCACCGCGGTGTTGGTGGCATTCCCCCGCAGCCCCATGATCACAGCCATTGCGGCGTGGGATTTACAGGCAATGTCCGGCGGACGCTTTGAAGTGGGCCTGGGTACGCAGATAAAACCCAACATCGAGAAACGCTACTCGGCACGCTGGGATTCCCCCGTGCCCCAGTTGCGCGAATACGTGCAGGCCCTGAAGGCGATTTTCCACAGCTTCCAGAGCGGGGAGAGGCTGAATTTTGAAGGACAGCATTACACCCGGCCCAGCTCCAGCCGTTTTTAATCCCGGCCCGATTGAACACCCCGATATCCCTGTACTGTGTGGTGCGGTGGGTCCCGCCATGACCAGGATGGTCGGGCGGATCGCCGATGGCATGATTACCCACCCACCAATACGCCGCCGC
The DNA here is from genome assembly GCA_041395965.1 of Halioglobus sp. Taxonomy (GTDB): domain Bacteria; phylum Pseudomonadota; class Gammaproteobacteria; order Pseudomonadales; family Halieaceae; genus Marimicrobium. Next base: position 165,044 of record JAWKZM010000001.1, read on the forward strand.
TATATTCGCGAGGTTTGCCTGCCGCGCCTGCGGAAGGTTTCGCCAGCAGCGGGCGGGCCCGGGTCCTTCAAACTGGTCCTGGGGCTGACCGCGACCGGAAAAGACGAGGCGGAAGTCGCAGCCTCGTGGGGCTGGCGCAATCTCCTCGGGTTCACCTTTTCTACGCCAGCCTATTGGCCGAGCCTTGAACTGTTCGGCTGGCAGGACAGGGCCAGCAGCTGCTGGATATGACCCGCCAGGGCAATTGGGCCGACATGTCCCGCATCCTGAGTGACGAAGTGCTGGAGCCTTTCGTTCCCCGGGGTACCTTCGACGTGATTGCCGTTCTCAGGGACCGCTACCAGGGACTGACGCGACGCATCACGTTTCCCATGCCGGAAAATCCCGCTGATGACCAACGGGTGTCAGAGGGTGGTGCGCCAGTTGCAGTCGGGGGTTGATAAATCATCGCTGCGGGTGGCGTGAAGTTATCCTGAGCGTAAAAAATTCGGGGACCACCGGCCACCGGGGTGGCGACGACCCCTGTCACAGTTACACTTGGAGCCACGATGCACACAGGAGAATGTCAATGACAGCACCAGAAGCAGTCCACCTGGGTCAGGATGACCTGCCCTATATCGATATCGGCGACGGCAGCAAATTGCGGGTCCTGCGGTAAAGCCCAAGGAAGGGCTGTGGATAGTGGAAAATATTTTCCAGGCGGGCTACGAGGTCGAGACCCACAAGCACACCGGCCCGAGTCTGAGGTTACACCCGCTCCGGCGCCTGGAAGTACAAGGAGTATGACTACGTCAATCGCGCGGGTTCTTTTTTGTATGAGCCGGCCGGCTCCGTGCATACGTTGCAATGCATCGAGGACGATACTCAGGTGTGGTTCCAGATGTATGGCTCCAATATCAGCCTGGACGCACAGGGCAATATCACCATGGTAGTCGACGACACAGCGACCTGGAATTCTACCTCGCGGTATGCGCCGAACTCGGCCTGCCCCGGCCCAACGTGCTGGTGGACTAGGGAATGCAGATCGACGTCTATAATCCCGATAACTACACCAACGGCATCCCGCACGGGCAGTTTGCCTGGCTGCGGCAACATGCGCCGTGTACTGGCAGGAGCATCCCTCAGAATACGGCTACTGGGTACTCAGCAAGCATGCCAACGTGGTGGCGGTGTCGCGGGACTTCAGGACATTTTCTGCCGAGGCCAGCCGTCATGAAGTCGATGACCTGCCCGCGGATATCCTCGAAATGGCGCGCCATCAGTTGCTTGGGAATGGACCCGCCCAAGCATGGGCCGCTGCGCCAGGCCGTCATAACCCGGTTTACGTCCAGGATGCTGGCGGAGCTGGAGCCGCGCGTGCGGAGATCGCCCGTGAGGTGATGGCAGATCAGCGCCCCGCAGGAGAATCCTTCGTGGAGAGCCTGGCGGGGGACCTGCCGACCGCGGTGATCTGCTCCATGCTGGAAATCCCGCGTGACGTAGTAGGCCACGATCCGCCACTGGTCCGACCTGCAAACCTCCGGCTCCGACCCCGATCTCGGCGGTACGCAGGCAGATCAACCAGGCCAGCGTCGAGATGGGCACCTACGGTTCCAGCTGGCCTGCGAGCGCAAGGACCGGGGGGGCGATGACCTCATTTCCCTGCTCATCAACCAGGAGGTGGACGGGCACCAGGTGTCCGAAATGGAATTTGCCTCCCTGTTCATACAGCTGACGGTAGCCGGGAATGAAACAACACGCGGCTTGATCAGCAGCGGCATGCACGAATTGCTCAAGCGCCCCGACCTGTACAGGCAACTTCGTTCCAACCAGGAGCAATTGCCCCTGGCGATCGAGGAAATGTTGCGCTGGACCTGTCCGCTGCACTATTTCCGGCGCACCGCCACCTGCGACACCGAAATTCGCGGGCAGGCAATCAAGGAGGGGGACCGGGTGGTTATGCTTTACAGCTCCGCGAATTTCGATGAGGAGGTGTTTGCCGATCCAATGACTTTCGACATAAGCCGCACTCCGAATCCACATCTCGCCTTTGGACACGGTATACACCTGTGCCTGGGTGCCAACCTTGCACGCATGGAGGCCAGGGTTTTCTTTGAAGAGTTTTTTCGCCATTTTGCGCACATCGAATCCCGCGCCGAACCCGTATTTATCCGCTCCAACAGTATTCACGGATTCAAGGAAATGCCCGTGTTGCTGACACCGGTGAAATGACGTCCGGCTGCGTGCCAAGGGTCCGACCGCGTGTATTTTGACGGGCAGTACTACTGGCGTGTGCTGCGCCATGTCTGGTCATTGCGCCACTGGGGAGGCCGCAATCGCACCCTGCTGCGGTTGTTGTTGCTGGTGCCACTGGAATACCTGTTTCACGCACTTTTTTTTACACTGGACTACATTGTCTTTCCCGGGCTGTGGCGACAAACCGTCGAGCGGCCAGTCTTCATCATCGGTCACGCGCGCAGTGGTACGACGCTGGCTCACCGATTGTTGGCCGCTGATGCGGATACGTTCAGCTACTTCCTTTACTGGGAAATGTTTTTCCCCTCGCTCCTGGAAAAGAAAATCATCCGCGCCATCGGCTACCTCGACAAACGGTTGCTGGGCAGCGCAATGAACAAGCGCCTCGTTGCCTGGGACGATAGAACATTCGGCGCCTATCGGCACATGCACGACATGAGCCTTTGGAACTCGGAAGAGGACCAGTTCGTGATGCGCAGCGCGTTTGTCACGCAACAGTGGTCCATGGATATTCCGATGATGGATGTCATCGATGTATTCCATGTTGATCAGATGCCGGCCAAAAAACGTCGGCGCTGGTTGCACCACTACCGCGAGTGCGTGAAGCGTCAGCTACTGCTCAACGGCGGCCGAAAGACTCACCTGAGCAAGAACCCGGTGATGAGTGGCTGGGTGGAAGCGCTGATTGAAACCTTTCCCGGTGCCCGCATCGTCGTCATGATGCGTGACCCCGCCCAGTGTATTCCCAGCGTGCTCAAGCTGGTCGAGGTGACCTGGCGCTCGAAGGGCTGGAAACGGGCGGATTACGCACACTCTCTGGAACTTTTGACCGAAGTCTCTTTCGAGAGTTTTCGTCATCCCGCCGACGTGTTGTCCCGTCATCCCGCCACACCCCGGGTGGTGGTCGACTATCGGGGGTTGACGACGGAACCGCGCGCAACCGTGCACAAGATCTATACGGCCATCGGTCTGCCGTTGTGCGACAGCTTCGACCGGTTTTTAAGTAGTCAGGAAGAGCGGGAAAAGGCCCACAGGACGGAATTCCAGTACAGTATTGATGACTATGACCTGTCCCCGGAGCGCATTGAGTCTCAGTTGCTTGATTTCTACGATATCTATCATTGGCCCCGCGCAGCGACGCGGCAGCCAACCAGTGGCAGTAGTTGGGGGTAAATTGTGGGAGTACTTGCCGGCAAGACGGCCCTGGTAACAGGCGCCAGCAGGGGAATCGGACTGGCGATTGCACGGCGTTTCGCTGCGGAGGGGGCGGCGGTAGTTGTCTGTGCTTCCCGTTGGGGAGCCCATGGGAAGCTCAAGGGAACGTTGGAAGAAGCGGTGCAACTCATTCAGGCTGAAGGTGGCAGAGCGGCCGGTATTGCCTGTGACCTCGGCAATGCAGATGCCCGAGCGGACCTCGTGCAACAGGCGAGCGCACTGTTTGGCCCGGTGGATATCATTGTCAACAACGCCGCCGGGTCCCGGATGTGCCTGCCCAGCGAGACCACCACCCGTGATCGCACGTGGATGTTTGACATCAATCTCAATGCCCCGATTGACCTCGCCCAACAGGCGCTACCGGCCATGCGTGAACGCGGATGCGGCTGGATACTCAATATCAGCAGCAGTAGCGCGCTGCAACCGGTGGTGCCCTATCGCGATTCACCGGTGGCCGCCCATGTTATCTGCGCCTACGGGGCCACCAAGGCCGCGCTTGATCGCTATACGCAGGGTCTCGCCCATGAGGTGGCCAGCGAGGGCATCTGCATCAACACGCTCGCACCGGAGAACATCGTGCTGACGTCCGGTGCCGATTATGTGCGCGATATCGCCAGGCGCAATCCGGATATGGCGGAGCCGGTGGAGGTGATGGCGGAAGCCGCGTTGGCGCTGTGCAGCGGTCGTCATGTCGGACAGGTTACCTACAGTCGCCGGTTGCTGCATTCGCTGGGCCTGCCGGTGAAGAGCCTGGACGGGTGCACGGTGCTCGGTGATGCCTTTATCCCGGCCGATCTAGATGCGACCGCGTGAATTGACTTGTGTCGAAGCGGAGTTCGCTTGGTCATCCGGACGCACAGCGCCGGGTCAGCTCATTTACCGCTACCCCACAAGCGGGTGCTTTCCAACACACTGACAGCTGCCACGAGGTAACCCATGACCACAGAATCACCGGAAGCAAGAGCGGAATTGCACGCCGCCTGGGACGACCTGATACAGTCACTGCAGGAAGCCCGTGACGCGATCGACCAGCCCGCGTTGATGCCCCCGCCGGGAAGCGAGCGCAACCTGGCCGAGGGCTACCGCTACCTGATGGGTTACGTACACAGTGCCGTCGAGCGGGCCTTCCACGAGGACCCGGTGCGACCGCACTTTCGCAACGCGCTGTCGATTATCACCCGCAGCACGATCGACAATGCCGACGCAATATATTTTTATACTGCAATCGACGGCCGTCAGAGCTATCGCGTGCGGGGTGTGGCGGGAGATACCCGTCACTGGCGCGGGGACGTTTCCACCGCGTCGGGGATGAAGGCGCCGCACTACATGATATTTGAGGCCACCAGCGGCGAACTACCGGGCGACAGCGGGTCTCTGATGGAACTGCGCCCGGGCGTGAAATTACAGACTGGTCGCCTGGATTCCTCGGTAATTGCGGTGAACGATGATGGCAGCTTCGAGATTCTCCTGGCGCCGAACCGACCGGAGGGCTACAGCGGAAACTTCATCCCCACCCTGAAGGCTCCCAGGGGGACGCAGTCCGCCAACGAGCAAGAGGCACGTTACGCCAACTACCTCAGCGGTCGGCAGTTGTTCAATGACTGGGAGCATGAGCAGGCGATCCACCTGGAAATCACCCAGCTCGGGGCAGAGGGCTGTCATCCGCCGCTGTACACCGCAGACAGTGCGGCGTCTGACTTGCGACGCTGCGGCGCAATCGTACGCAACCAGATGCACTTCTGGAATGCCTTCTGGACCATCCTGATGGGAACGTATGGCGAGCGCGAGGGAAGTATGCCGGGTGTGGCGTTTCCCCGGAACAGTTTCAATACGATCAATGCCGCGTCCGGTGCCACTGGGGGCGGTCAGAGCACGAATCTTTACGCGGGCGGGGTGTTTGAACTGGAGCCCGAAGAGGCACTGATTATAGAGATGCGTATTCAGCTAGCGCCGCGCTATGTGGGTTTTCAGGTGGCCAATCTGTGGGGTGAATCCATTGATTACGCCAACCGGATTGGCAGCCTCAACGGCCACCAGATGACCGTCGACCCGGATGGCGTCATTCGCATCGTGCTCGCTCACCGCGATCCGGGTGTGCCAAATTGGGTGGACACCGCCGGACACCGGGAAGGTTTTCTCACGCCGCGCTGGACCTACAGTCAGACACCTGACCCCAAAGACTGGCCTGCGATTTCGGCAAGGAAAGTCCGGTTCAGCGCCATCAGGGAACACCTGCCAGCGGGGACGGGTAGTGTGAGTCCCGCGGAGCGGCGACAGCAGATCAGCGTTCGGCAGCGGCATGTGCAAAGGCGCTACCGGGTTTTTTAGCCTCTTTTCGTTAGGTGTGGAGTGCAGTGGGCGGTTGAGTGTTGTAGCGGTAGATCGTCGGCAGCGCGAATGCGCCCTCTGAGCGAACAGCTCGCTACGGACAGTGGCGGCTCGCAACGAACGACTCTTTTACAAAAACCGCGTACAGCATGGTGGCAACATGAAAAATAAAATAGCGCTGGTCATGGGTGGCGGCGCCGGCACCGGTCGCGCGACGGTACTGGCGTTCGCCCGGGAGGGGGCAAAGGTGGTAATCGCCGATGTGAACGAGGAAGGCGGTCGGGAAACACTGGCGCAGCTCGAGGCACAGGGCGGGACCGGACTGTTCGTTGCGGCGGACATGGCCCGGGCGGCCGATGTGCAAAGGGTGATCGAGCAGACCCGCAAAGCCTACGGCGGCCTGCACATGGTTTCCAACAACGCGGCACTGGGCGTGCCCAGCAAGCCGGTGACGGAGCTCACCGAGGACGAATGGGATCGCTGCATGGGCGTGACATTGCGCGGCGTCTGGCTGTGTATGAAATACCAGTTACCACTGATTGAGTCTTCCGGCGGCGGAGCGATCGTGAACATCGCGTCGGTGTCGGGGCTGCGCGGGGAGGTTTTCCAGTCGGCCTACGCCGCCGCCAAGGGCGGTGTGATCAATCTCAGCAAAAGTGTGGCGGTGGAATACGCCCGGCGCGGTATTCGTGTGAACACGGTGTGTCCCGGGGGAATCAACTCCGGCGGCATGGCGTTCTACATGAAAAAAATGCCCGAGATGCGCGAGCGGGTACTCAACGCCCATGCGATGGGGCGCCTGGCGGAGCCGCAGGAAATCGCGGATGCCGTGGTCTACCTGTGTTCGGACCGCGCTTCCTTCATTACCGGGCACGACCTGGTGGTGGATGGTGGGGTGATGGTCAGGTCGAACGTGCTCGACCTGTAGGCGGCGCCGGGTTATCGCGGCGGAACACAGGGCGTCCCTATCCCATCAGCGCCAGCGTCGCCGAACCGGTGACATGGAAACCCCGGCTGTTCCTCCCGGCAAATTCCACGGTTGCGCGGGGTTCCTTGTCCCGCTCGAGTTGCGCTACATGGCCCTGCATTACCATGGTGTCGCCGGGTAAGTTGGGTGCCATCAATTTGAACCGGATGTGCCGCAGACGACTACCCGGGCCAGCCCAGTCGCTCAGGTAGCGCGCGCACAACCCGCTGGTAGTGAGAATATTCATGAAGATGTCGGGCATACCCGCGGCGCGGGCCGCGGGAGCGTTGTGGTGTACGTCCATAAAATCCTGGGTGGCCAGTGCGCCGCCGACGATCAGCTTGTGGGTGATCGGAATAACCAGTTCCGGGAGCGCCTGTCCCTCGTGCAATGATGCGTAGTCGACGTCGGTAAAATCCGGGCGCCAGTGCGATTCGGCCGGAGCCATGGCCGGGGCGGCCGAGGGAGACCGTGGTTCCGATGCCGTGACGGTACCCTGTGCGGACTCCGGCTGGTAGACAAAATACGTAATCAACGCCTCCGCGAACGGGGACTCCTCCTGGTCCAGGTATTCCGCCCGCTCAACGACGAAGTAACCCTGGCCCAGCACCGTTTGCTTGAGTGGGCTGATCGAGGTGATTGTCGAGTAGTGATGCGCGCGGTCGCCCTCCAGTAACAGGCGCTGAAAGTTGATGTCATAACTCACGGCGACGATGGCCCCAAAGCCACGCTCGCCAAGGACGTCAAAGACCCGGGGGGCCAGGGGAACGACCGTGCCGGGCGCATACTCGCAGTTGATGTCGCGCATCGTCCACATCTGCATCATCGCCGGCGGTGCGACCACACGGTCAAACCCGGCCCGCTTGCGCCAGGCCTCGTCCAGATAGAGGGGGTTGTGATCACCCATGGCGGAACACCACTGCCAGACCTGCACGCGACTCACCGGGTTGAAGCTGCAGTAGGGCCCGGTGCGTTCTCCGACCAGGGTGTTGAATGCCGGCGGCGAGGTTACGTGTTCACTGCTGGACATGCCTGTGTCGCTCCCTGAAGTTTGTGCTGGCGCGGTTCCCGAGGGGGTCAATGTTGCGGATTTCCCGCACACAGCGTCCCCGCGGCCGCCGTGCGGGTCAACTCGCGCCTAGACGGGCGGGACGGAATAGCCACCCCAAACGGTAACGTAATTTTCGTCGTAGTGTGCGGCCAGGGACGTGTGCAGGTCCTCCAGCGCCCATTTCTGTGCACCTCTGGGATTCAGGTAGGCGTCACTGAGCGTGGGGCGATGCAGTATCTGCACGGAATTGCCCCACACCACCAGCACCTCGCCGGAGATCCGCGCCGCTTCCGGGGAGCTGAGGTAACCTACCAGTGGTGCCACGTTGGCGGGGTCGAACGCATGGAAACTACCGTCCGCGGGGGCCTGGAACATCTCCGCGGTCTGGCCGCCGGCCGTCATATCGGTCAGTGCGCGGGGCATGATGACGTTGCTGGTTATCCCGTACTTGGTCAACAGTTGCGCCGCGCCCATGGCCATGGCGATGATGCCCGCCTTGGCGGCTGCGTAGTTCGGCTGGCCGGCGGAGCCGTAAATTGCCGCTTCCGAAGACGTGCTGATCAGGCGGCCGTACACCGTTGCGCCTGCCTTGGCCTTGTCGCGCCAGTAAGCGGTCGCGTTGCGCATGTTCACGAAGTGTCCGCGCAGATGCACGCGCACCACCGAGTCGAATTCGTCGTCGCTCATGCCGAAGATCGTCTTGTCGCGGCAGAAGCCCGCGTTGTTGACCATGATATTGAGGTCCCCATAGGCCTTCAGTGTCGATTGCATCAGGTTTTCGGCATCCGTGCTGTCGGCACAGTCGCCCAGTACAGCCATCGCTTCGCCGCCAAAATGCTTGATGTCCTCGACCGTGGCGTGCGCGGCGGCGGCCGCCTCTGGCCGGTCTATGTCATTAATGACGACGCGTGCACCCTGGCGCGCCAGCTGGATCGCCTCCTCGCGTCCGAGGCCGCGGCCGGCGCCAGTGATGATGGCGACTTTACCTGTCAGGTCTCCCATGAAAATGCTCCTTGTGCTGGAATAGAGACGGACCCGCCGGCTGGCGGATCCAGTCGATCAGATGCGTTCGATAATGGTGCCGGTGCCGACGGATGAACCGCAGCACATGGTGATGAGAGCGGTGGTCTTGCCGGATCGCTCCAGTTCATGCAGCGCCGTGGTGATCAGGCGTGCACCGGTGGAGCCCACCGGGTGTCCGAGGGCGATAGCGCCACCGTTCACATTCACCTTGTCCATGTCCACGTCGTAAACCTGTTGCCATGACAGCACGACCGCTGCGAAGGCCTCATTGATCTCCACGAGGTCAATGTCCTTCATGGTCATGCCCGTTTTCCTGAACAGCGCGGCGGTAGCATCCACCGGGCCGTCCAGCAGGTAGTAGGGGTCGGTACCGACCACGCAATCGGCCAGTATACGTGCGCGGGGTTTGAGGCCGCGGGCCCGGGCTTCATCGGCGGTCATCCACAGCACCGCGGCGGAACCATCGGAAATCTGGGAGGAATTGCCCGCTGTGTGAATGGTGTCTTCCATCACCGGCTTGAGCTGGGCGAGCGCTTCCAGCGTGGTGTCGCGCAGGCCCTGGTCGCGATTGACCGTGCGGGTTTGCCCGGTAGGCTTGCCATCCTCACCCATGATGGGTGCCTCCACGCTGAACACCTCGCGCTCGAAACGTCCCTCCGCCCATGCCTGCTTGGCGCGCAACTGCGAGTTGTAGGCCAGCTGGTCAGCCATTTCCCGGGTGATACCGCGCTTTTTGGCGATGCGCTGGGCGCTGGTGAACTGGTCCGGGCTGGAATCCCAGGGCCAATTGTCCGGGATGAAGTAGCCCGGGCCGTTGTAGACGTTGGCACCGAGGCCGACACGGCTCATGGACTCCACGCCACACGCGATGCCGATGTTCACCGACCCGGTGCTCACCATGGAGGAGATCATGTGGTTCGCGGTCTGGGCGGAACCGCACTGGTTGTCCAGCGTGGTGCCGCCGGCAGTGTAGTCCTTGCCCAGGGTCAGCCAGGCATTGCGGGTGATATTCCCGGCCTGCTCGCCGGCCTGGGTAACGCAGCCGCCGGCCAGGTAGTCCACATCGCCGTAGTCGAGCCCGGAGCGTTTGACGATTTCATTCAGCGACAGGGCCAGTAGCTGCGTGGCGTGGAAATCACATAAATCGCCGACGCCCGGTTTGCCGCGGGCGATGGGTGTCCTGACTGCTTCTACGATAACGGCTTCACGCATGGTCTATCCTCTGGTGTTGGGTGGCGTGATAGACGCGCCCCCCGGGATGGTAATCAGCGGCCCAGTGTACTGGACAGTGTTGGTATTTCAATGACAGAAGGGGTCACATGAGGAGGCCGATTTTGCCGTTTTCGCCGCTCGCCGGCAGCGGGGAATGGCGGATAAATCGGGTGTGGTATAGCTGATTGATCCATTCCCAGGGTGTTTGGGCCTGTCGCGACCACGGCGCGCGCAGCGTTTCCGGTTGGATTCGGACGGCACACTTGCTAGAGTGCGTGCTCAAAGTGCAGGCAACCTGAAAACATAACCAGAGGCACGACAGCAATGAGAGCGACCCGGACCTTGTCCATTGGACTTCCCTTTTCCCTGCGCCCGGTGGGCGGCCTCGTGCTCGTGCTACTGCTGGCAGCGTGCTCCAGTGGCAACAATAATAACAACGCAAGCGACCCAGCGTCTGTCGCCCCGTTCCAGGAGTTGATCGACCAGGGCGTGGCGCGCTACCTCGGAATGTATTCACCAATGAGTACCACCCGCGACGGTGATGTCACGAATTACCAGTTCGGCACCGGAGACGGCCCCCTGTGCCTGACCGGAGAGCCCTACACCATGGCCACCCGGGATGAGGGTACGGAAGACCTGATGATCTTCCTGCAGGGTGGTGGCGCCTGCTGGTTCGACCTGTGCGCGGCCACCGAAGAGGCTTCGCCCGGCATCCCCGCCCTGGGCATCCTCGACCCCGCGCTGGCCGGCAACCCGCTGGCCGGGATCAGCACCGTCTACCTGCCCTATTGCGATGGCGGAATTTTCGCCAGCGACGCTGACGTCGATACCAACAACGATGGCAGCGTCGATCGCTACCACCGCGGCCTGCGCAATCTCTCGGCGGCGCTCGACGTGGCAGTCAGCAACTTTCCCGCGCCGAAGCGGATCGTGCTCGCCGGTGTCAGTGCCGGCGGCTACGGCACACTGTTTGCTTTGCCGCTCGTGCGCCATCTCTACCCGGGCGTTCCCATCGAGGTGCTCAATGATTCCGGGATCGGCATCAACCGTCCCAATGATCCCGCGTGGAACCAACGTATTATCGACTACTGGAATATCGGCAGCTTTTTCCCGGCAAGCTGCCCCGAGTGTAACGTGCAGGGCTCCCCGGCCGGCATCATTAACTGGCAGTTGCACCAGGACCCGAATGTGCGCCTGGGAATGTTGAGCTACATACAGGATTTCACCATCGGGACCTTCTTCCTCGGTATCGGGGGGCCCGTATTCGAGGGCGTTCTGCGGCCAACCATGGCGGACGTCGAGGCGGCCAACCCCGAGCGGATGCGCAGCTTCCTGCGTGCCGGCACCTCCCATACCTTCATGCTTGGGGACCTTTCCCTCAGTGTTGAAAATGTATCGGTTTCCGATTGGATAACGAATATGCTGTCAGACGTGCCCGCAAACTGGCACTCAGTCAGCGAGTAGCACAGCAGGCCCTCGCGCCGGGGAGACGATCCATGACGATAGCGCTCGATCTGCCGCACCAGCCGCGTGTACTGCGCGGTTGCGAGTTGCAGGGTTACGAATCTCTGGAACAGGAAGTGTCCTACTGGGTAAGCCCGGAGCGGGTTGTCGGTCAGGTTCCGGCTGCGCTGGAGGGAACGCTTTATCTTAACTGTCCCGGCAGGAACCGCATTGGTGGACAGCAGTACGGCCACTGGTTCGATGGCGACGGCATGATCAACGCCGTGACCATCAGGGACGGCCGTATCCATTACCGTAACCGGTATGTGCGCACGCCAAAGTACGTCAACGAAACAGCGGCACAGAAAATCCTGTACCGGGGCGTGGGTACGCAAATCCCGGGCGGTATCCTCAAGAACATGTTCCGGACGCCGGGCAATGCCGCGAACACCAGCGTTATCCTGCACGGCGGTAAACTGCTGGCACTGTGGGAGGGGGGCAAGCCCTGGGAGCTTGATCCCGCCACCATGGAGACCGTGGGCGAGTACTCCTACGAAGGCGGACTGTCTGCGCGGCAACCTTTCAGTGCCCACCCGCGCCTCGATCCGCGTACCGGAATGCTCTACAACTTCGGCGTTTTCGGCGTGCCGAAGCCCAAGCTGCATTTCTACAAAATCAGTCCCACAGGTGAGCTGCTGGCCAATACGTCGCAATACATCGGCGACTACGCCATGTGCCATGATTTTGCCATCACCGAAAAGTATGCGGTATTTATCCTGTGCCCGGCATTCATGCGGACGCCGTTTAAATTCCTGCTCGGCATGCGCAGCGTGTTTGAGTCCATCGAGTTCGATAAAAGTGCAAAGACCAAGGTGCTGGTGCTTGAACTCGACACGGCCCGGATTGTCCGGGAGTATGAATTCGAAAGTTTTTTTGGTTTCCACCTGGGTAACGCCCACGCAGAAGGGGACGAGCTTCGCGTGGACGCACTCTGCGTGGACAGTATGGACGTCATGGGTGGGCTCGCTGATGTCTTCGTGGAGCGGGGCGATGACTTCGACTTTCTCGCCAACGGTGCCCGGTTCACCCGCTTCACCCTGAATCTGGCAACCGGTGAAGCGTCCCGCACGCCCGTTGCGGGTGCGATTGCCGCCGAATTTCCCGCGTGGAATCCCAACTATACCGGTATCGCCAATCGCTATACCTGGCTGTGTTCAATCATCGAAAACGGCACGCCCTATGGATTTAACGCCTTCCAGAAAGTTGACCATCGAACGGGAGAGGTGAAGATTCACGACTTTGGCAAGGGTCGGTTTACGTCGGAACCCAACTTTATCCCCGCTCGTCCGGACGGTGAGGAAGACGATGGGTATCTGCTGGCAATCGTGTACAACCACGCGCGGGAGAAGAGCGAGGTGGTCATACTTGATGCCAGGGATATGGCGCGTGAGCTGGCTGTCATTCCGCTGGAACACCACGTTCCCTTCGGGTTCCACGGCGGTTTCTACAGGGAGACCTTCGTCCAGGCGTAGCCGGGTGCTAGGGCGCGAATATATCTGAACCGGCCGCGTACCTTTTGATCAGGTCCGCGTCCTCAGGCACCAGGAAACCCTTCCCCACCGCGTCGTCGGCCGCGGCGTTCACCGCCTCGATGTAGGCAGCGTTGTCTGCGTACAACGCCCCTAGCCGGGCCGCGTCGAACAGCCGCGTGGTGCCGGACAGGAAGCAAAAGTCAACGTTTTCGACATTCACCTCGGAATCGGGGTCGACTTCCAGCGGCGGCTGGCCTTCACCGGACAGGATCGCGATGGGGGCGTCGACATAAGGAGTGCGGATGCCTCCGAGTACATTTCCCACGCTATCGAGCGCGAAGGCGGGGGGCTCCCCGGTTACCTCCAGGCGCTCCGCCGATGGCGGTGGGGCGCCGTCGACGATCCACGTGTTCAGGGCGCGAATCGCGGCGTTGGCGACGAAATGCTGTGGCCCGGCGTTGACCGGCACGCTGCATTCAATGATCCCGGGAACGGGCGCGGAGTTTTCAATCACCGCCGCTACAGCGGGGTTGGTGCCGGTGTCCACGCGGTTATCGATGAAGGTGTACAGGTCCGCGTGCGCGGTGCCTGCCACTTCCCACAGGCGGAAATTGTCGCTGTCCTCCTGCCGGCTGGGGTAGGAACCCAGCACAAAAAGGTCAGTCTCGGTTTGCAGCATCAGGACCGGTATGCCCAGGTCGGTGCGCACGCGGACTATCTCGGGAACCAGGCTGTTCGCGTCCAGGAATTTGCCCTCCAGACCCGCGCTGCTGCCGACACGGCTATGGATCAGATAACCGTCGAACAGGGCATGGATCGGCGCAAAGGCGTTAACGTAGGTCATCATGTAGTAAGCCGATTGCGACTCACCGGCTGCGATGATGCGCTGTGGCGTCAGGTTACCCAGTGGCGACACGAGCCCCGGCGACCTGATCGCCTGGGCGATCTGCGAGTAGATGTCGTAGGCGTAGCTGTCGCCCGGGTGATAGAGGCCGGTATAGCGATCACCGCTCCCGCCCAGCAGCGCCGCCGCGCTGCCGTCGAGCAGGGCATCAACCCCGACCCGCTGTGCCTGACGCCGACCCAGGCGTAGCCCCGGCGCATCAATTCGGTGTGGAGCATTCCCCAGTCCGGTGCGGAGTCGAATCCGGCGCTGACATTCAGCCACTCCACCAATACCGTGCTGTTGAAGTCCGCCGGATCAGCGGGTCGGTTCACGACGATGCGGGTTTTGTAGTTCGCCTGGGTGGTCGCCTGTACCTGCCAGCGGCCATCTGAATCGAACGCATTGACATTGGTGTAGGCGTTGGCGGTACCAGAGACAAGGTACTCGTCTTGCTGGTAGCCCAGCGGCGCGAGGGGGAAAAATGTGCTGACCAGCACAGGCACTCCGGCGAGCGGGCCCTCAATCGTGGCCGCCGCGACAGCAACCTGGCTGGGGTTGCCCGCGCCCGGCACGCCCAGGGTTGAAACGAGGTTGTTGCTATTGTTGTTGCCGTCGCTGCAGGCGAGGAACAAGGGTGTGAGCAGTAGCAGCAGGAACAGGCGCACAGCGCGCGGTGGCATTTGCAGGAGGCCGGTCATCACGGTTCGGGTACCTTATTTTATCGTGGGCTAAACTACCGGACGAACACCCGGTGGTCAGGACAGGGGAGAATAGTCAGATTAGCGCGGCTTGACCAGTCCGGCAGCGCTGACCGGCCCGCATTTGCGGGTTCGGGGACAACCCGCCACGACTGTCAATAAATTTTACAGCGCCCGCCGCGCGCGCATGAGAATGGCACTTTTACTATATAAAAATATATTAAAAACAAATAGATACAACTTATGGCTCACTTTTTGCATTTACTCCAGCAACGCGATTCGTGGAAGCGCTGGCGAGGGAACAACGTACATCCCGCCGGGCAATGGATAGATAAGATTAAGGGTAGGGAGCATCAGCATGTTGAACGGGCATAGATGGGTCGGTTTCGCAGCTGCCACGGCAGTCGCACTGTTTTCCGTGCCAACACTGGCAAATGTACAGACCTGGACATTTAACAGCGCCACCCAGAGTTTCAATAACACCAATTTCGGCAACACGCTCAGCCTGACCTCCAGTGACGGCGTCCACCTGACCGTGACTGGCTGGTCCGACACTAATGACATCTCCGGGGATGACACGATAGAGACCGCCAAATTGATCTGGGCGCAGACCGCTGCACTCGGTGTCCAGAACCGGGATGAAACTACCACATCGCCCAACCACTCTATCGACAGTGTGTCCTCGGACCCCGACGGTGAGTTTGACATGCTGCTGCTGGAATTCGATACCGCTGTCAGTCTGTCCGGTATCGACCTGGCATGGGCCCTCGGTGGCAACGCCGTGGACACCGTGGATGTGTCCATCCTGGCCTGGGATGGCGCGGGATCCGCCACGCTGCTGGGCAGCACCTGGGCCAACGTGCTCGACACCAACGGTGGCGGCTATGACTCCGTGGGTAACTACAGTAATGTCGGCCTGAGCTATTACACGGTGAACCCGGCCAATATTGAATCTACCAAATGGCTGATCGGCGTCTATAACCCCGTCTTCGGGGTCGGTGGTGATGCCGGCGACGACGGCATGAAGCTGGCGTCTATCACGACCTCCACGCCCAACCCGGACGAGCCCCCCGGCGAAGTACCGGTGCCCGGAACGGTTGCCCTGGTATTGGCCGGACTGCTGGCGCTGCGTGCGCGCAGACTGCCGAAGGTGACGGCTGTCTAGTTCCGCCCCTCTCCTCCAACAACGGGTCGCAAAAACGGAATTATACAATTCCGTTTTTTTTTGTCTGGGTTAACATGGGCCTGTGGTCCTGAAGCTGTCTGCTATCCAGGGGGATTGATGTTGAGCAGGGTTGTTGCCCGGACGCTGTTGCTGTGTTGCCTTGCCTTCGGCACCGGGGCATACGCGGCGCAGGATGCGAACGTCAACTACGAAAAAGCGTTACAGGCCTATCACGAAGGCAACTACGAAGAAGCCTACATCCACCTGAAAAACGCGTTGCAGGCGGACCCCAATCTGATTTCGGCCAGGTTGTTGCTGGCCCAGGTCGATTTCAACGCGGGCGATATCTACGGAGCGGAAAAGGAGTCCGCTGAAGCCCTGTTGCTCGGGGCGGACATCAACCTGGTGTTGCCGGTCTACGGGCAGTCACTGCTGCTGCAGGGGAAAACGGATGAGCTGTTTGAGCTCGAAAAGGTCGCAGACAGCTTTACTCCCGACAGCCAGTTCGAATGGGCACTGCTGAAGGGGCAGGGTTACCTGCTCAGGGGAGAGCGAGACCTCGCCCAAGGCGAATTCGAGCGGGCCGCCACCCTGCTTCCCGAGAATGTCCGCTCGAACAACACGCTGGCCGCGATCTACATGAACAGCGGTATGAACGACGAGGCCCGCGCACTGATCGAGCGCTCCCTGCAAATCGAACCTGACAACCAGAAGGTCTGGGAATTGCGCGGCGAGCTCGCATTCAGGGAAAAGGACTTCGACAAGGCGCTGGAATATTTCCGGAAGGGCTATGAACTCGACCCGGAGGACCTGAAGATTCAGCGCTCGCTGGCGCGCCTGTATATGCAACTCGGCGACCGGGAAAATGCCCAGAAATACCTGGAGCTGATACTCGAGCAATCACCAGAGGATCCGGCCGCTACCCTGATCAGCGCGATTCTGCTGATCGGGGAGGGTAATTCCGTCCTGGGTGACAGCATGCTGGCAAGCCTCAGCAGCAAGTTATCCCAGTTCGATTCGCTGCAGGAGCAGTCGGATGACGCCATGTTGTTTATTCAGGCCTCCGCCGAGTACGTGCAGCGCAACGATGCCACCGCTATCTCGCTGTTCAACGCGTATCTGGCCAAAAACAGGGATGATATATCCGCCCTGCGCCTCTTGGCCGACCTTTACCTTAGAAATGGCGAAATAAAGCAGGCGACCGAGTTGCTCGGAACACGAGAGGAACTGGTTGCCACCGATCTCGGCCTGTCAGTGCAATTGCTGAACCTCTATGTGCTGAGCAGGAATATCTATGGCGCCGACCTGATGCTGGCGCATCTGAAGCAGAATGGCGTCGGCGACAACCCCTTTGTACTCACATTGGAGGCTGAGCTTCTGCGTGCGAAAGGCCAGCCAGACGCGGCCCTGGAGTTGCTCAACGGCCGGGATTTTGGCGATAAGGAGCCGGTGAGTTATGGTTTGTTGCGGGGTGCCCTGCAACTGGATCTCAAGCAGTATACCGACGCGCAGAGTACGGCACAGCGGCTGCAGCAAGCGTTTCCCGAGAATTTGAAAGTCAGTAATTTTGCCGCCGTAACCTATCTGACGTTAGGAAAAATCAAGGATGCCCAGGCGGCTGTGGAGAAATCACTGCAGTTGGCGCCGGCTGACATCGACGCCCGTTTCAACCAGGCGATGCTATACAAGAAACAGGGAGACCTGGAGGAATCGGGTAAGATTCTCAGGGGCATCGTCGGTGATAATCCTGACCACACCCGGTCTATGTTGCTGATGGCGCGTATCCTGCTGTTGCAGGGCAAGTACGATGAGGCCATCGACTGGACTGACAAAGTGTATGCCTACGAGGGCGGCTCCAGCATGGCGGGTGAGCTGCAACTTGAGATCTATTCCAGGACTGGCGACTGGCAGAAGGCCAGGCTGGTTGCCCAGCGGTTGGTGCGCGACAATCCGCAGAACAGCGATTACCTGCTGCGTCTTTCCGCAATCGCCGTGCAGCTGAAGGATAGCGAGTTAACACGGAACACCTTGAGCAGGCTCTACCCGTTGTGGCACCAGGATGCTGGAAAATTACGCGAGCTCGCCGCGCTGCAAGTGCGTTCGGGTAACAAAGCAGATGCCCGCAAGAGCCTGGAGACGGCCCTGTCGCTGGATGAGCATTCCTATCCCGTGCGATTGGACCTGGCGCGACTTGACCTGGCCGAGGACCAGTATGACAACGCGGAACGTTCTGCAGCAGCGCTGCAGAAGGAGTTCGGGGAGCGCAGCGAGTCCTCGAGCCTGCTGGGTGAAATCGCCCTGGAGCGCAATGACCCGACACTGGCCCAGCAGCGCTTCATGGAGGCGTTTGTACTGGACAAGAGTAATACCGAGGCCATCGCCAGGTTGTACGAGTTGAGTATGCAGGGCATTGGTGCCGAGGCGTTTACCGACGCGCTGGAGAAAACCCTCAGGGAATCCTCGCTTCCACCATGGGCAGTAAGGCTCATGGCGGACAGCTACCTGGCGCAGGGTAAACCCTCCAGGGCGCTCGTCTACTACGAGAAGCTACTGGCTCTCGAGGACTTCGCAGCTGATCCGGGCCTGCTGAATAATCTCGCCAACATTTACGCCGTGGATGACCTGGACAAGGCGCTTGTTACAGCACGCAAGGGACTGGACGCCGCCGGCTCCGGGCAGAGCGCTGCGCTGCTGGACACGGTGGGATGGATCCTGGCGCGGCAGGGAGAGAATGAACAGGCCCTCTCGTACCTGCGCAAGGCTTATGCCAGGAATTCAACAGACCCGGAGATTCGCTACCATACGGCGGTCACCTTGTTGGCGCTGGGCAGGACTGCGGAGGCGCAGGCCGAATTGCGCGCGGCGCTCGCCAGCGGTCAGCAATTCACCGGACGCGCGGACGCCGAACGCCTGTTGAACGGGAAATCACAGTAGACGGACCCCGCCGGCAAGCGATCACCCCATCCTGCCCAGGATGGCACCCCCGGTTGGGATGCCGACCCCGGAGGTCACCAGTGCATGCTCGACGGATTTTGCCGGCTGGTTCACCGAGGTGCCGCGCACCAGGCGAGTCGCCTCGACGATGCCATTGACGCCGTGTATATAGGCTTCGCTCAACTGGCCGCCGTGGGTGTTGGTGGGCAGTCGGCCACTGGTGCGCAGTGCGCCGTCTTTTACGAAATCGCCTGATTCACCGTAGCCGCAAAAACCCCACGCCTCCAGCTGCCACAGCACGATGGGAGAAGGCGTCGTAGATGACCGCCGCATCGATATCGTCCGCGGACAGGCCGCTCATCGCGTAGACCTGCTCCGCCGCGCGCTCCATCTCCGGATGCCGGCAAATTCCTCACGGTAAAGGACGTCATTTGTTCCTGGTCCCTGGCTGCGCACTGAGCGACACCGCGCACGCTGACACCCGGCTGCCGCAGGTCGCGGGCGCGTTCCGGGGTCGTCACGATGACCGCCGAGCCGCCATCACTTTCCTGGCAGCAGTCGAATAACTGCAATGGGCTGGCTATCATTCGGGCGGCATCGTATTCGGCCCGGTCGAATTCCCGTCCATAGAAGAAGGCGGCTGGGTTATGCGCGCCGTACACGCGGGTCGACTGGGCCACTTCGAACAGTGCGTCCTTGGTGATGCCGGTATTGTGCATCCAGCGCTGGGTGAACATTGCCACCCAGCTGGCCGGTGTCAGCAGGCCGTAAGGCATGTACCAGCCCCAGTGGATGGCATCCGCCGTGGTGATCTCCCCGGCGACGCCACCGGAGAAACGGTGGCCGCTGCGGCCATTCAATGCGCGGTACACAACCACGGTTTCAGCCATCCCGGTGGCGATCGCCATGGTCGCCTGGTGCAGGCAACTGGTGGCGGCGCCACCGCCGTAGTGTGAGCGGCCATAGAAGGTCAGTTCACCCACACCCAATGCCCTCGCCACCTCGATTTCATCGTTGGTGTCCATGGTGAAGGTCGCCATGCCATCGATGTCGGCCGGCTTGAGCCCCGCGTCATCCAGCGCGGCTTTCACGGCCTGCACGGCCAGCGATAGTTCCGAGACGCCGGAGTCCTTGCTGAACCGGGTATTGCCAATACCGATGATGACCGCTTTATCCTTTACGTTCGCAACCACGGCTCAGGCCTCCTGGGGTAACGCAAGTTGAACGGAGCCCTGCATGTGCATGCCCCAGATATTGTTTTCTCCCACCACGGCGATATCCACCAGGCCGCTGCCGGAATCCACCGCCGTGACTTCCCCGGTTATCGTCATCACCATACCCGGCACATTCGGTGCGCCCAGGCGAATGTCCACCGATTTGACCACCGCATCGGGGCCGCTCCAGTCGGTGGCGAAGCGTGTCATCAGGCCCTGGCTGGTCAGGATATTCATGAACACGTCGGGCAGCCCTGTGGCCACCGCCGCCGCCTTGCTGTGGTGCACCGGTTCGAAGTCGCGAGTTGCCAGCGCGCCACACACCACCAGCGACGTGGTGATGTCGATGGCCAGCGCGGGCAGTTTGTCGCCGACGGCAATATCGGCGCAGGTACGGGTTTTGTAATCATTCATTCCAATGGTCTCCCTCACGCCGGATAGAATTGCGGCAGCATGGTTTTTTCATCGATCTGCTCGACCACGCCTTTGACTTTCATCCCGATATGTACATCCGCGGGCTCGCAACCGACCACGTTGGCGACCAGGTTGGTGCCCTCGGCAAGCCTGATGACCGCACACACCAACGGGTATTGGTAGCCCGGTATCCGCGGATGGTGCAGTTCCGTGTGGCTGAGTATTTCGCCGTCGAGGGTGGATTCGATCGAATCCCACTCCATGGACTGGCACTCGCCGCACATGGGCCGGGGAGGGTGGCGCAGCGTCTGGCAACTCCTGCACCGCTGGATAAGTACCTTGCCCGCATCGCAGGCGTCCCACCACCACTTATTGTCATGGCCGCGGGGAGAGGCGATGCGCGTGGGCACTTGCAGCGTCTCCTCACCCGCGGCCGTGGCCGGCTGCTCCTGCGGGATGAACTTCAGGACCTTGAAACGCTGTGTGCCGATTTTCTCGCCGCGCTGGTTGGTGAAGGTCGCCAGGGTCTCGAAAAAGTAGCCGGGACCGCGACCGGTGGTCTTGCGCTCGGAAATATTGTCGATGGTCATTTGCATGACCACGTTGTCGCCGGGGCTGACTTCCCGGAAGTACTCCTGCCGGACGTTGGTGCCCAGCACACCGGTGTAGCCGTGCCTGTTGAAGAGACTGACCAGGTCGGACTGCGCGTCCGGCGGACGGCCGCTCGTGACGGCGTAGCCTTCCTGTCCCCACACGTACATCATGGCGGGGGGCGCAATGGTTGTACCGCGGGCGCTGCCGGCTGCCCAGGTCGCGTCGGAATAGGCGGGATTGGCGTCCCCGATAATCTCGGCCCACTGGCGGATCATGGCGGTGTTGACGTCGTCCTTCGCCGGCGTGGGAGGGCAGACCTCCCGGCCCACGAAAGCGTAGATTTCGTCCTCGAAAGCTTTCTGCTCGTCAGCGCTCATCAGGAAAAACTCCTCGTTCTGATAGGGTGATACCGGTTGTTGCTCAGCGGTGTGTCGGCATACCCAGGCCATGGGTGGCGACCAGTCCGCGCAGCACCTCGACTACGCCGCCGCCGAACGTGTTGAGGGTCGCCCGGCGATATTCGTGTTCCAGGTCGCCGTGCAGCACGGCGCCTTCGCTGCCGGCGGCCACCAGTGCCTGGGGTCCCACCACGTCCATCAGGAGGCGACAGATTTCCAGCATTTTCTCCGTGGAGTAGACCTTGATGGCTGACGGGAATACCGGGTCCATCTCCTGCTGGTCCAACTGCCATGACATACGCGCGTTCATCACGCGCATTGCCTCAAGGTGCGCATAGACTTCCGCAAGGTTGCGTTGGGCGCCCGGGTCGTCGATGACGCGCATACCCTGCGCATTGCGCGTGGCACGCGCCCACTCCAGCGCCGCGCGGAAGATCTTCCAACCCTGTATGCCCCAGGCCGCGAGTCCGACCCGCTCGTGATTCAGTTGTTCGGTGATCAGTCGCCAGCCGCCATTTTCCTCACCGATGATCATGTCGAGCGGCACCTTGACGTCGGTGTAGTAAGTCACGTTGGTGCGCACGCCGCCCATCGTGTGAATGGGTCCGAAGGAAAATCCTGGATCGCGGGTGTCCGCCACGAGGATGGAGATTCCCTTGTGCTTCGGCGCGTCGGGGTCCGTGCGGGCTGCCAGCCAGACATAGTCTGCCCCTTCGGCGCCGCTGGTGAAGACCTTGTTGCCGTTGACGACGTAGTGGTCGCCCCGGCGCACGGCGGCGGTGGACAGTGCGGCGAGATCGGTACCGGCGCCGGGCTCGGTATAGCCGATAGCAAAGTGCAACTCGCCACCGGCGATCCCGGGCAGGAAGCGTTCCTTCTGTGCTGGCGTGCCCTTGCTCATGATGGCCGGGCCGACGGTATTGAGTGTGACAAAGGGCGTAGGCGCGCCGGCCAGCAGCGCCTCTTCGTAGCGGATCAACTGCTCACTCTCGCTCAGTCCTCTCCCGCCGTACTGCTCGGGCCAGCCGACCGCCAGCATGCCGTCTTTTCCCTGCTGCCGGATCAGTGCTTTGTAAAGATCGCCGCTCTCGGCGTTGCGCAGTTCCTCCCGATGCTCGGGTTTGATGAGGTTGGAAAAGTAGGCGCGAAATTCCCGGCGCAGTGCTTTCTGGCTTTCGGTGTAATTGACGAACATCGACCTGACCCTCCAATTAATGACAGACATGATATTGATTTTGAATTCAAATTCAACTATTTTATTGCCCCATGTCAGCGCCTCCCGCCAAATCAGCCAAGAGCCCCGGCGCCCTGAGTGCGCGCGGGGAGCGCGCCCGTGCGGGCCTGAAGGCCGCGGCGCTTGCAGTGCTGGAGCGCGAGGGCTACCACAAGATGCGCATAGCGGACGTCACGGGCGAGGCGGGCGTGGCACAGGGCCTGTTCTATCATTATTTCAAGGACCTGAAATCCCTCACCATGGAGGTGCTGACGGACTTCGCCATGGCCAGTAACGACCCGGCACAGGTGGAGAGGAACGTGACCCGGGGAGACTGGTACGCACGGATCTACGCGCACAACCTGGTCGTGGTGCGCAGCTATGCAAGGCGACCCGGCGTCATGCGCTGCCTGTTGCAACTGGCGGACGAGGACGAGGCGTTCTCCGGCATGCTGAGAGAGAACTACCGCAACCAGCTGATGTGGCTGGTCGATGTGATGCCGAAACTGTTTCCGCAGGTTCGATTCAGGAAGCACCAGGCACTGATGGTGGTGTACTCGCTGGCCGGTATCGGCGAAGGGCTGATACGGGAATATTTTATCAACGAGAGCAAGACCCTGCGCGCCGCGGAGCTTTCCGTGGAACAGTTTGCTGAATTGCTGTCGACCATGTTTTACCGTGCGCTGTTCCTGCAACACCCGGACGAGTCGCGGCTCAAGTACACCCGTAACCTGGCCGCCATGGCCAGGACTCATTGAGGTAAGGCACCATGGATTTCAGTTTTAACGATGACCAGATCGCCATTCGCGAGTTGGCGCACCAGATCTTTACCGACCGCGCCAGCGACGAATTCCTGCTGACGTTCTCCCGCAGCGGCGAGACCTACGACGACATTCTGTGGCGGACACTGGCGGAGCAGGGCCTGCTGGGTGTCGCCGTTCCCGAGGAGGCTGGGGGTTCCGGGCTGGGGCTGGTGGAATTGTGCCTGGTGCTGGAGGAGCAGGGCCGGCGCGTGGCGCCTGTGCCGCTCTACGCCTCACTGGTATTGGGTGGGCTGCCAATCGCCGAGTTCGGGTCACAGGCGCAGCGACAGCGCTACCTGCCCGCCCTCGCCGACGGCTCGTCCAGGTTCAGCGCCGCGATCGCCGAGTTGGCGATGAATGCCGCTGTTGCCACCCGCGTGAGCGCCACGCGGGAGCGGGAAGGCTGGATTCTCGACGGTGACAAGGCCGTGGTGCCCGACGGCGCTGTCGCCGATTTCGTGCTGGTGCCCGCCGAGGATGCCGCCGGGCAGCAAACGATTTTTATCGTCGATACCCGGGTGCCGGGTGTGAGTTTGCGGCCGGTCGAGATCGGTATGTCCGGGGCACGGGCCGCCAACCTGACCCTGGAAAACGTGACGTTGGGTGACGACGCAGTTCTGGGTGACGTGGGCCAGGGGACGGAAATCCTGCAGTGGCTGGAGCAGCGCGCGAATATAGGCCACTGCGCGTTGCAGGTCGGTATTACGGAAGAGGCGACGAAGCGCACCGCTGCCTTCCTCGGTGAGCGCAAACAGTTCGGCGTTCCACTCGGTACTTTTCAGGCCCTGGCCATGCGTATGGCGGACTGCTACATCGATGTCGAGGGCATTCGCTCCACCTACTGGCTGGCCCTGTGGCGCCTGAGTGAGGGACTGGACGCCCGGGCCGAGGTGCGCGTGGCCAAGTGGTGGGCCTGCGACGCCGCACACCGCGTGGTGTGCTCCTCGCAGCATTTGCACGGCGGCATTGGGGCGGATATCGAGTATCCCATCCACCGGTTCTATCTCATGGCCAAGCAGGTCTGCTATTCGCTGGGGAATGCCAGCGGGCAGCTGGAGCGACTGGGGCGCCTGCTGGCGGAAGACGACAGCCTGGGCTTCAGGGCGCTGGAGGTATAGCGCGTGTCCACCCGGATCAAACCGCCCATGGGGCTGGACAACGCCTGGTGGTGGCGGATGGCCGAAGACGGCAAGCTGGGTATCCAGCGCTGCCTGGGATGCCAGACACTGCGCCATCCGCCGCGCCCCATGTGCGGCGAGTGCCACTCGCTGGAATGGGATGCGGTGACGGCCTCGGGCAAGGGGAGTATCTGCAGTTACACGGTCCTGCACCACCCGCAGTTTCCAGGTTATGAATACCCGCTGATTATCGTGCTGGTGGACCTGGAGGAGGGCACCCGCGTGACGTCACATTTGGTCGGCTGTGCGCCGCAGCAGGTCGACTTCGGCCTCCCGGTCCAGATGCGTATACAGCGGGACCCGGACGGCTTCAGTCTGCCGGTCTTCACGCTCGCCGGGGGTGCCTGATGCCGATCTCGCTGCGCGATGAGGCTGCTATTGCCGGGATCGGCCTCACCGAATTCTCCAAGCACTCCGGCGTCTCCGAGTTATCCCTGGCGGCACAGTGTATCAAGTCGGCCTGCGAAGACGCGGGCATCGAGCCCGCGGCCATCGACGGCCTCGTGACCTACACGCTCGATTCCACTGACGAGATAGAGGTCGCGCGCGCCGTGGGCGCGGGCGACCTGTCCTTTTTCAGTCGCATCAATTACGGCGGTGGCGCGGCGGTGGGCACCATTGCCCAGGCAGCGATGGCCATCGCCACCGGGCAGGCCAGCACCGTGGTGTGCTACCGTGCCATGAACGGGCGCTCCGGCAAGCGCATGGGGCAGGGAGTGTCCGGTGAAATTACCAGCAGCGACCTGATCCACTGGTCGTGGTACATGCCATACGGCATGTTGATACCGGGTTCCTGGATCGCCATGATCGCCAACAAGTACATGCACACCTACGGCGTAATCCGCGAGGACCTGGGGCGCGTCGCTATTTCGCAGCGCAACCATGCCCTGCGCAATCCCCGTGCCTATGGCTACGGCAAGCCACTGACCATGCAGGCGTACCTGGAGTCGAAATGGATTGCGGAGCCGCTGTGTCTGTATGATTGCTGCCAGGAGACGGATGGTGGCTGCGCGATTTTGGTAACCAGCGCGGAGCGCGCCCGCGATCTGCGACAGCCACCGGCGGTGATTCGCGGTGTCACCCAGGCTTCCACCCGCGGGCAGGAGCAGATGACCAGTTATTACCGGGACGAATTGGAATCCCTGCCGGAAATGGAACTGGCGGCGAAGCGCGTCTACGACATGGCGGGACTGGGCCCGGACGACATCGACGCCGCGTGCCTGTACGATGCGTTTACCTCGGAAATCATCATGCAGCTGGAGAGCTTTGGTTTCTGCGGCCGCGGCGAGGGCAAGTACCTGGTGCGCGAAGGCGCGCTGGATATCGATGGCCGCTTGCCCAACAACACCCATGGCGGACTCATCTCGGAGGGCTATATTCACGGTATGAACAATATCGCCGAAGGCGTGCGGCTGATTCGCGGCGAGTCCACCAGCCAGCCGCGCAAGGCGGTGGCGCACGTGCTGGTCAGCAGTGGCGTGGGTGTACCCACGGGCGCGATGATTCTTGGACGGGACTGAGGGAGATGTCGTGACCGATCGTGAACTGTTGTCGCGCATCGACCGGCTTGAATCGCTGGACGAGATTCGCCAGCTTGCAGCGAAGTACTCCCTCTCGCTGGACATGCGCGACATGGACGCCCACGTGAACCTGTTCGTACCGGATATCCGGGTGAGTCGTGACAAGGTCGGCCGGGCGCACCTCAAGCGCTGGCTCGACGATACGCTGCGGCAGCAATTTACCGGCACGTCCCACCATATCGGCAACCACATCATCGAGTTCGACGATCAGGACCATGCTCACGGGGTGGTGTACTCCAAGAACGAGCACGAAACACCCTACGGTGCTGGCCGGGCGGAGTGGGTCATCATGCAAATGCTTTACTGGGACAACTACGAGCGTATTGATGGACGCTGGTATTTCCGACGCCGGCTGCCCTGCTACTGGTATGCCACTGACCTGAACAAGCCGCCCGTTGGCGACAACAAGATGCGCTGGCCGGACCGGGAGCCGTACGAGGGCGCCTACCACGAGCTGTGGCCCAGCTGGACGGAATTCTGGGCCAATCCCCCGGGCGATGATGAACCGGAGGTGGCGCCGCCAGCGCCACTGGAGCACTTCCTGGCGCGCATGCGGCGCGGCGCTCCGGACCCGAAAATACGCGTGCGCTAGGAATCGAGAATGTATCTCTTCACCCCCCTCACACTCGGCGCACTCGAATTGCGCAACCGCGTCGTGATGGCGCCCATGACCCGCAGTCGCGCCGGGGCAGACGGTGTTCCGACGGCGCTCATGGCAAGGTACTACAGCCAGCGCGCCGGCGCCGGGCTGATCATCTCCGAGGGTATTGCACCGAGCGCCGACGGGCTGGGTTACTGTCGCACCCCCGGGCTCTACAACCGTGAGCAGGTCGATGCCTGGCGCGAAGTCACCCGCGCGGTCCACGGCGAGGGCGGTCGTATGGTCGCCCAGATCATGCACGTGGGCAGGGTGGCAAACGCGCTGAACAAACCGGCGGGCAGCCAGACAGTCGCACCCTCGGCGATCCGCGCCCGGGGCGAAATTTATACCGACCAGCAGGGCATGCAACCCTTCGACGCGCCGCGAGCGCTGACGCGGGAGGACATTGCCGGCGTGATCGCAGATTATCGTCGCGCCACGGAAAACGCGCTTGAAGCCGGATTCGACGGCGTCGAGCTGCACTGCACCAGCGGCTACCTGCCGGCCCAGTTCCTCAGTTCGGGCACGAATGCGCGCACCGACGATTACGGTGGCAGCCCGGAAAAGCGCACGCGGTTTGCGCTCGAACTGCTGCAGGCGATGGCGGCGGTCGACGGCGCCGGCCGGGTGGGTCTGCGCATCTGCCCGGACAATCCTTTCAACGACCTGCAGGACGATGACCCGCAGGAAACTTTCGGTCACTTCCTGCGGGAAGCTGGCGCGCTGGACCTGGCCTACCTGCATGTCATCCGTTTTCCGCGGGGGCGGGTCGACAACATTGCGCTGGGGCGGCGCTATTTTGGCGATCGCCTGATCGGCAATGAGAGCTACACGTTCGACGAGGCCCAGGGCGCCATCGCGGCGGGCGAGCTCTGTGCCGTATCCTTTGGACGCCATTTTATCGCCAACCCGGATCTTGTTGACCGCTGGAGACAGGGTCTGGAACTGGCGACGTTTGACCTCGCAACTCTTTATACCCCCGGGGCGGAAGGCTACACCAGCTACCCGTCCGCGGACGGCTGATACACACGACACATCGTATAACCCAATACTCCGGAGACCATCATGGCTGTTGTAACCCCCGTCGATCTTGCCAATACGAAAATCCTTATCACCGGGCCCACCGGCCAGGTCGCGCTGCCGGTGGTGGAGCATTTCGCCAGGATCGCCGATGTCTACGCACTGGCGCGGTTTCGCAAGGCGGAGGACCGTGCGCTGATCGAAGGCCTGGGCGCCACGGTGCTGCAGGCGGACCTGGCGGATGCCGCCAGCCTGGAGGTCGTGCCGGAGGACTTCGACTACGTCATGAACTTCGCGGTGGTGAAAAGCGGCGACTTCGACTACGACCTGGCGGCCAACGCCGAGGGAGTCGGCAACCTGATGACCCGCTGCCGCAAGGCAAAA
Organism: Halioglobus sp.; assembly: GCA_041395965.1. Taxonomy (GTDB): domain Bacteria; phylum Pseudomonadota; class Gammaproteobacteria; order Pseudomonadales; family Halieaceae; genus Marimicrobium. Next base: position 193,171 of record JAWKZM010000001.1, read on the forward strand.
GCTTTCCTGCACTTTTCGTCCACGGCAGTTTATGAGTACGGTGGGCTGGAGCCGCGCGCGGAAAACGCGCCGTTGGGCGACAATCCACCGGGTCATGTTCCCACTTACAGCATCTCCAAGATCGCGGCGGAAACCGTGTGCCGTTTTGTTGCCCATCAGCAGTGTATTCCCACCACCATCGCACGTCTGAGCGTCCCCTACGGAGACAACGGCGGCTGGATGTATTTTCACCTGCTGATGATGCAGCAGGGTATCCCTATCGACCTGCACCCGGACAAGCCCAACTATTACAATCCCCTGCATGCCCAGGACTATATCGAGAAGATACCCTACCTGCTGGCGGCGGCCACACACGAGGTCACGACGCTGAACTTCGGCGGTTCACAGAAGGTCAGCATCGAGGAATGGTGCGCCTACATCAGCGAATTGACCGGCCTGGAACCCACCTTCCAGGACAATCCCAGGGCCTTCGGTAGTCTGTGCATCGACACGCGGAAAATGCACGAGCTCATCGGGGAGACCCGTATGGATTGGCGCGTCGGCATCCGTCGACAGATCGAGAACCTGGCGCCGGCCCTGCTGCGTTAGGGCCTGGCACCGGTCGTGTTCAGGATTTCACCGGGCGTTTTTGCAATTTCCTTTGCAGGGTCCTGCGGTGCATGCCCAGGGCACGCGCGGTTGCCGCTATATTATTATTGTTAGCCACCAGCTGGCGCTGAATGTACTCCCACTCCACCCGCCGCACGCTCAGTGGATTATCCTCGATAACGTCGGTTGAAAGTCTTTCGCCGTTGCTGCTGTCGCTGGCAAACGCGGTGAAAATATCCTCGACCGTGGCCGGCTTGGCCAGGTAATTTACCGCGCCTCGCTTGATCGCTTCGACTGTCGTGGCCACGCTGGCATAGCCGGTCAGCACCACCACCTGCAGATTCGCGACCAGCGCCAGCAATTGCGGCAGCAGTTGCAGCCCCGTTGTCTCGGCCAGTTTCAAATCCAGGATGACGTGCGAGATCGCGGGATCTGTTGTCCTGTCGCGGAGTTTCTCCAGCGCCTCCGCTCCGCGATGGGCAACCGTTGCCTCGTAGCCCTTCCTTCGTATGGTGCGGGCCAGCACGGTCGCGAAGGTGACATCGTCATCAACGATCAGGAAATGCTTCATGGTGCGCCAGGTAATTTGATTGTGGTCAAAGTGCCGCCTCCGGCGTGCGGTTGCAAGTCCACCTGGCCGCCCAGTCGCCGAATGATGGCCATGGACAGGAACAACCCGAGGCCGCGCCCCCGACCGCGTGTCGAGACAAAGGGTTTGCCAAGGTTCCCGGCATCGATGCTCACGCCCGCCCCGTGGTCGCGAATATGGATATACACTGCACGGTCGCCGGGGTCTTCGCGCAGGGATACCTCAATCCCTGCAGGGCTGGCCTCTGCTGCATTGGTCAACAGGTTTATCATGGCCTGGTCAAACGTGCTGTCGACGCCGATAGTGCCGTGCACGGCCGCGAAGCGGGTTTTCACCGGAATGTCGGGTTTGAGTCGCTGCCAGTCAGCCAAAACCCTGTGCAGGTACGACTGAATCTCGTGCTGGCACAACTGGTCGGATGGCTGTTCCGCCGCGCGCGCCAGGTTGCGCAGTATCAGTTTGCAGCGCGTCAGTTGTTCGGCCAGCAACTGTGCGTCCTCTTCCAGCTCCGGAATCTTCGCCGCCGAGAGCTTCAGTTCCTCGGTGAGCAGGGTCATCGTCGCCAGCGGGGTGCCCAGTTCGTGCAGGGTCCCCGCGGCGAGCGCAGCAATGCCAAGCAGCTGTTCGTCGCGCAGCTGCTTTTCGCGGATTGTGGCCAACTCGGCATTCCGTGTCCGCAACGCGGCGGCCATGCGCAGTACGAAGTAGGTGATCAGCAGCGCGCTGATCAGGAAATTCAACCACATGCCCACGACGTGCCAGTTGACGCCGCCGCGACCAGCGACATGCAAGGCGTGTTGTCCGCCGTCCATCACCATATCGTGTGCCGGCGACAGGAGTTGCAGCGGCTGGTAATAAAACAACAACAGGGTGTACGCGAGCAGGCAAAAAGCGGCGAGCGCGAGGGTGAAGCGGACGGATAACGTGGCGGCTGAAATGGCAATCGGCACGAGGAACAGCGATACGAACGGATTGGTCGCACCGCCGTACCAGTAAAGCACCAGGGCGAGTAGGCCACAGATGCCAAAAAAAATCAGGTGCAACCGGACTACGGTTAAATCGGCGTACTTGGTGCTCGGCGCGGGACTCATCGGGACAGTTTACCTCAGACAGGCTGAGGATAAAGGTAGTTATAGCTATTTTCCCGGCTCTGGTATGATTAGGAGGGTACATGGCAGGGCAAGGTATAATTGACAGCGGTTGGATGCGCCCCCGCCGATCCGTTTTCTGCCCGGGAGGAGCCGATGAAAGTAAGCGATTATTTAACCCGCGAGGAAGTGGCGTACTTTACCGCCAAGAGTGACTGGCAGGCCTGGCGTCTGGTGCTCGGGAACTGGCTGGCCATTGCCGCTATCTTTGCGACAGCGGCTGCCTGGCCCAACCCGCTGACGATCACCGTGGCGATCGTCCTGCTGGCGGGCAGGCAACTGGCACTGTCCGTGCTCATGCACGACTGCGGCCACCGCACCCTGTTCCGCACTGCCCGACTCAACGACGTGGTGGGGCAGTGGCTGTGCGCCCTGCCGGTCATGAATGACCAGCCCGCCTACGCGCGGGGTCACCTGGAGCATCATCGCAAGGCGGGCAGCCGGGAAGACCCGGACCTGCGCAATTACCAGGACTACCCGGTGTCGCGCGCCAGCTTTCGCCGCAAGGTCATCCGCGACCTGACCGGCCAGACCGGTTTTAAGTTGCTGTCCTACATCTTGCGCGGCGCCTCCGGCGTGGTGTCGAGCGAAAAGCGCGCCTCGGCACGGCCTTTCCTGCAACAACTGCTGGTGCAGTTGGTCCTGTTCCTGATACTGGCCGCCTGCGGCATCGGCTGGACATTCCTGCTGTGGGTGACGGCCTATATGACCGTGTTCATGCTAATCATCCGCGTGCGACAAATTGCCGAGCACGCCGCTGTGCCGGACCTGTTCGACCCGGATTCACGGCTGAACACCCGCACCGTGGAGGCGCCCTGGTGGCAACGAATGATCTTCGCGCCCTGCGGGGTGAATTTCCATATGGAGCACCACTTCATGGCCAGTGTGCCCTGCTACAGGTTGGGCGAATTGCGCCAGCACCTGCGCAGGCGCCATGCGCTGGACGAGGTTCCCGAGTTCCGCGGATACGGCCAGTTGCTGCGGCACGTGGTGACGGCCTGAGCCCGGCCGCGCGCTCGCCGCGTTGGTCCCATCGCGGTTGTCCGGCGCCGGCGGCCACCCGCGCCTTACTCCCCCGGTGAGCCTGTCCAAATTGAGGTAAAGCTTGTCGCGAATCAATGGTTGCCGGGTGTTGTTCCGGTACGCTTAGCTGATATGATGGCCGCGACCCAGCCACGAATACGTTTGTACGCGGCGGCTGAATGCCGGGTGCTGCCCTGGTCCTGGCGCTGTCCGGAGTAAAAGCTCATCCCGCCAGTGCATGCGGCAACGGATAATTAT
>JAWKZM010000002.1:0-179793 GCA_041395965.1 Halioglobus sp.
CGAACATGAGCGAGTGCTGGAGCGCTGGCACCGCGACCATCATGCTGATGGGAGACGTCTGCACGCGCGCCTGCCGCTTCTGTGCTGTCAACACCGGCAATCCGGGGGGTTGGCTGGAGGCCGCGGAGCCGGACAATACCGCGCGCTCGGTGCAACTGATGAACCTCCGTTACGTGGTGCTGACCTCGGTCAACCGGGACGACCTCCCGGATGGCGGGGCGGGGCACTACGCCGCCTGTGTCGCCCGGGTCAGGGAAGTCAACCCCGACACGGCCGTGGAGGCGCTCACGCCGGATTTCCTGGGGTCGCTCGGGGATGTCGAGACGGTGCTGGACTCCGGCATCGCGGTCTTCGCGCAGAATATCGAAACCGTGGAGCGCCTGACGCACCCGGTGCGCGACCCGCGCGCCGGTTACCGACAGACCCTGGACGTACTGGCTCACGCCAAGGCCTACCGCCCGGACGTCCTCACCAAAACCAGCCTGATGCTGGGCCTGGGCGAGACGGACGAGGAGATCCTGGCCTGCATGGACGACCTGCGGGCCGCCCGCGTGGACATTCTCACCCTCGGCCAGTACCTGCAGCCCACCCGCAACCATCACCCGATTGACCGCTATGTGACCCCCGGCCAATTTGAAAACTATCGCCGCCTGGGGCTGGAGCGGGGCTTCCTGGAAGTCGTGGCGGGCGTGTTCGTGCGGTCCAGCTACCGCGCCGAACAGGTGCTGGCGAAGAACAACGTGGGACTGTCATAGTCGGTCGCCCTGCCTCGTTGCTGCACGCCCTCGACCCGGCGCCGGTGCTGGGGGTGTCACTGGGCAACGTGTCCCTGTTGCGCCTGGACCTGACCGGCGGCGCCGCGCCGGGTAACAAGTCCTTCAAGCTCAGCGGTTATCTGGCCGCGGCCAGGCGACGGGGCGTTACGCGCCTCGTATCCTTTGGCGGCGCCTGGTCGAACCACCTGCACGCGCTCGCGGCGGTGGGTCTCCAGCACGGCCTGGATACCGTGGGTATTGTGCGTGGCGAAGAGGGGCCTGCAGACACCGCCATGCTGGCGGATGCCCGTCGTTGGGGAATGCACATCGTGCATGTCAGCCGGGCGGAGTACCGGCGCCGGCACGCGGTTGCTTACCAGCACCACATTAGCGAGCGGTTCGGACCCTGCCTGCTGATTCCGGAGGGCGGTGGCGGCTTGCTCGGCGCGCGCGGTTGCAGTGCGATCGCTGAACGCATTCGCAATCTGGCGCCCGATGCCAGGCGCGTTGTGCTCCCCGTCGGCAGCGGCACCACCCTGGCGGGGCTGGCGGGCAGTCTCGACGCAAGCTATGAACTGCTGGGGATTGCGGCGCTGAAGGGCGCGCTCGACCTGGAAGACCGGGTGCGGGACCTGTTGCAGCGACTGTCGGCCTACACAATCTGCCCGCTGGTCCATCCTGCACGATCATCACTGCGGTGGCTTCGCCCGGGTCGACCCGGCGCTGCGCGAGTTCCTGCCCGCCTTCGAGCGTGTTCACGGTATCGCGCTGGAACCAGTACACGGGCAAGATGATGTTGGCGATTCATCGCCTGCGGGCAGTGGGTGCCATGGATCCCGGCCTGCCCCTGCTGGCGATCCATACCGGGGGGCTGCAGGGGCGGCGGGGTTACGCGTGGCTCGCTTGAAGTCGCCAACGGGTGTGGTGTGGCCGCCGGCGCGCGCCGCGGCCGGAAAATCTGGCGCCGGGCTACTGCCGGGCAGGAAAAATCACGCCAGTCGGCTACACTCTTGGCGGAACAGTCATTCATGTCAAAGGAGCTTCGCGATGTTCAGGTCAAAACTGTATTTCCCGGCACTGTCCTTGTTGGTTGCCGTCGGCACCGCCTACGCGGAAGGGGACAGCATGGAAATGGGGGCCACGGTATACAAGGCGTCCTGCGCCAGCTGTCATGATGCGGGCACCAATGGCGCGCCCACGGTTAGCGACATGTCCGAGTGGACCGACCGCACGCCGTTATTGTGGTCTGATGTCCAGCTACAACACCAGCAGCTGGGTTTCCTGGCCAGTGCGGAAAAGGATGCCAAGAGCGGGATCACGCCCGAGCAGATGGAAGCGGCCAACAATTACATGGTATCCATGGCCGCGACAAAGAAAAAATAGGGACTACCGCGCGCCAGCTATCGCGCGGCGCGCAGCGGTTGATTACTGGATATTGCACTGCTGCTTGATTTCGGCAATTTTCGCGTCCAGTTTCTTGTTGTATTCACTGGCACCGATTTCAATGCTCTCTGACTCGCTGCCCCCGAACAGGTGCGCAACAGCGCCGATGGGGATGATCGAGCTGGCGCCATCCTCGATTTCCTGCGAGGTGCGGGCTTTCTCGCTGTTCAGGGTCTGGATATCCGCCGTGGCAGTGGAGCAGTCAACGGACTTGGCCAGGTTTGCCTGGACTTCTTTTTCCGGTGCCGGTGCCTGGGCAGCACAACCTGCCAGCAGGGCGAACAGCATGATAACGGGGGTGATTGTTTTCATCGGGTTTCTCCATGGTGATGGTGTTCGGGACCGGCGCCGGCGGTGCTCAGGCCCCGGTAGGGTGCTGCCGGCGGATTGTGGCACATATTTTGGGTCGCGACCGAAAATTTTTCGCACGGGTGCGCTGGCAGGGGATGCAGCACCGTCACACCAGCGGGGTGTGGACGGAATCAGCCGCGGCGCCAGGCCGCCGGCGACACACCGTACCAGCGCCTGAACGCGCGGCTGAAGTTTGCGACTTCGCGATAGCCGAGAATTTCCGCGACGTCGGCTACGTTGAGGCGCGCATCCCGCAGCAGGCGTTCGGCGTAGTCCTTGCGCAGGCTTTCCAGCAGGTCCTTGTACGCGGTGTCCTCACGCTGCAGCCTGCGGATGAGGGTGCGTGACGTCAGGTGCATGGCATCGGCGACCTGGGCCAGTGTCGGCGGCGGGCCGGGCTGTTTGCTGTGAAGCATCCGGGTATCGAAGTGATTGCTCAACTGGTTGCGGACGGCGACGGCGACACTGCCCGCCTGTTCGCGGGCGGCAATCAGCTCGCGACACTTGATGACATTCGCCCGGTACAGGGGTTCATCGTGCAGGGGGGAGGGCAGCTGGCGCCAGGCGAGCGGCACCGCGATGCTGTTCTCGTGCGCCGCGAATTCGACTGCCGCGTCGAAGCAGGCCGCCAGGTGCGCAGCGTGGGGCGGCCCGGCGTGCGCGAAGCGTATCAGCACGTTCTTGCCCACCGGGTGGCCCAGGATAGTGGACAGCAATGACTCCATGATTTTCAGCACTACCTCCATCAGCCAGCCACCGAAGTCGGGCTCCCCTGTCCTGTCTGCCACGCTCAGGCAGTAGTGCTTCTGCGTTGCGTGGGTCCAGGCGGTCACGGCGGTGTTGCGGCTGGCGCTGAGGTTACCCATCACGTCCATGGCCTCGCCCAGCGTCGGGGCACTCAGCGCGGCAAAGCCCAGTGGACCATGCGCGGTAATATTGAACCGGGAGCCCAGGCGGGCGGGCCAACTGCAGTCCCCGATGCAGCGGTCGTAATTACGAAACATGACCGCCAGATCCGAGGCGTCGATGAATTCCATGTCCTGCAGTGCCGCCTCGGTGATCGCCACGCCGCGCAACAGCTCGGCGGCGGGTGCAACACCGGATTGCAGGGTCAGGCGGGCGTAGGCCGCGGACAATTCCAGTTTTCTGGGCATGCGATAAGGCTAGCGAAACGAACGTATAATGTCACTAAATGATAACTATTTTGTCTTTAAGTGAAAACTCGACCCTGCAGGAACCGGAGTATGCTGGACCCTTACACAACAGGAGGATTTCGCCATGAGTATGACCTATGCAGTGGACCACCCCGAGAAAGGCCACATCGAGTACCGGGACAAGAAGCGATTTTTGTGGATGTCGTCACTGGTGATGCCGCTGGTCCCGATGCTGGGTATCGCCCTGTATTTTGCCTACGACTCCCAGTGGATGCTGGGCGTACCCCTGTTCTTCAGCTACCTGGTCATCCCCTTCCTGGATTACGCGCTGGGTTCGGACCAGAACAATCCCCCCGAGGAAATCGTTCCGCAACTGGAGGAGGATCGCTATTACCGCTTGCTGACCTGGTTCACCGTGCCGATGCATTTCGTCGTGCTCATCGCCATCGCCTGGTTTGTCGGTACGCAGGACCTGACCGCCTGGTCGATTATCGCGCTGGCGATCACGGCCGGTAGCTACAGCGGTCTGGGAATCAACACCGCGCACGAGCTGGGCCACAAGAAACCGGAGTTCGAGCGCTTCCTGGCGAAGATTGTGCTGGCGGTCCCGACGTATGGCCATTTCTGCATCGAGCACAACCGCGGGCATCACCGCGACGTGGCCACGCCGGAGGATCCGGCCAGCTCGCGCATGGGCGAGTCGATCTACAAGTTCGCGTTGCGGGAAATTCCCGGCGCGTTCAAGCGCGGCTGGGCCGTGGAAAAAGAGCGACTGGCGCGCCTCGGCAAGAGCGAGTGGAGCCTGCACAACGATATCCTGCAGTCGTACCTCATCAGCGCGGTGCTGCAGGGCGGTCTTATAATCGCTTTCGGCTGGATCATGATCCCCTTTCTGGCCATTCATAACTTCTGGGCCTGGTACCAGCTGACCAGCGCCAACTACATCGAGCATTACGGCCTGCTGCGACAGAAGGAAGCCAACGGCCGCTACGAGCGCTGCCAGCCCTACCACAGCTGGAACGCCAACTATGTCTTCAGCAACATACTGCTGTTCCACCTCGAGCGGCATTCGGATCACCACGCCAACCCGACGCGCCGTTACCAGAGCCTGCGCAATTTCGAGGGGATCCCGGAGCTGCCCAACGGCTACTACGGCATGTACCTGTTAGCCTATGTGCCATGGCTATGGTACCGGGTGATGGACAAGCGCGTACTGTCACTGCCGCACATCAATGGCGATCTGAGCAAGGTGAATATCGATCCCGACAAGCGCGAGGAAATACTGGCGAAATTCGGCAATCGCCAGCACGTGGTCATGGCCAGCCAGGGGTGACGTCAGAGATGGGAAAATACCGTTGCCCCGGTTGTGGCTACACTTACGATGAAAGCGCGGGGGATACCCATGAGGGATATCCCGCGGGCACACCCTTCGAGTCGTTGCCCGAGGAATTTACCTGCCCCGATTGCGCCGTGCGCTACAAGGAAGACTTCAAGCGTATCGAGGACTGATCCGCTACGCCGCCGCGTTCCGGGGGTGGGGGAGTGCTGCCAGGGGTGATTTGTCCAGCAGGTGCCGGTAGCGTTCTTCCAGCTCGCCGCACGCGCTCTCGATACTGCGAATCGATTCCGGTGCGATCGGCGGCAGCACTGTCGCCCGCACCGTCGCGGGGCGGATCAGCCAGCCGCCCTTGGGCAGGGCATCCTTGACGTTGTGCAGGACGATGGGAACGATCGGCACACGGGCCTTGCGCGCCAGGTAAAAAGCGCCCTGTTTGAAGGTTTGTATGTTGCCCAGTGTACTGCGGCTGCCCTCCGGGGCCATCACCAGCGAGCGGCCACTTTTCAATACCGAGAGGGCCCGTTGCAAGACGTGCTGTTGATCGGTCTCGTTGCGGTCCACGAAAATTGTATCGGCCTGGCGTAGCAATATACCGATCACCGGGGCGTCAGCCATTTCCTTTTTGCACAGCGCCACCACGTCTTCGCGCAACAGGTGCGCCAGCACCATGGCGTCCAGCAGGCTCTGGTGATTGAACACGAAAATAGCCGGGCGCGCGCGGCGCAGGTTTTCCGGGTTTTCCACTTCAATCTCCAGGCCGGCGAAGGCGCTTCCCACGTCGCCCAGCAGGCGGGTGAGCTGGTTCGCGACGCGGTAGCTGCTGCGCCCCAGTCGTTTGTTGACCATGCCGACGGCCATGGTTGCCATTACAGTTTGCGCGGTGAGCACGGTGCGAGCGACGTGTTCGAAACGCGGCAGGCCGCGGGTCGAGAACTGTAACTGGCTCCACTGGTGCGTGCGCGCGTGTGCCCCGAGCCGGTCCGAGGCGTTTACGGCGACCGGGTGACCGACCTTGCGCAGCAGCGGCAGGTCCGCGCTCGAGTCGGCGTAGAACCAGCAATCGTCCAGGGCTACCTTGTGCTGGTGGGCCGCGCGCTGCGCCGCCATCAGTTTTCCTTCACCGAAACACATGGGCACGACCACTTCCCCGGTAAAGCGGCCTTCCACTACCGCCAGCTGGGTACAGTGAATTTCCTCGATGCCCAGCGCCTTTGCCACCGGCTCTATCTGGTACCGGCTGGCGGAGCTGACGATCACGGGCCGGTGACCCGACGCCCGGTGTGCCTCCACCAGGGCAATGGCCTCCCGGTAGATGGTTTTTTCAAGGTGCTTTTTGTAGGCCTGTATGCCGATCTCGCGCAGCGCCGACTCCGAGACGCCCGTGAGGGCCCTGGAGATGCGTTTCACCAGCCGGTGGTAGTTGGCGCCGGAACTGTACACCCGGTGTTTGTAGACCTCCCCCAGCAGATTCGCCGATTGCCGCAGCTTGCCCCGTCGCGCTCCCTGTTCCGCCGTTTCCCGGGCGATGGCGACACTCGAGTAGCCGGCTATCAGGGTTCTGTCGAAGTCGAAGAAGGCGAGGGCGCGCTGGCCGCCGCCACGGTTTGCAATAGTCTGCAGATGGGTATCGAGTGCGATCATGGTGGTTCCTTCCACGGCGCGCTGCCGGGCGTATGCGTAGGGATGCCGCGGCCGGATCAGCGACGAAACGATCGACCGCGTCCCATGGGTAGACTGGCCGGTGCCTGTTTTGTTTCCACTGGCAGCAAATAAAGTTCAGGAAGGGGAGTAATCGGGAGCGGGTCCGCAGGGATAGGGCCTCGCACACTGGCGGTCGCCAGGCGCCGCGCGGTGCGACAGGGGTATCTTCAGTTGTGAGGCCGTGGGGAGTAACATGCGCGCAGTTTGCAGCAAGGTGCGGAATATGAGCCAGCAAAAGGTACCCCATATTGTGATCGTGGGCGGCGGCGCGGGTGGACTGATACTGGCCACCCTCCTGGGGCGGCGGCTGGGCAGGAAAGACCTGGCCAGGGTCACCCTCGTTGACGCACAACTCACGCACATCTGGAAGCCCCTGTTGCACGAGGTGGCCGCGGGATCCATGAACCCTTACGAGGACGAGCTCAACTACTTTGCCCAGGCGCAACGCAATGGTTTCGCGTTCCAGCCGGGGAGGATGACCGGTATCGACCGCGAGAAAAAGCACCTGGTACTGGACGATATGCAGGATCCATCCGGGGGTACGCTGCTGGATGCCCGCACCATCGAGTATGACTACCTGGTGATCGCGATCGGCAGCATAGCCAATGATTTCGGTACCCCCGGCGCCCGTGACAACTGTATTTACCTCGATACGCGCGAGCAGGCCGAGCGCTTTCACCGCACGCTGCTGAGCTACTACTACCGCGCCAAGGCCAAGGGCTTCAGCGACGGCAGCCTCGGCATAGCCATTATCGGCGCCGGCGCCACCGGGGTCGAGCTGTCCGCGGAGGTCAACCACGCGGCCAGGGTGCTCAAGGCCTACGGGCTCGACGAGATCGACCCCGCCGACGTGAAGATCACGATTATCGAGGCGGCTGACCGGATATTGCCGGCGTTGAACGAACGTATTTCCGCCGGCGCCCTCGCCGAGTTGCAGTTGTTGGGTATCAACGTGCTGACCTCGGAGAAGGTAACGGAAGTCACGCCCCGGGGCGTGGCTACCGCCAGTGGCAAGCTGATCCCGGCGCAAATTCGCGTCTGGTCCGCGGGCGTGCAGGCACCGGCAGTGTTGCACGATCTGGCGGGTCTGAAGGGAGACAGGGGGAATACCCTGGTCGTCGACAGTTTCCTGCGCACCGACGACCCTTTCGTATTCGCCATTGGCGATTGCGCCAGCTGCACCGCGAAAAATGCCAGGGGTGAGACGGTTCGTGTGCCGCCGCGCGCGCAGAGCGCGCTACAGCAGGCAAAGTGGCTGGCGCGGGCACTGCCCCGGATGCTGCAGGGCAAGGCGCCCTCTGTGCCCTTCGTCTACAAGGACTACGGCTCGCTGATCTCCCTGTCCACCTACAGCACGATTGGTAAATTGATGGGCAACCTGACTGGCTCGGTGAACGTGGAGGGGCGCGTCGCCCGGCTCGTCTACCTCTCGCTGTACCGCACCCACCAGGCCACCCTGTATGGCTGGGTTAGGACCGCGGTTTTCATGCTCAAGGATCTCCTGGGTCGCAGTTCGGGACCGAAACTGAAGATGCACTGATAGCGTCCTCCGCCCGCGCAGACTTCCTTCGTCCGTGGCGACCGCGGTGCGGCACGTTATGACCTGGCCGTCACCGCGTAGGGCAATGCGGCGAGGGGCGACCTGCCGAGCAGGCGCATGTAGCGGGCCTCCAGCTCGCTACTGGCACTGCGAATACTGCCGATGGTTCCCGGTTCCACCGGTGGCAGCACGGTGACCCGGATCGTTGCCGGGCGGATCAGCCAGCCGCCCTTGGGCAACGCGTCCTTGACGTTGTGCAGGACGATGGGAATGATCGGGACGCCGGCCTTGCGCGCGATCAGGAAGGAGCCGTGCTTGAACGGTTGTATTTCGCCGAGGGTGCTGCGGCGACCCTCCGGAGCGATCACCAGGGAGCGACCGCTCTGCAACACGCCCAGCGCGCGTTGTAGCACTTCCCGCTGATCTTTGTCGTCGCGGTCCACAAAAATGGTATCGGCCTGGCGCAGCAGGGCCCCGATCATCGGTGTCCCGGCCATTTCCTTTTTGCACAGCGCGACCACGTCCTCGCGCAACAGGTGCGCGAGGACCATGGAGTCGAGCAGGCTCTGGTGGTTGAATACGAAGATTGCCGGTCGCTTGCCGCGCAGGTGTTCCACGCCCTCGATTTCGAAGTCCAGTCCGGCGAACGCGCTGCCGACATCGCCCAGCAGGCGCGTCAGCTGGTTGGCGTTGCTGAAACTGTCACGGCCCAGCCGCTTGCTCAGCATGCCGAAAACAGTCGTCGCGGCGACCGTCTGCGCCGTAAGCAGGGTGCGCGCCACACTTTCCAGGCTGGGCATACCGCGGGAGGAAAATTCCAGCTGCGGCCAGTTCCCGGTGCGCGCCACTGCACCCAGCCTGTCCGACGCGTTGACCGCAACGGGATTACCCACCTTGCGCAGCAGGGGCAGGTCATCGCAGGAGTCGGAGTAGAACCAGCAGTGCTTCAGTGATGCCTTGTGCAGACGGGCACTGCGTCGGGCCGCGAGCAGCTTGCCCTCGCCATAGCACATCGGTGTAATGACATTGCCGGTAAAGCGGCCTGCCATGACCTCCAGGCGCGTGCAGCAGATCTCGTCGATGCCGAGCACACGGGCCACGGGCTCTATCTGGTAGCGGCTGGCGGCGCTGACGATCACCAGTTTGTGCCCGGCGGCCCGGTGTGATTCCACCAGCGCGATGGCCTCGCGATACAGGGATTTAGCCAGGTGCTTGCGATAGGCCTGCTCGCCCAGCTCCTTCAATGTTGCTTCGGAGACGCCGGCGAGGGTTCGCGACAAGCGTTTGACCAGCCGGTGGTAGTTGCTGCCCGAGCTGTACACCTTGTGCTTCATGATATCGCGCACGACCCTCGCGGACTGGGCCAGTTTTCCCCGGCGCACGCCCTGCTCAGCGGTTTCCAGCGCCAGTGCCAGAATCGAATAGCCCGCGATCAGTGTGCGATCCAGGTCAAAAAAAGCCACTGTGGGTGCGGCGTTGTTCCCTGCGGCGATAGTGTGGAGGTGTCTTTCCAATTCAGTCATGCGGCTTCCGGTGAGGGCATCTCGTGTCATACCACGGCGCAAAGCTCTCCTGCAGCCATGGCACAGCAATAAGCTTGCCAGTCATCAGTGTGAACCTGCGTGGTGTCCACTTTGTTACAAAATGGGTAAATTTTTGTTATCCGGTAGCGCTGTGGGGCGCGAGCGCTAAGCCATTGCGGCGTTTTTGGTGCATCGTTGCACTGTTGCGAGGCGCCAGGAACCGGCCATTGAAGCGTGGCCAACATAGCACCAGCGCCAGGAATTCGCCGCAGCCTGGGAGCGCCTACGGCCTGTGGACGCGGCCCGGCACTGCTTGGTTCAGGCGCTAAGGCACACCGAACTGGTAGCTGACCTGGACATAGGCCCCGAGCGGCTGACCCACGAAATAGCGGTACTGGCCGAAGCCGTAGTCGGCTCGCTCCGCGTAATCCTCGTCCAGCAGGTTGGTCACGCGCAATCCGGCTGACCAGCGCGGCGTCAGCTGGCTGGTGATGCGCAGGTTGAGCAGGGAGTGACCGTCATAACGGTGTTCGTTCTCCGGGTCCAGGTAGTAGGAGTCCATGTAGACCCATTCCAGTTCCGCGCGGCTTTCCCGCCCGGCGAGCGCGGAGAAATCCCAACCCAGGCGGGCGCTGCCAAAGACTTTCGGCGCCGTGTCGATGGTGTTGCCCTTGATATCGCCACTGCTGCCGAGCAATTGGACGCGGTTGTCGTAGGTATGACTGGCGTAGTTCGCATCCACGCCGACGGACCAGTTGTTGCTGATGAGGTATTCCAGGCTCAGCTCCGCCCCGTAATGGCGGGTCTGCGCACCGCTGACGTTCTGCCGATTGGCGTCCTGGAAGATCACATCGTCCTTGTGCATATAGTAGACGGCGGCGTCGTAGCGGGTCGTCGTGCGCCAGTAGCCGCGCAGGCCCAATTCCACGTTGTCGAGTTTTTCTGAATCCAGGTCGGCCGTCTGCTGGCCGGCCTGCAGGCGGTACAGCTCAGCGGTTTCCGGTGCGCGAAAGCCGCGGGCAAGGCGCAGGTAGGCGATGTGATCCGCGCCCAGTACGTAGCTCACGCCGCCGTTGACAGACCAGTTGGTGTAGTTGTCCTGCCGGTCCGCCGGGCGGTAGAAGCGGCAGTTGGTCACGTCGGGGCTACAGGGAGACCCGTCTCCCGTGCCGTTGTGGTAGTCGTAGTTGGTGTATTCCAGGCGCACGCCGCCGTCAAACTCCCACGGGGCATCGGTCTGGCTGCGCAGCTGGCTGTAGATCGCGCCCTCGGTGGCATCCACCGCGTAATCGTAGTGCACGCCGGCAGGAATGCTCGGGCTGAAGTCCTCGTCCTGGGTTTCCTTCAGCTTGCCCCGCGTGTATTCCAGGTCCACCCCGTTGACCCAGCGCAGGGCCCCCGCATCGGTGTGGATTGTCGTGCGCAGGCCCACGCTGTCGTGCCCGTTTTTCTCCACCGGCTGCCACGCCAGGAAGTGCTGCAGGAATTGCATGTCGTTATCGCGCAGGTAGGGCGTGATCGTCAGTGTATTACTGGCGTCCAGCGCCGTGCTGGCGGCGCTGTAGAGCCGCACCGACCAGGCGTCCCGGTAGGCGTCGGGGTTGGGGTTGTCCCTTTTCAGGTCACTGTCCTTGTAACCCTCGTAGCCCTCGATGTAGCCCGCGGTGTCCTGGTTGAGATTTGCCGCGTCGAGTACGGTACGGATGTCCCAGGTTGCGCCGCTGTAATCATCGCGCAGCAGGGCCTTTTGCTGCGTGTAGCCCGAGTGCTCCTTGTAACCGCCGTCGCTGGTGGCGTTGGCGCTGACGCTGAACCCATGCTTGTCGACCGTATCGCTGTAGCGGTACTTGGAGCGATAGTAGGCGTAGGGACCTGCTTCCACAGACAGGCTGTGATCAAGTTGTTCGGTAGGGGCGGCGCTGATGACATTGATGACACCGTGCATCGCGTTGGAGCCATAGAGTGCCGTAGCCGGCCCCCTGATCACCTCGATGCGCCCGGCCTGCTCAAAGTTGGCGTCGAACAGTTGGTTGACGTTGCAGAAGCCGGGCGCCCGCAGGTTGATGCCGTCCGCGGCGGAAAAAAACGAGCCGCAGCTGCCGGTGCCGGTGAGTACCGGCGAGCGCAGGGCGATGATGCTTTCCTGGCCGTTGCCACGGCTGACCCAGGCGCCCGGCACACGCTGCATGACCTCGTTGATATGGACGGGATCGACCAGTTCCAGTGTGCCCTGGTTTACCGTTGACCAGGCGAGCGGCAGTTGCAGCGCTTCCTCCTGTACCCGGCTGGCAGTCACCAGGATATCCTCCTCCACCGGCTCGCCCCGCGCCGCGGCCATGACCAACAGCAGGGACAGCAATCCAATGCGACTGGCAAGCCGTGAACAGTGCGCGTGCATGAGCTGTCTCGCGGGAACAGGGGTGCCCGATTGTAAGGCATTATCCGGTGTGCCCCAATGGCGCTCACCCTCGGCCCCGCTGGACGCCTGTGCGCTGGCCGGAAGAATGATTTGCGGTATACTTGCGCCGCCCGCGAGCCTGCAGCTGCGGGTGCGCGACCCCCCTGGACGAAGGAACTTTGCGATGGCGATCAAACCCCTGGTGGCGCTGCTGGCTTCGCTGGCGCTTGTTGGCGGGTGTGCAGAGCTCGATGCCCTGACCTCTACCACCCCCGAACACGCCCGGACCGCCGGCGCGGAAAACCTTGAACCGGGAGCGGATGAAACCTACATCAACTACGACGCCCCGGCCGGTTACGCTGATTATCGCAATGTCTACATTGCCCCGGCCAATCTCGCCAATATGCAGGTGATCCAGCCGGAAGGGGGAAGCTCCGATAGCGAATGGTGGGTGACCGATTCCGAGTCCGGCATCCTGCAGCGGGCGATCGCCACGCAGTTTGCCGCCGCGCTGGGTTTCGGCTCGGCATTTTACCTGGTCGACAGCCGGGAGCAGGCGCAGATTATCGTCAATACCGCCGTGGTGGCGGTTCATCCCAACGAGACGCGTGCTACCGTTGCCGCCGGCGGCAAGACGGGTGGCGCCATCACCGTCAGTATCGCCGTGACAGACGCAACCAGTGGCAAAGTGCTGGTGCGCTCGGTGGATACCGGCTCCAGCGATAATATCTGGGCATTTAACCAGGTTGAGAACGACGATCCGGAGATCGACCGTATCTTGCGTGGCTGGGGCGACAGTATCCGTCGCGGACTGCTGCAACTACAGGGGCGTCCGGATGCCGGATCACCGGGCCAGTCGCTGACCGTAGCCCCCTAAAGGGAACGCTCCGGGTTCCACTGACATGGCGTTGCCCGCGCCTGCAGCCAGGTCAGCCGGCGGCGATGATGTCGGGATTTGTGGCGGCGCTGCCCGGTCCCTCCCTGTTGCGAATGGCGTCGGCGATACGAAACATCGGCACCTTGAGCATTGCCACCAGTTCCTCACTGGCGCCGATCTGTTGCAGCGCCTTGTCCATGCACATCAGCCACTGGTCGCGCTCGGCGGGGCCGATGTGGTACGGCTCGTGCGGGGTGGTCATGCAGACCGTGCCGTGCTGCTGCGCATACAGGGGCGGGCCGCCCATCCAGCCGGTCAGGTACTGGGCCAGCTTCACCTTCATCGGGCCCAGGTCACTGGCATGCATGGCGCGCACCCCCGCGGCCTCGGGCAGGGTGTCCATGATGTCGTAGAAGGCAGCGGCAAGTTGCCGAATGCCCTCTTCGCCGAGTATCTGGTAGGGAGTTTGCGGTGTAGCGCTCATGTCGTTCAACCCTCTTGTGCCGCGATGTTCAGCCTGCTGTAAGGGGGCTATTATAGTGGTCGCAAGCGGCATATTGTAAGCGCAGCAGCCCTAGCGGCCAGGTCCGGCAAGCGATGACGGGGCAGGGGAAGGATATGAACAGAAAGTCCGATGCATTTTCACTGGCGGGACGCCTCGGCAGCGGGCGCTTCGCGCTGCAGGGCATGCTGGAGCTGCTCAGGACCCAACACAATGCCCGGGTGCATGCGGTGGCGACCGTTGGCGTGCTTGTCGCGGGGAGCGCCTTTGGCGTCTCCACCGATGAATGGTGTCTGCTGGTCGTTGTCATTACCGGCGTATGGGTGGCCGAGGCCCTCAACACGGCATTCGAATTCCTCTGTGACGTGGCCTCGCCGGAGTTCCATCCGCTGGTAAAAAGCGCCAAGGACATCGCCGCGGGGGCGGTGCTCATGAGTGCGATTGGCGCCGCCGCGGTGGGCGTGATCATCTTTCTTCCCCGACTGATTGCATTGTTTTGAAGGCGCCGCTGCCGGACCTTTTGTCGCCGCGCTGGTGCCGCGTGCGGGGTGGCGCGAGCTCTGCTAGAATCCTGTTCCTTTCGGTGCCTCGCCCCGGCGTAAAGGGCACCAGCCTACACCAGAAATATATGCTTACGGGATGCCCATCATGAGTCTTGCCGACAAGGTATTGGCCGTCAACGACGATTTACCCATTCGCACGGACCAGCCCGTGCACAGCGGCAAGGTGCGCTCGGTGTACTGGCTGACCGCCGCCGACAGCGCGCGGCTGGTGGCGCAGCGGGGCTACGATGTGGCGCCGGATGCGCCACTGGCGATCATGGTGATCTCGGACCGGATATCTGCCTTCGACTGCATCTGGCATGCGCAGGGCGGTATGCGCGGTGTGCCGGGCAAGGGGGCGGCGCTCAATGCCATCTCCAACCACTGGTTCCGCCTGTTCCGGGAGCGCGGCCTGGCGGACAGCCACATACTGGAGATTCCCCACCCGCTGGTCTGGATCGTGCAGAAGGCCAGGCCGGTCATGATCGAGGCCATCGCCCGGCAGTACATTACCGGCTCCATGTGGCGCGCCTACGAGAAGGGCGAGCGCGAATTCTGCGGCATCACCATACCCGATGGCTTACAGCGCGACCAGAAATTACCCGAGCTGCTGATTACGCCGTCCAGCAAGGGCATTTTACACGGGATTCCCGGCGTGCCCGCGGTGGACGATGTGAATATCACGCGCACCGACATCGAGAACAACTTTGCCGCGTTCCATTTTCGCAGCGTCGACGACATCGCCCTGTACGAGAGGCTGTTGCGCGAAGGGTTTGACGTCATCAGCAGCGAACTGGCGAAACTGGACCAGGTCTTCGTGGACACCAAGTTCGAGTTCGGGTATGTCACGGACAAGGCCGGCAACGACAAGCTCATTTACATGGACGAGGTGGGTACGCCGGACTCTTCCCGCATCTGGGATGGCGCGGCGCTGCGGCAGGGCAAGGTGGTGGAGAACTCCAAGGAAGATTTCCGCCAGCTGTTGTTGAGCCATTTCCCGGACCCGGACATCCTGCTCAACAAGAGCCGCATGCCCGAGCGCCAGGCGCTGGCGCGCGACAATGCGCTGCCCGCGGCAATGCTGATGGCTGTTTCCAGCACGTATGTCGGCATCGCGGAGAAAATAACCGGCGCCAGCCTGCAGATATCGGACAATCCCAAGGCCGAGATCATCGCTATCCTGCGCGAGCAGTTCGCGCTCATCGACTGAACCCTTGCTGGCCGATCCCTGGTTCTACCTCGCCAGTGTGCCCGCGGTGCTGTTGTACGGCATCGCCAAGGGCGGCTTTGGCGGCGCCATTGCGGTTATCTCGGTACCCGTGATGGCATTGGTGATGCCGCCCACGCAGGCGGCCGCCATCCTGCTCCCCATTCTGGTGGTGATGGACATGCTGGTGGTCAAAACCTACTGGGGCGTGTTTGATCGCAAAGCGTTGTCACTGCTGCTGCCCGGCGCTGTCGTGGGCGTTGGCATCGGCTATCTGCTCGCGGGTGCGATGAATGAACACTACATGCGCATGCTGATCGGCGCGCTTTCGCTGGTGTTCGGGTTACAAAGCCTGTTGGGCCTGAGGGGACTCACCGGCAGCCAGCACCACCCGGTGACCGGTACCCTGTTCGGCGCCCTGGCCGGGTTCACCAGCTTCAGCATTCACGCGGGCGGACCGCCCCTCACCCTGTACCTGATGCCCAAGAAGTTGTCACCGCTGCTCTTTGCCGGCACCGCCGGAATATTTTTCGCGGTAGTGAATATCGTGAAACTCATCCCGTACTACGCCCTCGGCCAGTTCACCTCCGACAACCTGCGCTATTCGCTGGTGCTGGTGCCGCTGGCGCCGCTGGGCGTGAAGCTTGGGCACTACCTGGTGCGACGGTCAACGCCGACGTTGTATTACACAGTGATCAGTGTTTTTCTGGTGCTGGTCGGTGCGAAATTGCTGGCTGATGGCATCGGCGCACTCGGTGCGTAGTTCCGGGGGCTGGAAACGCAAAGGCCCGGACTCGCCCCCGGGCCTTGATCGGTCAGCGCTGTCAGCGCAGGCCGAGTTTGCGGATATTGCTCGGTGAAAAGTAGGACGGACCCTTCATCGGGTTTACGTCATACAACATCGGGGCGCTGTCGTTGATCAGGCGCTCGGCGATATAGGCGCCCGCGCGCAGGTCGTGGTACATCTCCACCCGCCGGTCGTACGCCTGGCCACCGTACTCGTAAAAGTTGTTGGTCAGGGCGACTTTCCACAGTTCACCGTGGCCGTCGTAGTTCTCGGTGATGGCGGTCAGGCCGGTATCCTCGTCGACGTACAGGCGGCGTTTGGCATAAATATGACGCTGGCCCTCCTTCAGGTTGCCTTCCGCCACCCACACACGCTTGAGTTCATAGCGCATGTAATCCGGGTTGGCGTGAAACTTGGTCAACAGTTCGTCGTAACTGAGCTTGGGGTCGTCGAACCGGTAGTTGTGGTAGGGAATGAAGATTTCCTGACGGCCGATCAGCGTCCAGGTGAAACGCTCCATGGAACCGTTGAAGCCGCGCACTTCGTCCACCGTCTTCAGGCCGCCGGGACCATCGGGTGTATCAAAGCCGACCGTGGGAGCGCGCCGCACCCGGCGGGAGCCCGGCAGGTAGCGCCACACTTCACGCGCATTCGCGGAATAATCGAAGGGCTCGAAAACGGCTGTGATCAAACCCTTGTCGCGTGCGGGTTCAGTGACGTAGGTCATGATGTAACCGGCGTACTTGCCCAGTTTCGGGTACTCGTACTCCGGGGTCAGCGGGTTGTTGCGGCTCGCGTAGGGCGACTCCTGCAGGAACTTCGAGCGGCGTACCGATCGGGTGCCATTGGGGAACACGGCAATATCGCTGTATTCGCCGTCCACCGTTTCATACGCCCCTGTGGTGCGGGTAAACCAGACGGCTTCGGGCCCCGTCTCGGGAACCGGGAAGGCGGCGCCGCCGATGAACCCCGTAATGCCCTCATTGTCATTGATCAAATCGGCGTGCTCGGCGTTATACCGCACCTTTTCGTAATACTTGGGGTAATAGCCAAACTCCCGGTGTCCCGGATAAACCGGCATGCGGAACGTGTCGGGATAGGTTTCGAACATGGCGATCTGGCCGGGGCTGAGGCGATCGCGGTACTGGTCCATGTTGTCCTTGGTAATGGTGAACAGGGGTTTTTCATCGGGCCATGGGTCGGGGTAGGGCGTGCCCGGGCCGTCCCACTTCAGGCCCTTGGGCAAGCCCACGACGCTGCCGGTCCATTCCGGTATCAGGCCGTCCTTACTGCCCGCCTTGATTCCCCCCATGGGGTTGAGATCCTTGCCCAATCTGGCGACGTCTTCTGCCGACATCTTGTCGGCCAGCACGCCGGTCGACAGGACCGACAGTGCCAGCGCAATTACGGTGCTCTTGGTTAGACGCATATGCGGTAATCCTCTCCAGTGTCTCAGAAGCTGTAGGTGAAATTCAGCGACACGTTGTCGCGATCATTGATAAACGCGTTTTCACCGCCATCGAAAAAGTTTGAATAACCGATCGCCGTGGTGAAGTTGTTCAGGTACACGAACTGGAACGTGATATTGACGGCGGATGAGTCCTCCACCATCTCGCTTTCCAGGATGTTGCCATCGAGCCCGCGACGGAAAAATATCGGCACTTTGAGGTCCAGGCCCTGGGCGATATTCAAATAGTCGACTTCCCAGCGCAGGTTGATGACCGTGCCGTGGTCGTCGTAAAGCAGTTCCGAGCTGTCTTCTGAAGTGACATAGGCGCCGGCCAGCTCAAAGGTCAGGTTGGAATCATCCCACAGCCTGGTCGGCTCAAACACGTAGGAGCCGCCGAGCTGGTAGGACGCGAGGTTGCCTTTTACCGGGTCGCCGCTGTTGAGCACGACCGGTACATCGGTCTTGTAGGACACTTCTCCCTGGACGTTGGTGTCAAACAGCACGGTGGTGAAGCTGGCGGCATAACCCTGTATGTCCTCGAAATACACGATGTTGTACGACTCGGGGATGATGCCGTTGTAATTGAGCTGGTAGGCGGGCGACTTGTTGTGGGCATTGATGTAGTACAGTCCGAGGTCGGTATCGCCCAGCACTATCCAGTGCAGGGCCGCACCCCACTGGCCGCTGTCCGAGGCTCCCTCGTCCTTCCATCGCGGCACGCCGATAATGGTATCGGGGCTGATGGCGATCAGGAAATTCTTCGCGCCCGGGCCGAGGAAATCGCGGTCGCTGAAATAGCTGCCGACACCGTTGAGTTCGGTTTTTTTCCACTCGTACTGGTAATACGCCTCGAAGGTGACGTCCTCCACCACGTCAACCTGGCCGTAGAACGCCCCGGTCGGTAACAGGATTTCCTTGACCTCTACCCCGGGCGTATTGCGCGCAATCAGGTCCGCCCGATTCTGCAGGCCGTTGATGCCGGCGGTAAACGTCGCTTCACCCCAGTTGATGACCTGGCTGCCCAGCCTGATGTTGTAGTGGCGATCACCCGGTAGCTCGCCGCCGGCGTAGAGGAAATAATCGAGCATCTCGATGCGGTCGCGGTGCTCGTTCACTGTCTCCTTGGGGTACTTGCGGTAGGCGGTGTCACCCAGGGGGTTGCCGTTGATGTCGACGATCTCGAAACCGTTGTTGTAGGTGCGGTAATTTGTCTGGGTCAGATCCGTGTTGTTGTTGTACACGTCGTCGTAGTAGGCGCGACCGCGGGCAAACAGGCCATAGTCACCCCTGCTCAGCTTCATTTCCGTTACCGCGGACGCCTTGTTTTGCGTCAATCCGCGATCAAAGTTGTTGTCGCCGTCGTTGGCATTGAGGCGAACGGTGTAGCGCTTGAGCGAGTCGATCGGGTCGCCCCCGAGATTCTTGTACTGGAACTGGCTGTCGTCCTGTTTCGCGACCCGCCACTGTGCGGTGTAGGCCACGTTGGTATCCCAGTCGAGGTGCCAGTCGCCGTCCTCGCCGAAATCGAAGGACATGGCCTGTGCAGTCCCGGCACCCGCTGCCAGTGAAGCCGCGGCCACCGCCTGAACGAGACGCCAACGGCGCCACCTGCATTGCTGCTTCATAGTGCTAACACCTGCTCGTCAGTGAATGAATGGATTCCGCCTGTTCGTTCATGTCCTGGATGCCTGCTGCGCCAGCCGTAGCGCTTCCTTTGCGGCAAATTTTTCCGGCTTGATCAGGAAGTGGGCCAGCGCCGGTAGCAGCCAGAGCGCCCCCACCATGTTCCACACGAACATGAAGGTGAGCAGCAGGCCCATATCCGCCTGGAACTTGATGGGCGACCAGATCCAGGTTGCCACGCCTACCGCCAGCATCGCGCCGGTCAGGCTGACGGCCTCCCCGGTGGTGGTGAGGGTGTTGTAGTAGGCTTCCTGGATGCCCATTCCCCGGCGCAGGAAGTGGGTCATCTTGCTGTAGATATAGATGCCGTAGTCCACGCCTACCCCCACGCCCAGGGCGATTACCGGTAGGGTCGCGACTTTCACGCCGATACCCAGATAGGCCATCAGCGCCTGGCACAGGAAGGAGGTCAGTGCCAGCGGGACCATGATGCAGACAACGGCGCGCCACGAGGCGAAGGTGATAAACACCAGTGCGCCGACGACGCCGTAGATCAGCAGCATCATGCGATCCTGCGCCACGTCAATCTCCTGGTTGGTGGCCGCTTCCACGCCCGCGTTCCCGGCCGCCAGTGCGAAGTGAATGCCCTCCTGTGGGTGCTGCTGGGCGAAGGCTTCAGCGGCATCCACCACCCGCTGCAGTGTTTCCGCCTTGTGATCACTGAGGAACAGCGCGACAGGCAGCATGCTGCAGGTGGTATTCATCAGTTCGCCCGGCATCTGGTCGAAGGTGGAGCCGAGCAGCCGCTGGTCGCGGTTGATGGTGGCCCATTTGAGATTTCCCTCGTTGTAGCCGGCGGCGATCATTTTGGAAATCTCCGTGGCGCCCATCACCGAGGTCACGCCAGGTACGTTTTGCATATGCCACAGGAAGCGGTCGACCAGTTGCAGGTTTTTGTACAGCGCGCAGCCCTGCTCAGCGGTTTCCACCATGACGACCAGGATGTCTGAGCTGGTCCCGTAGTTGTCGGTTATGTACTGGTTGTCGAGGTTGTAGCGGGACTCGGGCCGCAATTCCGGTGCGCCAGGATCGAGATCGCCAATTTCCAGGTTCTTCCCGCCGTAGACCCCCACGGCAAAACCGAGGGCGGCGAGCACGATCGAAACCCGCGCCACCCTGGCGTTGGCGAAATTGGACAAGGTGCGCCACGACGTAGTCCGCGAGACGCCGGCGCGCCGTCGCCGCAGGCCCTCGACAGTCCTGTTGCTGATGCCGAAGTAGGACATCAGCACGGGCAGCAGTACCAGGTTGGTCAGGACGATGACTGCGACCCCGACGCTGGCGGCGATGCCGAGGTCCTTGATCACTTCAATGGGAATCAGGACCATGGTGATAAACCCGATGGCATCCGTGAACAGCGCCGTCATGCCCGGTATGTAAAGGGAGCGGAACGCAAATTTGGCGCTGTTGAGCTTGTCCTGGCCCGCGGCGCTTTCCCCGAGTATGGCATTGACCATCTGCACGCTATGACTGACACCGATCGCGAACACAAGGAAGGGAATCAGGATGGAATAGGCATTGAGGCCATAGCCCATGGTGGTCAGCAGGCCCAGCTGCCAGACCACGGCGATCAGCGAGCACAGCAGTGGTGTCAGGGTGCCGCTGATGCTGCGGGTGTACAGCCCCAGTAACACCGTGGTGATCAGCAGAGTGATGATCGCGAACAGGAAGATCGCGGTGATACCGTCGAGCAGGTCGCCGATCATCTTGGCGAAGCCGATGATGTGAATGCGCACGGTGGGCTGCCCGCTGCTGTCTTTCGACAACTGCTCGTACTTGTCCCGCACGTCAGTCTCCAGTAATTTCGACAGCTCCCAGTAGTCGAGGGGTTCGCCCGAGGTCGGGTCTATGTCGATCAACGGCGCCTGCACGATGCTGGAGTCGAAGTTGTCCGCCACCAGCCGGCCCACTTCGCCGGAGCGCAGGATGTTCTGGCGCAGCTGCTTCATCGCTCTTTTGGACCCGTCGTAGTGAGCGTCGATTACCTTGTCGCCCTCGAATCCCTGCTCCGTCACCTCGATCCAGCGTACGTTTGGCGTCCAGAGAGAGCGCATCCGGTTGCGGTCCACGCCCGGGAGATAAAACACCGCGTCGTTGACTTTTTGCAGCAGATCCAGGTATTGCGGGTCGAAAATATCGCCCCGGGTATTTTGCACCGCCACCTGGATGGTAGTGCCCGCCGCCCCGAGATCGGATTTGTGCTTCATGAACGCCTGTATGAACGGGTGCTCCATCGGGATCATCTTTTCGAAACTGGCGTCCGGTCGCAGGCCGGCGGTCTGCCAGGCAAAAAATACGGTGGCCAACAGAAACAGGACGAGTAACAGCGGCCGGTAGGAGAAAATGATGCGCTCCAGCAGTCGCTCCTCGGTGCCCCATTGGTAGGTATGCGGCTGATAGTCGTTATCGCCGTTTGTGTTATTCATTGTCGGTTGCACCTTTGCCGATCTTGACGCCGCCCTGTCCGACCACGATCACGCGCCCGTCATGGCTGATGCCGGAACTGAGGCTCAGGCGGTCCTCCTGTACGGTACGTGTAAAGGAGTTGCCGCCATCCCCGCTCAGGAGAACGGTACCTTCGCCGCCAGCCAGCACGATTTGCCCGTCTGCTGACGCGTTGCCGCCGGCGAGTGTGTAGGTGTTGTCGGTGACCACCGCATCCCAGGATGTGCCGAAATCGGTCGACCGGTACAGGTTGCCGCGCAGGCCGAAGACCAGCAGCGAGTCATGCGCCGCATCGTACACCGTACCGAACCAGCTGCCCTCGTAGAATGGTTCCAGCGACTCCCAGCTTTTGCCGCTGTCCAGCGAGCGGAACATGACGCCACCTTCCCCGGCGATAAAGACGCGGCCCTTGCCGTCCCCGGTTATGGAGTTGAGATGAAACCCGTCAGGATTGTGCAGTTTCCGCTCCTGGGCCAGCCAATGTTGCCCGCCGTCACGGGTGGCAACCAGGTTGCCAAACGCGCCGACCGCCCAGCCTCGATTGGCGTCCTGGAACCAGACGTCCATGAAGGGGGAGGTGAATTCCGCCTCGCTCAGGGTCTCCTCTGCATTCTCCAGGTCCGCCTGGGCCTCTTCCAGGTCGGTCTCGAGTTCGGAACGGGTGGCGTCGTCCGCGGCCTGCAGGCGTTCCTCGATTTCCTCCACCCGTCGGTGCGCCTGTTCCCGCTGCTCGAGATTGAGTTGGTGCTGGACGGCCAGCCCGTCGCGTTGCAGGCGCCAGTTCTCGCCGCCATCGTCGCTGACCAGGATCAGGCCGTCGTGGCCCACGGTCCAGCCGTGCTTGCCATCGACAAAGCAGATACCGGTCAGCATCTGGATGGTGGGTACCCTGGCTTGCTGCCAGTGGTCTCCGTTATCATCGGAGAACAGCACAGTGCCGTGCTCGCCCGCCACTACCAGGCGGCTGCCCGCCGCGGCGATATCCAGCAGCAGCGAGCGCGCAGCCAGGGGCATAATGGGCGCGTACTCCTGGGCAGGAGCGGCCCCCGACAGCGCGCAAAATAACGCGACTGCCGCCAGTAATCGGCCAACTTGATCCTTCGCGGGCATGCGTGCTCAACCTGCGGTTATGATTATCACTTCAGGATGGTATTGTGTTTCCTGCCATCTTGGCTATACATGACGCGAGTCAATTTTCTGACAGTTAGGTCCGCAGTGGTCGGCGACACTGTGCAGTCATGGGCGCATGGACAACATGTTGCCGCGAATTCAATTGGGAGCAGGCATGGGCACGATTGTCTTTGAAAAGCGCGGGCAGCAGGCCTGGATCACGCTCAATCGGCCGGACGCTAAAAACAGGCTCAATGGCGACATGTTCGTGGCGCTGGCCGACGCCTGGGAGGAAGTGCGGGCCGATGCGACGATCCGCGTGGCGGTGCTGACCGCTGCGGGAGAGGAGGATTTTTGCTGTGGCGGCGACCTGTCCGAGGTGATACCCCTGTGGACCGGAGCGAGAACGCCACAATCGCCGGTTGAGCAGCGGCTGCTGGCTGACCCCCTGATCGTGGACACCATCATGCTCAAGGGCCAGCCCCTGTACAAACCGGTGATCGCCGCGGTGAACGGCCGGGCTCTCGGTGGCGGTACCGAATTGCTGCAGGCCACCGACATCCGCATCGCGGCGGAGAATGCGGTGTTCGCGCTGCCCGAACCCAGGGTTGGCGTGGTGCCCGGCGCGGGCTCGATGGTGCGGCTGGCGCGGCAGTTGCCCTGGGCCCACGCCATGAAAATCCTGCTCGGTGGCGAGCCCGTCACCGCCCGCGAGGCGCTGGCCATGGGCCTGGTATCCGAGGTGGTGCCTTCGGGCGAGTTGCTGGCCAGGGCGGAGCATTACGCGCAGAATATCTGTCGACAGGCGCCGCTCGCGCTGCAGGCGATCAAGCGGACCGCGCTGGAAACACACACGCTGCCCTGGGCCGAGGCCTTTCGTTTTGAGATGGAACAGGCGGGCATGGTGATGATGAGCAAGGACGCCCGCGAGGGCCCCAGGGCGTTCAAGGAAAGGCGCCAGCCGGACTTTCGTGGCGAGTAGGGTCGCGTCTGCGTGACTTCGGTTGAACCGGCTAGTCGCGGTTGGTATAAAGTAGTGACAGGGAGGGAACATGAAAATCGTAAAACTCACCGACACGCTGGCCGTCTCGGCGCAGATCCTCCCGGAGGACGTCGCCGCCATTGCGGCGGCGGGCTACCAGGTACTGATCAATAACCGGCCCGATGGGGAGGAGGGTACGCAACCCGCCGCCGCGGACATTGCCGCCGCCGCCCGGGCCGTGGGGCTGGAGTACCACCACCTGCCGGTGACAGCCACCAGCTTTCCCGGACCGGATTTCGACGCCTTGAGCGACCTGCTGGATGATCCTGTCCGCCCGGTGCTGGCGTTTTGCCGCTCGGGTACACGCTGCGCCAACCTGTGGGTCGCCAGTGTGGACGAAGCAGAGCGAGAACAGGCCATGGCAGTGGCGCAGCAGCGCGGCTACGACCTGGTCATGGCTTTGCGATTTCTGGGTCAGTAGCCGGCGCGCGGCAGACGCGACCGCCTCGCTCCTTACGTTGTGGAAGATACCATGTCGAACATCCCTGAAGCTCGCCCGGCCAGCACCGTCGTACTGTTACGCGATGCACCTGCTGGCCTGGAAACGCTGTTATTGAAACGCAACAAGGCGCTGATCTTCGCCGGCGGCGCGTGGGTGTTTCCCGGCGGTGCCCTGGATCCGGAAGACCTGGCCGCCGCAGGGGGAGATATCGCCGTCGCCTCGCGCATCGCCGCGGCGCGAGAGGCCCATGAGGAATCTGGCCTGTCGCCCCACCTGGAGGACATGGTCCTGCTCAGCCACTGGACCACGCCCGTGGGTGAACCCCGGCGCTACTCGACCTGGATTTACGCCGCGCCGCTGGCGGCCGATATCGAGGTGGTCATCGACGGCGGCGAAATACACGACTCGCGCTGGCTGACCGTGCGGCAGGCCACCGCCGAGCACGAGGCGGGCAAGCTGGGGATGCTGCCGCCGACCTATTTCACGCTGCTGCGTTTATCGGCGTATGACACGGTGGCGCAGATGGTGGCGGCGGAGCGCGCTTCCCCGGTGCCGGAAATATTCCCCGTGTTCGCCAGTGACGGCGACCAGCCCATGGTCATGTTTCGCGGCGACGCCGGTTACGATGGGGCACCCGGCGGACCGGGCACAGCCCGCCATCGCGCGGTGTTGCAGGGACATTGCTGGCGCTACCAGTACCAACACGTCGATCCCGCTTTTCCCCCACTTTTCGACCTGCAGGAGCACTGAAGACGATGCCGTCACAAACGCAACCACTCTGGGATCTCCCGACAAGAGTTTTTCACTGGCTCATCGTGTGCCTGGTGCCGTTATCCTGGCTGAGCGCCGAGACCGAAAAGTTACAGAACTGCACGAGTGGAGCGGTTACACGATTATTGTGCTGGTGCTCACCCGTATAGCCTGGGGCTTCGTGGGCAGCCGCCACGCCTGTTTTGCGGATTTCCTGGTCGGCCCGCGCCGGGTGATGGCCTATGTGCAGGGTGCCGCGGCCAGCAGTGCCGGCCACAACCCGCTGGGTGGATGGTCGGTGGTGGCGCTGCTGGCCCTGCTGCTGCTGCAGGGAATCAGCGGGCTGTTCAATTCCGATGATGTGCTGTTCTCGGGTCCGTTGTACTACGCGGCCAGTACCGGGTTCCGGGATGCCATGGGCGAAGTGCACGAATGGGCCTTCAATGCGCTGCTGGCGTTGGTGAGTCTGCACATCCTTGCCGTGCTGTATCACCAGTTCAAATTGCATGAGAAGCTGGTGCAGGCCATGCTGCGCGGCAGCGCGGCCGGACGCGAGGGCCGCGCCGCGCCGGTGCCGTGGTGGCGGGCCGCCGTTATCCTCGTGCTGCTTGCGCTTGCGTTCTGGTGGGGGCTGGAGCAGGCACCGCAGCCGCAGCCTCTGGACTGGTAGGCGCTGTTTACCGGGTCTGTGGGGTCACATGTCAGTGCAGTGTGGAGAAACCAGATGACGCAAGGAAGTTGCCTCTGCGGCGCGGTACGGTTTCGCGTCGCTGCATTCAGTTCCGCGATCTACAAGTGCCACTGTTCGAAGTGCCGCAAGGCCTTCGGCGGCGCTGCCAGCGCGGCGGCGTTTGCGGGCGAGGGAAATTTTGCCTGGCTGGCCGGTAGCGATGCGGTGCGCGAATACCGGACCGACAGCGGCTTCCAGCGCTGCTTCTGTCCCCAGTGCGGTTGCATCCTGCCGCAGTTCCTTGGCGAACACCGGATGTACTGGGTCCCGGTGGGCCTGCTGGATTCAGAACCGGGCATCCCCCTGAAACAGCATATCCACGTCAGCTCGAAGGCGCAGTGGGACATCCTGGACACCGAAACCCGGCACCACCCGGAGGGGTTCGGGTCGTAGCCGGGACGACCCCGGGTGTCCCGACCCTGCCTAGTACAGGTAGTCCTTCGACTTGTATTCGTCGTGGCACGCCTTGCAGGCTGACCCTACCGCGCCGACGTTCTCCGCGATGGCCTTGCGGTCGGTGCCCTGGTTGGCGACGACCTGCAGGGCGTTCACCGCCTTTTTCAGGTCATCCAGCTTGGCCTGGAAATCCGCCTTGTTCTGCCAGATCTCCGGCTTGGCCCGGGTGGTGCCCTTGTCCGAGCCATCGCTGAAGCCGCGCAGCACGTCCAGGGTGGTGAGGGCCGCCAACTGGTCGGCGTAGCCGGCCATCTGGTCCTCCTGCCAGGGTGCCTCGCCCTTGACCATGGCCACCATGGGCCCGAAATTGAATGCCATCATGGCAAACCACGACTGCCGGTAGGATTGCTGTGGTTCCTTGTCGTCATAGTGCGAGATCGCCAGGGGCGAGAGGGCCAGTGCGGCCAGTGCGATGATGGCCAGAAAGGTGTTGCGCTGAGCGTGATGCATGCGGGGTCCCCGTAGTTGCTGTGTGGATGCCTGTGGACAGGCTGCGTGCGGGCAGTGTAGTGAGTGTTCCGCGCGCCTGACAAGGGGAGTTTCCAGCACAAGGGCGATGGATGTCGACCCGCCACGACCAACTTTTTAAACCTGTCGCCTATTACGTGGCTGATACGTGGCTGATCGGGGCTGTGATGCCCGGCGATTGCGCTACCATGACGCCCATACTCAGGGGGTAGTTGCAATGAGTCCAGGACAGCGGTGGGATTACAGCTTCGACGTGGTCGTGGTCGGTTCCGGCAACGGCGGCATGACGGCGGCGCTGTGCAGCTACGAAATGGGCACCAGGATGTGCTGGTGATCGGAAATCAATCTCTACGGCGGCACCAGCGCCATTTCCGGCGGCGGCGTCTGGATACCCTGTAACCGGTACGCGCGGCAGGCCGGGGCCGAGGATTCCGTCGCGAAGGCCAGGACGTACCTGCGACAACTGATTACCGAGGAGGAAGTGCCGGAATACCAGCTGGACGCCTACCTCGAAAACGGCCCGAAGATGGTGGACTTCCTGCACGAGCGCACCCGGATGCGCTATGTGACGCTGGAACACTACCCCGACTACTACACGAATCTCGAGGGCGCCATGCAGGGGCACCGCTCGATGGAGCCCGAGACCTTCAACGCGGACGAGCTCGGCGAGGAGTGGCGGCGCCTGCGGCGCACCCACCCGATGATGCACCTGGCCGGTGTGCTGGGGATCACCCAGGTCGAGGCGGCCGTGCTGATCGGGCAGCAGCCGGGTTGGTGGAAGATCGCGGTGAAGCTGTTTGTCGATTACCTGCTGGATATCCCCTGGCGCCTGAAGGACAAGTTCCACCGCCGGCTCGCGACCGGTTGCGCCGGGGTGGCCCGCCTGCGCGCGTCCATGCTGGACAGGGATATCCCCCTGTGGCTGAACACCGCCATGACCCGCGTGGTGGACGTGGATGGCAAGGTCGTTGGCGTGGAGGTGATACGCAAGGGCAAGCCCCTGCGCCTGCAGGCCCGCAGGGCGGTCATCCTCGCGGCGGGCGGCTTCGAGCACAACCAGGAAATGCGCGAGAAATACCTGCCACAACCCACGGACCACCGCTGGAGCGCGGGCACCCGCGACAATACGGGTGACGCCATACTCGAGGGTATTCGCCTCGGTGCGAAAATGCACCGCCTCAACGAGGCCTGGTGGTGCAACACGATATCCGTGCCCGGCGAGGAGATTCCGCGCCTCAGCATCATGGAGAAGTCGTACCCCGGTTCCATCGTGGTGAACCCGGCGGGGCAGCGCTTCAGCAATGAATCCCAGAACTACATGGCCTTCCAGCAGGAGACCTTCGTCAAGCATACCCAAGCCAACCCCTGCAACCCGAGCTGGCAGATTTTCGACGCGAACTTCCGCGCCACCTATTTCGTCGGGCCGCTCTACAACAGCAAGTTCCTGCCGGACTGGGCGGTGCCCAAGCGCTATGAGGAAGAGGGCTTTTTCGCCAGGGCCGACACCATTGCCGAACTGGCGCGGAACATCCACGTGGACCCGGCCGGCCTCGAAGAGACGGTGCGCAAGATGAACGAGTACGCGCGCACCGGCCACGACCCGGACTGCCACCGGGGCGAATCCGCCTACGACCGTTACTACGGCGATCCGCGCGTCACGCCCAACCCCTGCCTGGGGCCGATCGACAAACCGCCGTACTACGCGAT
Organism: Halioglobus sp.; assembly: GCA_041395965.1. Lineage (GTDB taxonomy): Bacteria > Pseudomonadota > Gammaproteobacteria > Pseudomonadales > Halieaceae > Marimicrobium. The sequence continues at coordinate 28,403 of JAWKZM010000002.1, forward strand.
GAAGGTCGACCCCGGCGACTTCGGTACGCAAGGCGGTATGGTGATCAATGCGGACGCGCAGGTGCTGCACGAGGACGGCCACGTCATTGCAGGCCTGTATGCCATCGGCAATTGCAGCGCGCCGACCCTGCCCTGTTATCCGGGGCCGGGCTCCACGCTCGGTCCGGCGATGACATTTGCTTACCAGGCGGCGAAGTCGATTACCGGTTATCGGGATTAACCTCCGCGGGGCATCGTAATGGCTGACACCCCACCGCTTTCCCGCGAACAGCTCGAAGCCTACTGGATGCCCTACACGGGCAACCGCCAGTTCAAGCGCGACCCGCGCATGATCGTCGCCGCCGAGGGCGTCCACCTGATCGATGACCAGGGCCGCCGGGTGCTGGACGGCATGTCCGGACTGTGGACCTGCGGCGCGGGGCACAACCGGCCGGAAATCACCGCGGCGGTGCACGCGCAGATGCAGGTGCTGGACTACGCGCCGGCGTTCCAGTTCGGCCACCCGGGCGCGTTTGCGCTGGCAAACCGGATCAAGGCCCTGACCCCGGACGGGCTGGACTACGTGTTTTTCACCAACTCCGGTTCCGAGTGCGTGGACACGGCGCTGAAAATGGCGCGGGCGTACTGGCGCCAGAAGGGACAGCCGGGCAAGACCAAGCTCATCGGTCGTGCCCGGGGTTACCACGGGGTGAATTTCGGCGGTATCGCCGTCGGCGGCATCGCCGCCAACCGCAAGCTCTTTGGCCAGGGCGTCGACGCGGATCACCTGTCCCACACGCTGCTGCCCGGGAATGCCTTCAGTCGCGGCCTGCCGCAGCAGGGGTGGCAACTGGCAGACGAACTCGACGCCATTATCGCGCTGCATGACGCCTCCAATATCGCGGCGGTCATCGTCGAGCCGGTCGCCGGCTCCACCGGCGTGATTCCACCGCCAGTCGGCTACCTGCAGCGGCTGCGTGAAATCTGTACGGCCAACGACATACTCCTCATTTTCGACGAGGTCATCACCGGGCTGGGACGCGTCGGCGGCCTGACGGCGGCGGCGGTCTTCGGCGTGGTGCCGGACATCCTGACGCTGGCGAAGCAGTTGACCAACGGCGCGATACCGATGGGGGCCGTGGTGGCGAAGGGCGACATATACCAGACCTTCATGGCTTCCGCCGGCCCCGATTACCTGGTCGAATTTCCCCATGGGTACACCTACTCGGGACACCCGGTGGCATGTGCCGCCGCCCTCGCGGCGCTGGATATCCTGGAGCGTGAGGAACTGCCGCAGCGCGTGGCGCGCCTGGCGCCGTATTTCGAGGACTCCCTGCACCGGCTCAAGGGCTCGCCACACGTCAGCGATATCCGCAATTGCGGCTTCGCGGGTGCTCTGCAATTACAGGCATACCCAGAGGCCGGCCCCGGCAGCCCCTTTACGGTGGCCCTGCGCATAACCGGGAGAAGGGTTTCTACCGTACGCTGCGGCGGCGACGCCATCCAGCTGGGCCTGCCCTTCATCGCGGAGCCCACGCCAGATCGACAGCCTGGTGTCCGGCCCTCGGTGACACCCTTGTGCGCGGAACTGGCCTGACCGACCCGGCCTCATGATGCCGAGCGCCTGACCCGTGTCCCGCTGCTGACGCGCTCGCACTCTTTTACGCCGCCTGGCGGTCTCCTGCCAACCTTCCGGGTGGGTTGTACTGGGCGTGCTGCTGAAGGTAAGCGGACTGTTGCCACAGAACCTGAACGAAACGCTGTCGCGACTGGCGTTTCGCTACGGCCTGCCGCTGATGCTGTTTGCCGGGGCGGCGCAGGTGGACTACTCGGGGCTGGCGAGCGCCCGTTACCTGCTGGCGGGTGTGGCGGCCACGCTGTTGATGCTGGTCATCGCCTGGTACTACTCGCGCTGGCGCGGTCATCCGCGCGAGCTGCGCGGTATCTTTGTGCAGGCCACCTTTCGCTCCAACCTCGCGATCGTCGGCGTGGCGTTGACGCATTCGGCCTACGGCGAGCAGGGCGGTGATGGCCGCGCTGCCCATCGCGCTGATGACGGTGGCATACGCGGCATCGCCGTGTGGGTGCTCAATACCACGCTCGGTTCCAGTACCACCCTGCGCAGCGTGTTGCTGGGTATCGTGCGCAACCCGTTGATCATCGGCATCAGCGCGGGCGTAGCGCTCGCGGTCTCCGACTTCGGTTCCCGCCGCGCTGCGACCGCTCGGCGCCCAGGGCTCTCCACGTTTTCCTGCCGCTGGTGCTGGTGTATCGGCAGTTGCGATGAATTTCTCGCGCCTGTACCGGGCGGTAGCCCTCACCTGGGAGGCCAGCCTGTGGCGCCTGTGTGTGGCGCCCTGCGTCAGTGTCCTGCTGGCGCTGTTGATGGGCGTGCGGGACGAACAGCTGGGCGTGCTGTTCCTGCTGCTGGCCGCCGTGTTGGCCGCGTCCAGCCACGTGATGGTGGTCGCGGCGCGGGGCAAACGGCACGCTGGCGGCGAATATCGTGGTACTCACCACCTGTTGTCTTCTGACGATGCCAGTTCTTCCTGCTGTCGACACTGGCGCTGGTCGGGCGGCGCTTGCACTGAGGTTCCTGCCCACGCGCTTCAGTGCACGGAGCGGGCAGGATTGTTCCTGCGGTTAACCCGGTTCGCCGAGGCGCTACGGGGTGAGTGGGTCCGTATCAAAAAATTGCCTGAGCTGCAGGGCGCCAGCGTCAGGTAGCCAGCAGCATGGCGCGACCTGCATCACCGAGACCGGCGTGAAGCCGGGCGTACGGCGGCCAGCATGTCCCGCGTGGGAGCGAAGGGCGGTAGGTACCAGCGCGCCGCCAGCAGCGCGGGTCCTCGCCGCCGGACAGGGTCGCGTGGGCCACGATACGCGAGGCGTTGGATGGGCCGGATGCTGCTGCATGATCAGGTCGCTGGTCGCCGCCCCGGGCGCTTCGTTGGACAGCAGCGTGGTAAAGGGCGTAGACAGGCGGTCCAGGACTTCCCTCCAGGTAGCGCCCGCTTGCTGGCGGGGAAGTGTTTGTACAGGGCGGGGCCCTGCACCATGCGATCGCGACCATCTTGATGGTGGTCCCTGATAACCCTGCCCGCGCAGGCGTCTCCGCGGCGTCGAGGATCAGGTCCCGCGTAGCGGCGGGTGGGGCGTCTGCCGGTAGAAGCTGCACTCCTGGCATGGCGTTAGGTTAACGGTTGTTGGCAGCGGCTCGCGCGAAGTTCATGCGGTGAACACCGGGTGGAAAGCAGGGCCTGCGCATGGCGCGCTCCATCGAGGCGATCGCCCTGCGCGAAGCGGGCCCCTCGAAGAGAACCGCACCCTGACCGGACCGCTGGTCGACGCCCTGTAGGACAGCGGCCTGATGCAGTTCATGAACGGGGCGCCGCCGGCGCCAGCCCGAACCGGGTTCGCGGAACTGATCGAGACCTGGGTGGAAATGGCCCGGCAGGACGGTTCGCTGGGCTGGATTGGCATCGCCAATATCCCGTCCTCCTGCTTTGCGGCGGCGTACCTGCCGGATGAGGGATTTGAGCAGATTTTCGCGGCCAACAAGAATCGCGTGACCATGGGCGGGCAGTTTTTTCCCAGCGGCACGGGCGACAGGGTGGCGGGCGGTTACAAGGTCACCGGCGCGTGGCAGTTTGGCAGCGGCACCGGCCATTCGGAGTACGTGTGCGCCGGCTTCCTGCCGATGGACGATGGCCAGATGGTGATGGCCGACGCGGTAATGCCGTTGATGATGGTGGCGATCGTGCCCCGGGAGCAGGTCACCTTTACGGACGGCTGGCACGTCTGGGAGTCTCAAGGGCACCGGCAGCTACAACTACGAACTGCAAGATGTGTTCGTGCCGGAAAGTCATACCTGTCACTGATGACCCGCACGCCCCGGCGCGGCCCGATGTATCAATTCAGGGGTCATGCCGCTCATAAGTTTGTAGCCGCCGGCCTGGGCGCTGGGCTTCGCCCGCAGTCACAATCGACGATGTGCGAGGCGGCGAGTATCAAGGCCACGTGGGAGAGACTACCTCGGTAGCGCACCGGCTGACGTTCCAGCGCAACCTGGCACATCAAGAGGCGATGTGGCGCGCGGCCATACTTCGTGGTCGACGTTCACGGAGTTCGAGGCGCAGGTGGCGGCGGGCGCGGAGGTGACGCCCGGATGCGCTGCGACATGCGCATCGCGGCGACCTACGCCACGAAGCCAGCCGCGAGATCATGCAGTGGGCACACGCCTGGCGACGGGGACCTCGCGATCCGGGAAGGGAGTCGGCTGGAGGCGGGCGTTCCGGGATGTACACGGGAACGCAGCACGCCTTATCAGTGAAATACCTATACCGAAACTGATGGCTTCTGATGCTGGGGCTGATTGGGGACGGCCCGGCGCTCTGGTATCAGGGTTACCCGACGATAACTATTACAGGACTTTTTACTTCAAGGTTTACCGGGCAGGACCGCGGTCATCACGGGCGAAAGCCAGCCTTCGATGGCCGCGCGATGGGCGAGCTGTTCCTCGCCAAGGGTATGAACGTGGTGCTCGGGGATATCGAGCAGCAAGCGCTGGACGCCACCGTGGCGGAATTGAATGCGACAGGCGACCGCTGTATCGGTGTGGTGACCGACGTGTCGAAGGCGCAGGACATGCAGCGGCTGGCCGACGCCGCACTGGCGAAGTTCGGCGCAATTCATATCGCCTGTAATAACGCCGGCGTGTTTGCCGGCGGGTTGCTGTGGGAAGAGAGCCTGGCCGATTACCAGTGGCAGATGGACGTGAATATCTGGGGCGTGATCCATGGCATTCGCACGTTCATCCCGATCATGGCGGCGCAGGACAGCGACTGCCACATGGTCAATACCGCGTCGATGGCGGCGGTGACGGCAATGCCGTATTCCGGTATCTACCACATGACCAAGCACGCGGTGCTGGCGCTCAGTGAATCCCTGTACCATGAGCTGGCGTTCCATGTGCCCAATGTGGGTTCTTCGTGCTGTGCCCGGAGGCAGTCAATACCGGCATCGCCGCCTCGGAACTTACAGTCGCCCGGCAGCTACCGGCGCGAGGGCGATATCGTCGAAGTCCGACGCGCGCACGCTGGATTGGCCGAGCGCTGGCCGACAGTGTCGCCGTCGGCCTGGGCTTCAGAGTCGTAGCGCAACGGGTGTTCGACGCCCAAGCTCGTCGCCGGGCAGTTTACATCCCTGTCCCAGGAGGCGTGGCGCGAGGCCGCAAACGTGCGACTGGATGATATCCGCCAGGGCCGCAACCCGTTCGCCCCCCGGTCAACCTGTAACGCCATCGCCACGCTGCAGTCCCGGAGAACCCCGCCATGCCAGAGCACAGGTCGCGCAGAGCTTCAGCATTCCCGATGACGATGCACTCACTCGCCCGGGCGCTGGAGGACGCCAGTATTCCCACGTTGATGATGAGCATGATCCACATGAGCGGCGATGCGAGCCTGCTCGATGGCCCCATCCGCCCGGCCGGGGTGTATATCAACGAGTACCAGGGCTACCTGTCCGAAGAGGACAAGGCGACGGTGCGGGCCAGGGCCCTGGAGGTGATCAAGGCGTTTCGCGCGGGCGGCTGCAGGTTGCCGCCCCCGCCTTCCGAGACCATGCACCGTATGGTGAATTTCCTGGTGGCGCAGGACGTCCCCAGGACTATGTCCCGATATTCTGGAGGATCCGGATGGATAAGTTCGGACCTGCCAGCGACGCCTGGGGCGACGAGGTGCCTGCCGCGCGCCGCGCACAGCACAAGGTACTGGTGATCGGGGGCGGCATGTCTGGCGTGCTGGCCGCGTACCGGTTGCAGGAGGCGGGCATCCCCTTCGTGGTGATCAAGGAAGAACGCCTCGGTGGTGGCACCTGGTTTAATAGGTACCCCGGGGTGCGCGTGGACGTAGGTAACCACCTGTACTGTTATTCCTTTGAGGCAGCGCATCACTGGAGTACAGTTTTCACGCAACAGAAGGAGCTGCGGCAATATTTCGAGGATGTGGTGAATCATCACCGGTTGCGCCCAGCATTTTCGTTTCAACACCGAAATTTCACCGCGGCCACCTTCGACGAGACACAGCAGCTCTGGACGGTGGATACCGTTGACAAAGACGGTGTGTCCGAACGGTACAGGTCAATTCCGTGATCAGTGCGGTGGGACGGTTGAGCTAAGCCCGAAGCTGCCTGCTATTCCCAGGATCGAGTCATTCCCGGGCGGCCAGTGGTGCCATTCCCGCCGACTGGGATGACAGCATCGATTGGCGTGGCAAGAACAGCTGTCGTACGGTGGTTCCGGGCAGCGCCTTCTTCAGCTGGTACCCCGCCATTACTGGCGACAGCGGCGCAGCTGACGGTGTTCCAGCATCGCCCTGGATCGTAGGAACCCGATTTACCACGAGCAGGTGCCCGAGGGTAAAAATGGTGCCTGCAGCACCTGTGCGTTCTGCACGCGCTGGTTCCGCTTCCTGATTTCTGGCCATATAAGCGACATACCGATGCCGTATTCGTGGACCCGGACTGGCCCGCGCAGAACGTTCGTCAACGAGATCGGTGAATTCGTCTACCAGATGTTTTCTGATTACATCAAGGGCCAGGTGGGTGAGGACGAGGCATTGTTGCGAAGGTGCTTCCCGATTACGCGCCGATGGGAAAACTACCCACACTGCGGAACAACGGCAGCTGGCTGTCGGCCCTCAAAAACGCGACAATGTCGAACTGGTGACCCGCAGCGTGGCGAGTGTCACAGTTGACGGCGTCATCGACAGCGAGGGCGATGCCTATCCGGCGGACATCATTATCTACGCCACTGGCTGGCTGACAAGTTCCTGTGGCCCATGGTGATCACCAGGCGTGGCGGGCGCAAGCTCTCTACAGTGGGACGAACCCTCGGCATATCTGGGCATCACCGTGCCGAACTTCCCAACTGCCGTAACGCGGCCCGGGCACCGGCCTGGCCTTCGGCAGCGGCCTGATTTTCAATGGCAGTGCAGATCCGATATCGTAGCTGGAGTGCCTGAAGGCGCAGCTACAGGCAGCAAGCGGACCATGGAATGCAGGGAAAGCGTGCACGCCGATTACCGCAAACGGTTTCGTGACCTGCGTACCAAGTTGATCTGGGAGCGTCGATCCACAAGACCAGCTACAGAACGCCCGGGGCAGGTAACCCTGAGCTGGCCGTGGAAGATACTGGACATGTGGCGCTGGACCAAGGCGGTGAACAGCGCCGATTACCAGTTCGACAATTAGGGAGACGCGCCATGTCCAAGCTGCAGGGTAAGTGGCCATTGTCACCGGCGCAGCCTCCGGTATCGGCCTGGCCTGTGCCCGTCGTTACGCCGCGGAGGGGCTACCGTGGTCAGGATCGATCGCAACCTGTCCGATGACTGGTCGTCGGTGGTGGCGCTGGCCGAGCAACAGCCGTTTTCCGCCAGGTGGATACCGACAGCGCGGCGCAGAAGGCCGTGGCGGAGGAAATCGTGCGCGACACGGTCGTATTGATGTCCTGCCCGGCCGCCGCGGGGTCGGCGACGGCGAATACGGTGAGCATGCTGGAAGAGGCGAGCTGGGATCGGAGTGCTGGAGATCAACCTGAAGGAGCACTTTCCTGTCGATCAGGCCGTGCTGGACGCCATGATGGCCCAGCGCGGCGGCGGTATCATCACTATTGCCAGCGTCGAGGGCTCCAACGGCACCGGGCGGCAGCAGCATGCCCAACACGCCTCAAGGGCGGGGTGGTCCTGCTGAGCAGAACGTGGCCATCGACTACGGGCGCATGGGCACGCTGTAACGCGATCTGCGCAGGTTATCAGTACCCCCTGCTGAACGAGGTGATGAGGCCTGATGCCGGATTTCAAAGGCCGACGTCGTGCGCGAGACCGGAGTGGGACGCCTCAGTGTGCCCGGAGGAGATCGCCAGCACCTTTTCCTGGCCTCGGATGATTCAAGCTACGTCCGCGAGCGCTGGTGGTGGACGGCGGCTATACCGCCGGGCAGCCACGGCATCGTGCAGATGATAGGCCTGGTGTAGAGCCCCGGCGGCATGACTTTAGGGATGGGCGCGCCACCAGTTCGCGCGGATTTCAGAGGTGCCCCCGTAAATACGCTGGATGCGCGCGTCCGTGTAAAAGCGCGAGATCGGGTATTCCGTGGTGTAGCCGTAGCCGCCGAACAACTGCAGGCACTGGTCGATGGTTTTGCACTGCATTTCGGTGCTGGCGTATTTCAGCATGGCGGCGTCCTCCGCGGTGAGTTCCTCGCGCGCATAGGCATCGGCGCATTTCTCATAGAACGCGCGGTTGATGGCGATTTCGGTTTTTACTTCCGCCAGGGTAAAGCGCGTGTTCTGGAAGCTGGCGACGGTCTGGCCGAATGCCTTGCGCTCCAGTACGTAGTCCACGGTGATGGCCATGGCACCCTCGGCGGCGGCGACAGCCTGGGCGGCGATTCCCAGCCGTTCCCGCGGCAGTTCCTTCATCATGATGACGAAACCCTTGTTCAGCTCCCCGAGCAGGGCAGAGGCGGGCAGGCGTACATCCTGGAAGAACAGTTCGGCGGTGTCCGAGGTGTGCTGTCCCATCTTCTCGATCTTCTTGCCGCGGGCGAAGCCCGCCAGCGTCGTGTCGACCAGGAACAGGGACGTGCCCTTGGCGCCCTTGCCGGGGTCGGTGATCGCCGCCACGATGACCAGGTCTGCCAGCATGCCATTGGTGATAAAGATCTTGGAGCCGTTGAGTACCCAGTCGTCACCGTCGCGGACCGCGTTGGTGCGGATGCTCTGCACGTCCGAGCCCGCTCCCGGTTCGGTCATGGCGAGCGCGCCCAGCACTTCCCCGGCAACCATTTTCGGCAGCCACTGGGCTTTCTGTTCCTCGGTGCCGAAATGCTCGATGTAGGGCGCGACGATATTGCTGTGGATTCCGTAACCCGAGGCGATCCCGCCAAAACCCATGCGCGACAATTCCTCGATAACGGCGAACGTGACCTGCGGCGTGGTGCCGGCGGCGCCATACTCCTGGGGCATGTCCGGGCACAGCAACCCCGCTTCGCCGAGCGTGTTCCACAGTGCGCGGGGAACCATGTGCTGCGCCTCCCATTCCTCGATGTGGGGGGCGATCTCCTGTTCCAGGGCGCGGCGAGTCATATCGCGAAACAGGGTCAGCTCTTCGTTATCCATGGTCGGTGGTCTCCGGAATGTGTAACAGGCCGGCAATTTTGCGCGATTGTGGCGCCGGTTACAATGTCGCCAACCCGCAGGCCGGATGATCCGCTGCCGCACGAAACCCGGGGCACTGGTCAGTTCACGCAAGAGTGCTTACACTTGACGTCTTTCGCCAACCTGAACCTGGAGCATAACCATGCGCGAGTACAAGCAGTTTTATATCAATGGCCAGTGGGTCGATCCCGTGACCCCGCACGATTTCGACGTCATCAACCCGGCCACCGAGGAAGTCTGCGCCCACATCTCCCTCGGGTCCGAGGCGGACGTCAACAAGGCGGTAGCGGCAGCCAAGGCGGCTTTCGACAGTTACAGCCGCACCAGCAAACAGGAACGGATCGAACTGCTGGAATCGTGTGTTGCCGCTTACAAGAAACACTACGCCGATATAGCCAACGCCATTCGCGAGGAAATGGGTGCGCCACAGAGCCTCGCCATGACTGCGCAGGCGTATTGCGGCCAGGGACACCTCGAAGAGGCAATCAGGGTATTGAAGACCTTCGAGTTTGAGGAGGAACTCGGTCAGCACCGCATCTTCAAGGAGCCCATCGGGGTCTGTGGCTTGATTACGCCGTGGAACTGGCCGGTAAACCAGATTTCCTGCAAGGTGGCCCCCGCACTGGCAGTGGGTTGCACGATGGTGCTCAAGCCCAGTGAAGTGGCGCCACTTTCCGCCTACATTTTCGCCCAGGTCATGCACGAGGCCGGCGTACCCGCGGGTGTTTTCAATATGGTCAACGGTGACGGACCGACCGTGGGCACGGCGCTGTCGAAGCACCCGGATGTCAGCATGATGTCGTTCACCGGCTCCACCCGTGCCGGCTCGCTGGTGGCCCAGAATGCGGCGCCCACCGTCAAGCGCGTGACCCAGGAGCTGGGCGGCAAGTCACCCAATATCGTGCTGGACGATGCGGACCTCGAGGCCGCGGTGACCCGCGGTGTCATGCACATGTACAACAACACCGGGCAATCCTGTAACGCGCCCTCGCGCATGCTCGTGCCCGCGGCCAAACTGGCGCAGGCGGAGGCGATCGCCGCCAGGGTCACGGAATCCGTTGTGGTAGGCGATCCTACCGCGGAAACCACGACCATGGGCCCGGTGGTGTCGGAGGTGCAGTTCAACAAGATCCAGGGACTGATCAAGAAGGGCATCGAGGAGGGCGCCAAGGTCGTCACCGGTGGGCCGGGCCGTCCGGACGGTCTCAAAAAGGGCTATTTTGTGCGTCCCACCGTGTTCTCCCAGGCCAACAATGACATGACCATCGCCCGGGAGGAGATTTTCGGGCCGGTGCTCACGATGATTCCCTATGAGTCGGAGGAGGAGGCGATCCGCATTGCCAATGACACGCCTTACGGACTGGCGGGCTATGTGCAAAGCGGCGACATCGATCATGCGCGACAGGTTGCCTCCCGCATCCGCGCCGGCAACGTCTCCATCAATGGGTCCGCAGCAGGTTTCGATGTGCCTTTCGGCGGTTACAAGCAGTCGGGTAACGGCCGCGAGTGGGGCAGCCACGGTTTCACCGACTTCCTCGAAATCAAGGCGGTGCAGGGCTACGGCAGCTAGGCATGGGCAAATTTGTACTCGCCATCGATCAGGGTACGACGGGCAGTACCGTCGCCCTGATGGATGCCCGCGGCACCTTGCGCGCGAGTGTCAACTTTGAATTTCCGCAGGTTTATCCCCAGCCCGGCTGGGTGGAGCATCGCCCGGAGGATATCTGGGCGTCTGTGGGCAAGGGGATACGCGCGATCCTGCGCAAGGGTATCTGTAAGCCGCGCGAGATCGTGGCGATCGGTATTACCAACCAGCGGGAGACGGCGCTGCTATGGGACCGGGAAACCGGCGAGTCCCTGAACAACGCGATTGTCTGGCAGTGCCGCCGTACGACAGAGTTTTGCGAGTCGCTGCGGGCGGCCGGCTACGAGCAGACAGTGAGGCGACGGTCCGGGCTGGTGCTGGATCCGTATTTTTCCGGCAGCAAGTATCGCTGGTTGCTCAGGCATACGCCCGGCATTGCCGCGGCGCTGAAGCGCGGGCGCGTGGCGGCGGGTACGATCGACAGTTTCCTTATCTGGCGATTGACCGGCGGGGCGGTCCATGTCAGCGATGTTTCCAACGCCTCCCGCACTTCCCTCATGAATATCTCTACCGGCCGCTGGGACCAGCAGCTGCTTGAGTTGTTCGACGTGCCGCGCGAGATACTGCCGACGATCGTGCCCTCGAGCGCCATCCTCGGTCACACCCGCGGCGTTGCCGGCCTGCCCGACGGCATTCCGATTGCCGGTGCGGCTGGTGACCAGCAGGCCGCCCTGTTCGGGCAGGCCTGCTTCGATGTGGGGGATGTCAAGTGCACCTTCGGTACCGGGTCCTTCATCGTTATGAATACCGGCGCGGAATTGCTGCGGTCACATTCCGGACTGCTGACCACGGTCGCCTGGCAGTTGGGAGAGCAGGGCAAGCGTGTATATGCCCTGGAGGGTGGCGCGTTTGTCTGTGGGGCGGCGGTACAGTGGTTGCGCGACGGCCTCCGGATCATAAAGCGCGCGCCGGATATCGAAAAGCTGGCGCTGCAGGTGGCCGATCATGGGGGCGTGGAATTTGTACCGGCGCTGACCGGACTGGGGGCGCCGCACTGGGCCCCGGAAGCGCGTGGAACGCTGACCGGCATCACCCGCGGCACCCAGGTCGGGCATATAGCCCGCGCTGCGCTTGACGCCATGGCCCTGCAAAATGCCGACATCCTCAGGGCCATGGAAGCTGACCTCGGCAAGCGCATGCGGCCGCTGCGCGTCGACGGCGGTGCGGCGGCCAACAATCTGTTGATGCAGATACAGGCGAACGTGCTCGGCAGGCGACTCATTCGGCCGAAGGTCATCGAGACCACGGCGGCGGGCGCCTGCTATCTGGCCGGCCTCGGCGTCGGCCTGTGGCAGAGTACTGCCGATATCAGGAAAATCTGGCAGGCAGAGCGGGAGTTCGCGGTGCAAACCAGCGCCGCCGCGCGCCGCAAGCGCGTCGCCTCCTGGAACACGGCACTGCAGAGGGCCCTGCTTTGAGCTTGCGATGCAGGACCATGCGTGCCTGAGGTTATCCCGTTCCGCAGGCCCTCCCTGAAGGACAAGCACAAGGGCCATACGCTGTGTCGTCATGGCCACCATAAATGGACCGTGGACAAGGCCAAACAGTTCGATGTGAAACAGGGGAAGTTGGTGACCGTATACCGGTGCATCCGCTGCGGTAAGCAAAAGGTCATGGCGCTGTGACCCCGGTGAGCGATCGGTCGGGTGGCCACGGGCAAGTGCGGGATTTCCCGGGTTGGGAACACGCGAATATTGTTATAACGGGTGGCGCTGGCCTGGTCGGACAAAATCTGATCGTCAGGTTGCGTGACAAGGGCTGTAACAATATCCAGGTCATCGACAAGTCCACTCACAACCTCGCGATCGCGGCCGACCTGCACCCGGGTGTTACGTTTACAGAGGCTGATCTTTCCCTGTCCGGTTCGTGGCAGGCAATAGTCGCCGCAGCGGATGTGTTGGTGATGTTACACGCGCAAATCGGCGGACTTGTAGCGGCGGACTTTCAGCGCAATAACGTGACGGCGACTGAAAACGTATTGGCCGCAGTGCCGCGCAGTGCCTACCTGGTGCATGTGAGTTCCTCTGTTATCGAGTCGTCGGCCAACGACGAATACCGGGCCAGCAAAGCCCGCCAGGAGGAGTTGGTCGTCGACGGCGGCCTGCCGTATACGGTATTGCGTCCGACGCTGATGTTCGGCTGGTTTGACCGCAAGCACCTGGGATGGTTGTCGCAATTCATGTCGTCCTCGCCGGTATTTCCTATCCCCGGTCGTGGGAGTACGTGCGCCAGCCGCTGTACGCGGGTGACTTCGCCGCGATCATCGTCTCCTGCATCGAGCAGCGTCCACCGCCCCGCTGCTATAACATCTCGGGAAAGGAAAAAATTACCTATATTGAGATTATCCGTAAAATAAAGGCCGCCAAGCGCAGTGCCTGCCTGCTCGTGCGATTGCCGTACAACCTGTTCTATTTTTTGCTGGCAGTATACGCGCTCTTTGACAGTGATCCTCCCTTCACCACGTCACAACTCAAGGCCCTGGTGATCGACGAGGTTTTCGAGGACATCGACTGGGAAGCTATTTTCGCGGTGACCGCTACACCGCTGGATCAGGCAATCAGCGCTACGTTCACTCACCCTGTGTACAGCAATATAAGGCTCAAGTTCTAGCTATGGCAACAATTGCGGTGATCGGTGGCGGCCCCATGGGTCTCGCGGCGGCGTACCACCTGTTGAAGCAGGGGCATACGGTAAGCCTCTACGAGGCCGATAAGCAGTTGGGGGGCATGAGTGCGTCCTTCCTCTTCAATGGCATTCGCATCGAGCGCTATTACCACTTTATCTGCAAATCGGATCAACCGTTGTTTGAGATGCTGGCTGAGTTGGGCATCGACGACGCGTTGCGCTGGCGGGAAACCAGGATGGGTTACTTTTTCCAGGGGCGATTGCGCGATTGGGGAGAGCCGTTCGCGCTGCTGAGATTTCCCGGCCTTGGCCTGGTCAGCAAGTTTCGCTACGGTCTGCTGGCCTTTACGTCCACCAAGCGCAGCGACTGGCGCAAATTGGACGGCATCGATGCGGTCACGTGGTTGCAGCGCTGGGTAGGCCAGCAAGCCTATGACGTGTTGTGGCGTCCGCTCTTCGAACTCAAGTTCCACCAGTACACACCCAATCTCTCGGCAGCCTGGATCTGGTCGCGGCTCAAACGGGTGGGAACGTCGCGGAAAAACCTGCTGCAGGAGGAGATGGGCTACCTGGAGGGCGGATCGGATACCTTTCTCAACGCCATTGCCGCGAATATCATAGCCATGGGCGGGCGCATTTTTCTCAGCGAAGCAGTGGATGAAGTAGTCATCAGCGATGGCAGGTTGCAGGGAGTGCGGACTCACACGGGGCGCCATGCGTTTGATCGTGTGATCAGCACCATACCCATGCCGTACGTGTCCGCCATGGTGCCCGGGTTACCGGGCTCGATACGCGACCGCTATGACGCGGTGAACAATATCGCGGTGGTGTGTGTGCTGGTGCACCTGCGCGAAGCGTTAACGCCGTACTTCTGGTTGAATATCAGTGATCCCGATATCGATATTCCCGGCTTTATCGAATACAGTAACCTCAATGCCCTCGGCGGGCACATCGTTTATGCGCCATTTTACATACCTGGTGAGCACCCTGATTTTCAACGGGACGACGATTTCTTTATTGCCAAGGTGCGGCGTTACCTGCTGGCGGTCAATCCGGGTCTGGACGAAACCGGAATCCTGAAAATAGCGGCGGGCCGTTATCGCTATGCGCAGCCGATATGCCAGCCCGAATTTGCCAGCTGCCTGCCGCCGATCAGTCCGGGCGTCGATGGCCTCTATATTGCCGACACCAGTTATTACTATCCTGAAGATCGCTCGATCTCCGAAAGCATCAAACTGGGTAAAATGCTTGCGGCCATGGCAGCATCCGGGTGCTGAAGACTACCCGCCGCTTCAGGTCACACCTGCTCGGCCACCGTTTTTTTCGTTTTTTACTGGCCGGAGGGCTGGCCGCACTGGTCAATTTCGGCAGTCGATTTTTTTACAATAATTTTGTCGACTTCAGTACCGCGGTGGTGCTCGCGTTTCTTTCCGGGCTCGTTACTGCCTATGTGCTCAACAAACTGTACGTGTTTACCACCAGTGGTAATACAGTGGTGCACGAGGTCGGATGGTTCGTGCTGATTAACCTGTTCGCCCTGGTGCAGACCTGGGGCCTGAGTGTTTACCTGGTGCATGTTCTGCCGGACTACCTGTCGCTGGCGGGCGCGGACGGGCGCCGCATATCCGAAGCGATTGCACACGGTGCGGGTGTGCTACTACCTGTATTTACCAGCTATCTGGGACACAAGTACCTAACATTCAGGGAATAGCATACAATTCCTGTAAATAATAAACGGGCAGGTGGTGGTCAATGGGAAGCCAGAAGCACGAGGCGGATATCTTGCAGCAACAGTATCGCCAGCGATTTGCCGGGGCTTCGGACTATCGGAACGCACTGTGGCGCGTACTCTGTGACGATTTCTTCCAGGCCTATGTCGACCGCGGTGCGGTCTTGCTGGATCTCGGTTGTGGCTGGGGAGAGTTCAGCAACAATATCAGCGCGCGGAAAAAGTTTGCCATGGACATGAACCCCGATGCGGCGGTTCGACTCAACGACGACGTGGAATTGCTTTTGCAAGACTGTTCCGAGCACTGGCCCCTGGCCAACAACAGCCTGGATGTGGTTTTTACGAGCAACTTCCTGGAGCACCTGCCATCGAAGGCGACTGTCAGAAAAAACCGTGGCGGAACTCAAGCGTTGCCTCCGGCCGGGGGGGGTATTCATAGCGCTTGGCCCCAACATTCGCCTGCTGCCGGGTGCCTACTGGGATTTCTGGGATCACCACCGTACCCCTATCGGACCGCGCTCTTGTCGAGCTGCTTTCCATAAACGGGTTTAACATAGTTGAGCAGTACGCCGCGTTTCTGCCCTATACCATGTCCGATGGCAAGCACCCCAATCTCCTGCTGGTTCGGCTTTACCTGCGCTGAGAATAGTCTGGCGGCTGTTGGGCGGGCAGTTTCTTGTCGTGGCGAGCGCCCAATGAACATGGCGGCGTGAACCGGGGATTATGACAGTGCCAGAGCAATCGCAAACCGAATGACCAGATCCCCCCTGTGTGTCGACCTTGATGGTACGCTCGTCAACACGGATACGCTGATTGAGTCCGTGGTACTGCTGGCGAAATCGAACCCGTTGTATATCCTCGCGATGCTGGCCTGGCTATTCACCGGCAAGGCGCGGTTCAAGGAAAACGTAGCGAAGCGTACATCGTTGGACGTGGACACCCTGCCGTACAACCAGCCCTTGCTCGAATGGTTGCGGCAGCAGCAGTTGGCAGGGCGTGCTCTGGTTCTCGTTACAGCCGCAAACCAGCGCATCGCCATGGCCATCGGCGATCTTGCAGCTGTTCTCAGGGTGATCGCCAGCACCGCCTGATGAATCTCGGGGCCGGAAACAAGCGCGCAGAGCTGGATAGGCTTTATGGATCGCGCGGGTACGATTATGTCGGTAACAGTCGCGGCGACCTCAAGGTCTGGGCCGGCTGTCGCAGGGGCGGTGGTGGTCAATGCCAGCCAGGCGGTGGCGGCGAGCGCCGCGCGCAAGACGGACATCGAAACCAGCTTTCCTCTGGCGCACCGGCAACTACGGGGATTGATCAGCGCGATGCGGCCACGCCAATGGACAAGAACCTGCTGGTTTTGTCAGCATTTCATTGCCCATAATTTCGAGGATGGTCCGCTGCTGCTGTCCACGTTCATCGCGTTCATTGCCTTCTGCCTGTGTTCATCCTCCGTCTACCTGGTAAATGATTTGCTCGACCTGGAGTCCGATCGCAGGCACAGTGAAAAGTGCGCCCGCCCGTTTGCGAGTGGGCGCGTGCCGCTGGTGATGGGTATCATTGCCCTGCCGTTCCTCCTGGCGATGGCCGCGGGCCTCGCCTGGCTGGCCAGTCCGCTCTTTTTCGCTGTGCTAGTGCTGTACTTTGGCGTTACGCTGGGATACTCGTTTTACCTGAAACGGTTTGCGCTGCTGGATGTGCTGGTCCTCGCCATTCTGTATACCCTGCGTATCATCGCGGGCGCGGCTGTGGCGGGGGCCATGCCGTCCGTGTGGCTGGTCTCCTTCTCCATGTTCATATTCACCAGCCTGGCGATGGCCAAACGCTATGCGGAACTGAAGTCCCTGGAGACCGACGCGGGCGCCTGGGCCAGTGGGCGTGGTTACCATGTCAGTGATATTTCGATGATGGCACAACTGGGCGCGGCGTCTGGCTATATCTCCACCCTCGTACTCGCACTGTATATAGACAGCCATGATGTGCTGGCGATCTACCATAACCAGCGCATGATGTGGTTGCTGTGCCCGTTGCTGATGTACTGGATAGGGCGCATCTGGCTGGTGGCCAGCCGCGGCGAACTGCACCAGGACCCGGTCGTTTTTGCCACCCGGGATCGCACAAGTTACATCGTGTTCGCTCTCGGAATTCTCGCTGTGATGGCGGCGCAATGAAAACGACCAGCTGGGGCGGTCTGCCTTTCCCGGGTCCCGTGCGGACGGTGGAGAGAGACTGGCGGTTCGAAGCGTTACCGGAACTGACCGGGCCGGACTCGGCGCTGCCCTACGGATGTGGACGCAGTTACGGTGACAGCTGTATCAACAGCCACGCCACGCAGGTGAGCACGCGCAGACTCAACCGCTTCGTGCGGTTTGATGACGAACGGGGCGTCCTGCATTGTGAGGCCGGCCTGACACTGGACGAGATTCTGCGCGTCGTTGTGCCTCGCGGCTGGTTTCTACCCGTAGTTCCCGGTACCCGGTTTGTTACCCTGGGCGGCGCAATTGCCAATGACGTGCATGGCAAGAACCATCACCGCGCCGGCTCCTTCGGTTGTCATGTACTCGCCCTGACTTTGCTACGCAGTGATGGCACGCGGCATGTTTGCAGCCCCACGGTGAACAGCGAGCTGTTTGCCGCTACCGTTGGCGGACTTGGGTTGACCGGCCTCGTCATCAGCGCGGAGGTGAGTTTGCACCGGATCAACAGTAGCACCATGGTGGTCGAGGACCTGGTATTTTCCAGCGTGGGGGAATTTCGCGCGTTGAGCCGCGACTCCATCGACTGGGATTATACTGTTGCCTGGATTGACACATTCGCGCGGCGGGGACAGGTCGGCCGCGGAATTTTTTCCCGCGCCAGACACGCGCCGGAACCAGGCAAGCTGGACCCCGGAGACAGCCGGCCCCGGATCGGTGTACCGTTCGCACTGCCCTTTTCGCTGGTCAACAGGTGGAGTGTCGACGCATTTAACCGTGCCTACTTCCTCGTCGGAAGTCGCAGGCGGGGGCAACGCTACAGCCATTATCAGTCATTCTTTTTTCCACTGGATGCGATCGCGCACTGGAACCGCATCTATGGCCAGCGCGGCTTTTACCAGTACCAGTGTGTGGTGCCGCACGAAGGCGGCGACGAAGCCCTGGAAAAATTGCTCATTGCGATTCACCGGAGCGGGGATGCTTCCTTCCTCGCCGTACTCAAGGAGTTTGGTGATCGCTGTTCGCCGGGGCTGCTGTCTTTTCCGCGACCCGGATTGACGCTGGCCCTGGACTTTCCCAACCGGGGCGAACGGACGGCTCGACTTCTGGCGTCTTTCGATGAGATTGTGCGGGCTGCCGGCGGTGCGCTTTATCCCGCCAAGGACGCCCGGATGCCCGCGTCCATGTTTGCGGTAGGTTATCCGCAGGTGGAGACGTTTATGACGCAGGTCGACCCAAGGTTTTCATCTGCTTTCTGGCGCAGGGTGTACGCATGAATCGCAGTCCTCATATCCTGGTGTTTGGCGCGAACTCCGCGATCTGCCACGCCCTGCTCAAACTTTATGCGGCGCGCGGTGCCCGGTTTTTCCTGGTGGCGAGGAACCCCGCGAAACTTGCGGCGATCGCCGATGACCTGGTCGCTCGGGGTGGCGCGGTGGCGGGTACGGCCGCCTATGATTTCAATGACTGGCAGCAACATGACATCTGCTTGCAGCGTGCGCGCGAGGCGTTGGAGGTCATAGACATTGCGCTGGTGGCCCACGGCTCACTGCCCGACCAGGCGGACTGCGAAAGCTCCAGTGCCGCGCTGAAAACCTGTATGGATGACAATTTCACCAGTACCGCGGTAATTATCGGCGCCTGTGCGCAGCAGCTTTCGTTGCAGGGGCGGGGGACCCTTGCCGTCGTGTCATCGGTGGCCGGGGACCGGGGACGCAAGAGTAATTACACTTATGGTGCTGCGAAGGCGGGGATCGACGCCATGCTGCAGGGTCTACGGGGCCGTTTTTCCAGCACACCGGTGAAGGTTGTGAACATCAAACCCGGCATGGTTGTCAGCCCCATGACCGTGAACATGACGCACGGGGCACTGTGGTCGACTCCGGAAGCCATCGCGCCGGCGATTTACCGGGCAATCGCCAAAGGCCGCAGTGTCTGTTACGTGCCCGGTTACTGGCGTCTGATCATGCTGGTGATTCGCTCCTTGCCAACGGCGGTACTGGCTAAGCTGCCTGTGTAGCGGGGCCGGTTGGCGCTGCGCCCTCACGGGCAGTTCAGGCATTTGTAGCCGACAGAGCGTATTTGCGCACCATCCCGCGCATCTGGTCGTAACTGAGCCCCAGGGCGGCAGCGGTGCGTCGTTGGTTGTAACCGTTCTGCCCCAGTGCCTCGCGCAAGAGTCCAATTTCAAAATTTCGAACGCGGGCGTGGAAATCTTCGGGTTGCGGAGCATCGTCCTCGCCGGGCGGCGGCTGTGCAATGGCGGCCAGCGGCGTTTCGTGCGTCGCCGGAGTCGATGCCGCGTCCTTGAAGGGTGATACGAACGGATCGATGACTATTGCTTCCACTGGTCGCTCGGGGTCGTCCCAGCGAAACAGGGAGCGTTCCACCGTGTTTTTCAGTTCCCTGACATTGCCGGGCCAGGCGTGCTGAAGCAGGGTCGCGAGCGCCGCGTCGGTAAATCCCGCAAACAGGTTCCAGCCCAATTCCGCGCATAATTGCATCGCGAAGTGCTGCGCCAGTGCGACTATATCTTCTGGTCGGTGGCGCAGCGGGGGCAGGTGGACCACGTCGAACCCAAGGCGATCGAGGAGGTCCGCGCGAAAACGGTTGTCCACCACCAGCTCCCGCAGGTCGATATTGCTGGCGCCGACGACGCGTACATCCACCTGCAGGGTTTCCTGGCCGCCGAGGCGTTCGAACTCGCCGTACTCCAGCAGACGCAACAGCTTTTCCTGCAGGCGCATGGACATGGTGCCCAACTCGTCCAGGAACAGGGTGCCGCCGTTGGCACGCTCGAAGCGTCCCTTCCTGGCGCGGGTGGCACCGGTGAAGGCGCCCGTTTCGTGTCCGAACAACTCTGATTCCAGCAGCCCCTCGGCCAACGCCGCGCAATTGACCTTGACCAGCGGTGCCTCCCAGCGCGGCGAAAGGAAGTGCAGGCGTTGTGCCGCCAGTTCCTTGCCGGTGCCGCGCTCCCCCAGCAGGAGAACGGGGCGGTTGATCCGGGCCAGGTGGGACAACTGCTCCAGCGCCCCGACGAGTGCCGGGGAGTTGCCGATAATGCTTTCCTGGTATCTCATAAGGTCAAATATACCCGATAAAATGGTTAAAAAAACCGTTTAGTGGGTACCAGAGACCATTTAAGTGACTTTACTGGGACTCTGATCGCCCCGTCAGCTGATTTAATGACTTGGAAAACAACAGGATAGAAATATTGGCACACATCCTGATAGTCAGACGGTGTGCATGCCGCGTACTCCCGGTGGTAACCGGGCACGGGCAGACAGAGCGCAGGGTGACCCGACTTCACAGATCGTCGGAGTGGAGGCGGGCAGGCAGGCAACAGGAGAGGCAAGATGGGCATATTTTCACGCATGACCGATATCATCAATTCCAATATCAATTCGATGCTGGACCAGGCCGAGGAGCCGGAGAAGATGGTGCGCCTTATCATCCAGGAAATGGAGGACACGCTGGTCGAGGTACGCAGCGCATCCGCCCGGGTGCTGGCGGATCGCAAGGCGGCCGCGCGCCGCCTGGAGCAGGTGCGGGTGGAGGCGGCCGGTTGGGAGGATAAGGCTCGGCTGGCGATTACCAAGCAGCGGGAAGATCTCGCCCGGGCGGCGCTGCAGGAAAAGCGTGCTATCGAGGAAGAGGTCGGCGTGGTGGAAGCGGAACTGGCCGCCACTGACGAGCATATCGCGCAGCTCAACAGTGAAGTCGCCCAGCTGCAGCAAAAACTGGACGATGCCAGGGCCCGGCAGAAAGCGCTGGCCATGCGCAGCAAGACGGTGGAGTCGCGAATCAAGGTGAAGCGGCAGATGCAGCGAGAGGCGCTGGACGACGCCTTTCATCGCTTCGCACATTTCGATCGTCGCATGGACACGCTCGAGAGCCAGTTGGAGGCGATGGACATGGGAAGGCAGGTGCCACCGGATCTCGCGGCGCAGATCAACGCGTTGCAGGAGGACGAGCGAATCAGTGAGGAGCTGGCGCGCCTGAAATCGGAAATGGGTGGCAAGCAGGGCGGTTCAGACGCATCATGAGAGCGCTGGTATTGCTGAACGAGAGTATTTTCGCAGTTGGAACCGGGAGGCGCGACGCCCAAGGAATGACGCAATGACTTTCTGGAATTTCATGTCGGTCCCCACCATTTTGTTCCTGACCGTGGTGGCCCCAATCTGGATCATCATGCACTACCGCAGCGTGAACCGGTCTTCCCGCAGCCTCAACCAGGAGGACCGGGAGTCTATCGAGCACATGCTGGTAACGGTGGATAAACTGACGGATCGCATCGGTGCGCTGGAGGCTATCCTGGATGCCGACCACCCCCAGTGGCGGCAGCAGGTCAAGCGACAGGAGCGTGATCACGATACGGACGCCGGCGAGCGCCGGAACGAGGAGAAAGCATGAGCGAACAACACCAGCGCTACCGCGAACGCGGCGGCCATCGCGGGCCCGGGCGCGGCGGCGAGGATTTCAAGTCGCGGCGACTCGGAGGCTGGGGATTGAACCTGTACCGCAACACGCGCGAGGGCAAAATAGCCGGGGTCGCTGCCGGGCTGGCGGATTACTGGGACGTCGCGCCCTGGGTGGTGCGCATCCTGTGGGTGGTCGCGTTTCTCTTTACCGGTACCCTCGCACTGTGGCTCTACGTGGCGGCCTGGCTGTTGCTGGCCCGCCGGCCCGCGCGCAAGGACGCAGCGGGTTACGCCTCCGGTGAGCTGGAATTCGAGGCCGGGGAGGTTGATATGGAGTACGACGACAAGCACCACGATTACCGTCCGCGCAAGGTATTTCGTTACAGTGACAGCAGCGCCGTGCGGCTGCAGCGGGCCCGCGAGCGCCTGGACGCGGCGCTGCGCCGGGTCGAGGACATGGAGTCCTATGTCACCTCGCGCCAGTACAATCTCAACAAGGAGTTTTCCCGCCTCTAGTGGGTATGCGGTGAGTGTGAACCAGGTCTCAGTCCGCACCAGGATCGTCGGGTATGGGGGTCGCCTCACTTTCTCCTGCCGCCATTCTTGGCTACTCTCAAACATGACTGTGTGATCCCAGGATGTGCCGAGAGTGATGGAGCAGGAAACCTACGTACCACCCCCGAGTCTTGTACTGGCACTGACCGAGGCCCACCGAGCGCTGGGGGAGATAGTTTGTCTGCGGATTATGCGGCGCTCCCTCGACAAATTAGCGCCGCGGGGCGATGGCCACGCCGTGATGGTACTGCCCGGGTTCCTGGGAGGGGATGGTTATAACGCCGCATTGCGCCGCTTCCTGGGCAGCCTGGACTACGCGGTGCATGGTTGGGGACTGGGACGCAACCTGGGTCCCAGGGAGGGCGTGCTCGAAGGACTGGAAAAACGCATCCACGAAATGGCGGAGCATTACGGCGGCCCGGTGTCACTGGTGGGTCACAGCCTCGGCGGCATCTTCGCGCGGGAGCTGGCGCGGGCGTTTCCCGCCAAGGTGCGACAGGTGATCTCGCTGGGCAGTCCCTTTGGCGAGGGCCGCATGACTGCCTCGATCCCGGCGCGCCTGTTCACCGCGCTGAATCCCCCGGAGGAGCTTCCCGTCGACGAGGACCAGTTGTCCACGGTGCCCCCTGTTCCGACGACGGCGATCTATTCAAAGGGCGACGGGATCGTGAACTGGCAGACCACCTACCAGAAGGACGGGCATGCCCAGACCCAGAGTATCCAGGTACGGGGCAGTCACTGCGGCATGACACTCAATCCATCAATCTGGCTACTGGTCGCCGAGTGCCTGGCAACTGACCCGGCGCATTGGCGGCCCTTCGAGCGGGGCAGTTGGCGCAACCTGGTTTACCCGGCGGTCCACTGATTGCAACAGCCGTTTTTGCTCACTCATCCCACCTGACCAAAGAGGTCCGCTTGCCCCGGCGTCGGTTGTGCGGGTGAATGCTCGCAGGGCGGACGGGGGGGCATGAACAGATCGGTGCGCAGCACGATTCGCTCACGTCGATTCAGTCCCAGGCGCTGGCAACACACACGAAAGCGCTGTTCCAACAGGTCCGCAAAGATACCCGTACCGCGCATGCGATGACCGAAACGGCTGTCGTTGTCAGCGCCTCCGCGGCACTGCCGCAGCAGGTGTATGACGTGCTGCGCGCGCAGCGGGTAATGGGCCTCCAGCCACTGGTGGAACAGGTCGCGTACTTCAAGCGGGAGTCGCAACAGGATATAGGATGCCGATCGCGCCCCGGCGTCCCGCGCCTGCTGCAGGATCGCCTCCAGCTCGCTGTCGTTGAGCGCCGGTATCACCGGCGCGCATAACACCGTCACGGGCACGCCGGCGGCGCTGAGTTCCGCCAGCGCGGCCAGTCGCGCCTGGTGGGACGCCGCGCGCGGCTCCATGCGCCGTTTCAGCCGGGCATCCAGGGTGGTGATACTGATGGCGACCGAGCACAGGCTGTCGGCGGCCATTTCGGCGAGGATGTCGATATCGCGCGTGACCAGCGCCCCCTTGGTGATGATGGAGACCGGGTGACGGCAGCGTTGCAAGACTTGCAAAACCTGCCGGGTGATGCGGTGGACCTTCTCCACCGGCTGATAGGGATCGGTGTTTGCGCCCAGCGTTATGGGGGTGCAGCGGTAGCCGGCGCGGGCGAATTCGCGTTCCAGTTGCAGCGCCGCATTCGCCTTGTAGGTCAGGCGCGTTTCAAAATCAATCCCGGGTGATAAATCCAGGTAGGCGTGGGTTGGTCGCGCGTAGCAATAGACGCAGCCGTGTTCGCAGCCCTGGTAGGGGTTGATGGACTGGGTAAAGGGAATGTCGGGCGAGGCGTTGCGGGCGATAATTCGGCGCGCCTGCACCGCGCGGCATTCGGTAACGGGCGTCGGCCCTCTATCCCGTCATCCCATTGCACCCGGGTGGGCTGGAAACGGTTGGTGGGATTAGCCGCTGCGCCACGCCGCTGTGCTGGTCTCGTGTCCGGGTGCTGGTCATATGTCCACCTGCTGAATACTGGATATACATACAGTATTACGCCTTCCGCGGGATGACAAGCGCCCGGAGGCCCGAAGGCGACCGGGTGCGCGAGTGCCGGGTGCTAGTGGTGCCTGTGGTCCCAACCGCCAGGGCCGGGTGAACGAGCAGAAATATTTTTCGCGATTGACTTGATATCCTGTAAATCCCGACTACTTTTGTGTACAGCACGTTGCATTCCCTGCACGTGCTGACACGTCCCCTGGCCGATGTTTCTGCCCCGAAGCATACGGCTATTTAGCCCGCTTTCATTTCGTGAGATGCGGGCTTTTTTATTTTTATCAGCACATTATCTTGCAGTGCTAAAGTAGTTTCTCATGTTGTGCGGTGTCCTGCTCGCCGGTGCCATGCTACATTACCAGCGCGCCTGCGGAATCGGGCCAGGCGCGTCGCAATCGCGGTCATTTTTTTGTAATAAACCCCATTTAGAGTTGCGCAGGGATGTTTTTCGCACCGCAGGTGTCGCACAACCGGGACAATTCGACGCGCGATGACCGGGTGGTGACGCCGGTCCGTCCTGTGTCCTGACTGGAGTTCATATGGCCAACCCCATCAAAAAGCGCCTGGCGGATCTGCTGGACAAGGATTTGTTCATGCCGCGGGAGCTCAGTTGGCTCTCCTTTAATGCCCGTGTGTTGCAGGAGGCCGCGGACGCATCGGTTCCGATCATAGAGCGCCTCCGCTATCTGGGCATCTATTCGAACAACTCCGATGAGTTCTTCCGGGTGCGAGTGGCGGAAGTCCGGCGCCTCATCGCGTTTTCGTCCGGAGACAGCAAGCAACAGTCAAAAGAACTGCTGGAGGCCATTCACCAGCAGGTGCTGGAACTGCAGAAAGAATTCGACCGGATCTACATCGATGTTTTGCACGCCCTGGCGGGCTACCGCATTTACCTCATCGACGAGCGCCAGTTGGACGAGGGGCAGGCGGCGTTCGTGCGCACGTATTTCACCAGTACCGTGCTGCCTGAACTGGAACCCATACTGCTGCGAGACGGCGTGGACATTCCCGCCCTGACGGATGAATCGATTTACCTCGCCGTGGATATCCGCTCCGGCGATGCCCGTCACTCCGCCGTGGTGGGGGTGCCCACGGACCGGCTGGACCGGTTCGTGGAAATTCCTCGACGCAAGGGCAGGAAAGGCAAGGTGTTTATCGTGCTCGACAACATCATGCGCGTCTGTCTGCCCCAGATGTTTCGCGGCGTGCTGCCCATCGATTCGGCGCAGGCCTACTGCTTCAAGTTCTCCCGCGATGCGGAACTCGCCATTGATACCGGCATCACCCAGAGCTTTATCGATAAAATGGCCTTGAGCCTGAAGCAACGGCGCAAGGCCGATACCGTGCGCATGGTCTATGACGGGGCCATGCCGCAGCAGCTGCTGGACCAGCTGTGTAACCGCTTCGGTTTTGGCAAGTACGACAGCCTGATCGCCGGCGGACGTTACCACAACTCCAAGGATTTCATGGGCTTCCCCAACGACGGTCCCCGCTACCTCGAATTTACGCCCCTGCCCCCCATCAGGATCAGCCGACTGGATGGCGGGTCCAGCATTTTCGACGCCATCAGGGAGAGGGACATCTTTCTCTACTACCCGTACCACCCTTTCGACTATGTGATCGACTTGCTGAAAACCGCCGCCCTCGACCCGCACGTGACGAGGATAAAGATCTGCCTGTACCGGGTCGCCAGGGATTCCCGGGTGATCGACGCCCTGTTGAACGCCGTGCAGAACGGCAAGCAGGTGCTGGCGGTAGTGGAACTGGCCGCCCGCTTCGACGAGCAGGCAAACATCAACTGGGCGCAGCGGCTCACCGAAAATGGTATCGAGGTAATTTTCGGTATTCCCGGCCTCAAGGTCCACAGCAAGCTGTTGCTCGTAGAGCGCAGGGAGGCCAGTGCGTTGCGTTATTACAGCCACATCGGCACCGGTAATTTCAACGAGAAAACCGCCCGGTTGTACACCGACTTCAGCCTGATTACCTATGACCAGAACGTGGGCAAGGACGTATACAACGTCTTCGATTTTCTGCAGTACAACTACAAGCGCCCAAATTTTCGCCTGTTGCTGGTGTCTCCCCACACCACGCGCAGTGGCCTGCTGGAGTTGATTGACCAGGAAATCGCCAACGCGCTGGCGGGGTATCGGGCGTCCCTGATGCTCAAGTGCAACAACCTGGTGGACAAGCAGTTGGTGACCAAGCTCTACGAGGCCAGCCAGGCGGGTGTCGAGATTCGCCTGATCGTGCGCGGCATGTGTTCACTGCTGCCGGGGGTCAAGGATATCTCGGAAAATATCCAGGCGATCAGTATCGTCGACCGCTTTCTGGAACATGCCCGCGCCTATGTGTTTTACAATCGCGGCAAGCCGAAGTACCTGATCGGTTCAGCGGACGTCATGACGCGCAATCTGGATTTTCGGGTGGAGGTGCTCTGCCCGATACTGGACGAGAACGCCCAGCGTTTGATCCAGGACACGCTGGACCAGCAATGGCACGATAATACGAAGGCGCGTGTGCTGGATGCGAAGCAGTCCAACACCTATGTCAAGAGCAAGAAAAAGGCCACCAGGATTCGCTCGCAGGAGAGCATACATCGCTATCTTGAAACGGGTAAATTGCCGCGCTACCCGAAATCGCGCATGCACCAGCCCGCCCGTCGCCGCAGAAAGCCAGCCTGAAACTCGCCTGTTGCGCGCTACCGGGGTGCGTGTACACTGCGTGGCCACGGGGGATCTCAGGCAGTTCTAGGATCCTTTTTCCATTTTTAAAACACAGAGGGAGACTACACATGATCGCATATACCACCATCGGCACCGCCGATATGGAAAAAGCCAAGGCGTTTTACCTGGCCGTGTTGCAGGACATGGGCGTTGCGGTGTTGATGGACATCGGCAGGCTGGCCGCGCTGGGTGTTCCCACGGGTGGGCCGATGCTGGCGCTGTGCACGCCTTACAACGGCGAGGCGCCCAGTCCCGGCAACGGCAACATGGTGGCGATTACCCCCGGCTCGAAGGAGCTGGTGGACAAACTGCACGCCAGGGCGCTGGAGCTTGGCGGCACCGACGAGGGGGCGCCAGGACAGCGCATGGACGGTTTCTACGGTGCCTATTTCCGCGATCCCGACGGCAACAAGATCTGTTTCTGCCACTTCGGCTAGACGGTCATTTCCATCTGCGACGCGCTCAGTAGGGATCGATCCTGATGGGTATTCCAGTACCCGTTGCCCGCGTCGCAGCATTGCCCCATCACCCGTGCAGGCGCCCGGTATAATGGCCGGCGGCAGCCTGTTGTTGCTATTGGATGATATCGCCGCCGTGCTGGACGACGTGGCGATGATGACCAAGGTCGCCGCAAAGAAAACCGCCGGCGTTCTGGGCGACGATCTGGCGGTCAATGCGGAAAAGGCCAGCGGCGTGCGCGCCGACCGTGAACTACCCGTGGTGTGGGCAGTCGCGAAGGGCTCCTTTATTAACAAATGCATACTGGTGCCGGCCGCGCTGGCCATATCGGTACTGGTACCCTGGCTGATTACCCCGGCGCTGATCCTCGGCGGTCTCTTCCTGTGCTACGAGGGGTTCGAGAAGGTCGCCCATACATTCCTGCACGCGACTGACGCGGATGTCGCCCATCACGAGGAACGGGTGGCGCGCCTCGCCGACGATTCGGTTGACCTTGTGCAGTTCGAGCAACAGAAAATCCGTGGTGCCGTGCGCACGGATTTCATCCTCTCCGCGGAAATTATCGTCCTGACGCTGGGCATCGTCGCCGGCATGGATTTTGTCGCTCAACTGCTGGTGCTGTGTGCGATCGGTGTGATTATGACTGTCGGCGTCTACGGCCTCGTGGCGGCTATCGTGAAACTGGATGACGCGGGACTTTTCCTGCTGCGGCGCGTGGGAACAGGCGCGTGGCCGTCGGTGCAGCGCTGGTGCGGCGCGCGAATCATGGTATTCGCCCCCTGGCTGATGAAATTTCTTGCGGTGGTGGGAACCATCGCCATGTTCATGGTCGGCGGTGGCATACTGGTCCACGGCGTGCCTGGACTGGAGGCGGGAATGGCCGCTGTCGCTGCCTGGTTGAACGAACTCCCCGCCGTGGGGCCACTACTTGCGACCATTGCGCCGACACTCGGCGGTGTCCTGGCGGGCATGGTCGCGGGCGCGGCGGTACTGGCGGTAGTGGTACTGTGGCAAAGGGTGCGTGGCAGCAGCGATCCCGCACCACCGGGGTCACTTCAATAAGGATCCGAGCAAACCCCGAAACAATTTCCTGCCAAGGCTGCTGCCGGCCGCGCGGGCGACACTTTTCAGGAACGCCTCGCCGGCACTCTCGCGACCGCGGGCAGGCGCTTTGGATTTGCCCTCTGTCCTGGCCGCGCGCTCGGCCAGTTCCGCTTCCTCAGCCTGCTTGAGCCTCGCGGCCGTGCGCTCCAGGAGGACCTCGTGGGCGGAGCGCGGATCAATCGGCGTGGCATAACGCCTCATGTTCAGGTCCTTGTCCAGCAACGCCTGCCGTTCCGTCGGGGTCGCGGCGCCCATGCGCGAACGGGGGGGGGCATACGAGCACGCGCTGTACCGGGGCGGGAATACCTTTGTCCTGCAGCATGGAAACGAGCGCCTCGCCCACGCCGAGCTCGGTGATGGCGGCCACCGTATCCAGTTCGGGGTTTGCACGGAAGGATTGTGCGGCGACTTTCACCGCCTTCTGCTCGTTGGGTGTGTAGGCGCGCAACGCGTGCTGTACCCGGTTGCCCAGCTGCGCCAGCACGCTGTCGGGAATATCGCTGGGGCTTTGCGAAATAAAGTAGATGCCAACGCCCTTTGAGCGGATCAGTCGCACCACCTGCTCGATTTTTTCCAGCAGGGCCTTCGGTGCATCGTTGAACAGCAGGTGCGCCTCGTCGAAGAAGAACACCAGCACCGGTTTTTCAGGGTCGCCCAGCTCCTGCAGGTTCTCAAACAGTTCCGACAGCAGCCACAACAGGAACGTGGAGTAGACGCGGGGGCTCATGATCAGCGTGTCGGCCGCGAGGATGTTGATGGCGCCGCGACCGTCGAGGCCGGTGCGCATGAAGTCCTGCAGCTGCAGAGCCGGCTCCCCGAAAAACTGGTCGCCGCCTTCGCGCTCCAGCATCAGCAGTCGCCGCAGGATCGCGTTGACCGAAGCCCTGGACACGCCGAACCCCGTGCCGAGCTCCTTGCTGTTGTCGCCCAGGTATTCCAGCGTGGTGCGCAGGTCCTTGAGATCGACCAGCAACATGCCTTCGTTGTCGGCGTACTGAAACACCAGCGTGATAACGCTTTCCTGCGCCTCATTGAGATCCAGCAACCGGGAGATCAACTGGGGCCCCATCTCCGATATGGTGGACCGCACGGGCGTGCCCTGCTTGCCAAACACGTCCCAGAACGCCACCGGGTAGCCGCGCGGGGTATAGTTGGTGATGCCGATTTTTTGCACCCGCTCATCGACTTTCGGGTGCGGCGAGCCCGGCTGGGACAGGCCGGAGAGATCCCCTTTCACGTCCGCCAGGAAAACCGGCACGCCGAGGTCGGAGAAGCCCTCGGCAAGGCATTGCAGGGTCACGGTTTTGCCGGTCCCGGTGGCGCCCGCTACCAGTCCGTGCCGGTTGGCGTAGCGCGGATTGAGAAAAACCTGGCCGGCTGCGTTGCCGCCGATGAGAATGCCGTCGGTCATGGTCTGTTTGTCCTTGAAGTGGGGACTGCTGTGAGCAACACTTGACAGTATAATCAAGCCCTCACCGGGTATCGACAGGAATATCGCATGCGCTGGCAGGGAAGAAGACGAAGCGAGAACGTGGAGGACCGGCGCGGCGAGGGTCCCGCTTACGGCGCGGCGGGCGCGGCACCGGTCGTGTTGCGGCTGCTGCCGGCGCTGATTCGTACCCGGGTCGGCCGTATTATCCTCATCGCCGGCATCGTTGTTATTGTGGGCGGTCGCATGTTGGGGATCGACGTGCTCTCCCTGCTATCCGGCGGCGGTATGACTGCCGGGCAGTCGTCGGCGCCCCTGACACCCGAAGACCAGCAAATGGGCGAGTTCGTAGCTGTAGTGCTGGCCGATACCGAAGACACCTGGCAGTCGATTTTCCAGCAGCTGGGCCGGCAGTACCGGGATCCCACGCTGGTGTTGTTTACCGGCAGCGTCAATTCTGCCTGTGGTTACGCGAGCGCGGCGGTAGGCCCCTTCTACTGCCCGGGTGACCAGAAACTGTATATCGACCTGTCTTTTTTCCACGATCTGAAGGAGCGCCACGGCGCCCCCGGCGATTTCGCCCAGGCGTATGTCATCGCCCACGAGGTCGGGCACCATGTGCAGAAACTGCTCGGTATCAGCGACAAGGTCCGCGCGGCGGGGCAGGGCGCCGACGCCGCCAGGGTTAATGCGCTCTCCGTGCGCCAGGAATTGCAGGCCGACTGTTTTGCCGGCGTGTGGGGGCACGCGGCCAACAGGGAGCGCCAGTTACTGGACCCGGGTGATCTCGAGGAAGCACTGCAGGCTGCGACCGCGATCGGTGACGATCGCCTGCAGCGGGAAGCGGGACGCCAGGTGGTCCCGGACAGTTTTACCCACGGCAGTTCGGCGCAGCGTGTGAAATGGTTCAGGGCGGGGTTTGACTCCGGTGACATCAACGCCTGCGATACATTTTCTGCCTCCGTCCTGTAGCGCAGCGGGCCGCTGCGGTCAGGCACCGCTGTTATCAGCCGGCCCCTGCTGCTTCATGACAACCGCGTTGCCGGCGTGTGCCGGGCACACACCTGTCGCATTTTCGATCGCGCTGAAAAGGTGACAGATGGCGGCCCGGAGCGCGGGCTGTGACCATGTTGACACGAACCTCGTAATCCTCAGGGAGTGGCACCATGACAGCAGCCAGATTGATTGAATACCGGATCACCCGGCAGTTGTTGCGGCACAGGGATGAGTGCGCCCGCGGCGAGCCCGGTCACCCCGCCGGGTGGGTGTTACCGGGCGATGATCCGCAGCACATAAATGCCTGGGTAGACCGCCTCATCGCCATTCTGGCGGCTACTGTCGGCCTGCTGGTGGTGGGGACCTACCTCGAGGAGCTGGTGTGGGTTTTGCTCACGGCGGCAACCCTGTTGACGTTGCGCTAGCACGGCGAAGGGTATAGCGCCCATCGCGGGAGCAGGGGGTGCGCCGGCGGGGCGGACAGGTCGCGGTTCCGACTGTGCGGGATCAGGGGCCGCCTGTCACCACGTTGCGCTGTGTACCGAGGTCGATCACGCCATCGGCACTGCGAATGCTCGCCTCGACAACCTGGCCCGCTTGCAGGTACTGCCTGCGAGCTGCCTGGGCCTGCAGAAACAACGCCCATTTCCTGGTTTCCGGCAGCAGCCCCGCGAGCTTCTGCTTGACCGGTGAGGGAATGGCGAGAGCGCATCCGGCCGGGGTGCCGGTGGCGATGAGGTCCCCGGGGAACAGGTCCTGCACACCGGCCAGCTCGGCGAGCGTGGCCGCCGGCCCGTGCACCATGTTGCCGGAACTGTCCTGCTGGCGAACCTCTCCATCGACGGTGAGGGTGAGCTGCAGTTTCCCGAGGTAGTGCATGTCTTCGGGTTGCAGCAGGCACAGCCAGGGCCCGACCGGACCGAACGTGCGGTAGCTCTTGCCCTTGTAGAACTGCATCTGCGGGATCTGGATGTCGCGAGCCGAGTAGTCGTTGACGATGACGAGGCCGGCGATGAACTCGTGCAGGTTTTGTTCGTTGATCGCCACTGGTCCGGTGACCTCCCGCCGCATGACCAGGCCGAGTTCTATTTCGTAATCGAGGAAGCGCACCTGCGCCTGCTTGATCACCGGGCTGTCCGCGGCCACGATGCAGCTGGCCGCCTTGGTGAAGATCATGTTGAAATGCTTGTCATCGGGATTTACGCCCGACTCGATCATGTGCTGGCGGTAATTCGCGCCCTGGCAGATGAACTGCTGGTTGCGGGTCACCGGGCTCAGCAGCCTGACGGCACTTATCGGCAGCGCGGTGCCGTCCGCGCCGGCGAGCGCCTCCTGCTGGACTCCGCGCACGAGGTCGCCGGTGGTGGCATAGTCCTCCTGCAGGGGGATGATGCCGTCATTGCGCAGGACGCCCCAGCGGGCGCGGTTCTGGTACTCGAAATGGGCGAGATGAATGGCCATGGTACCTCCGGTCAGCCCAGGTGGCGGGCGATAGTGACGAGTTTCCGAATGCTGAGGTCGGGCACGGTGCGCAGGTTGCGCACCAGTGTCCTGAGATTCCCCAGCGTGAGACGGGGTCTTACGAAACTGGCCGGCATGGCTTGCCCCCACTGCGCCATGGCGGCGATGCTGAAGGGGTGGTAGCCGGTGGGCGCGGTGGCGGTAAACACATCGCCGTCACAATAGTGTTCATGGTGTGCACCCCAGGCGTCGCTCCAGTAATCGAACAGCTGGCTGCCCAGCACGTGCCTGCCCAATCCCCAGGCGTGTCGCCAGCCGCGCTCGCGCAGCACGCGCTGGCCCACGCCGATCGCGTCGATATCAACCACCTCGAAGGCGCAATGGCTGAAGCCGGCGCGGAAGGTCTGGGCGAGGGCCAGGGTATGGTGATCCGCCGGGGTGTCCCCGAGGTCCAGGCGCAGGAAGCTCACCGCGGGCGAGCCGTCAGGCAGTAATTGCACGTCACTGGGGATCATGCCCAGGTGTTGCGTGTACCAGCCGCAGACGGCCTGGTAATTGGCGGCCTCCAGCGCCACGTGACCCAGGCGCAGGATATCTGGTGGTTGCAGCGGCGGGCGCTGGGTGCTGTTTATCCGCGGCAGGGTGCTGTCGTGATTGGCCGGCAGGGGCGCGCGGCGCGGCAGGGGCGCCACCGCAACCCGGCCGTGCACGACCTCGATGCTCAAACCGCCGGGGTCGGTGAGACGCACGCGCTCGCCACCGCCGGGGCCATCCAGTGGTTCCGGGGCGGCAGCGCCGGGTAGACGGGACAGCGCGCCCAGTTCCTCGACAGTGCCCACCGTGAAGCCCATGCCGACGAAGCGCGCCTGTTCTGCCCGGGTGATGCGATAACACCAGGGCGCAGTGTCCAGCGCGCGCAGGTAGATTGTCGCATCGGTCTTCTCCACCGTGCGCAGCCCGAAGTCATTGAGAAATCGCTCGGCTTCCTCCAGGTCGGGACGCTCAAACAGCAGGTAGGCGAGCGTGGTGGCCCTGGCGGTCGGCGCCGGGTGACGCGCCGGTTGCGGTGTGCGCAGGGTGGTGGCGGTCATGGCGGTAATCCTCAGGCGGGTCGCAGGTCGGTGGGGAGTTCGGGTAACTCGGTATTCGCCAGTTCCCGTGCTTCCTCAGGGGCAATGCCAAGCGCCCGCAGGATGAGCTGCGCTGATTCGCTCCCCGCCTCGCGCCAGCCGCGGTAACCTTCCTGCACCAGCAGGCAGGCGCCGAGCACACTGCCGGCCAGCAGCGCGGTGGCGGTGGTCAGTGCTCCCTGGGTATGGAGTAGCGGCCGCTCTCTGTGCCGTTCACGAGGTCCTTCATGGGTTGGCCGTACCAGACCTCGCGCAATTGGCGGGCTGTTTGGCCGAAACGGCACATGAACCGGCCCCAGTGCGGGTCGTCGTGACTGTGGCGCAGGAAGAGCCGTACGCCGGTGGCCAGGCGCAACGCGGGGTCCTCGATGGTGCCGAAGCTCTGGTGTATCCGCTCGTGCAGCTGCGCCGCAAGTTCTCCGGCGATCTCCTCAAACAGCGTGTCAACGGAACCGACGTTGTTGTACACGGTGCCGCGCGCCACGCCGGCCGCTTCGGCCAGGTCGCGCACGTTGACGCGCTCGCTGCCGGTACGGGCGAACAGGCGCAGGGCAGCGGTGTGGATGCGTTGCTGGACAGGGTCGAGGGCAGTCACCGGGGAACCTATATAAACTATACTGGACATATTTATACACAAGTGTTCAAATATGTCAATAGTAGTATAAGAAGGGTACGCCGCCTGAAGCGGCCTCCGGGAGGGTCCTGCGCATGGAATTACCAGCTGAGACGGACGTGCTGATCGTCGGCGCTGGCCCGGTCGGGACCGCCATGGCGAATATCCTTGGCCGTCTCGGTGTGCGCACCCTGCTGATCGATAAATTACCGACGATCCAGTTGCAGCCCCGTGCGATTGCACTCGACAATGAAGCCCTGCGCATCCTGCAGCTGGCGGGACTTGACGACCACGCCTTCGCGCGCCTGGTCATTCCCGAGGTGCGCATGCACAGTCCGATATTCGGCGAGTTCGCGCGCATGAATACCGCGCACGAACTCGATGGACACCCCATGCTCGTCACCTTTTTCCAGCCCGAGCTGGAACAGGCGCTGCATGACGCGCTCGCGAGGTATCCCGCGGTGCAGGTTGCGCGCCCTGTCGAGTGGTTGTCGACAACGGAAGAGGCGACGGGGTGTGTGGTGACACTGCGCTGGCCCGACGGTACCGACCGAACGCTGCGTGCGCAGTACGTGGTGGCCGCCGATGGTGCCAGTTCCCCCGTCCGCAACGCGCTGGGCATGGCGTTCCAGGGCAGCTCCTACGCAGAGGACTGGTTGATCGTGGATGCCCTCGGTGCCCACCCGCCCATTGATCACGTCGAGTTCCTGTGCAATTCGCACCGGCCCGGTCCGCACATGCCCGCACCCGGGGGACGGCAGCGGTGGGAGTTCATGCTGCGCCGTGGGGAAACCCGGGAAGACATGATGCAGCCTGAGCAAGTCAGGCAATTGCTGGCGCCCTGGGCTGATCTGGACACGCTGACTGTAGAGCGCACCGCGGTGTACCGCTTCCATGCGCGCACCGTCAGCCAGTTCCGCCGCGGGCGCACGCTGCTGGTGGGTGATGCGGCCCACGTGACGCCGCCATTCGTGGGGCAGGGCCTGGTGGCCGGTCTGCGCGATGTGGCGAACCTGGGATGGAAGCTCGCCTGGGTGGTGCATGGCCGGGCCAGCACGGGCATCCTCGACAGCTATCACACCGAGCGCCAGCCCCACGCGCGCAGCATGATCCGGCTGGCCCAGTGGATGGGCAGGCTGATCATGCCGCGCAGCCGTTGCACGGCCTTTTTCTCCCACGGTATCGCCCGTTTGATGACGCTGATTCCGGGGCTGCGCGGCCTGATTGTGGATGTCAGGATCAAACCGCGGAACCGCTTTTCGCGCGGCCTGTTTGTGCCGCGCGGTGGCGCCGACCGGTTTGAGCACGGCAATCATCTGGCGCAGGGCCCCCTGCGCAATCGCCGGGAAGGGAGCGCGCGCAGCGACGACGTACTCGGCCAGCAACTGCAGCTCATCGGCATCGGTGTCGACCCGCAGTCCTGCCTGTCGGCGGCACAGCGTGAGCGCTGGGCTGCACACGGCGGCGCCACTGTGTGCATACACGGGTCCGGTGCAGCTGCACCGGTGGATACTGCCTGGGAGGATATCGACGGCGTACTGGGCGCACAGCGGTTTCCCGACGGCTGGCTCATTGTCGTAAGGCCCGACAAGGTGATCCTGGCGGACGGCCAACCGGAACAGGGCGGCCGGCTCGTGGAAACGGTACTTGCGCTGCTGCGTTGAATTCCCTGCTGTCCAGTCTCCCACTGTGTGGCCTATACTGCAGGGTAATGGAAACGCTATGCCCGGATTTACCCTGACTCGCCTGTTGCTGCTTTGCGCGCTGCTCGTCACCACCGCCGGTGCGCGCGCGGAGGCGTGGCTGATCGATGTCGATGGAGCGATCGGTCCGTCCACGGCCGATCATTTCGTGCGCGGGCTGGAACAGGCCCGGGCCGCGTCAGCAGAGCTGGTGATCCTGCGCATCGACACCCCGGGCGGTCTGGATACATCCATGCGCGACATGATCAAGGCGGTGCTGGCGTCCCCGGTGCCGGTTGTCGCCTATGTTGCACCCAGCGGTGCGCGAGCGGCGAGCGCCGGTACCTATCTGCTGTACGCGGCGCATGTGGCGGCCATGGCCCCGGGCACCAATGTGGGCGCCGCCACGCCGGTGCAGATGGGCGCACCTGGCCTGCCCGGTTCGGGGCAGGCCCCCGGGACACCGGGAGAGCAGGGCGGCGACCCGGTGGGGACGCCCATGGAGCACAAGATCGTCAACGATGCCGTGGCCTATATCCAGAGTCTCGCGCAGCTGCGCGGCCGCAACGCCCGGTGGGCGGAAACGGCGGTGCGGGAAGGCCAGAGCCTGTCCGCGACGGATGCGCTGGCGGCAGGGGTAATCGAGATTATCGCGCCCTCGGTGCCGGATCTCCTGGGGCAACTGAATGGCCGGGAAGTGAAGGTGGGTGACCGGCAGGTGGTCCTCGACACGGGTGGCCTTGCCGTGCATGAGCATCCGGTGGATTGGCGCAGTGAATTCCTCGCGGTCATCACCGACCCGAACGTGGCGTATATCCTGATGCTGGTGGGTATCTACGGCCTGTTGCTGGAGTTTTACCATCCGGGCGTGGGGCTTCCGGGCATCACCGGCGCGATCTGCCTGCTGCTGGCGCTCTACGCGTTCCAGGCCCTGCCCATCAGTTTCGCCGGCCTCGGCCTGATCCTGCTGGGTATCGGCCTGATGGCCGCCGAGGCGTTTACGCCCAGTTTTGGCATCCTGGGGCTGGGCGGACTGGTGGCGTTTGTCGTCGGTTCGGTCCTGCTGATGGACACCGAAGTGCCGGCCTACCAGATCGCGCTGCCCCTGATTTTCGCCGTCGCCGTATTCAGTGGCGCGCTGCTGGTATTCGCCCTGGGCATGTTGATGCGTGCGCGCAAGCGGCCGGTCGTTACCGGGCTGGACCATCTCTACGGCGCGACCGCCGTGGTGGAGTCGGTCCAGGACGGCGTGGCGCGCGTGCGCCTCGATGGAGAATTGTGGACGGCGGCCTGCGCGGAAGCGCTGGCGCCGCATGATAGGGTGCGGGTCGAGTCGATCAACGACCTGACCCTGCAAGTCAGCAAGGACAACCAGAGGTAACGCATCGTGAGTGGAATTCCTTATTTTATGAGTGTCATCCTGATCCTGACACTGGTCGTCGTGTTCGTGATGTTTCGCGTACTGCGGGAATACGAACGCGGCGTCATTTTCATGTTGGGACGGTTCTACAAGATCAAGGGTCCCGGCCTGATTATCATCGTACCGGTCCTGCAGCAGATGGTGAAGGTAGACCTGCGCACGATCGTGATGGATGTGCCGACCCAGGACGTGATCTCCCGGGACAACGTGTCCGTGCAGGTCAACGCGGTAATCTACTTTCGCGTGGTGGATCCCGAGCGCGCGATTATCCAGGTCGAGAATTATCTCGAGGCCACCAGCCAGCTGTCCCAGACCACCCTGCGCTCGGTGCTGGGCCAGCACGAACTCGACGACATGCTGGCGGAACGCGAGCGCCTGAACGCGGACATACAGAATATTCGACAAGCAGACGTCGGCCTGGGGCATCAAGGTCGCGAACGTGGAAATCAAGCACGTCGACCTCAACGAAACCATGGTCCGGGCGCTGGCCAAGCAGGCCGAGGCGGAGCGGGAGCCGTCGCGCCAAGGTCATTCACGCCATGGGTGAGGCCGAGGCGGCGGAAAAACTGGCGGAGGCGGCAAAGGTACTGTCCGCGCAGGACCAGGCTATCCAGCTGCGCTACCTGCAAACGCTGGTGGAGATCGCCGAGCATAAAAGTTCGACACTGGTTTTCCCGGTGCCGATCGACCTGCTGGACAAACTGCGCTCCTGACCGCCCGGCGCGCCGTGGCCCCCTAGACTCGAGGTTTGCTCAGACATGTTGAACTGGAAGCATTTCGGCAAGGTGCATCAATTTCTGTATCGCCTGACCTATGGTCGCATCGGCGCGCGGATGGGCTGGATCGATGTGGCGCTGGTTGAAACGGTCGGGCGCAAGTCCGGGCAGGTGCGCAGTGTGCCGGATAGCCTGCTACCCCTATCGTGATTCAGTGGTGGTGTCCGCCTCCAACAGCGGCAAGGAGAGTCATCCGGTCTGGTATCTGAACATGCAGGCCAATCCCGAGGTGACAGTGCAGCTTGGCAGGGAGCGTTTCCGGGCGATTGCGGAAGACGTGGCGGATGCGGAACGCGAAGCCCTGTGGCAGAAAATCGTTGAGATCAACAAGCACCAGGGCGAGTATCTGGCAAAGGCCCGGAGAAAAATTCCGCTCGTGTGGCTGCGCCGGCTCGATGCGCCGCGGGAGTGATCAGTCCCGGGTGATACTCTCCGGCTCCTCGTCGCCAAACCAGTCGCGTATTTTTTCCCGGTCTTGCTGCGCACGTCGTCGTTGATGTAGGTGGCGACCACGGCGACCGCCAGCACCAGTACCCCGAGGTCGTCGGCATAGCCGACGGCGGGTGTCAGGTCCGCGATCGCATCCAGCGGCATGATGAAATAACCCAGTGCCGCAACGATTGTGCCCTTCGCCCACGCGGGCGCCTTCTCCTCCTGTGCCGCGTAAAAAAGCAGCAGTGCTTTCTCCACGACCTCCCTGCCGGCCGTTTTGCCGTAATGCTTTAACTTGTCCCAGAAACCCTTCTCGGAATAAGCGACCTCGAACTTGTTGTCCTCAGGCATGGCGTCCGATCTCCTACCCGAATAACCAGGGTGACAATTCAGCATGGTTCTCCACCACGATCTGCTGCGCGGTCGGGTCATCCGCGAGCGTGTTGGGTTCTATGCGCAGTAGTTGCAGTACATAGGTGACGAGTCGCGCGCGGGTGGACACCTGCAGCACGCCATTGTCCATACCGTAGTCCCGTTCCACCACCTCCCGTTGCTCCCGCGCCAGCCTGGGATCCGGGGTAATGCGTACCGTGACCCGGGTGTGCCACTCGGTATCTCCCTGCGCTCCATGGACCGAGCTGTCCATGATCTCGGGTATGCCGCGAAACCGACTCAGCACGAAATCACGGTACTCACTGTTTTTTTCACACCAGGCGCGCACGTGCCAGCGCATGCCGCTGTACACCAGGGTGTGCGGCACGATGATGCGTCCCTCCCGGTCGGGATGGTTCAGCGACACGTAATCGACGTCCAGGCGTTTTTGCTGTCGGGCGGCCTGCATGATCGGGCGCAACACCTCGGGTTTTACGTCCCTCACCGGCAGCGACAAGACTTCGACGTTGGCCACGTTCAGCGCCAGCGATTCAAACACATTCATCAGCTCGTTGTTGCGCGCCATGAGATGCAGGTATTCGTCCGCCAGCCCCTGGGTCACGCGGGGCCGGAATCCGGGCGTCGGTTTGTAGCCCTTCAGGAACTTGTCGTACTCGAGGTTGCCGGGGCCGACCTCGCGAATATAGTTATTGATATCCTTGCTCGCCTGCTGTCGACCGATGCCGAACGTGTCACACAGGTGGCGCGTGGTGAGCCGTCCCTCCCACAGGGCCAGGGTTTCTATAAAGCGGTAGCGTAAAAGCAGGTCCCAGCGGAAGGGCCATTTGGGGTCCTGGTGGCTCGGCATGCTGAATCTCTGATCGTCCTGTGAAGCTGTCAGTATAAGTGGCGGTCGCGGGGAATTGAACTGGTATCTTGCCGGTCGTTGCACCCGTCCGGTGCGGGTGACACCGGCGGGCTTGTTTTAACAGCGGGCGTAGTTGGCTACACTCCAGCATCGCGGTTCCGTGTGGTGGTTCGCTGGCAGGAGGTAGGCATGCGCGTTCTGGTGTGGGTGTTGTCCTGGCTGTTGCCCGTTTGTGCCATCGCCGCCGCGCCCGTCCCGGCGGTGACGCCCTCCATGGCGGCGACCGCGCAACAACTGTTGCGCCAGGCCGCACAGGGCAGCCCTGGCTACGACATCGTGGAGTCGCTCACCACCGAGGTTGGTCCCCGTCTGGCCGGCAGCGCGGCCGAGGCACGGGCGCGGCAGTGGGCGGTGCAGAAGCTGGTGGCACTGGGCTTGCGCAACGTGCGCGTGGAAAACTTCGAGGTGCCGGTCTGGCAGCGCGGCGCGGAGCGCGCGGAAATCGTTGCCCCGTTTCCCCAGCCACTCGTTGTCACGGCACTGGGGGGCAGTGCCGCTACCGGGCCGGACGGGGTGGAGGCCGAGGTGGTCGCCTTCGCCTCCGTGGCGGCGCTGCAGGCGGCGCCGCAGGACAGTGTGCAGGGCAAGATCGTGTTCATCGATGAGCCCATGGCCCGCAGCAGGGACGGTTCCGGCTACGGCGTGGCCGTAACCAAGCGGCTGGTAACCGCCTATGTCGCCCAACAGCTCGGTGCCGTCGGGGCCCTGATTCGCTCGGTTGGTACCGGCGACCACCGGTTTCCGCACACCGGCCAGATGCGGCCAGCAGGAGGCAGCGGCCCGGACGGTGTCCCCGCGGCCGCGCTGGCGCAGCCCGACGCGGATCAACTGCAGCGTGCGCTGTCGCGTGGCCAGCCGGTGATTGTCAGGTTGGTGATCACGCCCCAACGGCTCCCCCGGCGCAATCCGGAAATGTCATTGCCGAGATAGTCGGTCGCGAAGCGCCCGGGGAGATCGTAGTGGTCGCGGCCCATCTCGACTCCTGGGACCTTGGCACCGGCGCCATCGATGACGGCGCCGGTGTCGCCATCGTGGTGGGTGCCGCCCAACTGCTGTTGCAACACCTGCCCGCGGCCCCGGCGCACCATTCGCGTGGTGCTCTACGGCGCGGAAGAGGTGGGTTACGGGGGTGCGCAGGCCTATGTCCTGGCACACGCGGCTGAATTGCCCGACCATATCATCGCCGTCGAGTCGGATTTTGGTGCCGGCGATATATGGCAGTTCGATACCGGCGTGGCTGCGGACAAGGTAGCGGCCATTGCTGCCATTGGTGAGGTGCTGGAAGGCCTTGGTATAGCGCCCGGCACCAATGACGCCCACGGCAGCTCTGATATCCGTTACCTTCACGAGGCGGGGTGCCGGTGGTCGACCTGAAGCAGGACGGGTCGGTACTTCGATCTGCACCATACCGCCGACGACACGCTGGATAAACTCCGCGTCGACGCGCTGCGCCAGAATATCGCGGCCTACGCCGCATTCATGTACCTGGCCGCCGAAACCACGGCGGATTTTCGCTAGGCGTCGAGGTCTGGCCAACGCGGTGGAGCGACGAAAAAGCGGCTGTTTCGGTCCCGTCCCGGTCCAGCGCGCCGACCAGGCGCGGCGCACGCCTGTCGACAAACTGCCGGGCCAGGTAGGCCCGGCAGGCGCCGGCGCCATGCGCGCGCCGCCGCTTACGCCGCAGGCTGCGCTGAGCCAGCGCAGCCTGGGCAGTACCGTGAGACCGGCTGTGTCCAATCGCCCAGCGTAGCGCTCGAGGGCGTCGCAATCGATCCAGTGGTGCAGTTGGCAACGGGCGTTTAATCCCGGCGGCGGGGGTGGGCCACCCTGCGGCGACCGGAACAGGTAACCCTTCAGGCAGATCTCCCGCGCCAGGTCGCTTATGCCCAGGGCCGCAAGGCGGGTAATGGCGACCGCGTTGTCGCCCAGCAGGATTTGCCGCTGCAGCAGCTGGTCGAGTTTCAGGTCCAGTCGGTCCCGCGTGTCGGGGCCCAGCCACGCCCGCGCCGATCCTGCGGCATGTCCGGCGCTGGCCCCGGACACGCCGAGGTAGTACTTCACCGCCAACTCCAGGTGTACATGGCGGGCGCGGCGGCGGCAGTAATAGATGCAATCGAACTCGCCCAGGGTCCTGCCGTTCTCGTGCACCGGCAGGTTGTGCGCGACCAGTTCGGTTTCCGGGTCATGCCGCAGGAAAAAGTGCCACAGTCGCTCGAAATACAACCCCAGCCGCTGCGTCGGACGTTCCGCGAGAAAAACCAGCAGTTCCGCGGCGTTCCTGTCCAGTCCCTCCAGCCACAGCCGGCGCGCGCGGGTTAACGGGAAATCGCAGGCTGCGACGCCGGACGGCGCCCCGGGCACCTGGTCAATATGCAGGAGTGGCGGGGAAAAGCAGGCCCAGGCGAGGTCCCGCACTGCCTGTGTCTGGTAGGGATATAAGATGGTCACTGCGCTACACCGCTCGTTCGTGGTTATAATAGCAGCCCTTCTTTGCAGGGAAGCAGCTCCAATGCAGGCATCGTTCACGAAAATTGGTTTGGCCGGGCGCAGCCGCCAGCGCGGCTTGACCGGCGTCCTGCGCCAGTTGCTGGAGCTGCTGGACGCCCGCGGGCTGGACGTCGTGCTGGAGGAGAAGCTCGGCGAGGTGCTGACAGATCACCGCCAGCGCACGGCCAGCCTCGATGATATCGGTCGCGAGGCCGACCTCGTTATCGTGGTCGGCGGTGACGGTAGCCTGCTCAGTGCGGCCCGCACCCTGGCCAAGTACGCCGTGCCCGTGTTGGGGGTAAACCGCGGCCGACTAGGGTTTCTCACGGATATCACTCCCGATGATATCGGCGAGCGGATTCCCGCGGTTCTCGACGGCCAGTTTGAACACGAAAGTCGCTTCCTGCTGCACGCGGAAGTGCGACGCAATGAAAAAGTGGTGGGGCGGGGGGATGCCCTGAACGACGTGGTGGTCAACTCGGGCACCTCGGCCCAGATGATCGAGTTCGAGCTGTCCATCAACGACACCTTCGTCTACCGCCAACGCGCCGATGGGTTGATCGTGTCCACGCCGACCGGCTCCACCGCCTACTCGCTGTCCGGTGGCGGACCGATCATGCACCCGACCCTCGACGCCATTGTGCTGGTGCCGATGTTTCCCCACGCGCTGAGCAGTCGGCCCATCGTGGTCGACGGCAATTCGGAGATCCGCCTCGATATACTGGCGCGCAACCGCATTCACCCGCCGGTGACCTGTGACGGGCAGGCGAATATGAAGGCGCGTCCGGGCGACTCGGTGCATATCCGCAAGAATCCCCATCGCCTCACGCTGCTGCATCCCACGGGTCACAGTTTTTATGCCAGCTGCAGGGACAAGCTGCGCTGGAGCAACGCGCTGGTAAATTGATGAGCGGTTTTCATCAGGCCCTCAGCGTGCCGGTTGAGGAGGATCTGCTGCCCCTGAGCGCGCTGCTCCACCAGCACGGCGTGGTACACCGTATTTTCGAGGAAGGCGGTCGCCAGGTCGTGATGGTCCGGCGCGCAGAGCAGGCGCCGCAGGTGGAGGCACTCTATCGCGCGTGGCGCGCCGGCCAGCTGCAGATCGAGTTGTCGCAGGCCGCGCCTGCCGCGCACCCGGTCCCGTCCGGCATGCAATGGCGCAACGCGCCGGTAACGCTGGCGCTGATAGTCTTGAGTATTGGTGGCTTCCTGCTGGTGTACCTGCCGGTACCCTCGTCCTGGGTAAGCAATCTCACCTTCACACCCTTCCGGGTCGCTGGCGATCAGCTGCAGTTCGGTCAATTCGACGGTCAGTACTGGCGACTGGTGACGCCGGTATTCCTGCACTTCAGCTGGCTGCACATTGCGTTTAACAGTCTGTGGCTGTGGGAACTCGGGCGGCGGGTGGAGCAGGTCATCGGGCAATTGCATATGCTGATGTTGTTCCTCGTCGTGGCCGTGGTGTCCAACACCTGCCAGGCCGCATTTGGCGGCGCGGGCTTGTTCGGCGGCATGTCCGGGGTGGTGTACGGCCTGCTCGGTTTTGCCTGGGTGGCGCCGCTGCTGCAACCGCGCTGGGCCATGCAACCCGCGCCGGCGGTCATGTGGCTGATGCTTGGCTGGTTGGTGGCCTGTCTGGCCGGCATGGTGGAAGTG
Organism: Halioglobus sp.; assembly: GCA_041395965.1. Classification (GTDB taxonomy): domain Bacteria; phylum Pseudomonadota; class Gammaproteobacteria; order Pseudomonadales; family Halieaceae; genus Marimicrobium. The sequence continues at coordinate 72,463 of JAWKZM010000002.1, forward strand.
CTGGGGTTCGGCGCGATAGCCAATGCCGCGCATGTCGCCGGCCTGGTGTGCGGCGCTGCGCTGGGTGCCGTGTTCGGCGCGGTTTCCGCGGCGGGCGGCGACAAGGCCTGATGCGCGCGGGTATAATTGCCTGCCGGAGCCGCTTGACTACCTCAATGGACTATCTGCAACTCATTGCCAACATGTCGCCAGACATATATGAACGCCTCGTGCGCGCCGTCGAGCGTGGCAAATGGCCCGATGGCAGGGTGTTGACCAGCGTACAACGCGCCAACGCCCTGCAGGCCATCATTGCCTGGGGGAGCAACACCTCCCCGAGAACCAGCGCGTAGGCTATGTGGAAAAGAAACAACAGGCAGGCGACCAGTGCGATACGCCGCTGGTGGCTCCGCTGAAGTGGCAGGACTAGGCGGCGCTGTGGCGGATTTGCTGGCGGCAGGCGCGCTGCGCAAAATGAAAACGCAGCTGGCGGACCCGGTGCGCTATACCCTGCTGCTGGGCGCTCAGGAAGTGTCCCTGAACGATTACCTTGGTCGGTCCTTGCGGCTGGACTTTAACGGCATCATCAACTGTATTCACTGCGATCGCAAAACCAACAAGAGTTTCAACCAGGGCTACTGCTACCCCTGCTTCAAGCGACTGGCGCAGTGTGACAGTTGTATCGTCAGTCCCCAGAAGTGCCACTACGCGGCCGGTACCTGCCGTGAACCGGAGTGGGGCGAGCAGCACTGCATGATCGAGCATTTTGTCTACATCGCCAACACGTCCGGGTTGAAAGTCGGCATAACGCGTGGCTCACAGGTGCCCACGCGCTGGATGGACCAGGGCGCGACGCAGGCCCGGCCGATATTCAGGGTGGCCAGCCGCCTGCACTCGGGGCTGGTGGAGACCGTCTTTAAAAATCACGTGGCTGACAAGACCAATTGGCAGGCCATGCTCAAGGGTGACGCCCGCCCCTGCGACCTGGAACAGGCGCGGGCTCGCCTCATGGCGGACTGCGCTGCGGACCTGGAGGTATTGCTGAGGGAACACGGGCTGCAGGCCATTAGCGTATTGCCTGACGCGCCCGAGACGCTCATCAATTACCCGGTGCTGGAGTACCCCGTCAAGGTCGCATCACTCAACCTGGACAAGACCCGGTCTGTCGGCGGCACACTGCTGGGCATCAAGGGCCAGTACCTGATATTCGACAGCGGGGTGATCAATATGCGCAAATACGGCGGCTACCAGGTGTCGCTGCACGTTGGAGGGTAAGCCCATGCGCGATGCCAAACCGGGGACCATCTACCTCAAGGATTATCGGCCACCGGCCTACCTCGTCAATCGCACCGAGCTGCACGTTGAATTGTACGAGGAGTGTGCCATCGTCACGGCACGACTCTACCTTTTGCGTGACGGCTCGGTAGCGGAGAACGAATCACTGGAACTCCACGGCGAAGAGCTGGAGTTGCTGTCTGTAGCGATCGATGGGCAGGAACTGGACGCCGCGGACTATGACATAACAGCCACAGCGCTTCACGTGCACGCGGTGCCGGATCAGTGCGTGATCACCTGTCGTACCCGCATCCGACCCCAGGACAATACCTCCTTGTCCGGACTGTACAAGTCGCGCCGCCTGTTTTGCACGCAGTGCGAAGCGGAAGGGTTCCGCAAGATCACCTACTACCTGGACCGGCCGGATGTCATGTCGGTGTTCACCGTCACTGTCGAAGCCGAGCGGGCGCGCTATCCGGTGCTGTTGAGCAATGGCAATCTGCTGGAGACGCAGGACCTGCCGGATGGGCGCCATCGGGCGGTGTGGCACGATCCCTTCCCCAAGCCCGCCTACCTGTTCGCCCTGGTCGCCGGCGACCTGGCCCACCTGCAGGACAGTTTCACCACGGTGGGCGGGCGCCACGTCACCCTGCGAATTTACGTGGAGGAGAAGGATCTCGACAAGTGCGGGTACGCAATGCGCTCGCTGCAGCAGGCGATGCGCTGGGACGAGGAAGCGTACGGACGGGAGTATGACCTGGAGATCTTCAACATCGTCGCCGTCGATGACTTCAACATGGGCGCGATGGAGAACAAGAGCCTGAATATTTTCAATACTTCCTGTGTGCTGTGCAGTGCTGACATCACCACCGACCAGGGGTTCCAGCGCGTCCAGGCAATCGTCGCTCACGAGTATTTTCATAACTGGAGCGGCAACCGCGTGACCTGCCGCGACTGGTTTCAGCTCAGCCTGAAGGAGGGCTTCACCGTCTTCAGGGATTCGCAGTTCTCCGCGGACATGGGCTCGCCCACGGTGAAACGGGTGGAGGACGTGGCGCTCTTGCGCACCGCCCAGTTTGCCGAGGACGCGGGTCCCATGGCGCACCCGGTGCGGCCTGAATCCTACATGGAGATCAATAATTTCTACACGTTGACCGTGTACGAAAAAGGCGCCGAGGTCGTGCGCATGTTGCACACACTGCTGGGCCCGGACGATTTCCGCAGGGGCGCGGATCTCTATTTCGCCAGGCACGATGGGCAGGCGGTCACCTGCGAGGACTTCGTGCGGGCGATGGAGGATGCCAGTGGTATGGACCTGCACCAGTTCCGGCTCTGGTATTCGCAGGCCGGGACGCCTCGCCTGGCGGTGCGGGGTGATTACGATGCACACGCCAGGCGGTTTACCCTCCACGTCGAACAAAGCTGCCCCGCCACGCCAGGGCAGCGGGAAAAAAGCCCCTTCGTGATCCCGTTGGCAATGGGGTTGCTGGGCGAAGCCGGCAACTTGCCGCTGCGCCTGGCAGGCGCCGGAATCGATCCGGACACAGCCGATAACACGCACAACGTTCTGATAGTCGACCAGCCGCGGCAAAGCTTTGTCTTCGAAGGAGTGGAGGAGCGGCCGGTGCCTTCGCTGTTGCGCGGTTTCTCGGCGCCGGTGCGCCTGCAATACGAATACAGCAAGGACGAGCTCTGCGCTCTGATGCGCCGCGATGACGATGGTTTCGTGCGGTGGGACAGCGCCCAGGCGCTAGCCACCCGGGTGATCCGAGAGGTCGAGGAACAACTCGGGGCAGGTCTATCCGTGACGGTCGACCCCCTGTTGCTGGCGGCGTGCGAAGACCTGCTGCAGGACGAGTCGCTGGATTCGGCGATGGTGGCGGAGATGTTGCGACTCCCGGGCGAGGATTACCTGGCCGAGCTGGCGAGTCAGCAGGGCGGCGCAGACGTCGATACCATTCACCGGGCGCGCAATACCGTGCGCCAGTCGCTCGGAACAGCGCTCGCGGGACGCTTGCTGGCGCGTTACCAGCAGCTGGACAACCCCGCGCCCTATGCGCCGGAAGCTGGCCAGATAGCTGCGCGCTGCCTGCGCAATACCTGTCTGGCCTACCTGGTCAGCGCCGGGGCGGAGTTTATCGAGCTGGCCGCGCAACAGTATCGCCAGGCCACGAACATGACCGACCGGCTGGCGGCGATGCGGGCGATTGCTTTCCATGCTGCCGATCGCCTGCGCGATGAGACCCTTGAGGGCTTTTACCAGGATTGGCGGCAGGAGCCCCTGGCGGTTAACCAGTGGCTGCAGTTGCAGGCCGCGATTCCGGACAGCCAGGCGCTCACCCGGGTCCGGTCGCTGATGTCCCATGCTGCCTTCGACCTGCGCAATCCGAACAAGGTCAGGGCGCTGGTAGGCGGGTTCGCCAGCCAGAACCCGGTCAATTTCCACCGTCTGGATGGCGCCGGGTATCGCTTCCTGGCCGACGTGGTGCTGGAACTGGACCGGCTGAATCCGCAGATTGCCTCGCGCCTGCTGACACCGCTGACCAAGTGGCGCAATTACACCGGCCGGGCCGACCTGATGCGCGCCGAGCTGGAGCGTATCGCCGCGGCGCCGGCGTTGTCCCCGGACGTGTTTGAAGTTGTCACCAAATCCCGCAACTGAGTGTCGCCCCGGCACCCCGGGCGGGAAGCGATTTCAGGGGAGCCAGATCCCATCGCAAGGTGCTAAGATAGGACTACTGCTGTGGGCAAGGCCGCTTTGGTATGGCCGCGCTGTTTGCAGAATTTCCACTTCGTGCCGGTGAACGCGAATCTGGAAACTTACAATCGTTCACCAATTATTTTGAGTATGTCCTATGAGTAAAGGTACGGTTAAGTGGTTCAATGCGGATAAGGGTTACGGATTTATTACGCCTGAGGGTGGCGGTAAGGATCTTTTTGTTCATCATTCCGAGATCAAGAGTGGTGGCGGTTACGCCTCCCTGAAGGATGGCCAGGCAGTGGAATTTGAAGTCGGCCAGGGCCAGAAAGGTCCCTGCGCCAACAACGTAAAGCCGCTCTGACACCCGCCTTACTCGACATCTGAAGCGGTGGCTGCGCCACCGCTTCTCCTCCTGTCAGTTTCCCTGGGGGTACAGCTCCAGCGGCCCGCCAACGGGGCTGTTGGCGTTGTTCTTGTGCCCGGCCCGTAACCGGCGCGCACAGTCGGCAAGGCGTTCACCCGACCAGTCGCCCCGGCCGGGCTTCTCCTGGCGGGGCCTCTCCTGGCGGGGCCGATACAGGCTCGCGTCCAACTGTTCGAGTTGCTGGCGTAGCTCCTCGTCCCCGAATTGCCTGCCGACGCGCTCCAGCGAGACCGGGCCTGCTGCGGGGTGCAACGCGGCTGCCCACTGCAGCAGCGCTGCCCGAGCGGCGCTGGCGTTGCCTGCGGCGCAGGCGGCCAGCAGCTCCCTGAAGGCCTGTTGTTCCGACGCGCTCCGCCGGTCCGGCGTTGCCGCGACCGGCACCGGGCGCCGCGACCACCACAGGTAGAGCAGGGTGAGCAGCCAACCCGCGGTGCTGGCTACCGCCAGCATCTGCCACACCGGGCTTGGGGCTGGTGTGATCGTCGCGACCGGGGGAGTGCCCTCAGGGGTCAGTTGACCACTGGCGGCGGCGGGGGCGGCCGCAGGCGTTGCCGCCCCGCTGCCCGGCGCCGCGGCCATTACCGTGATTTCCCGTTCAGGCAGCACGGCGTACTGCAGTTGCCTGGTCTGTGTATCCCACCAGGGAATGCGAATCTCTGGCAGCAGATAGGTGCCGGCGCGCGTGGGCACGACCGCGGCGCTGTCTTCCCGGACCCCTTCCAGGCCGCCGGCGATTTCGCGCTCGCTGATCTTCGGTTGGTCCGGGTAGTACTTCAGGCCGTCGGTGGGCGTGAACATGACCGGGGGCAACTGGGCGCCCTGTAATCCGTCTCCGGTGATGCGCACGGTGCGTGTGGCGGACTCACCCACGCGCAGTTGTTCCGGCGGCGTCGACCAGGTCTCCTCGATGGCCAGGCGTTGGGCAGGCAACCAGGTGTCGGCGGTGTAGCTGGCGGGTTTGGGCAGCACTTCAATGGCCAGGGGCTCCGTGCTGCGACGTACGAGTTTCCCGCTGCTGCCGAAATCGAAGAAGCTCCGGCGCCCCTGGTCCATGCGACCGGAGAACACCTGCGCGGGGATTTCCAGGGTCCCGCTCTGCTCGGGAAAAATGGCGTAGCGTATTTCATCGACCAGCCATGGCCGACCGTCAATCGTGCGCTGGAAGGAGTGTTGTTCGAGCGGTTTGACGAAGGCATTGTCCAGCTTCAGCTCCGAAATACTCCGGCCCTCGAGGTTCACCGCCTGCAGCACGCGCAGCGTCAGGATGACCTGGCCCTGCACGTAGACGCTGTGCTGGTCCACCTCTGCCTCGAATACCACACTCTGGCCCGCCGTGTGGATGTCCGGTGCGGCGCCCACCACGACGGGTATGCGCGCGGTCGTGTTGCTGCCAATGTGCAACGGCGGAATTTCCAGGTTGCCCTGGTGCCTCGGTGACAGCTCCAGCACCAACTGTCGATTCTGGGACATCCGGCCGTTGATGATGGTGGTGTTGCTGCTCGTCGAACGCTGCAATATCTCGAAATCCGCCTGCAGAGGGCGCAGCGCGCGGTCGTCGACTTCCTCATCTTCCGTGGTGGTGATAGTGAGCCTGAGGGTGTCACCGAGGGCCACACTGTCCCGGTCAAGGCTGGTTGTCACCGCGGCGAGTGCGACCGTGCCGGCCAGGGCCAGCCAGACTGTCACCAGCAGGCCAGTGATGCGACTAATAGGCTTCATTGTCTCTCCCTGCTCCCTGTTGCTGCCTTTGCAGGCTTTCATAACGGAATTTTTGCCGTAACAGGCCAGAGGGATCGTCGGGCACCCGGCGCAGCCACTGCTCCATGGCCTGGTCGCGCTCCTCGTCCGCGGAGCTCGTACCGGCAGCCTGTCCCGAGGGCTTTTCGTCCGAGTCCTCTTGCGGTGACGGTTCCCCGGCGGCTTGCTTGCCACGTTCCTGTTCCTGCTGCTGGTCCTGTTCCTGACCCTGCTGATCCTGACCCTGCTGCTGATCCTGGCCCTGCTGCTGATCCTGGCCCTGCTGTTTCGACCCTGCTGCTGGCCTGATCCTGGCCCTGCTGCTGGTCCTGACCCTGCTGCTGGTCCTGGCCCTGCTGCTGGTCCTGGCCCTGCTGCTGGTCCTGGCCCTGCTGCTGGTCCTGACCCTGCTGCTGGTCCTGGCCCTGCTGCTGGTCCTGCCCTCGCTGCTGGTCCTGGCCCTGCTGTTGGTCCTGCCCTTGCTGCTGATCCTGGTTTTGTTGCTGATCCTGGTTTTGTTGCTGGCCCTGGCCCTGCTGCTGGTCCTGCTGCTGTTGCTGCTCCTTGTCCTTATCCTGATTCTGTTGCTGGTCCTGTTGTTGCTTCTGCTGTTGCTGTTGTTCCTTGAGTTGTTTGAGCAGGTCGAGATTCTCCTGCGCGTCAGTCTGGTCGGGTTGCAGTTTCAGGGATTCTTCATAGGCGGCGATCGCATCGTCCAGCTTCCCGGCTTTGGCCAGGGCATTGCCCCGATTGTACAAACTGTTGGCGTTAGCGGGATCGTTGAAGTGGTCCGCCGCGGATTCGAAGTCGCCACTCTGGTATGCCGCCGTGCCGGCCCATTCCGGGTCCTGGAACAGCTTGGCGGCGGTCTCGTTGTCTCCCTGCTGCAGCGCCCGCTGTCCCTGCTGGTCTGGGGTCAGCCACCAATCATCCCAGGTCTGCGCGCTGGCGGGTTCCGGTTGCACCAACAGCAAAACCGGCAGCAGTGCCACTATCCAGCCGCGCCGGAACAGGCCCAGTGCCAGTGGCAGCAGCAGCAGTACCAGCAGATAGCCCTGGTCTTCCCAGGTATCGGCTGTTCTGTCCAGTGTTACTGTCGCATCGCCTGGTTCGGGTGAGGGGGCGGCGAGCAGGTCGGCCAGGTCGCTGTCATCCAGTTGCATGCGCCGGTAACTGCCACCCGTCGCCGCGGCCAGCTCACGCAGGCTTTGTTCGTCCAGCCCCGGCATCACGATCGCGCCCTTGCTGTCCTTGAGAAAGCCGCCAGATGCCAGGGGAATGGGTGCCCCGGTTGCAGTGCCCACACCGAGGATCGCCAGTTGTGAGTTGCTTCCCGCCATTACCTGTTCAATACCCTTGCGGTCCTGCTCCGAGACCCCGTCTGTTACCAGCAGGATTTTTCCCTCGCGGACACCGGCGGAGCGCAGCAGTTCCAGTGCCTGCGTCACCGCGCTGACCGGCTCACTGCCGGGTAGCGGCATCATGTCCGGGTTCAGCGCCGGGAGCAGGTTGGCGATAGTCGGCGTATCGTCGGTGAGCGGTGTGACAATATGGGAATCGCCCGCATAGGCGATCAGGGCCGTCTGGCCCTCACGGCGCTGGTGCAGTAAATCCAGGAGTTTCTGGCGCGCGCGATCAAGGCGGGAAGGAGCGAGGTCCTGCGACTTCATGGAGCGGCTCAGGTCCAGCAGCACTACCAGGGCATCCTGTTTGCGGGTCACCGGTTGCGGAATTATTTCCCAACTGTGTCCGCGGCTGCGAGGGCGGCGAGCAACCAGCCCAGAAATACCAGCGGTAGCCAGTTCGCGCCCTTGCCCGCGGCGTTGTCGCCGACCAGGTAGCGCAGAAGTTCCGGCGCGATTACCGCCTGCCAGCTGCCGCTGCGCCCGCGTTGCCGCCACAGGAGGAACAGCAGGATGCAGGCGGGCACCAGCGTCCACAACCACTGGGGTCGCAGCAGGTGGAGTTCCATCAGCGCGCCTCCTGCCGCAGTGCGGTCGCGCCTGGGCCGCGCCAGCCGAGCAGGTGCCGGCAGAATCTCAGCGCCAGCGCGAAACTGATCAGCAAGGCACCCAGCAGGGGCAGGTAGCCCAGCGCTTGCCGCGGGCGGTAGACACTGGTTTCCTGCTGCACCGGTTCCAACTGGTCCAGCAGGTTGTAGATGTTGGCCAGTTCCTGGGGGTTGCGCGCGCGGAAATACTCGCCGCCCGTGAGCCTGGCGATCTGTTGCAGGCCGGCTTCATCGAGTTCCGCCGATGGATTGACCTGGCGGCTGCCGAAGCTGGAGCCGAACAGGCCCGGCAGGGTGAGTTCATCAGCCCCGATGCCGATGGTATAGATCCGAATGCCCAGTTTTGCCGCCAGTTTGGCGGCGTCCAGCGGTTTTACCGAGCTGGCCGTGTCCTGCCCATCGGTGAGGAGGATCAGTACACGACTTTCAGCGGGCCGCTCCTTCAGGCGCTTTACCGCCAGGCCAATGGCATCGCCAATCGCGGTCTCCTCGCCGGCGAACCCGATCTGCGCCTCTTCGAGGAAGCGCTTGACCGTGGCGGTATCGAAGCTCAGTGGCGATTGCACATAGGCATTGCTTCCGAACAGGATCAGGCCGAGGCGGTCGCCGCTACGCTGGCCGATAAACTGCGCCCCCAACTGGCGGACCGCCTCCACGCGCGACACCAGAGACTGGCCCACCTTCATATCCTCGATGCGCATGGAGCCGGATATATCGACCGCCATCATCAGGTCGCGCCCGCTGTTGGGAAGTTCCACCGGTTCCCCGATCCATGTGGGCCGCGCGGCGGCCACCAGTAACAGTAGCCAGAGCAACCACAGGAGGACCCCGGGCAGGATTCCTGCAACCAGTGAGCGTCCTGCCTGTGCGTCACTCAATTGTCGCCATTCCTGGAAAAAAGGCGCGCGCAGGGCGGGCTGCTGGCTGGTCGCCGGCGGCAACAGGCGGCGCACCACCCACGGCAGGGGCGCCAGCAGCAGTATCCACGGCCAGATCCACTCAATCATCGTGTCACCCTGTGCCGTTTGATCCACAGCAACGCGGCGCGGTGCACCTGTTCCGCGTCGATTCGGGGACAGCTTTTCTGGTAGGCGGCGTCATCGAAAGTCACCGGCAACTGCAACTCCGCCGGCAGGCTGGAATTGAGGAACGACCGCCACGCCTCACCGTGTGTCGCGGCGACCTCGCTGCGTGGGTAGGCGCGCAGGGCGACGCTTTTCAGCAGGGTATTGATCTGCCCGATATACAGACCCAGGTCCTGCGTTGCCAGGTACTGGGTATGCAGGGACTGCAGTTGTAGCAGCGCAAGGCGCCGGTAGGCATTGCGCTTGCGTCGCTTTCGAAAATAGTAGCCGAGGACTGCGACCAGCAGGACCACCGCGCCAAGCAATACCCACCAGCCCGGCGCCGGTGGCCACCACGAGATCACCTCCGGCTGTCGCAGCGGGTGCAGGTTGGCCAGCGGGTCCTGGGGATTCATCGCCGTGTGTCCCCGTAATAGGTCTGCAGCAACGCAAACGGGGACCGGTCGGTGGCCGCCTGCAATAGCGGGACGCCGAGTTTCAGCAGGTCGGTTCGCAGCAGCTCGCGTTGCTGTTGCAGGCGGTCGTGGTAGCGCAGGCGCAGCTGGCGATCGCCCGTATCGAGTTCGGTGCGCTCACTGCCATTGGTCACCGCGTAGGTGCCTGCCCTGGGCAGTTCGGTCTCCAGCGGGTCGGCGCAGGCCACGGCGGTCAGTTCCGTGTGTTTGGCCAGCTCGAAGAGGTGCTCCCGGGCGTGTTCCTCCGAGGCGCCGCGAAAATCGCTCACCAGGAACAGACTGCTGCCAGGTCGCGTAATGCGCCGCAGGTTGGCAAGCATATGCGCGAATCCGCCCTGCTCGTCAGCCACATCCAGCGGCAGGGCGTTGTTGTAGCCGACGATCTGCGACAACAACGCCAGCACGGTCTTGCGGCTGCGACGCGGTCGGATTTCCTGGTGTTCGAAGTCGTTGAATACCAGTCCGCCCACCCGGTCGCCGCCGTGTAGTGCGCTCCACGCCAGCAGGCTCGCCAGCTGTCCCGCCAGTACGGACTTGAAGCAGTGGCTGGAGCCGAAGAACATGGCGCTGCGCTGGTCGATAACAATCAGTACCGGGCGCTCGCGCTCTTCGCGGAACAGTTTGGTGTGGGCGGAGCCGGTCCGTGCGGTGACGCGCCAGTCGATAGTGCGGATATCATCGCCGGGCTGGTAACTGCGCACTTCCTCGAAGTCGATGCCGCGCCCGCGGAAATTCGATTTGATCGGCCCGGCAAGGTTGCTCAGTGCCCGGTTCCTGCGCACCAGTTTCAATTGCGTGGCGGGAAAGCGCAGGGCGATCAGGTCCTCCAGCCTCGCGTAGGCGCCGCGCGCGGGAGCGTTGACATCTGCCAGCTGCATACTCGCCCTCAGCCCACGGGAACGAGCGACAGCAGTTCCTCGATCACCTGGTCCGGCGTCACGCCGTTGGCCTCCGCCTCGAAACTCAGGATAAGCCGGTGGCGCAGGACGTCGGCGGTGACCGCCTGAATATCGTCCGGACTGACGAAGTCCCGCCCCTTGAGCCAAGCATGTGCGCGGGCGCAGCGATCGATGGCGATAGTGGCGCGGGGGCTGCCACCGTACTCGATCCAGCCGGCGAGTTTTTCACTGTAGCGGGCCGGGGAGCGCGTCCCGATCACCAGCTGCACCATGTACTGCTCGACGGCGTCGGACATGTGCAGCCCCAGGACCTCCTGGCGGGCGGCGAATACGCTCTCCTGCGGCAGGGTTGCGGGAGGTCGCGGTGCGCCGCGGCTCGCCTCGGCGCGGGTCAGGCGGAGTATTTCGGTCTCGGCGGCCGTGTCGGGGTAGTCGACGTTGACGTGCATGAGAAAACGGTCGAGCTGCGCCTCAGGCAGCGGGTAGGTGCCCTCCTGTTCGATCGGGTTCTGGGTCGCCATCACCAGGAACAGGTCGGGCAGCTTGTAGGTCTGGGTACCGACGCTTACCTGGCGTTCCGCCATGGCTTCCAGTAACGCCGACTGCACCTTGGCCGGCGCCCGGTTAACCTCGTCCGCCAGCACCAGGTTGTGGAAGACGGGCCCCTTCTGGAAATGAAAACTGCCTTCCTGGGGTCGATAGATTTCGGTACCGGTGACGTCGCCGGGCAACAGGTCGGGGGTGAACTGTATGCGGTGGAAACTGCCTTCGAGACCGTCGGCCAGGGATTTGATGGCCCGCGTCTTGGCGAGACCCGAGCACCTTCCACCAGGAGGTGCCCGTCCGCCAGCAGGGCGATGATCAGTCGTTGAACCAGGTGGGACTGGCCGGATGATCTGGCCGCTGAGCCACTGCTCAAGTGCTGAAATGTCTGCGTTCGCCACGATGACTCCTGTGGTGTTGGTTGAATGAGACCGCCGTGTCTACCTGCATTGAGTGTCAGCCGGGGCGTGGATCGCATTGTAGCCAAACATGCTGGCACGTCCACTCATTCGGCCACCTGGCCCGGTTGCGGCGCGCTCAAGCTGCACCGGCCGCCGCCGGAAAAGTTCCATAGTGCCCTGTAGCGGACCAGAATACGTTAAACTTTCGGGATGGCCACCGGTCGAATCGCCCCCCCGCCGCGCGGGTGCATCACAGGGAAACCAATTCATGGCGTCAGAAGCAGAAAAAGAACGCGTACTGGGCGAACTGGCAGCACGCATCGACACGGACGCCGAAGCCGGCGACAGGAGCTCCCTGCACAACCTGTCTGCTGCGTTGTTCTGGAGGTTGCAGGGCGAGGATATAAGCGGGCGCAGCGTGGATACCCTGTTCGGCGCGCTGCGCGCGTTCCTGCAGTTCATTCGGCGCTGGCCCAAGGACGTCCACTGGTCTACATCTTCAACCCGCACAGGCATTGCCATGGTTGGGAGAGCCCGTATACATCCATCGCAGTCCTGTGCCAGGGCATCCCGTTTTGCACTGCCTCCGTGCGCGGAGTTGAACCGGCGCAGAATCTGGGTATTCACACGCTCGGCAGTGCGAATATCGTCACCTGGGCGCACAGCGTCGGGCGAGTTGCTCGAGGTGCTGCCCGCCGAACAGGCGGAGCTCTGGCGCGCCGCCGCTGGAGTCCCTGTTATTTTTCGAGATCAGCAGGCAATCAAACCATAAAAGCTCTTACCGAGTTGCACGATGCGCTGGTGGATATCCTGCTGGAAGTCGAGACCGTGTGCGGATTTTCCGGCATGCGCGCGGCTCAGACGACGTATCCGCTCGCGTATTTCCACCGCAAGCGTTCCGTGATTTTCGCGACGAGGCAGTCGCTTTTTTGACATGGCTGGAAGATGACCACATGATCTTCCTCGGATACGAATACCTCGCGGTCAATACCTCGGTCCGACCGTACGCGATTACCGTCGAGGAGAAAAGCAGCCTGGGCCTGTTGCGCTACCTGGCAAATCGCGGTGTCCAGGACCTGGAGGCTGACCTCGGTCGGCTGTCCCCGCAGGAGTTGCTGCACGAGCAACTGAGTTTCTCCAAGTCGGGCCAGCGCTCGCGCGTACACCGGGTCGCCTACCCCGACTATGTGGAAGTACTTGATTTTGACGATGCCGGGAAGGTGACCGGCCAACACCGTTTTCTGGGGCTGTACACTTCGTCGGTGTACTCCACGGACCCGGAATCGATCCCGATTGTCCGGCGCAAGGTGGAGCGAGTACTGGAGCTATCCGAACTGCACTGGTCAGACCACGAGACGCGTGAGCTGGTGCGGGTACTGGAAGTCTTTCCCCGGGACGAGTTGTTCCAGGCGAGCACTGAGGAATTGTGCGCCACGGCCAACGCCGTCAACGCAATCCAGGAACGACGGCAGACACGCCTGTTCGTGCGCAGGGATGTGCACGGGAAGTTTATCAACTGTCTGGTCTACGTGCCGCGAGACAATTACAACACGGAACAAAGACGGAAGATTGAAGCGATACTCAACGAAGCATTCCACGCGGAGGAGCTGGAGTTCAACGCGTTTTACTCCGAGTCCATCCTGGTGCGCTGCCATTTCGTCCTGCGGGTCAATCCCGCCGTGCCGGTCGTTTTTGATGTCGCCGAGATTGAACAACTGATCGTGCAGGCCATGTTGGCCTGGCCGGACCGGTTGCGCCTGCGGCTGGTTGAGGAGTTCGGGGAAGAGCGCGCAGAGCTGCTGGTACGCGACTTCGGAGCGGGATTTCCGCCCGGCTACCGTGACGATTTTGAACCGCAGACGGCGGTGCAGGATATCCGCTATTTCCTGCGCCTGATGCAGGGCGGTGAACTGGGCATTAATTTTTACCGACTCGATAGCGCGGTCGAGGACAGCCTGCGACTGCGTTTATACCATCGCGGCACCAGCCTTCCCCTGTCCGACGTCCTCCCCATTCTGGAAAACCTCGGGTTACGGGTGATCACGGAGCGCCCCTACGGTATCCGCACGCGTGACGGCGAGCTTTTCTGGGTACAGGAGTTCAGCCTGATCTACTCGCTGTCCCACGATATCGTGGTCTCCGAGGTAAAGGAGGAGTTCGAGGACGCCTTTGCGCGCATATGGAGCGGGGAAGCTGAAAACGATTGCTTCAACCGCCTGTTGCTTGGAACACAGCTGGACTGGCGGGAAATCGCGCTGTTGCGCGCCTACACGCGTTACCTGCGCCAGTTGCGTTTCCCCTACAGCGTGGACTACGTGGCCGAGACCCTGGCCCACCACCTGCATATCACCGGTACCGTGGTCGAGCTCTTTTTGACGCGGTTCTCGCCACACTTTGACGGCGACGAAGACTCCCGCACGCGGCGGGAGGAGACCATCGAACAGAATATCCTTGCGCAACTGGAGGAAGTGCCCAACCTCGGGGAAGATCGCATCATCCGGCAATTCGTGCGCGTGGTAAAAGCCACCTTACGGACCAATTTTTTCCAGTCCACGGACGGCTCTCCCAAGCCTTACTTTTCCTTCAAGCTGCGCCCGGCCGACATTCCCGATGTGCCCCAGCCCGTGCCTCTTTATGAAATCTACGTGTACTCGCCCAGGGTTGAGGGCGTGCACTTGCGCGGTGGCAAGGTGGCGCGCGGCGGGTTGCGCTGGTCAGACCGTCTGGAGGACTTTCGCACGGAGGTGCTGGGACTGGTCAAGGCACAGCAGGTGAAGAACGCGGTTATCGTGCCGGTCGGCGCCAAGGGCGGTTTTGTCGCACGCCAGTTACGGCCCGGGATGTCCCGCGGCGAGATCCAGGAAGAAGGTATAGCCTGTTACCAGCTGTTCATTCGCGGCCTGCTGGATATCACCGACAATCGCAGTGGCACGGCTGTCATCAGGCCCCCGCAGCTGGTGGCCAAGGACGACGAGGATCCTTACCTGGTCGTGGCCGCGGACAAGGGCACAGCGTCGTTCTCGGATATCGCCAATGGCATTGCCGCTCAGTACGGATTCTGGCTGGGCGATGCCTTCGCGTCCGGCGGCAGTGCGGGATACGATCACAAGAAGATGGGTATCACCGCGCGCGGTGCCTGGGTCAGTGTGCAACGGCATTTCCGCGAACTGGGTATTGATATACAGGGCACCGATTTTACGGTCGTGGGTATTGGCGACATGGGCGGTGACGTGTTCGGTAATGGCATGTTGCTCTCCCCGCACATCCGCCTGCTTGCGGCGTTCAATCACCAGCATATTTTTGTCGATCCCGATCCGGATGCCCGTCGCAGTTTCGCCGAGCGATCCAGGCTGTTCGAGATGCCGCGGTCGAGTTGGTCTGATTACAACCGGGAATTGATTTCAGAAGGAGGCGGTGTGTTTGAACGCTCGGCGAAATCGATCACGCTGTCGGCGCAGATCAGGAAGCGGTTCGATATCGAGGCGTCGCGGGTTACCCCCGCCCAGTTGATCAGCCATATTCTCTGCGCGCGAGTGGACCTGCTGTGGAATGGCGGCATAGGCACCTACGTAAAGGCTTCCGGGGAAACGCACGCGGACGTGGGCGACAAATCCAATGATACTCTGCGGGTCGACGCGACCGAGCTGCGTTGCCGGGTGGTCGGTGAGGGCGGCAACCTGGGCATGACGCAGTTGGGGCGGGTCGAGTACTGCCTCGAAGGAGGCCGGTGCAATACTGATTTTATCGACAACGCCGGCGGTGTTGACTGCTCCGATCACGAGGTCAATATCAAGATCCTGCTGGATGCCGTGGTGGCCCGCGGCGACCTCACCCCGGATAGCCGCAACGCACTGCTGGAGGAAATGACCGACAGCGTCGCGGAACTGGTGCTGAAAAATAATTTTCGCCAGGCACAGGCGATCAGCCTGGTCGAATACCAGGCCGAGGCGCGCAGCGGCGAGTACCAGCGTTTCATCAAGGCGTTTACCGACGCGGGGCGGCTGGATCGCGCCCTGGAGTTCATACCCACCGACGAGGACATGCTGGAGCGGCGCGCTCTGGGCAAAACCCTGACCAGGCCCGAGCTGTGCGTGCTCGTGTCCTATAGTAAGGCGGCGCTGAAGGAGCATTTGATTGACGCGGAACTGGAGCACGATCCGTGTATGACGCTGGCGTTGCACAGCGCGTTCCCCCCGCGCCTGGTGCAACTGTATCCCCGTGAGATCCAGGAACATCGACTGCGCCGGGAGATCGTCGCTACCCAGATCGCCAACGACATCGTCAACCGGATGGGTCTCAATTTCGTGCTGCGACAGCAAAACGCTACCGGTGCCTCGGTGGAAAATATCGCCTGCGCCTATATGGCCGTGATGAAGATTTACCAGCTGCCGGACTTGTGGGAGCGGGTGGAAGCTGCTAACCACGGCATCAACGCAGGGGTGCAGATGGACATGATGCTGACCCTCATCGGGCTGGTGAAGCGGGCGACCCGCTGGCTGCTGCGCAACCGCCGGCGGCAGCTCTCCCCCAAGGATCTGATCGCCAGTTTCAGCGACGGAGTGGAAAAATTGCCCCGCTCCTTTGCGACACTGCTGCGTGGCAGGTCCGCCGATCACCACCAGGCCCTGATCGAGCGCTACATTGAACAGGGTGTCGACGAGGAACTGGCCGCGGCGGTTGCCGGAGCGCACTACAGCTACATGGCGTTGGGAATCATCCAGGCCGCCACTGACGCCGGCGCACAGCTGATGGACGTCGCCAACCTCTATTTCATGCTGGGCGAGCAACTGCAACTGGATTGGTTCGCAGGCCAGATTCTGTCTATCAAGGTCGACAACGAATGGCAGGCGCTGGCCCGCGATACGTACCTTGAAGACCTCGAATGGCAGCAGCGCACGCTGGCTATCGGCGTACTGCGTCACTTTGAGGAGGACCGTAACCTGCTGGGCGGCATGGAGCGCTGGCAGGCCCAGGAAGCCCCACTGTTGCAGCGCTGGTCCCAGATGCTGACGGAATTGCAGGCCCTGCCAGCGCCCGATTTTGCCATGCTGGCCGTGGCTAACCGGGAACTGCTGGACCTGGCACAGAGTACTTCGCGTGCGGTCAGATCCTGATATGGCTTCCCGCCTGCGCGGCCCGCTATTGTGCCTGTCACTGCTGCTGTTGGCAGCGTGCGGCAGTGACAGGACCGGAGCGGAGTACATCGCCAGTGCCAAGGATCACCTGGATAATCTCGATTACGCGGGCGCGATTGTTGAACTGCAAAATGCGTTACAGGTGGATGGCAATCTGGCGGAGGCACGCTGGATTCTCGGTAAAATCTATCTCGAGTCGGGGCAAATCCTGCCGGCAGAAAAGGAGTTGCTGCGAGCACAGGCACTCGGCTGGGCTGCGGACGATGTCCGCCCGGCACTCGCCGAAACGCTGTTGCTGGAGGGTAGATTCGCCGCTGTACAGGAAGTTGCTACCGGCGGCCTGGGCGCCGCGGCGGCTGCCCAGGTGCTCGCCAGCCAGGCGTTGGCTGCCCTGTCTGCAGGGGATCTCGACCGGGCCGGCGAACTGGTGACACAGGCGCTGTCCGGCAGCCCCGGGTCGGTGGAGGCGCTGTTGGCGCAGGCGACGGTCGCGATTCACCGGGGGGATCCGGCAGGCGCGCTGGCCACCGTGGACGGCATACTGGCCACAGCGCCGGACAACCCCCAGGCATGGGGTGTGAAGGGGCAAGCGCTGTTGCGGCAGCAGAAGCTGGAAGCGGCGCGCACGGCCTTTGACAAGGCCATTGCGCTGTCCAAATTCGCACTGGCGGAACGGGTCGCACGGGCGCTTATCAACCTGCAACTGCAGGACTACGCCGCAGCGCAGGCCGATACGTCCGAACTGTTGCGGATTTTCCCCCGTAATCCCGCTGGCAATTATTTGCAGGGGCTCCTCCAGTTCCAGGACAGGCGCTACCGCGACGCGATCAACGCGTTGACACTCGCCAGACCGGCAAGCTCGCAGTTCCCCGAAGTGCTTTACTACCTTGCCATGGCGTATCTGCTGGAGGGGGAAGCCGACCTGGCGACCAGCTTTGCGAGCCAATTCGTTGCACTGGCGCCCGACAACACGAGTGGTCGCAAGTTGCTCGCCGCCCTTCTTATCAAGAAGGACAGGGCGGCCGAAGTACAGCCACTATTGCAACCGGTGCTGGATAACGCGCCGGATGACCCGCTGGCCCTGAACATTATGGCCAACGCGCTGTTACTGACGGACCGGGCAGACGCGGGTCTGCCGCTCTACGCGAGAATCGCCCAGCTGAACCCAGGGTGGCTCGTGGTGCCCCTGCGAGGCGAAACGGCGCTGTTGACCCGGTCTGTCGACGAGCAGGCCTCCGCCGAGGCTGCGCCCGCCGCCGGGACGGCGAACTTCCCGCAACATGAGCTGCTTGAGCTGCTCGGTCACCTCGGGAAGCAGGACTACGCGGCGGCGATAGCGGTCGCGAAATCCTTCCACTTCAAGGATCTTGGGAGCCTCGCACCGTACCACGTGCTGGGCATGGTGTACCTCGCGGCGGGCCAGACTGCACAGGCCCGGGAAGCGCTGGAAACAGCGCTGAAACGCGCACCTGCTGACCCGGTGGCCAACCAGGCCCTGGCGCAGATGGCGCTGGCGTCGAATGACGAGGCGGCGGCGCGCCGGTACTACCGGGCGGTACTGGACAAACATCCGAACGAACTGGACACCCTGCTGCAACTGGCGGCGCTGGAGGCCCGGAACAAGAAGGCCGATGCCATGGTGGCCTGGTTGAACCAGGCCATCGCCACCAACCCTGCTGCGCTGGAACCGCGCCTGCGGCTGGCCGGGCATTACCTCGGTAGCGGTCGCGCGGACAAGGTAGCCGCGCTGTTCGCGCCGCTCACCGGTTTGCAGCGGAGCGCCCCGCGGGTGCTGGAAATCACCGGGCTGGCGCAACTCAACATGCACGAGGCGGACGCAGCGCTGGCCAGTTTCGAGGCGTTGGTCGAAGCCACTGGCGGCTCCGCAGGAGCCCACTACCTGGCCGCTATGGCTGCCGTAGGGGTGGGCGACGAGGCGCGGGTCGAGCTGGAATTGCAGGAGGCCGTGAAGCGCGACCCGGGGCATATACCGTCGCTGGTCAACCTGGCGCGAATCGCCAACAACCGGGGCGAGCGCGCACGCTTCGAGCAGTATCTGGCCACCCTCAACCGGCTGGCTCCGGATTCGCCGGATGTCCTGCGCCTGCAGGCGGCGGCGCTGGCGCGCGACGACCTGCCGGGAGCGCTCAAGGCGATCCAGCGCGCCTATACCACCGCACCAACCACCGAGACCCTGCTGGAGTTGACCAAACTGCAAAAGGCGGCCGGCCGCCCGGGCGACGCGCGAAAATCCCTCGCGGCCTGGGTCAGGGACCATCCAAAAGATGTCACGATCAGGCTCTTGCTGGCCGATGAGCTGCTGCAGGCCAATAACCAGCAGGGAGCTCGCGCGCAGTACCTGGCGGCACTACAGGTCGAGCCGGATAACATTGTGACGCTCAACAACCTGGCCTGGAGCCTGCGCCATGCCAGTCCGAAAAAGGCGCTCGGTTATATCCGCCGGGCGACGGGCATTGCGCCCGGGCAGCCGGAACTGCTCGATACGCTCGCCGTAATCGAGTCGCTCAATGGCAACCATAAAGCCGCACTGGACGGTATACGGCGCGCCCGCGCGGCAGCGCCACAGGATCGGTCCATGGGCTACCACGAGGCTGTGATCAGGCTGGCGGCGGGTCAGGCCGGACGGGCTATCGCGACGCTGCAGGCGTTGCTTGCTCAGGATGAGGACGAGTTCGCCGAGCGTGCGGATGCTGAAAAACTGCTGGCGGCGTTGGAGGGTATCGCGCCGGGCAAGCCTGGCAGTCCCTGAGCGCTGCTGCAGGCACGCGGTCGGGAAATGTCCTCCGGACAGCGCCGCCCCATCAGGCAACCTTGGCCGGGGCCGGTTTGTGCCCCTTGAGCGTGAGTGTCATCAGATAGTCGGTCCAGGCGATACCGATCGCTGACAGGATAAACACCACGTGGATGATGGTTTGCCACATGACCCCGTCCACCGTGAAGTCGGAATTCCGTGCCGAGCCGCGCCGATGGCGATAAACGTCTTGAGCAGGTGAATCGAACTGATGCCAATGATGGCCATCGCCAGCGCTTCACTTTCAGCACCGTGGCATCACGGTGATTGAGCCACTCCGGCAGGTCCGATGGCCCTGCAATCTGGAGGCGGGACACAAAGGTTTCGTAACCGCCGACGATGACCATGACCAGCAGATTGGAGATCATCACCACGTCGATCAGGCCCAGCACGGCCAGCATAATGAGTTGCTCGCTCAGGCTCGTGGCACCGGCGATCAAATGTATGAGCCCTTGAACAGCACCACGTACACGCCCTGCGCGACGATCAACCTGAGGTACAGCAATTGCAGCCAACGTGAAGCCAAAAATCAGGGCCGGCAGGGGCAGCAGTTTATAGGGATCGGAATTGTTCATACTGAGTTCCACAGTGGTGTACAGGTGTAGGGGGCGCGCCCTGTAGCAGTCGGAGCGGCGGGGTGGATGCCCCGGGCGCTCCGGCGGGACGCACAGTCCTGCGCTGCAGGGTCCGGCGCATCTTAAGTCAGTCTGGATGCGCGGTCAAAGACCGCGAGCGGGGCGGTTGGTCAGGCAGTCAAAACCGGATTGCAGACCGTGCAGGGGGCGAGGCAGTGCCCGCGGGAGGGTAATTGCCCTGGCCGATGCGCCAGGGCGCGGGATGAAAATTCAGATCGCGCGAAGCTTATGGACGCCGGAGACGCCGGTCAGGCCGTCCCACTGGTCGCTGCGGCCCTCGCGCCAGCCCGATATCCAGTTATGCCGGTGTTCCTCGTCCACGTGAGGGCAGAAGTCCATACTGCGCCCGGCGACGCCCGCCTGGTAACCCCGGTCAAATGCTCTGGAATTCATATCGCGCTTTTGTCTTCTCATAGAGTATGCCTCCGTGGCAGACTATGCCCCCGCAAGCGGCGCAGTGGCTGCGCTGTCGCCTGCTGGCGGCGGATTGAATAAACGATGTGTTGCGTGTATCGGCTTGTCCAATGGCGAAGCAATACAACGAGGGGTGCCTGTGGGCACGTCTTCGATAAAAACAAATACGGCGGTGGAAGTCGACTACCGTTTTGTTCTGAACAACCTCGTTATTATAACTGCGCCTGGAAACACCCGTGTTTTCACCGGGCCGGGCACACAGGATGCCGCTATGAGCACATTACCCCACTGTCCGCAGTGTCATTCCCCCTACACCTACGCCGACCGGCAGCTTTACGTCTGCCCGGAGTGCGCCCACGAGTGGTCCGGGGACGCAGCGGCAGCGGTACCCGCGTCTCCCGCGGTCACGGATGCCCACGGCAACACGTTGGCGGACGGTGACACGGTAACCGTGATCAAGGACCTGAAGATCCGGGGCTCCTCCTCGGTGCTGAAAGTCGGGACCCGCGTGAAGAATATTCGCCTGGTGGAGGGCGACCACAACATCGATTGCAGGATTGACGGTTTCGGGGCGATGAAGCTGAAGTCGGAGTTCGTGAAAAAGGCCCCGGCGTGACGGCGGGCTGCCGACCCTGAATCCGCTGCGGGACCGTAACGCGACTATGCCTGCCAGATCACCTGCTGCCCGGATGCGTACCATTCATCGAGGTAGGGGCTGTACGCCGATTCCACGACATCGCGTTTGATTTTCAGCGTGGGCGTCAGGAAATCGTTGGTGGTGTCCCAGCGGTCGCGCACCACGGCGATGAACTGCAGTTTCTCGTACTCCTCGACCTGGGCGTTGACCGATTGCAGCAGCCGCTCCAGGTTCGCGGTCAGCTCCCGGCGAAAGCGCTCGTCGTCCAGCTTGTCGCGCAGTTCCTCGGCCAGTTGCACGACGGCGTGACAGGCGGGGCGGCCGGGGCCCGACACGCAGGACAGTTCGATATGGCTGTCCGCATTGAGCAGGTTTTCAATGGGCGCGGGCGCCACGTACTTGCCCTTGCTGGTCTTGAATAACTCCTTCACGCGGCCGGTGATGCGCAGCAGGCCATCCGCTGAATATTCGCCCCGGTCGCCGGTGCGGAAAAAGCCGTCGGGCGTGTAGCACTCGGCGGTAAGGTCTGGCGCCTTGTAGTAGCCGAGCATATTGCCGGGAGATTTGACCTGGATCTCGCCGTCCTCGCTGATACGGGTTTCGACGCCGTGGCTGGGTACGCCCACGTACCCGGCCCTGCGCTGGGCGGGGGTCGACATGTGGGAGTAGGCGAAGTCCTCGCTCATGCCGTAACCTTCCAGCAACTGCAGCCCTAACGCTTCGTACCACTGGATCAACTCCGCTGGCATCGGTGCGGAACCGCTGCCGGCCATGCGCACCTCGGCCAGGCCCAGGCTGTCCAGTACCTTGCGGCGCACGTAGCGACCGACCAGCGGGATTTTTAACAGGGTCGCCAGCCGCTGTTGTGGGAACTTGCGGAAAACGCCGAGCTGGAATTTGAGCCACAGTCGCGGCACGGACAGGAACAGGGTCGGCCGCGCACGGCGCAGGTCCTGCAGAAACGTGTCGAGGTTTTCTGCGAAATAGATATGCATACCGGAGAAAAAGGAACTGCACTCGACGGCGGCGCGTTCGAACACATGGGCCAAAGGCAGGTACGAGAGGATACGGTCATCGGCGGTGATGCCCAGTTCCATGACGACGTGCCGCGCCGGCATGGACGCGGAAGCGAAGGTGTGCATCACGCCCTTGGGGTGCCCGGTGCTGCCGGAGGTGTAGCACATCAGCGCCAGCTGGTCCGGTGGCGGTGAGGGGCTGTCCGCAATGGGGACCTGCGTGGCGATGATGTCATCCCATTGGGGGAAAGCAGTCGGTGGCGCCAGCGGTAGCGCGATCTTCGGCAGGTCCTCGGGAATACCGGCGCGCAGTGCGTCCCAGCCATCCAGCTTGCCGATGAAGATCAGCCTGGAATCCGAGTGGTCGAGAATGTATGTCACCGTATCTGCGTTAAGCGTCGGGTACAGCGCGATGGTGGCGTGCCCAGCCATCCAGATGGCGAGGTCGCAGATGATAAAGTGCGCGCAGTTCTTGGAGAGCAGCGCGATGTGACTATTGTGCGGCAACTGCAGCGAGCGCAGGTAGGCGGCCATGCGGCGCGCCTCGTCCATGGTCTGCGCCCAGGTGTAATCCACGGTCCTGCCGTTACCCAGCGGCTGGGTCATGTAGACCCGTTGCGGGCTCTTGCGCTCCCACTCGTACACGGCGTCCAGCAGCAGTTTCTGATCGGTGTCGTTCATGCATCGACTCGTCGAGCCGTTAACTTTACCTGGTGCTAATATAGCAGACAGTCCCTGCCCGTGAACCCTCCCGGACGCAGCCTGATGGGCCCGTCAGGGCGTGTCCAGTAATTCTATCCAGTGCACGACGGGCACGCCGGCGACGGCCTGCAGGTGCAGCTGGCAGCCGATATTGGCCGTGGCGATCACGTCCGGCCTGTCGCTCGTCAGGGTGCGCAGCGCCTTGTCGCGCAGGCGTTCGCTGATTGCCGACTGCAGTATCGAGTAGGTGCCCGCGGACCCGCAGCACAGTACCTGCTCGGGAACACGCGCTACCTGGAACCCCGCCCGGTTGAGTATCGCGGCCAGCAGGTCCGGTTGCCGGAGCGCGTGTTGCAGGGTGCAGGGACTGTGGATGGCGACCCTGCCAAGACCGGTATTGATCGCCAGTTTACCCGGATCCTCTGCCAGCACGATTTCCCCGATATCGCGGGTGAGTTCGGACACGCGCCGGGCCTTGTCCGCATAGGCGGGGTCCCGGGCGAGCAGGCGGCCGTAATCCACCAGCATGGCACCGCAGCCGCTGGCGCTGCTGACGATGGCTTCCACGCCGCCTTCGATATACGGCCACCAGGCGTCGATGTTGCGCCGCATGTTGTCCAGGCCGTCGGCGAGTGCGGCGAGGTGGTAGTTGACCGCGCCGCAACAACCGGCCCGGGGCGCGGCCACCAGGGAAATGCCCAGCCGGTCGAGCACCCGGCGCGCGGCGGCATTGGTATTGGGCGTTGCCGCGCGCTGCACACAGCCTTCCAGTACCAGCATCCGGCGTGCCTGTGTGCCCCGCGGCGGTGCCTTGGGCGCTTGCCGCAACGGCATCCTGCGGCGCAGGCGTTGAGGAAGCACCGGGCGGCAGGCCTGTCCCAGCGCCAGCGCCGCCCCCAGCAATCGCGGGCGGGAAAAAACGCAGCGCAGCAACCGGCGCAGGACTGTTTCCGTCGCCGGTCGCGGTGCCTGGACCTCCAGCAGCCCGCGGCCGATATCCAGCAACTCGCCGTATTGCATACCGGACGGGCAGGTGGTCTCACAGTTGCGACAGGTGAGGCAGCGATCGAGGTGTAGGCGGGTGGGCGCCGCTGCCTCGCCGCTTTCGAGCAGGTGCTTGATCAGGTAGATCCGGCCCCGGGGGCTGTCGCGTTCATCCCGGCTGTCGAGGTAGGTGGGGCAGGTGGCCAGGCAGAAACCGCAGTGCACGCAGGCGCTGGTCAGTGCTTTGGCGCTTTCCCCCGCCGCCGTACCGGCGTAGCGCGGGTGTAGGTCTACGTGCATGCGTCCGTCGCTCCTATAGCCAACTGTACAGCAGGCCCGGGTTGAGGATGCCGTCCGGGTCGAAGGCGCGTTTGAGTCGCTGTTGCAGCGCCTGTTGGACCGGGCCCAGTGGCGTGCGGACTTCGCTGTGGCGATCTCCCCCGCGAAAGACAATGACATGGCCGCCGGCGGCGGCTGCCACCCGGTGCATTTCAGCTGGCGCCTGCGCGCCGCGCAGCCAGCGCTGGGCGCCGCACCAGTCGATGAGCGTCCGTTCCGCCGCCGTTGCCAGCGGCGCGGAGGGCTTGATGGAAAAGCGCCATAGCGGGGCGGCGCCATCGAAGTAGGGCAGGGTCATTTCGCGTAGTCCGTGCCACGGCGTGGCGCTCTCTTCCAGCGGTTCTCCGCCCCACTGCATGGCGGTACTGTCCACCGCAGTCGCCGCTCCCGACAGGCGCAGGTACAGGGCGCCGTCATACCAGCAGGCGCCCGACAGGGGCTTGGGCGCGCCGGCGCGGCGGTTCATGGTCTCGATCGCCGCTGCCGCCGCCATGTCATAGCGCAGGGTCAGCGTCTTTTCGGCGCGGGGCAGGACCTTCAGGCTGATTTGCGTGAGCACGCCGAGCGAGCCGAGGGCCCCGGCCTGCAGGCGCGCGACATCGTAGCCGGCCACGTTCTTCATCACCCTGCCGCCAAAGCTGAGGTGCTCGCACTTGCCGTTGATCAGTTGCACACCCAGTATCGCGTCGCGCACGGAGCCCCGCCAGGGCCGGGCGGGTCCGGAGAGGTTGCACGCCAGGGTGCCGCCGAGCGTGGCGCGACCGCCGAGCAGGGGCGGCTCGAAGGGCAGCACCTGCTGCGCCTCGCCGAGCGCGGCTTCGATCTCCGTCAGCGGCGTCGCGGCCCGCGCGGTGAGTACCAGCTCCCGCGGCTGGTAGTCCACGATGCCCCGGTGCGCGGAGATGTCCAGCAGGGCATGCTCGCAATGGCGGCCCAGCCAGTGGCGCTTGCTGCCGCCCGCGCTGATGTAGACCGGCCGCCGTTCCGCACGCGCCTGGCGCAACGCGGCGATGATGTCCTCGCTGTGATCGCCGGGCAGGGCTGTCCCGCGTGCTTCATTCATGATGGTGACGCGCAGGCAGCGCGCGGTATTCCTGGCAGCGCTTGAGTATCGGTATCCCCTTGCCGGGATTGAGATTGAGCGCCGGGTCGAAGGCGTGCTTGATCTCCTCGAACTGCAGCAGTTCCGCGGTGCTGAACTGGCTGGGCATCTTGCGCAATTTTTCCACACCCACCCCGTGCTCGCCGGTGATGCAACCGCCCACGCGCACCGACAGGTCGAGTATGTCGCCGCCGAACGCTTCCGCCCTGCGTATCTGTTGCGGGTCGCTGGCGTCGAACAGTATAAGCGGATGCAGGTTGCCGTCGCCGGCATGGAAAACGTTGGCGACGGGCAGGTTGTAGGCTTCCGCGAGGCGATAGATCTCGCTCAGCACGAATGCCACCTGTCCCCTGGGAATGGTGCCGTCCATGCAGTAGTAATCCGGCGCCAGCCGGCCGACGGCGGGAAAAGCCGCTTTGCGTCCCTGCCACAACAGCGCGCGCTGGGCTTCATCCTGCGAGATGGTCAGCGAGCTGGCGCCCCTGTCCTGGAAGCATTGTACTACCGCCGCGGTGTGCTGCATCACTTCCTCCCGGGTGCCGTCGACCTCGCACAGCAGGATTGCAGCGGCATCGCGTGGATAACCCGCGTGACAAAAATCCTCCGCCGCGCGGATGGCGAGGCGGTCCATCATCTCCAGCCCGGCGGGGATGATCCCGGCGGCGATGATCGCCCCGACCGCGTCGCCGGCGGCCTCGACGCTGTCGAAGCCGGCCATTACCACCCGTGCCTCCTCCGGCGCCGGCAGCAGCCGCACGGTCACCTCGATCACGATCCCCAGCAGGCCCTCGGAACCGGTGAGCAGCGCCAGCAGGTCGTAGCCGGGGCTGTCGAGGCCCTCGCTGCCGAGGATCAGTTGCTCCCCGGTTACAGTGAGGACCGTCAGGGACAGGATATTGTGCACGGTGAGACCGTATTTGAGGCAGTGTACGCCGCCGGAATTTTCCGCTACGTTGCCGCCGATGCTGCAGGCGATCTGGGAGGAGGGGTCCGGCGCATAGTAGAGTCCGTGGCTGGCGGCCGCCGCCGAGATGGACAGGTTGCTCACCCCGGTTGCACCCGCGCCGTGCGTGCCAGCGGGTCAATCTCGAGGATGCGGTCCAGTTTGCTCAGCACCAGCAGTACGCCGTCGGGGTGCGGCATCGCGCCTGCGCACAGCCCGGTGCCCGCGCCGCGGGCCACGACGGGAACATTCAACTCGTGGCAGATTTGCAATACCTGCTGCACTTCCTCCACGGTCGCGGGCAGCGCCACGGCCAATGGCAGGTCCCGGTAGATCGTCAGGCCGTCGCACTCGTAGGGGCGCTGTGACTCCGTGTCCGTGATCAGGCAGTCGGGAGGCAAAACCCGACCCAGCCGCCGTGCCAGTTCATGGTCGGGCACTGCTGGGAGCGCGCTGCGGGGCGCCGTCACAGGTGCAACACCACGTGTCGCGCGCCGGCGTGGTGCCGGTGCTCCCACAGGTAAATGCCCTGCCACGTGCCCAGCAGCAGCTCCCCGTGCTCGAACGGGATGCTGACCTGGGTCGCCGTGAGCGCGGACTTGATGTGGGATGGCATGTCGTCGTCCCCTTCCAGGGTATGGGTGTACAGCGCGTCCCGTTCGGGTACCAGGCGATTGAGCCAGTTTTCCAGGTCCACCCGCGCGCTGTCGTCGTAGTTTTCCTGGATCAGCAGGCTGGCGGAGGTGTGGCGAATGAACAACGTGCACAGCCCCTCGCGCCGCTCACTGCCCGCGACCACCGGTGTCACGTAATGCGTGATGGGATAAAGTCCCTGTCCCCGCACCGGGATGGTCAGTTGCTTGATCAAGGTCATATGCTCCGGGGTGACGTCGCCGGCCTCTCGCGGGGTTCAGGCATTCATCCTACTTTATACGCATTGCAGCCGAAAGCGGGCTTGCGCTTGATTCATCCAGGGTGCGGGGTGGAGTCCAGTTGCAAACTGTGGCATAACGGGGCCCCCACACCAGAAGGAACCCCCAACAATGGAAAGCTTTGCAGGAAAGGTCGCGGTAGTCACCGGTGGCGCCAGCGGTATTGGTCGCTCCCTGGTCAAGGAGTTGCTCTCAGCAGGGGCGAAAGTCGTTATCGGCGACGTCGAGCAGAAGGCGCTCGACCGGGTGCTGGCTGAGTTCGCCGACGCCGGTGAAGTGATCGGCGTTGTCACCGACGTCTCCCGGGCCGAGTCGGTCAATGCGCTGGCCGACAAGGTGTATGACACCTACGGCGCCTGCCACCTGCTGTTCAACAACGCGGGCGTGGCCGCACCCTCCGCCAACGTGTGGGAAACCACCGACAACGACTGGAAGTGGGTACATGGTGTCAACGTCCTCGGCGTGGTCCACGGTATCCAGGCGTTCGTGCCGCGCATGATCGCGTCCGGCGAAGAGGGGCATGTTATCAACACGTCCTCCGGCGATGGCGGCATTTCACCGCTGCCTTACCAGTCGGTCTACGCGTCGAGCAAGGCGGCGGTATCGTGCATCAGCGAGTGCCTCGCGGCGCAGCTGCAGAGTGAAAACACCAAGCTGGCGGCGTCGGTGTTCTATCCCTCCGGCGGCCTGCTGGACACCGGGATCTGGACCACGGACCGCAACCGGCCCAAGGAACTCGCACGCGAAAAACCCTACGCCCCGGTGCCGACGGTACAGGACTTCAAGGTGGCGGCGGAAAAAGCCGGCTGGGAACTGGAATTCCAGGACCTGGACGAATTGGCGCGCTACTGCCTGCAGGGCGTGAAGGACAAGCGATTCGTCATCATGATCCGCGTCGAGGAAGCCGAGGCGACGCTGCTGGACAGGGCGGCGCGCATCGGGCGCGCCGAGCTGCCGATAGACCAGGCCGAAATTCCGCGGCTGTAGCGCCCCCGCCCGCTTGCGAATGCCCGTGGAGCGCTACCGCAAGGTAGTCGCTCCTGCGGGTTGTCACGCGGTTCAGCCGGCCGCCTTGCGCCGCAGCTGCACGGGCATTGCCGTGAAGCCGTGCACGAAGGACGACACGGTACGCACCGGCTCGCCGACCACTTCCACGCGTTCGAAGCGCCGCAGGATTTCCTCCCACAGGATCCGCAATTGCAGCTCCGCCAACCGGTTGCCCATGCACCGGTGGATGCCGAAGCCGAACGACAGGTGCCGGCGCACGTCGGGCCGGTCGATAATGAAGGCGTCCGGGTTCGCCATGAAGCGCTCGTCCCGGTTGCCCGATACATACCACATGATGACCTTGTCGCCGGCCCTGATGTGCTGTCCGCCCAACTGCGTATCGACCTTGCAGGTGCGTCGCATATGCGCCAGCGGGGTCTGCCAGCGGATGGTTTCAGCGACCATGCTGTCGATCAGTTGCGGGTTGGCAACCAGTTTGTCGAATTGTCCCGGGTTCTGGTGCAACGCCAGGGCGCTGGCCGTCATGGTGGAGCGCGTGGTGTCGTTGCCACCCACGATGAGCAGCACCAGGTTGCCGAGAAACTCCAGTGGCGGCATATTGCGGGTCGCCTCGCCGTGGGCCAGCATGGACACCAGGTCGTTTTTTGGCGGTTTCGTTACGCGCTCGTTCCACAGCCCGGTGAAGTACGCGAGGCAGCCCAGCAGTTCCTCGTGACGCTGTTCCTCCGTGTCGATAACCCCCATGCCCGGGATCGCGGTGGCGACGTCGGACCAGCGCGTGAGCCTGCGCCGCTCTTCGAAGGGGAAATCAAACAGGGTGGCCAGCATCCGCGTCGTCAGTTCGATGGATACCCGATCCACCCAGTCGAAGGTTTCGCCCAGCGGCAACTGCTCAAGCACATCGATGGTGCGCTCGCGGATAATCGGTTCGAAGTGTCGCAGGTTCTCGGCGCCGGTTACCGGGCTGACCACGCGGCGCTGCTCGTCATGCTTGGGCCGGTCCATCGCGATGAACATGGGCAGGGGAAAATCCTCCTGCGTGTCGCCGATGGTGATCGCGGGCTCCGAGGAGTAAATCTCGTGGGACGTGTCGACTTCCACGATGTCCTGGTAACGGGTAATGGACCAGTAGGGACCAAAGAAGCTCTCGGGGCAGTAGTGCACGGGCGCCTCGTCGCGCAGGCGCCGGAACCAGGGACCGTGGATATCCCGGGCGAACAGGAAGGGATTGGCGACGTTAATCTCTTCCAGCGGAATGGCGTAGGGGTCCTGGTTGGCCCGTTCCGCGGCGTCCACGAGCAAATCGCTTAAAGCCATGCTGTACAGTCCTCTGCGGGGTGGTATGCGCAGTCTATGCCATGTGCCGGTCCAGACCAAACGGCGCGCCAAGCGCCGCTTTGGCTGACAGCGGCCTTGTCGTATCCTGTGGCGTCAGCGCCCCCGGGGACCCGGACAGCCCCGCGGCGCGCAACCGGCAGCGGGCAGAGAAGGGTAGGTGCGTATGGATGTGACGGCAATGTGGCGGGAGGCGGCGCGGGATATTTTCTGGTACCGGGAGCCGGCGGAGGTGCTGGACAGCTCGGATCCGCCATTCTACCGCTGGTTTCCCGATGGCGTGACCAACGCCTGTTACAACGCGCTCGATGTGCACGTGGCGCAGGGCCGGGGCGAGCAGGTGGCCCTCCTGTACGACAGTCCGGTCACGGCGTCCAAGGCGCACTATACCTACACGCAGCTGCTGGATCAGGTTGCGCGCTTTGCCGGTGTCCTGGTCGATTGCGGCGTGGGCAAGGGTGACCGCGTATTGCTGTATATGCCCATGGTGCCGGAAGCGGTGATTGCCATGCTGGCCTGCGCGCGGATCGGCGCGATCCACTCCGTGGTATTTGGCGGTTTCGCCAGCAGCGAGCTGGCCGTGCGCATCGACGACGCCACACCGCGGGTGGTCGTCGCGGCGACCTGCGGCGTGGAGCCGGCCCGCGTCGTGCCCTACAAGCCGCTGCTGGACGCGGCCATTGCCACCGCGCGCCACCAGCCCGAGCACTGCGTGATACTGCGCCGGTCACAGCTGGATGCCGCACTGGTCGAGGGGCGCGATATTGACTGGCGGGTGGCGCTGGATCGCGCCGCACCGGTCGACTGCGTCCCGGTCGCAGCCAATCACCCGCTGTATATCCTGTACACCTCGGGTACGACCGGCCAACCCAAGGGCGTGGTGCGCGACACCGGTGGCAGTATCGTGGCGCTCAAGTGGAGCATGCGCAAGGTATACAACGTGGCAGCCGGGGATGTGTACTGGGCAGCCTCCGATGTCGGCTGGGTGGTTGGCCACTCGTACATCGTCTACGGTCCGCTGCTCGCCGGCTGCACCACGGTGCTGTACGAGGGCAAGCCAGTGGGTACGCCGGATCCTGGCGCTTACTGGCGCGTCATTGCGGAATACGGAGTGCGGGTATTGTTTACCGCGCCAACCGCCTTCCGGGCGATCCGGCAGGAGGACCCGACTGGCGCGCACGCGCGATCCCACGACCTGTCGCCCCTGCGTGCCCTGTTCCTCGCCGGCGAGCGCTGCGACTCGCCGACGCTGGCCTGGGCGGAAGAGGTCTTGCAGGTGCCGGTGATCGACCACTGGTGGCAGACCGAGACAGGCTGGCCTATCTGTGCCAACTGCCTGGGCATCGAAATGCTGCCGGTGGTGCCCGGATCGCCCGCGCGGGCCGTGCCCGGTTACGAGGTGCACGTGCTGGATGGGACCGGCGCTCCGGTCGCACCCGGTACCATCGGCGCGCTGGTACTGAAAAACCCGCTGCCCCCGGGCACCTTCACCAACCTCTGGAACGCGCCGCAGCGCTATGTCGCCGCCTATTTCCGGAACTTCCCGGGTTACTACGAGACCGGGGACGCTGGCTACATTGACGACAATGGCTACGTGTTCGTCATGGCCAGGACGGATGACGTCATCAATGTCGCCGGGCATCGCCTGTCCACCGGCGCCATGGAGGAAGTGCTGGCGGACGATGCGGATGTCGCGGAGTGCGCCGTGATCGGCGTGGCTGACCCGATCAAGGGGCAGTTGCCGCTCGGCCTGCTGGTGCTGAACAGGGGTGTTACCGCGGCGCCTGAACACGTCGCGCAGCGATCGGTCCGCCGCATCCGCGACAGGATCGGTCCGGTCGCCGCCTTCCGGCACTGCGCGGTGGTAGCGCGCCTGCCCAAGACCCGCTCGGGAAAAATCCTGCGGGGCACCCTGCGCCGTATCGCCGACGGGGAGCCGTGGACAATGCCGGCGACGATCGATGACCCAACTGTTCTGCAGGAAATTGCAGAGGCGCTTGGCAAGCTCGGCTATCCCGCCGCCTGAGCAACCAGCCGCCGCGACGGCCCCCGGTCGGCGGCAAAAAATCAGCCGTTGGTCGCGGTACCGCTCTCGCCGAAACACTCCGCCTGGTAGCGAAAGCAGCGCATTCCCGGCGACCACCCGCCGACCGGCAGGCCGGCCTTCGCCAGCAGGTGGTCGAGAAACGTGTCCGGCGCCGGTAGTTGCTCCCACACATGGGGCAGGAATGTCGCCTGGCGCTGCCCGTCCCGCAGCAGCAGGCCGTCCCGGCCGGGACGCAACACGTTGAGCAGCGCCTGTCGATTGTCCGCCGGCAGCGGTTCGAGTGGCGACAGGACAGAAATCTCGATGTGCACGGCGTCGAGTTCCTCCACCTGCAGGGGTGGAAAGCGCGGGTCGCGAAAGGCGGCGCCGTGCGTCGCATCCGCCACCGCCGCTCCCAGCGGCGCCTGCGCTTCGAGTGTGCCGATGCAGCCGCGTAACCGCCCCCCGCTCGTCAGCGTGACGAAAACCCCGCGCCTGAGGAGCAGCGCCGGCGGCAGTGCCGCCAGGCGCGGCCGCGGTGGCCGGTTCAGGCCCAGTGCCTCGTAAACGGTGCCGCGGGCAATCCGCAGGAGCTGTGCACGCTCGGCGGGGGCCAGCTCAGTGCAGGACGAAAGCGCCATAGCCCACCACGCGGTCCCTGCTGCCGGCGGTATCGCCCGAGTTGCACAGGGCCAGTTGTGCCACCGACAGTGCGCTTGCGTGCTCGCTGCGCATCAGTCCGTTAAGTGCGAATGCGCCGCAGGCGTCGTTGCCGTTCAGCGCCTGCTCTTTGCGCAGAATTCGCTGGCAGGTGCGGGAGTCCCGCGTGCAGGCGTCGCCGTAGGCGTGGAATGGGACAGGTCACTACTGAACACGCGCAGGGTTTCCGGCCCACCCCAGAGGGCGTCCACCACAGCGGCCACCCGTCGGGCGTCGCAGTGTCCCACCGCGACGGGCACCAGGGTGAAGGGGCCCAGCACTGCCTGCAAAAAGGCAATTGCACTTCCAGGCTGTGCTCCAGCCGGTGCACGCCTCGTTGGAGACGCAGACCCCGGCAGCGCTCTGGCGCACCGCGAGTCCCTCCTGGTCCAGGGGCACGACGCCCAGCGGGGTGGCGAAGGCGTCCACCTCCGGAACCGCCATACCCTCCAGCGCAACGCGATGGGCGGGGCCGAACAGGACCACGCGGCTAATGCGGTCCGCCACGGGTGCGAGGGCCGCATACGCCCGGGCTGCTACCGGCCCGGAGTAGACGTAGCCGGCGTGCGGTGCGATCAGCGCCGCCGGCGCAGGCCCCTTGTAAGGGGGGGCGCCCGCCATGAGGGATGCCAGGTGCTGACGCAATCGGTCGGGATCTGCGTCATAAAAAGTGCCGGCAACGGCTGCTTCCCGCATCTTCATGGCACGTCCTGGCGAAGCGTCTTTTGAATTTCCATAACCATAGTTGATTTATGGGTATGCCGCCCCCAAATTCAAGGGATGACCGACAACATCGTAACAACACGTTACTGGCACGCGCTGCCGGACGGCCAGGTACAGTGCGACCTGTGCCCCCGCCACTGCCGCCTGCAGGAGGGGCAGCGCGGCCTTTGTTATGTCCGCCAGCGGCTGGATGGCGAGGTCAAGCTGGTGAGCTACGGCCGCTCCAGCGGCTTCTGTGTCGATCCGATCGAGAAGAAACCGCTGAACCACTTTTATCCCGGCAGCGGGGTATTGTCGTTCGGTACCGCCGGCTGCAACCTGGCCTGCAAGTTTTGCCAGAACTGGGATATCAGCAAGAGCCGCGAGACCGATACGCTCGCCGACGCCGCCAGTCCGGGGCAGCTGGCGCGGGCGGCGCGGGAGCTGGATTGCCGCAGCGTGGCCTTTACCTATAACGACCCCATCATTTTCATGGAGTATGCACTCGACGTGGCCGCTGCCTGTCGTGAGCTGGATATCCGGACCGTGGCGGTGACCGCCGGCTACATTGACCCGGCGCCGCGGGTGGAGTTTTTCCGGGGCATGGACGCCGCCAACGTCGATCTCAAGGCGTTTACCGATCGTTTTTATTACACGGTGTGCGGCGGGCGACTCGAACCGGTACTGGACACGCTGAAGTACATCCGTCACGAGACCGATACCTGGCTGGAACTGACGACACTGCTGATTCCCGGTGAAAACGACTCGCCCGCGGAACTGCACGCCATGACCCGTTGGGTGGTGGAGCACCTCGGACGCGACGTGCCCATGCACTTCACCGCGTTTCACCCGGACTGGAAGATGCGTGACATCGAGCGTACGCCGGCCGCCACACTGACCCGCGCACGGGAGATTGCCATGGCCAACGGTGTGCGCTTCGCCTACACCGGCAACGTGCACGACCCGAAAGGATCGAGTACGTGGTGTCCGCACTGTGGCGAACTGCTGATCGAGCGCGACTGGCATCGGCTGGGGCACTGGGGGCTGGACCACCGTGGCAACTGCGCGGCCTGCGGTGCGGTGGTGCCCGGCCGGTTCGACGGGGTGCCGCAACAGGCGCAGACGCGACCGGTGCGGCTCAAATTCGTCTGAACGGCTGCGGGGCCGGATGCAAATCGTCCTGAAATGACCGACACTAGCGCCACCTGATACCGGGCGCGGCAGGCGCGTGCCGGCTCACGCGACGTTACCGGCGACCACGCCCGGGAATAATAAGATGGATATTCGCAGCAAGGTCATGTCTGCATTGCGCTGGAGTGCTGCCGCCCGGTTTACGGGCCAGGCGGTATCCTGGGCGATTACCATCATGGTGATTCGCCTGCTTGCGCCCGGCGACTACGGACTGATGGCCATGGCGATGGTGCTGGTCTCATTGCTGGTGCTGCTCAATACCCTTGGCCTGGATGCGGTGCTCGTGCAGGAGAAGGCACTGGATCAGCAGTTGCGCCGGCAGGTATTTGGCGTCGTCATTGTCGTGAATTCGCTGTATTTCGCGCTCCTGTTCTTCGGTGCCGGTGCGATCGCGGGTTTCTACGGCGAGCCGGCCCTGAAACCCATCGTGCAGGTGTTGTCAGTCCAGTTCCTGTTGCTCATTTTCGAAACCCTGCCGCAGTCCCAACTGGAGCGGGAGATCGATTTCGCGCGGCGCTCGATCGTGGATTTCGCCACCCTGGTGATCGGCAGCCTCACCACGCTGGTGCTGGCGCTACTGGGCTATGGCGTATGGGCGCTGATCTGGGGCACGCTGGCCACCAACGCGACGCGCATGGTCGGGCTGAACGCCATCGCCCGCAACCTGGTGTGGCCGAGTTTTTCCCTGCGCGGCATGCGCGGGCACTTTGCTTTCGGTGGTTTTGTCACGCTGGACCGCGGACTGTGGTTCCTGTTCAGCGAGTCGGACAAGTTCATCGGCGGCAAAATGCTCGGCAACCAGCTGCTGGGCTACTACGCGGTCGCCAGCCAGCTGGCGTCTCTGCCCATTCACAAGATCAGCGGATTGCTCAATTCAGTCGCCTTTCCCGCGTTCTCCCACGCCCACGCCAATACCAGCCCCGAGACGGTGCACGGCTACCTGCTCAAGGCGACGCGGCTGCTCGGCATAGTCGCCTTTCCGGTATTTTTCGGGATGAGCAGCATCGCCGAGCCGATCATCGCGACGCTGCTGGGCGAGAAATGGCTGCCGGCGGCACCCCTGTTGCAACTACTGGGCGTGGTGATGCCTTTTCGCCTGTTGAGCAACGTGTTCCCGCCCCTGTTGTGGGGTGTGGGTCACCCCGGCACCAGCGCCTCCAATTTTGTCATCGCTGCCCTGCTGATGCCGATGGCGTTTTACGCGGGTACCCGCTGGGGCGTGATCGGCCTGGCATACGCCTGGCTGGGCATGTACCCCGTGGTTTTCCTGGTCACGGCAGTGCGTACCTGCAGGGTCGTCGGTGTCGGCCTGGCAGATTACCTAGCGCAGATGATGCGGCCCGTCGCCGCGGGGATGATAATGTATGCCACCGTCTATTTTATGCGGCCGGTTGCTTATGGCAGTGTCGGGGAGTGGTTATATTTGGCGCAGCTGGTGCTGGTCGGTATCGTCGCTTACGGTGTCGCCATGCTACTGATAGACCGCGATGGCCTGCGGGAGACACTGGAACTGGTGCGCAGCTGACCGCCGGCCACACATATTTTCAGACCATTAACCACGTATTCGGGAACCTGCACACGGCATGAATATTTTGCATCTCACTGATCCCCGCGACCGTCACCTGGGACGCGCCATCCAGCTGCAGGCACAGCAGCACGGCGATCATCCCTACCTGTTGTTCGGTGAGAGCGTGTACACCTTCGCCGAGGTCAACCAGCGTGTGAACGAACTGGCCGCGGGCCTGGCCCGCGCGGGCCTGAAGGCGGGTGATCGGCTCGCCTTCTACATGAGCAGTGCGCCGGAGGTGATATTCCTCGTACTGGCAACCAACAAGCTCGGGGCCGTGTGGGTGCCGATCAACACCGATTACAAGGGCGCCTGGCTGCTCGACACCATTAACGGCAGCCGGCCCACGGTGCTGGTCAGTGACGCGGCGCACCTCGATCGGCTGCGGGAGGTCATCGGTGACGTCTCGGTGCAGGCGCTGGTGCTGCAGGGTGGCACCGGGTCGATGCCCGGCGCGCTGCCTCTCCAGGACCTCTACGTGGAGGGGGCAGGGGAGCCCGACATGTCCGCGCTCGCTGCGGGTGACACCTGTGCCGTGCTGTGGACATCCGGCACGACCGGGAAGGCCAAGGGCGTAATGCAGAGCCACAATGTCTGGTTCAACGCCTCCCTGGCCAACAACGAGGCCTGCCAGTACGGTATTGCAGAGGATGACGTGATATTTACCGTGCTGCCCATGTACAACTCGGCGGTGTGGGTCACGGCGATTTTTCGCGCGCTGTTCGCGGGAGTGCCCCTCGCCATCGAACCGGCGTTCTCGGTCAAGACGTTCTGGCAGCGCGTGGACTATTACAAGGCGACCCAGTGCTTCACGCTAGGGGCCATGCACATGTTCCTCTGGGATGCGCCGCCCCGCGACGATGACGCCCGCCACAGCCTGCGCAAACTGATGGCCATCCCGATGCCGCCCGCGGTGGCCGGCCCCTTCTGTGAACGGTTCAACGTCGAACTGGTGCCCCAGGGTTTGGGCCAGAGCGAGGCCATGCGCCTGATCGCGCCGGTCGCCGGCCGCACCCAGCCCCCCGGCAGCTGCGGCAGCGTGGTGCCGGGACTCGAGGCCAGGCTGGTGGGCGACGATGGCAGGGACGTGCCGGTGGGTGAACCCGGGGAGCTATGGGTGAAACCCCTGTGGCCGCATTTTATTTTTAACGGCTATTTCGACAACCCCGCAGCTACCGCCGCGGCCTACGAGGGGGAGTGGTACAAGACCGGCGATATGCTGCGCTGCAACGAACAGGGCTTTTACTTCTTCTCCGATCGCAAGAAGGACGCCGTGCGTTATAAAGGGCGCAATATCTCCACGTTCGAAGTGGAGTTGGCTGCCCGCAAGCACCCGGCCGTTGCCGACTGCGCGGCGTTTGGCGTTACCAGCGCGGACCTCGAATCAGAACAGGAAATCATGCTGGACGTCATCCTCAAGCCGGGGCAAGCGCTACCGGCCGAGGACCTGGCCCGCTTTATCAATGACAACGCGCCCTATTTTTTCGTTCCGCGTTACATCCAGTTCGTGGACTCACTGCCCTACACGCCAACCAATAAAGTACAGAAATTCCTGTTGCGGGAGCGGGGCGTCACCGCCACCACCTGGGATGCGCGCGCGGCCGGCTTCAGGGCCACGCGGTAATCCCCCCGGGGACTCTCCCGGTGGCCGGGCAACCCGGCTGCCGGATGGCAAGAACCTGAGCGTCAATTGACATTATGACTAATGCCTAGTAGCCTCTAGCCCAACGGCTGGTTAACTACCCTGGAGAGGCGAACGATGAGTCAGTGTCCTTTTGCAAATTTTCCCAACATGATCGACCCGGAAACCTACGTCAACGGTATGCCCTACGAGACGCTGGCGGAAATCCGTCGCTCCGGCCCGGTGCATTACATGGACGGGTCCTACCAGGGCGTACCCTACTGGTTGATAACCGGACGCGACGAGATCGATTTTATCTCCAAGCACCCCAAGCTCTTTTCCAGTGAGGCGCGGTCGGCGATCGCGGAGGAAATGCCCGAGGAGGAACTGGAATTGATCCACCGTAACATGACCATCAACCAGGACCCGCCGCGCCAGATGAAATCCCGCAAAATCGTGCGCGCGACGTTCACGCCGGGTGCGGTCGATTCCTATGAGCCGAGTTTCCGCCAGCACGCCAGGAATATTATTGACCGGGTGGCCAGTCGTGGCGAGTGTGAGTTCGTCGAGGAAGTGGCGGCGGAATTACCGTTACTGGCGATTCTCGAACTCTGCGGCATTCCTCCCGAAGATCGCAAGGACTTCTTCGAGTGGACCAACAAGATGATGTTCAACCAGGATCCGGAAATGGCCGCCGACCCGGCGGATGCGCAGGCGGCATCCTTCAAGGTGATCGAATACGCCATGAAACTCATGGAAGAGCACAAGACCAACCCAAAAAAGGACATTATCGGGGCGTTGATCGAAGGAAACGGCAAGGACGACGGCCTCAGTGACGAGGAATTCGTGTGGTTCTTCCTCATGCTGATCGCCGCCGGTAACGAGTCCACCCGCACCGTCACCACCCAGGGCATGCGCATGCTGATGGAGAATCCCGAC
Source organism: Halioglobus sp. (assembly GCA_041395965.1). Classification (GTDB taxonomy): domain Bacteria; phylum Pseudomonadota; class Gammaproteobacteria; order Pseudomonadales; family Halieaceae; genus Marimicrobium. The sequence continues at coordinate 110,712 of JAWKZM010000002.1, forward strand.
CAGTTGCAGTACCTGGTCGACAATCCCGACAAGATTCCCGGCGCCTGCGAGGAAATGCTGCGCTACAACACCGCCTTCACGCTCATGCGTCGCACCTGTATGGAAGACACCGAAGTCGGTGGCCACACGATCAGGAAAGGCGACAAGGTCATCATGCACTACCACACGGTGAACCATGACGAGACCATTTTCGGTGAGGACGCGATGAAGTTCGACGTGCGGCGCGCCGAGCGTATGCCCAATCTCTACAACGAGCACCGCGCTTTCGGGGTTGGCCAGCATTTCTGCCTGGGTACGCATCTCGCGCGCCTGGAGATGCGCGTGATGTTCGAGGAAATTATTCCCCGCCTGCGCAACCCGAAGCTGGTGGGGGATATCGCCTACACCCGCTCCAACCTGGTAAACGGTATCAAGCGTATGTACATCACCTTCGACCCGGAAGTGAAGAAATCCTCGAAGGCCGCCTGATTCCCGCCTGAATTGTGCAAGGGCGCCCGCGACGGTAACTCCGTCGCGGGCGTTTTTTGTTCACCTGCCGGTAATCTGTCCAGTTTGACTGTCGAAAAAATTTACAATTGGCCTTTCGATCGTGCCCCATCCAGATACAACTTTCGTTTATTTTCGCCTCATAACTATATGATTTGATTAAATAAAATATCCACGGTGCCCAACTTGGCCCGCTTGTTGCTAGTACCCGTGTGCACAGGCAGCCATTTTGTAGACAGCTGTAGCAAGCACCCGCGGAGAACGATTATGAGCATTACAAGACAGATGAAATCAGTGGCATTCGCCATTTCCGCACTGGTGGCCGGCAGCGCCAATGCCGGCATCATCAACCAGTGGACGGTCGGTGTGGATGCGGTATTCCTGCCCGGCAGCATCGTGGCAACGGACGGAGCACCCGGCAGCGTCGCCATCAGCAACGGCGACCGGACCCTGCGCTGGGGTGACAGCACCGGTTATGGCCAGAGCGGCCTGGATATCACCAACTCCCCGGTGAACACCGTGGTCACCACCGGTGTGGGGGTGTCGCTTCCCCCGGTGGCCAATATTTCGGTCACCCACACCAACCAACCGATAACCGGCGACTCCCTCGACAAGGTCACCCTGCGGTCGACGTTGACGCTGACGCCGTTCGATCCGCCCCTGGGCGGATTGCCCAGCACGTCGCTGGACTTCCTCATCGACTTCTTTGAAACACCCAATGGTGACAATCCCTGTGCGAATGGCGGGGCCCATGGGGTCGGTGTCAACGCCAACGGCTGTGGCGATATTTTCGTGATCGGCACCAGCGCGCTGAATTTCCCTTTCTACTATGATACGGACGGCGCCGGTGGCGACGATCCCCAGCAGTACTTCATCAGTTTCGTGGAAACCAGCAGCGGCCTCAACGCACTCTCCGATGCGGCATGCTACGCGGCAACCGGCAGCCACAACCCCTGCCTGGGCTTCGTGACGCCGGAGAAAGCCAATACCACCTTCCAGTTTGGGTCGCTGATTACCACCGAGCGCGTGGTTATCGTGCCGCCCGATCCCGATCCCAATGATGTGCCGGAGCCGGGTGTGCTGGGTCTCCTGGGTCTCGGCCTGGCGGCCCTGGGTGGAATGCGACGCCGTCGCAAGTCCTGAGCGCGGGGACATCCCCAAAAGGCGGCCCGCGTGGCCGCCTTTTTTTTGTCGGTGCGGGTCGCCTCCTGACAGCCCTGGAATTCATGCCACGAGTCTGCCGGCCAGGGCGGGCGGGGTCCCGGCGACTGCAAAAACGGGGATCTGCATCACGCTATTCCGCGGCCACTGTGTGCTATGTTTACTCCCGGTGAAGACGCGGGGTCTCCCTGCGTGAGCTGGCAATGATTGTTCCCGGAAGGTGTGGCCTATGATGCGGACGCTGCTGTTATCCCTGGTGTTGCTGGTACTGGCTGGCTGTAGCAGCGACACGCCGGCGGAGTATCTGGCGCGCGCACAGGACGCCATCGGCCGGTCAGACTATGCCGCTGCCGGCATAGAATTGAAAAATGCGCTGCGGCTGGAGCCCGACTCCGCGCAGGCGCGCTGGCTGCTGGGCAAGGTTTACCTGGCGACGGGCGATATGCCCTCGGCGGCCAAGGAGCTGCAGCGCGCCCTGCACCTGGGGTGGTCGGCGAATGATGTGCAGCCGGCGCTCGCCGCGGCCCTGCTCGCCCAGGGTGAGTATGAAAAAGTGCGGGTGATCAGTGCCACCGGGTTGGGCCCCGAGGCGCTGGGCAGGGTGCTGGCCATGCAGGCGCAGGCGGCGATGGCCATGGGGGATCCCTTCGAGGCGGAGGAACTGGTCGACAAGGCGCTGGCAAAAACGCCCGAGTCACCGGATGCCCTGCTGGCGAGGGCGCGCCTGCTGGCGGGCAAGAATGACCTGGATGGCGCGAACGCCGCGCTGGACCGCATCATCGAACTCGATCCCCGCCAGGGGCAGGCCTGGAGCCTGCGGGGCGACATTCTGGCGAGCCGGCAGGATCTCCAGGGCGCACTGGCTGCGTACAGCAAGGCCATCAGCCTGAACCAGCAGAACTACCGCGACCTTGTGAAGCGGGCGTTGTTGCAGGTTCAGCTGGGCGACTACGCGGCGGCCCAGGCAGACGCGAGGCTGTTGCTCGGCAAGTCGGCCAAGGACCCGGCGGCGAACTATATCCAGGGTCTGCTGCATTTTCAGGCCGGTCGTTACGCGGATGCCATCACCGCGCTGGCCCTGGCCGAGCCTGCCGCCGAGCAGTATCCGCTGGCGCTGTTTGTCCTCGCCAGCGCGAACCTGAAGGAAGGGCACACGGACCTGGCGACGAGCGAGGCGGAGCGTTTTCACGCGCTGCAGCCGGGCAGTGTGCAGGGGCGCGAATTGCTGGCCACCCTGCGCCTGCAGCAGGGCGACTACGCGGCCGTCCTGGCTCTCCTGCAACCGGTGCTGGACAGCCAGCCCGAGAACGTCGATGCGCTCAACCTGACCACCAACGCCCTGTTGCGCCAGGGCAGGATTGACGAGGGTATCGAGCTGCTGTCACGCGTGGCGCAGCTGCAGCCGGACTCGCCGGGCGCGCAGATCCGGCTCGGTGCCGGCCTGCTGATCGGGGGAAAAGGGGAGGACGCGGCCCGCCACATGGAGACCGCGCTGCAGTTGGATCCCCAGTTCGAGCTGGCCGATATCCTGCTGGTGCTCAACCACCTGCAGGAGAAAGACTACCCCGCTGCGATTGCCGCAGCCGAGGCTTACCAGGGCCGACACCCCGGGGGCGTGACGCCGCTCAACCTGCTGGGCAAGGTATACCAGGAAGCGGACAAGCCCGAGCAGGCGCGCGCGACCTTCCAACGCACACTCGCGCTGGACCCGGCGGACCCGGCCGCGAATCATTACCTGGCGCAAATGGCGCTCGCCGATAACGACGTGGCGGGTGCTCGAAAGCGTTACGAGACGGCACTGGCTGGGCACCCCGAATCTGTGCCAACCCTGTTGCAACTGGCCCTGCTGGACGCGCGGGAAGGCGACGAGGCAGCGCTGGTTGCGCATCTCGAGCAGGCGAAAGCGGCGGACCCGGCGTCGATTATGCCGCGCGTATTGCTCGCGCGTTTCTACCTGGCCAAGGGCAAGCCGGAACAGGTCGCCCCCTTGTTCGCCACGCTCGACGCCCAGCAGAAACAGCTCCCGGATGTGCTGCAGGTGCTGGCGATGGCGCAACTCTCCACCCGCGATGCCAGCGCCGCCCAGTTCACGCTGGAGCAATTGCTGAAGGCGACGCCGGACAGCGCGCCCATCCGCCACGCCATGGCAATGGCCGCCTCCGGTATGGGCGACAACAAGCGGGCGAAGGAAGAGCTGCTGCGTGCGGTGGCGCTGGACGAGAATTATGTGTTGGCCCGCGTCGCGCTGGCGAGGATGGCGCTGGCGGAGGGCTCCGCACAGGAATTTGACGACCAGTTGCAGAGACTGACGGCACTGGCGCCGGATAACCCCGATGTGCTGCTGTTGCGCGCTGCCGCAGAGCGCGGACAGGGCAACATGGACGCGGCACTGGCGCTCGCCGACAAAGCCTTCAAGGTGGCACCGGCAACCGGGACGCTGGTGTCACTGGGGACCTACCAGGAAGCGGCCGGAAAACCTGACGCCGCACGCCAGGGGTACACCGCGTGGCTGCAGGAGTATCCGGACGATATCACTGCGCGCATGGCATTGGCGAACAGCCTGCAATCGGCGCGACTTGACGAACAGGCATCGGCGCAGTACACCACGATTCTGGAAGGTGACCCGAACAATCTCATGGCGCTGAACAACCAGGCCTGGATTCTGCGGGAGAAAAACCCTGCGCGGGCCCTTGAGCTGGCGCGCAAGGCGGCCACCATCGCCCCGGATTCACCGGAGGTGCTGGACACACTCGCGGTGGTGGAGTTCACCAACCGGGATTATCGGCGCGCGCAGCGCAGCATCGAACGGGCGCTGGCAGCCAGGCCTGACCAACCCTCGCTGCTGTATCACAGCGCGATGATCGCCGCTGCCCTGGATGATAAAGCGGCGGCGAGGGACACGCTCGAGAAGCTGCTGGCGACCAACAGCGATTTTCCGGAGCTGGCCGAGGCGAAGGCACTGTTGGCCACGTTGGGCAATTGATGCGCAACTCGCTGTCACTGGTAACGGATTCCCGGGACGCGCAAGGTCCCGTGGTTATCAGGCGCCGTCAGCGCTTTCTTTTTGGAACTCCGCGATCGCCTGTTCCACCGGACCCAGCATGGCGGCGGCCCGGGGGTAACCAGCGTACTGCGCGATAAATAACAGGAACTCCCGGGCTTCCTCCGGGTTGATCTCGCCGCGCTTTAGCGACGCCTTGATCTGGATCTTGAACGTGGTGGTCTCGCCTTTTTCGGCGATGATGCCCAGCAGCAGGATGCGCTTGTCGCGCATGGACAGGGTTTCGCGCGTCCACAGTTCCGCAAACAACTGCTTGAGCATAATGTCCGTGAACGCATAGCCTTCCGGTGGCACGACGACATCACCGGCGTACACGTCGTTTATTGTTTTCTCGCCCAGTGCGCGGCGCTCCTTGTCATTCATAGATGGTCTCCGTTACTCAGTCGAGTGTGCCGAAAATCTTGTCGTAAAACAGGGTAATCGTCGCGTAGTTGCCCTTGTGCATATTCTCGTGATGCACGTGATGCTTCGCGACGATCCAGTTGATAGTCTGGTAGGGAAAATCGGGGACATCGAAATAGATGTGATTAAGCTGGTTGATATGGGTGAAGATAAGGTAAGTCAGGATGATGGTGGATACCTGGAACGGACCCATGAATACCGCCAATACAACGATTGAGCCGAGGAACAACGCCAGCCCAACGAAGGTTTCGAACGGGTGTACGTAGTGGGCATCCAGGTAAGTTGGGTTGCGCGCCTGGTGATGCAGGGCATGCACCTGGCGCATTTTTCCCTGGCCGTGAAACCAGAAGCGGTGGGAGAGGTAATAGAAAAAATCGTAAAACATAAGAATGACAAAGACATCCAGCAACACCTGCCACACCGGCTGGGCAGCGAGCGTGATACAAAACGGCAGCAACAGCAGGAAAAACGTGGCGTTGCAATACATGCCGACTTTCTGCGTGGCCCGAACCACGGGCGGGTACTTTTCCTGGGCCCACTTGGGCTTGTCCATCTCCTTGTTCAGCGCGCGCATCCTGCCCAGTACGGGCACGCTGAACAGCAGCCGCTTGCCCACCATGGTGATGGCCACGATGCCGGCAAGCGCCAGTAACGAAGCCACAATATTGTAGTGCGCCCATACGTAAGACAGCCACTCGTTGTTCATTCTCAGTTACCTCGTAGTTACCGATGGGGTTAGCAGTAGACGGGCGAGCGCCTGGCTGGCGTGGTCTCCCAGCTGTTGCTGTAATTGCCGCGCCAGCAAACCGATGTCCGCCGTGCCGTTACCTTCAAAAATATCCTGTTCCAGTTGCAGGCCGCGATACACCACGTGCAGCGTCCCGGTCATGCGCTTGAGCGCAGCCTTGCCAATGATGGCGGCGAACTCCGCTTCGAGCTGGTCGACGCTGGCAACCGAGTCAGCGATCAGGTCCAGTCCGCGATCTGTGAATTGCAGCACCAGCTGGCGCGCATCCAGCGGGTCGGCGTCGCGCTGCAGGTAACCCAGTTCCTCCAGTTCAGTAGCGATGGCGCTGATGGCCTGCTTGCTGACATCCTGCGTCGCGGCTATTTGCTGGATGCGTCCGCCACCGGGGCCGATCAGCGTCAGTACCTGGCCAAAACTCAGCTTCAACCCGGGATGGCCCTTGTCACGCGTCAGCTCCATCAGTCGCAGCAGGATATAGTCCGCCAGCCCCGGCAACAGCGCCCCCATGGCCACGCCCGGCGCTGCGTTCGCCCCGCGCCGGGTCATGCCCAGGCCCAGGTGGTGGTAAATCTTCGCCAGCGACTTGCTGGTATCGACGATGGATGGCTCACCCGCCAGCCACATGAACTCCCGATCCAGGCGGGACACGATCCTGACGCCGTCGGCGCGCAGCCTCACGCCCCGGGGCGTCAGGGAGAGTTGCTTGGCCCGCCCGTCGACCGGGTCCGGATTGCGGGCGATGTAACCTGCGGCCTCGATTTGTTTGACCGCCTGGTTACAGGCCTGCCGCGAGATACCCAGCACATCGGCGATGTCGGTGAGACGGCGACCCTGTTCGCCGATGAGCATTATGTAGGGTGTGAAACCCAGCCGCAGGTTGCCGTGCCCGCACTCTTCGCGGAGGGTGTTCATCATGCTCGCCTGGAGATAGCGCGCCACCCCGAGCAGGTGTCGGGAAAAGTTGTGACGGTAGCGATTCCAGACCGCATCGGAGTCGACAAGTTGGTGGCTGCTGGCAATCATCCTAAAAATAGTAAAGTCAAATTGACGATTAGTCAATTGATATTGACATACCGGTTTTGCAGTGGCTACACTGCTGCGCATTGTCCAGAGATGGCACCACGCCTGTGGCGTGGCAGGGGAGCGGATGAGCGCAAGAAAAAGATCGGCTACATCGGGTTGGGCAACATCGGCAAGCCCTCCGCCAGGCGCCTGATCGGCGATGCCTTCGCCGCCCATGTGTATGATGTCTATGCCCCGCCGTGGACGAACTGGTTGCTGAGGGCGCGGTCGGCTGCGCCTCGGTCGCTGAACTCGCCGGCGCCTGTTCCCATATCGGCGTCTGCGTGCGCGACGACGCGCAGGTCGAGGAACTGCTGCACGGTGACGGTGGAATTTTTGCCCACGCCGCGCCGGGCACGTTGATTGCCATACACAGCACGGTCACCCAGGCCAACCTGTTGCGCTGGGCACAGGAGGCGGCCGGTCTCGGATTGCACCTGATCGACGCACCGATTACCGGCGGCGCCCACAGGGCAGCGGACGGGACCTTGTGCTACATGGTCGGCGGTACGGTGGAGCAGCTCGAACTGGGGTCGCCGGTCTTTATGACCTCGGGCGAGAAAATCGTCCACGCCGGTCCCGTCGGTTCCGGCATCGCCCTGAAGTTGTGCAACAATTTTATTCAGTACACGGAGTTCGTAGCCATGGTGGAGGCCACTCGGCTGGCCGAGGCCTGTGGCCTGTCGGTGGATGTGTTGCGCGCGGTGGGTCTTGCCAACGGCGTGGTAAATGAACAGATGTTCATGTTTGCCGCGGGCCGCAACGCGGTGGCGAAGACTTCCACCGAGGAACAGATGGACCCGTATTTTGGCGCCATGGGCAGGCTGGGTCGCAAGGACCTGGAGTGCGCGATCAGTACCGCTGCCGACAAGGGCGTCGTCATGCCCACTTGCGAATTTATCCGCGACCGCATTGTGGATGTGTTTTTGGCGAAAGATGAATCGCGGCCACCCGCGTGACAGGAGCAGAGACGATGAACCCCGAATCCAGGCTCTTTATCGACGGCCAGCTCTGTGCAGCGGCCTCCGGCAGGACGTACCCCAATATCAACCCGGTCACCGAGGAAGTCATGGGGCAGGTCGCCGATGCCGGGCCGGAGGATATGGAGAGGGCCATTGCCGCGGCCCGTCGCGCCTTTGATGAGACCGACTGGTCCACCAACCACGCCTTTCGCCTCAAGTGCCTGCGGCAACTGCAGCAGGGGTTGCGGGCCGTCGAGGCGGATTTCAAGCAGCAGATTGCTGCGGAAACAGGAGCTCCCCTGGGTATCTGCGGGGCGATGGGCCCGCAGTGTGAAGTGCCGATAGGATTTATGGATTACACACTGAACAGCCTGCCGAACTTCCAGTGGAGCAGGGACATCGGTATTGCCGAAATGATGGGCGGTAAAAGTCGGCGCCTCGTGGAGAAGGAGGCCATCGGCGTGGTGGCCTGTATCACACCCTGGAACGTGCCCCTGCAGATCAACCTCGCCAAGAGCGTGCCCGCGCTCGCCGCCGGCTGTACCGTGGTCTTGAAGGCGGCGCCGGATACGCCCTGGTCGGCAACCATGCTGGGCAGGGTGGTCAGCGAGCATACGGATATGCCCGCCGGTGTGTTCAATGTGATCACCTCCGAGGATCCCGCGGTAGTGGGTGACCAGCTGGTGGGCGACCCACGGGTGGACATGGTGTCCTTCACCGGTTCCACCACCGTCGGCAAGCACATCATGGCGCGGGCCGCGCAGACGGTAAAAAAAGTCTTCCTGGAGCTGGGTGGCAAGTCCGCGAACATCATCCTGGACGACGCGGACCTGGGAACCAGCCTGCTCAGCTGCCTGGCCGTGTGCTTCCATGCCGGCCAGGGGTGCGCGATTCACACGCGGCTGCTGATTCCAGCATCGCGGCAGGCGGAAGTGGAAGCGCTGCTGCCCACCTACTTTGGTTTTATACAGTATGGCGACCCGGCATCCGACAGCCAGATCATGGGTTCGCTGGTGAATGCCCGCCAGCGACAGCGCGTACTGGGTTATATTGAGAAGGGCAAGAGTGAGGGCGCTCGCCTGCTGCTCGGCGGCGGCGTCCCGAGACAGCTTGAAAAGGGCTACTACGTGGAACCGACCGTGTTCATGGACGTAACCAACGACATGACCATCGCCCGGGAGGAGATCTTCGGCCCGGTGCTGGCGGTGATCGCCTACGACGACGAGGAAGACGCGGTGCGCATTGCCAACGATTCACCCTACGGATTGTCGGCGGGCGTGTGGTCGGCGGACGAGGGGCGGGCGCTTGCGGTAGCCCGCCGTCTGCGCGCGGGCACCGTCAATGTCAACGGCGGCAATTTTTACGGGGCGGATGCCCCCTTCGGCGGCTACAAGCAGAGCGGCATAGGCCGCGAAATGGGTCCGGAGGGATTCGAGGAATACCTGGAAACCAAGACCATAGCGATCGGCGTATGAGCAGCGACCTGCGCAATCGCGTCTATATCGTGACCGGCGGTTCCCGGGGCTTCGGGCTGGCGATCGCAAAAAACCTGGTCGAGCACGGCGCGCGCGTGGGACTCATCAGCCGCAATCCGGCCGGACTTGAGCAGGCGGTGGCGGAAATCGGCACGGACCACGCTTTCGGCGTCGCCGCAGACGTCGGTTCGCGGGCCGGTATCGGCGCGGCGTTCGACGCGATCAAGTCCCATTTCGGCCGTCTGGACGGCCTCGTCAACAACGCCGGGTCGGCCACACCGAACCGGATCGAAAAGCTGGTGGAAGCGGAGGTCATGGCCCAGGTGCAGACCAATTTCCTGGGCACGGTGTTCTGCTCGCAGCTGGCCATTCCCCTGCTGCGCGGTGGCGACAATCCCCGGATCGTCAACATTTCCTCGGCCAGTGCCTGGCACTACGACGAGATCAGCCACCTGTCCATCTACGCCTCCACCAAGGCCGCCGTGGAGCGGTTTACCCGCGACCTGCGCCTGGAGGTCCAGGCCGACGGCATCGGTGTGACCTGCGTGCGCCCCGGCGGCGCCTGGACCAGCTTCGCGGACGGGTGGGACAGGGAGGCTTTCGACGGCGCGCTGACGGCCTGGAAGGACGCGGGCACTTACCTTGATACCGGTATGGATGTCACCCACGTGGGGGAGGCCGTGCGCTACGCCCTGTCGCAGCCACCCGGTGTCGCCGTCGACCTGCTGGAAATTCGCCCCAACGTACTGACATCCAAATCAATATTCTAACGAGGACAGCCCATGGATTTTACTGGCAAGACAATCATCGTGACCGGCGCCGGCGGCGGCATTGGTGAAGGCTACGCCATGGCCTGCGCCGAGCGCGGCATGAACGTGGTGATCGCCGAACTCAACGAGGCGGGCGGTAAGCGGGTGGCCGACGCGATCAACAAGAGTGGCGGCAGCGCGCTGTTCGTGCAGACCGACGTGGGCAGTGAGGACTCCACCAACGCCTGTGCGCAGGCCACGATGGACAGGTTCGGGGCCATCAACTACCTGATCAACAACGCCGCCATCTTTGGCGACATGAAGATCGAGGGTTACATGAACGTGGAACTGGATTACCTGGAGAAGTTCATGCGCATCAACGCCCATGGCTGCCTCATCATGACACGCGCCGTCGCCGACCACATGACAGCCGGCGGCGGCGGGGCGATCATCAACCAGTCGTCCACCGCGGCCTGGATGGGCATGGGCTTTTACGGCGTCGCCAAGCTGGCGGTCAACGGCATCACCCAGAGCCTGGCCAACGAGCTCGGCTGGCGTAACATCCGCATCAACGCTATTGCGCCCGGCCCCACAGATACCGGCGCGCTGGCCAGGACCGCGGGCGATTATGCCAAGGAAATGATCAAGAGCATGCCGATCAAGCGCCTGGGCACGCCGCGGGATATGGCGGATGCCGCCCTGTTCCTGTTGTCTGACGAGGCGAGCTGGATTACCGGACACATCCTGAATGTGGACGGCGGCCAGTTCATGCGTCCCTAGGGAGGGTCTTCGTGGCAAACATCCTGGTTGTAGGCGGCACGGGTCTTACTGGCGCACACGCCGCGCTGCATTTGCGCGACGCCGGTCACGAGGTGACCCTCATGTCGCGCGCCGCACCTGCGCTGGAGTGCCTGCGGGGTTTCCGACACCTGGCCGGCGACTATGTAGACGATACACTGCCGGCAGCGGCGCTGGATGGTTTTGACCAGATGGTGTTCGCCGCGGGCGCCGATATTCGCCAGTTGCCCCCGGGTGAGGACGAGACGGCATTTTTTGCGCGCGTGAACACGCAGGCGATACCGCGATTTTTCCAGCGTGCGAAAGACGCGGGGATTCGACGGGCCGTGTACGTGGGCACCTACTATCCGCAGGTGGTGCCCGACAAAATTGCCACCAGCGCCTACGTGCGCTCCCGCCACCACGCCGACGAGGGCCTGCGCGCATTGAACGGCTCCGGGTTCAATGTCTGCAGCCTCAACGCGCCGTTTATCCTGGGGCACGTGCCAGGGCTGGTGCTGCCGCACCTTCAGGTGCTGGTCCAGTATGCGGCGGGTCGCCTCGACGGCATGCCGCTGGTCGCACCGGGCGGCGGGGTAAACCACATTTCCAGCACGTCCATGTCCGAGGCGATAGCCGGTGCGCTGGAGCGGGGGGAGGGTGGCAGGGCATACCTCGTCGGCGATGAAAACCTCAGCTGGAAGGAGTACCTGGAAATGTACTTCGATGCCGCCGGCAATCCGGTCGACCTCCCGGTGTCGACTGACGAGCACCCCTTATTTCCGGATATCATCCTGTATGCGGGGCGCAACGCCGTCATCCGTTATGAGCCCGATAACGGGGAGTTGGGCTACGGTCGCCACAGGGTGCGCGCCGCCATCGATGAACTGGTCCACGCCTACCTGTAGCCAGCGCGTAAAAGTGTTATTGTCCGCAGTTGAATGGTGGGGAGCGTAACATGGGTAAGTTAAGTGAACAGGTGCTGCGTGCAACGGCGGACAAACTGATCGCCGCGCACGAAGAGGCGTCCCGCACCAACGACTGGTTATTTTTCGTGGACGAGTTGTACGCCACCCATTGTATCTACACGTGCCAGTACGCGGGTGTGATGGACGTCACGGCCAACGGCATCGACGAAATCAAGGCCACGCACTACGGGCGCGATATGAAAGTGGGTTGGGAGGGCTGGACCTTTCCGTACATGGAGGTGTTCACCGGTACAGGTAATCAACTGGTGACCCACTGGATGAACCGCGGGCCCGGCCGGCGCCCGGATGGCTCCTTTTACGAAACCCCCGGTATTTCCTTCCTGACCCTGGATGACGAGGCCAGGATATGTCGGCAGCTCGACCTGTTCGACCTCGCGCACCAGATGAAACTGTGTGACGACCTGGAGGATGCCGGACTGCTGTCCGCGCAGCTCAAGGCGCAGTGGGTGCTGCCGATGAAGGCCAGGCTGCAGGCGCAGCTCGCCCGCCATACCTGACGGGTACCGGGCCTCAGGGTAGGCGGAGATCACTCGGGACTGGCGCTGGTAGCGGCAGGGCAGTTCGTGCACTGATGTGAGGTAGCGGCAATGACGACACCGACACAGGTTACGCGCACCCGTATGGTAGACGGACGCGTCGTCTGCAATACCGCACACACCCGGCGCCTGCACAGCCTGCAGATCGCGGTGGAGGTAGCGCCGTTTGTCGCGGGGCAGTTCGTGCGCCTGGAACTCGAGCTGGACGGGGAGAAGCTGGCGCGGCCCTATTCGCTGGTCAACCCCCCGGATGAGCCCCTGCTCGAGGTATTGTTCAACACGGTTCCCGGAGGGCATTTATCCAACGCGCTGGCGGCCTTGCGTGAAGGCGATCCGGTGGCGGTGTCGCAACCGGCCACCGGGTTCTTTGTGCTCGCTGAGGTTCCCGCCGCCACTGATCTGTGGATGATGGCGACCGGCACGGGTCTCGGTCCCTATCTGTCCATCCTGCGTACCCGGCAGCTCTGGGACCGCTTTGAGAAGATAGTGCTGGTACACGGCGTGCCCCTGCGCGAGGAGTTGGTTTATCAACACTTGATCTCGCAGGCGCTGCACATGCATCCGGAGCGCTTCAGCTACGTGTCCTGTGTGTCCCGCGAGGAGAATCCCGAGGGGTTCCGCGGGCGAATTACCGGGGCGCTGGAATCCGGGTTCCTCGAGAGCCGGGTCGGCGCGAACCTGACCGCGTCGCGCAGCAGTGTGATGCTGTGCGGCAATCACAACATGATCAACGACATGCATGCCCTGCTTGGGCAGCGCGGTATGCGCAAACATCTGCGACACAAACCCGGTCAGATAGTGACGGAGCAATATTTCTGAGCACCGTGCGCTCAGGTCAGCACGGGTGCCCAGCCTCTTTTATCGTTCAAGCCAACCCTTTCAGTTGGGAAAATTCCAGGCGTTCGCCGCGGCGTTCAGCTCGGCCACATCCGCCGGGAGCAGGAAACCGTTGGCAACGCCGACGTCAATGGCATCCGACCATTGCGTGATGAAATCGGTCTTTGTCGGGTACAGGTTCACTATCTGATCCGCAGTCAACGGCGTAGTCCTGCCGAACAGCCGGCAGAAAAACACGCCGCTATTCTCGCTGTCCAGGGTGGCGACCGGGGCATCGACATGCGGCGAGCGCACGCCACCCAACGCGTTACCCTGCAGGTCGCGCGCCAGCACCACCGGGGTATCCGAGATAATCTCGAGCGGTGTCCCCTGCGGTGGCGCTAAATCTGCCAGCAGTGGATCCTGCAAGGTCCGCACCCAGGTGTCCAGCGCATGGAACGCTGCCTGTACGATCCAGTGGTGGCCCCCGGCGTTGATCGGGCTGGTGCAGCTGAAGGGGTTCGGCGGGTTGCGCATGTAACCGAACATCGTGATCGCAGCGCTGCCGTCGCCAGGATCGTTGAGTCCTTCCAGCGTGTAGGCGTCGGCGTGGGAGGTGCCTGCCATTTCCCAGGCCCGGAACATCGACGTGTCCGGTTGACGGGCCGCGAGGTTGGAATTGATCACATCACCCTCAGCCTGTACCAACATCACGGGTACGTCGAGGTCGTCCAGTATCGGCGCCGGTGCGGGGAACGAATACGCTGTTAGCGGTGCCTGGGAGATCGAGGAGCCGGAACCGGAACGACTGTGTACGAAGAAACCGTCGAATACATGATCGAGCGGCTGGATCGCGTCGATGTAGGTGACCATGCGGCTCGCCGACTGGGATTCTCCGGCGGCGATCACACGATCGGCAGTGAGTCCGCCCAGCAGCTTCGATGCGGATTCTCCCGCACGAATACCGGCATGACTGAAGATACTGTAGGAATAACTGTCCCCCGGATGTAGCAGGGAAGCGTAACGGACAGCCGTCGTAGAACCCGTCTTGAGCGCATTCACGCCCACCGCCTGTGCCGATACGCCGACCCACGCATAGCCGCTGCGGATGAATTCGTTGTGGGCCATGATCCAGTCGGGTGGTACATCCGCGCCTGCGGTTACATTGAGCCACTCCACGATGACCGTGCCGTTGAACCTGGCCGGGTCGACTGGCCGGATGACGACCAGGCGCGTTTTGTAGCTCCCGTCCAGGGTGTCGGGGTCGGGCGTGACAACCAGCTTGCCGTCGTCGGGCAGCGGCAGCGCGGGCGTATAGCTATTGGCGGTGCCGGTGAGGAAGAACTCCTTGCGCTGGTAACCGACCAGCGCGAGATCCTGGCCTCCGGTACCCAGGCTGAGGCCGCTGTCAGGCAGTATGGGGCCCGTCACCTTGAATTTGGTGAATACCGCCTGCAGCGGTGGCACGGTCTCACCCCAGTAATTGAAAACCGTGTCCGCAGTCAGATTGAAACTGCACTGGTTGTTTGCGGCATTGAGACAATAATTTCCCCCAGTGATCGAAGAACCAGCCGGGGCGGGGCGTTGCGGAGTAGGGTTCCTGGTAGGCCCAGACCACATAGTTTTTGGTGCACTTGTCCAGCGCGGCGGCGTGGTCCTCCAGCAGGCAATTCCTCGTGCCACTGGCAGATATCACATCACCTTGCCCGACGATATCGATCGGGTGGCTGCAGGCCTGCAGAAGCGTCAGTACGACAGCGGACGATACAAGTTTGAGAATGCGTGGCAGCATCGGGGTAGCCTCTTTGAATAGTTATTGGATCGGCAAATCGTTTTGCAGCACCAGCAGGCTTTGTGACACCGATACCCGGATAGTGTCAATAGGCGGCCTGTTTACCGAATGAGATTATTATCGCCGGTGTAAGGGGCTGGTCCCTTTTCCTTACAAAGCATAGGGAACTGGACGTTGCGGCTAGGGGGGCGTTGGTCCCCGGCAATCAGCGCACGGAGCGGTACGTCGCCCGGCGCTGGCGTTTGCCCAGCACCAGTTGCCACAACTGCCCCTGTTTCGCCCGGAACATGCCGGCGCAGGATAGCAGGTAGTACTTCCACCTGCGGTAGAAGCGTTGGTCGTAGCGCGTTTGCAGTTGGGGCCAGGCGGCGTTGAAATTGTCCCACCAGGCCAGCAACGTGCGATCGTAATCCGGCCCGAAGTTATGCCAGTCCTCGATCAGGAAGCGCCCTTCGAGGGCATCGGTCAACTGGCGGGCTGAGGGCAGGTGACCGTTGGGGAAAATGTAGCGCTCCACCCACGGGTCGCAGTAGGCGGAGGTATGGTAGTCACCAATGGTATGCAGCAGGAACAGGCCCTGGTCCTGCAGCAATCGGTGTACGGTGTCGAAGAAGATCGGGTAGTTTCTGGGCCCAACGTGTTCGAACATGCCGATGGACACGATCTTGTCGAAGCGCCCCTGCAAGTCCCGGTAATCGGCCAGTTCGATGTTTACGGGAAACCCGGCGCAGTAGTCCCGGGCAAGTTTCAACTGCTCGCGCGAGACGGTGACGCCGGTCACCTCTACCTCGTTGTGTTCTGCGGCATGGCGCGCCATGCCGCCCCACCCGCAGCCAATGTCCAGCAGGCGTTCACCCTTGTGTAGGTCCAGCTTGCGGCAGATGAGGTCGAGCTTGTTGCGTTGTGCCTGTTCGAGGTCGCTGGCACCGCTCCAGTAGGCACATGAATACACCATCCTGGAATCCAGCATCGCCTCGAACACGTCGTTGCCGATGTCGTAGTGCTGCTCGGCCACCTGGAACGCCCGGTTGCGGGACTGCAGGTTGACGAGGCGGTGGCGCAGGACCTCGGCGATGAAGCGCCAGCGCGTCTTGCCGCGAATACTTTCGTTAATATTGCTGCGCAGGAGTCGGTAGAAGAGCTGGTCCAGGAATTGCGTATCCCACAGCCCATCGACATAGGCTTCGCCGAAACCGAGTGAACCGCTGGCCAGGATGCGCCGGTAGGTTTCCGGGTCGTGCACCTGTATGTCCCACGGTGCATCGCCGTTGAAGCGTATTCCCGCACTGGCCGCTAAATCCCGCAGTACGGTAGGTGGCGCGGCGGCGTGCGGCGAGTGATTACGGGTAAGTGTGTTACTGCCTGTCAATCGCATGATTCGCTCTCCCGTTTGATTAGGTGAGTCGACAAGCCGCGGTTCGCCGCGGTCGTTACGCGGAATGGTCCTGCGAATTTACTGGGCCACTGCCCATGGCCGCGTAAAAAAACGTTTTCCATAGGCGGTATTTGAAACAGTGTATTGGACCAGAAAATGGACCAAAAATTGCAATTTTGCAAGTGCTTGCCGGGTGCCGCGCATTGACGCGATGGGCAGCTGCAGTCGTACTATATAATGGTCCACCCATAAAGCCATTTTGATCACGAACAGGACACCCCCATGGTTGCAGCGAGAGGAATTCTGGCAGTCGTTACACTCCTCGTGATCAATCACGCTTTTGCAGCCGACGCTAACAGGGCATACCGCGTGCGGGCCATTGACGCGGTCGCGACCTGTGCGGCGTTGAACCACGCCAAGGCCAAGGTTAAGCAACAGGACGACTGGGGCGATCTCTATGGATTTTCGCTCTACACCCAGGGCTACCTGACCGCGATCAACCGGATGGCCTACGACACCTATGATATCGCCGGAAGGAAAAACACCAAAACTGTGATGGTGTGGCTGGAGGGATATTGCAAGGAGCATCCTGAAGACAGTTTTGATCTGGCGCTGTCGCGAATGGTTGCCGAGATTTACCCGCAGCGCAGGACAGTTGCGACCAAGTCGAATTGATCCGTGTTACTGGGAGTGTCTTGTCTCCCTGCCTCCACTAGTGCTTGGTGATGTTCTTGGCCGCCTTGTTTTCCGCCCTGGCCGTCCCATTCGCATCGACCTGCCAGCGGTAAGTAATCGCTTTGGCGTCTTTGGTGACGAAGGTTCTTTCGACATGAAAATTACCGATGCCACCGCGGCTGGTCCAGCCGAGATCATCAATGCCGGGCTTGGTAGCAACTGACTCCAGGCACACCGCTATGGTGCCGCCAAAGATACAGGGCAGGTTCCTGACGGCATTTTGCGCGTCAAACTCATACTTGAACTGCGCTTCCATTTTAGGGGACCTGTAGGATTCCGGCAGCAGCAGGTAGTCCTTGTAGGCCTGCGTGTCCTTGTAGCTTTCCTGGGCGGTCGCCGGCCAACAGGTAATCAGCAGGGCGATCAATGCAACGGGCAATACGCCCGGGACAAGCCCCAGCCAGAACGACTGCCGGGAGACTTGACCAACGTGCTGTTTACTGAATTGCTTGCCGTCCATGGTTGGAGTGTAGCACTGCCTTCGGTAGCGGGAGTTGACTGAAAATCAGTTGCCAGCTCGATTGCGGTATGGTCGCTTTCACCTCGAAACGAACATAAGGCAACCATCGGTTCGAGCTATCCTGATGCGAACACTGCCGTTATAGTCCGTGCGCCAGGCGCACATTGCGGGCTATCTCATCGAGATGCGTATCCCAGGTTCCGCAACAGCCACCCCATATATCGATATGTGGATAACGTCTCGCAAGGCTGCCCATCTGCTCGCCAAGTTCGTGCGGATCACCTTCTTCAAGATGGCCAAGCTGACACAGCGAAATCTTGTCCATCCTGGCAGCATTGGGACGCAGGCTTCGTACACGGTCGAACCAGGCACCCGGTGCAATTGCAGGCTCGAACTCTATCGGGTGTGAACAATTGATGCCGTAGAAATCTGGTCTCTCATTCCCTGTCTGGGCATCGACTTCTTCGATCGCTTCTTTGATGCTTGGTCCGGACTGGAGGCGGCAGGTACTGTCGAGAGTGAATGACAATGATAACGGCAGGCCCATGTGGGCAGCCGCACGCGAGATGCCAACAGCTTCAGGAATGTTGTTGAATGTCATTGCGCTGACGATATCAACGCCAGACTTACGCAAGGTATCGAGTTGAAAGCTGTGATAGTCCTCCGCTTCATCAGCGGTGATCGTTCTATTGAGGGAATATGCATCGCCTCTCGGCCCGACGATTCCCGCATAAAGGATGCCCGGCAATTGACCCAGATAGGGCTTCGAAACATCCCTCAGGAAGTCAATGCATCGGTGCTGAATCTCCGCGAGAGCCTGCGGCGAGTATCCTAGCAGTGAGCCCCAATCGGGGCTTGCGCGATAGTCGAGCCCGCCCATCAGTGCCACGAAACCGTGTTTTGCTGCGGTGTCCAGAAATCGGCAATACATTCCACGCAGTTCTGCAAGTGCCTGCGGTATTTCGAGCAGCGTAAACAGTGCGAAGTGCGGAAGGTCGTATCCGAACTTGTACATGATCTCCGTCTCCTGACCGCCTTCAGCCATGTAGAGAACACCATCCTGTTGCTTCGGGAACTCATTCGACATTTAATTTAACTCCACTCGACTTCTGGTATACCGAGATCCCGAGCGTTGCGGTTGTTATTGAGACTTTCGGGATGTCATCCTGCGAAGTATAGACACATCGCCACAACTTGGCTCCGTCCCGTAATCAATTCTATTTATGTACGGGATCCGGAAGTCTCTTTGCAGGCGCGCTCTCAAAACCTTCCCTTCCCACCATGAGGCGGTTTTTGGGAGTGATTTTAGCCGGAAATAGTGAACACCTGACTTAAGAGCCATAATTGGCTTTAGGAGGTGCACTATGGAGAAGAGAACCCGGCAGAAGTATTTGCCTGAATTCAAACGGGAAGCGGTCCAGTTGGCCAAAAATCTGTGGCCAGTCTGTCGCCGGTATGGCTCGTGCTCTGGGTGTCAGGGAAAACCTGCTACCATCACGAATTCGTTGAAGCCATGATGCGCCGGGTAGACTGTCTCGCTGGATATGGAATATCACAGATCTTACAAAATGATTTCACATGAGCCTGCAAATAACCCATCACTGGGGCGACAGCGTAATCTCGATATCACAATTGATGTTAAGTTCCATGCCTTCGCCCGCGGCCTTTTCAATCAATGCGGTGAGGTCGGCCTTAGTTTGCCGCAACTCTTCCATGCGCTTTGTACCCTCCGGCTCTGACTCGCCGAAGCGTTCCCGGCGGCTCCAGTTATTGCGCTGGTGAAAGCTGAGCTTGTCCTGTATCAGGGTCATCAATAAATGGTTGGCTTGATCGGGCGGGAAAACGCCTTTGATCAGACTGTAGCTTGTCTTGTTTGAGTCATCTGCCATGGTCTTCTCCGTTACAGGTATTTGTCTGTCACCGCGCCTTCGGAGGCGGACGACACGGTTTTTGCGTACTTAGCCAATAGTCCCCGCGTATAGCGTTGTGGCGGTGGTTGCCACACTGCCAGGCGCGACTCGATCTCTACTTCGGTCAGGTTAACGCTTATCTGTGAAGTCTCGGCATCAATTACAATTTCGTCGCCGTCCTCGATAATGGCAATGGGGCCACCCTCACTGGCCTCGGGCGTAATATGCCCCACCACAAAGCCGTGGCTGCCCCCGGAAAATCGGCCATCGGTAATCAGGGCCACATCGGCGCCCAGGCCCTTGCCCATCAGTGCGGATGTCGGACTGAGCATTTCCCGCATACCGGGGCCACCACGCGGGCCCTCGTAGCGGATCACCAGTACATCGCCCTGTACCACGCGACCATCGAGAATGGCCTGCAGCGCTTCTTCCTCAGAGTGGAACACGCGCGCAGTGCCGACAAACCGCAATCCCTCCTTGCCGGTGATCTTGGCCACAGCACCCTCGGGCGCGAGGTTGCCACGCAGAATCATCAGGTGGCTGCTACTTTTGATGGGGTGGTCGAATGCGCGGATGATGTGCTGCGACTCGGGGTAGGGAGTCACGTCTGCAAGATTTTCCGCCAGCGTCTGGCCGGTCACGGTCAGGCAATCTCCGTGCAACAGGCCGCGCTCCAGCAACATTTTCATCAGCGGCTGAATACCACCGATGGCGATCAGTTCAGACATCATGTACTGGCCACTGGCCGAAGGTCGGCAAGCACAGGCACGCGCTCACCAATGCGTACGAAGTCATCCAGAGTAAGTTCCACCGACGCAGCGTGCGCCATGGCCAGCAGATGCAGGACGGCGTTGGTGGAGCCGCCGAGCGCAATGACGGTGGCGATGGCATTTTCAAACGCCCGCCTGGTCATAATATCTGAAGGTTTGATGTCGCGCTCAAGCAATGCCAGCACGGCCGCCCCTGCCCGTCGGCAATCCTTCGCCTTGGCCGAGGATACCGCTTCCTGCGCGGAGCTGTTGGGCAGGCTCATGCCCAGTGCTTCAATGGCCGAGGCCATCGTGTTCGCGGTGTACATACCGCCGCAGGACCCGGGGCCAGGAATTGCAGTCTCTTCAATTTCCTTGACTTCGATAAGGCTGAGCTCACCACTCGCGTGCCGGCCCACTGCCTCAAACACCGAAATGATGTCGGTGCGATTGGCGCCCGGCTGAATGGTTCCGCCATAAACGAAGACTGCGGGGCGGTTGAGGCGTGCAATTCCGATCAGGCAGCCGGGCATATTTTTATCGCAGCCGCCGATCGCCACTATCCCGTCGAATCCCTCACAACCAACCACCGCCTCGATGGAGTCCGCAATCACCTCGCGCGAAACCAGCGAGTACTTCATGCCCTCAGTGCCGTTGGCGATGCCATCGGAGACAGTAATAGTGTTGAATATCACGCCCTTGCCGCCGCTGGCATCGGCGCCCGCGCAGGCCTCATCGGCCAGAGCATTGATGTGCATATTGCAGGGGGTTACCATGCTCCACGTAGAGGCAATGCCGATCTGCGGTTTGCTGAAATCCTCATCGCCAAAGCCCACAGCACGGAGCATTGCCCGGGCCGGGGTCTTCTCGACGCCATCCACAACCATGGATGAGTGTTTACGCTTGTCTTTCACAGGGATTCTTACCTCAAAGCTTATACAAAAATTATCGGATTAACGCGCATCCGGGGGCTCAGAGATTACACCACGAACCACGTTCCGGTTCAGCCGATTCCGGCAACTTCTCCAAATAATTTCTCCCGAGAGGACTCTCAGACGGATGCTGGCCATCACGATACACATCGGTTCACTCGCATTGATATCGACGGATAGACGAATTGTCCGAGCTGTCATTTCTCCCTGGAGTCACTCTCCAAGTTTACAGAGTCATTCAGCAAGCGCGGTAACAATGCGTAACACTAAACCCCTGGCAGCCCATAGTTCTATAGCCGCCACGCTGATACTCGGCGGCGCCTTGTTGCCTGCTACAGCGAGTGCAATCCAGGCGCACAGCTGGGTCCTGCGGGGTGGGTGATCGACAGTGGCTCCAGAAGTGAGTAGCGATCAGTTGGAGTTGAACGGTTCCAAGCAAGCATTCATTGACGCTGCAGGCCCCGCTGAGCTGGATGTCGATTACGATACGCAATGGTAACGTCACATCGACCTTCGCGCGAAACGCTCGCCAGGGTAAACCGGCGCCACTCCTCACCAACCCCGCCGTCGTCCAACGCACCCGGCGGGTGAGATAGCGATCAAGCGTAGCGGCTCTTTCGGGAGCCATTGTCTTTAGCTCATAAAGCCAATGATTTCTCTTCAACGCTTAGGACCGGAGTTAGGCGAAAGCGTAAGTCATCAAGAGCCTAGGTGGCGTTGCACTTACTTCCCTTACCACCTCATTCGGGACCTTAGACAAGGCGCCAAGCGGCCCATTTGACGTGCATTGTGCTGCATTGATTGTGTGCACTAATGAGTACACCCTAAATGGCATGTGACCAAGAAGAAAAAACGCAGGGGAAAACAAGGCCGCCTGCGCTATGATTTTCTGACCACCCTATTTTTCACTGTTTTAGGTTGTTCTACTTATCCGGGATATCGCCATGAGTTGTCGAGATTCTTTACACCTCGCCGAGACTGAGCTTTAATTGCAGTCTAAGACATTGGTTTTATTGATATGGTATGAAGTTTGCGTCGTGTAGCTTTGATCGAAGCTTTAAAGAGTCAACGCTCGGGGACAGGGAAATGAAAAAATCGATTGGAAGAATTTTAGTTGCTTTCGCAGCGCTGATTTGGGCGGTCAAAATTTCAGCGATGCCGATCACGGGATCAGATATAGTCAATGTCAAAGGCGTTGAGTGGGCGCAAGTCGATTTGTTTACGAACCTATCTTGGCTTGACGTCAATGCCGTTTGTCCTGAGGCATATGTACGAACTCGGACACGCTCAATGGCTTCGATGTGGAAGGATGGGTCTGGGCAGCTACCGATGAGGTTATCAGTCTATTCAATAGCTATATTGGCTCTCCCGCGCTTGGGCCAGCACCTAGCTTTCTATTTCGAAGCGGAGTCAAGTTGGGGCCCCGCATTCTTCAGTGATGGTTGGCGAGCCACTGCCAATATATTCGGTGGACCTTCGGTAAGCGGGATTAGCTCGCAGTCGACCTCGCCCAGTACGGCTTACCTCGCTACCTTCATTGACCGAAATCCGGGGTCAACAGCCCAAGACCTCGTAACTGTATCTGACGTTCTTCATATTGCTACCCCGGAAAGAGGTGCTTGGTTGTACCGCCCAGCCGCTGTGCCTGCGCCCGCTACTTTGAGCCTGTGGGGCTGGCGCTCGTCGGGTTCGCCTGGACTCGGCGTAGTAGACCGTAGCTGAATCCCATAATGGGCATGCTCCACGACAATATTTTGTAGGTTATTGCTGGCAGACTGAGCTTGCTCATCTAAGGAACAAGCCGGATCAAAAAATTGTGCCATAATACACCATTATTATCATTTAACTCTTAAAAATCAATAAGTTATACACATGATTCCTCTTATGTTAAATGGTAGCGACCGCTCCTAGGCGAATCCGGGAGTTCCCGCCTCAGACTTGGCTTTGACCCCTCCCGAGTAGGATAGCGGTCATACGATGGCAGGGTTTCGCGGATTGGTTTTCGACCCTGAATACCTCATTGCGACCGTAAAGATTCAGTCGATTCCGCTATTCAGGGGGCCGCTCGGTGCCAAGAGCGGCTATTAAGTAAGTTAGAAACTTCATTCCTTTTGCGGGAAATTCACTCCAAAGGGTTCGGATGGCAAACGAGCCACATTAGCGACGTAACTAATTGTGCTGTAAGTTCCGACTAATGCGAGAATCTCAAGTTGCTGTTCATTGCTCCAGTCAGACTGAAACTGGGCGAGCAAGTTTGAATCCAAAGTCCCTGTTTCGCAAAGCTGATCAACAGCGACAACAAGGCGAAGCTCTGTCGGGGACCAACAACTAGACTGGCCGAGCCGAGTAGCGCGGACCTGGGCCTCACTAAACTGGGCTGCCTTGGCAAAAATAGCGACGTGCACACCCCATTCATATTCGCAGTTGCGATTTGCCGTGGTTCGCAAAATTACGATCTCGCGTGTTCGTAAATCGAGCGGACTTTCTCTGTCCAATAAGTTTGGTACGCCTTTTTTGAGGAATCGAACGCTGTTCGCAAAGGCTCGAAACAAACATAGTATGTAGCCATCTTGCTTTGGATAGCTGGCAAGAGCCCGATCGACTTCTGGAGGGAAAGGTGCTTCGAGTGGCTTTAATGTATTTGTCATGATATTCTCGAACGCTACTGAATATGTAGCATGCAATATGCGCTACAATTAGTGTAGCGTCAAGGGGTCTCTCGCCATGACAAAACTCCCAGGGCAACCCGTACGCGGGTCCACAACTGGTCGCCCAGTCATGGTGCTTCTAGACGCCTTGGGCAATCGGTGGACCCTACGCGTTATCTGGGAACTCAATCGGAACGGACCTGGAACCTTTCGCGATTTGCGAGCCAGGTGCGAAAACGTATCACCTACTTCTCTGAACAGTAGACTTAAAGACCTTCGAGAGCTTCAACTGATTCAACTGGGTGAAAATGGATTTTCACTTACCGAGCAAGGAAAGTCGCTATGCCGGGTATTGGCACCGCTTGATAAGTGGGCAAACCAATGGGCGGGTTCTCTAAATTACAATTAGTCCGCTTTGCGTCGAAAGCCGCTATACGGCATAGCAGAGCCACTTGTACCGCTTATAGGCGAAAGCGGAAGCAATCGAGAGCCTGAGTGGCGCTGCTGCTGCCGCAGAAGCAATAGCGGCTGCGTTGGATCATTCGGTAATTGGGTCACCGTTCAATACAGTTAGTTATATCTACATCCACTACGACATAGAGAGTTTACCTCCTGCTCCTGGTTATACCATAGTTTTGACCGAAGCCCTTCGCGAGGTGCCACTCCACAAGTGGCACACCATCGGCTTCCATAGTTATGGCCACAATGGCGTTCCATCGGATTGGAACCCGTTGTATTTCGACAGCTTCGCGTTGTTCACCAAACAATGTACCGATTGTCCTACCCCCGCCACGCTGGCGCTGTTCGCCTATTGTTTACAAAACCGATGTGTTGCCCTATAACCAATATCTGCTCGTAAACGAGTTTAGTCTTTCCCCCACCCCGTGAAGATAGGGATCCCGCTATGAATAACACTCTAGAGAGCCTAATTCTCTCTATCCTTATCTATACGAACTCGTCCTTCGCTACACCCATTGTCGGATAGAGCAGCAAGCTCACTGGCAATTTGATGAGGGCGTCTTATACGGCAGCGTAATGTTTGGTGATGGCGTTGTCGGCGACGTGTACGCTGGGGTCCAATGATACGGATCGCGAGGAGGAGGCAAACGCGGTATCTGACGCCATCGTTGCCGCTTTGAACATTATTACCGGCGTGGATCCGAGAGACATCAATGGGTGTGGAGACACCTACCGTTGTGTTCTCTTTCTGCCAGATTCCTCCATCGACTTAGGGTTAGGTGAACGGATATTTGAGGATAGCAACCCGGCGGGCAACTCAGCTTACAGCGGCGGCACAGAGGTCGTCCCTATTCCCGGTACGTCATTAATAAGCTTCCCGGCCAATACGAATGCAGAAACTCACGTTTGCTCACGGGTCTCGCGTTGGTGACTTACGAAAAGGCAGTTCAACCCGCGCCAACACCAGCAACAATATTTCTGTTCGGTCTGGGCCTGGCTAGTCTTGGTATCAGCCGCCGCAACAGGAATTAGTACACTTAAGTTGTTCAATGCCCAAACTGTACAATGCAATAAGCGGGTGAGATCGGCATCATTCGAAGGCTCTTTCGAGAGGCCGTTTTCTTTGCTCATAAAGCCCATGAAATTCTCTCGAACGCTTAAGGCTGTTCCTAGGCGGAGGCGGTAGTACCTGCGACCCTGATTGTTATCCAGGCTACTTCCCTTAACACTCACAACGGTCGTAAAGGAATCCTGTCGAACTCATCCATTCAAGGAACTGCTTGGTGCCAAAGCAGAAGAAAAAAGCCCGAGCTTAATCGGAGCTTTTAGTCTGTGAGCCAGATAATATGCTTCATAACCAACTCAATTTCGCCCGGCTTCATGTCTTGTCAAACCACGGCTCAATGGCCCATAGCCTCAAAATCATGAACCAACCTTTACCTGGAATCATCTGTATCGATTTGTTTCTTTGCCTACAGGAGCTTTGGGGCCAAGTAGGAGCGTCCACCGAAACCGTCCTCGTTGGTAGCACATCCGCCAAGCTGGCTGCTAACGCTGGAAAGCGCTGGTCGGTCTGGACCATCAGAGAGCGTGTCTGGCGCATCGCCAGAGCAGCAGCCGACCAGAAGTCTTTGACCGGGATGTTTGGCGGCAGGCGCAGCTTTGTATCTTCCCACCCTCAAAGGGTTGCCATCTGCGTCCTGTGCGCTCCAGGGATACAGACGCACTGCATCTTCTCCGCCATGGCAGGTGTGACGGTGGCGAAATAGTAAAGAAGGCCGCACCGTCCAGGTTGGCCACACCGGGTGAAACCTCGAATTTGTAGCCACCGAAGAATGGCAGACGCCATGGGCTGTCAGGATAGAAGTACGCGTCCTTCTCGCGCGCATCCTGAAGGCGATTGCTCTCGCAGTCACAGCACCGATATTCGCGGCATCCTCCAGAATTTTCTTCATCCGCGCATCGGGATTGAAGGGCTTGCCTTTCTCGATGCAATCGAGGCGAAGGCCGGTGTCAGTGGGATCGCTCCCCTCGCTGGGTTCCTCCTGAATAACTTCGTTCAGCATACTCCAGAACGAGTAGTCTCCGGAGACAACAAAGTTCGTGGGGATGCCAGAGGCATACTTAATCTCGGGAGGGTTGGCCGCATCAGCAAGCTGATAAATCTTAAGTGCTTCTTAACTGATTCGACTCCGGGTTTGGGTGATCCATCGACGAAAGAAGGGCGGAAGGGCATCCAGTTGCCGTAGGTGCTACGGGCCTCACCACGAAATAGCCCTCTGGAACATCACCCGTATAACCCCGGGGGCAGAATCAGTACTTGCCGCCCTTGCCCTTGTCTGCATAGAGTTATTCCGACATCCAGCAACCAGCGATACCAGAAGTCGATGAGACCCAGAACCATGGAGTGGAACCTCCACGACCAGCGGCCCTTTTCTCGTATCCAAGCCAGATGAAACTGTAAACGGTGTTGTCGTTCGCCGTCAGTTCGACGGTTTTCGAATCCTAGGTCTTCCCAGATCACGTGGTCTGGTTGCACGGCTAAACTCACTGAGCGTGGCGCGCATGCCTGCTTGGTTCTTCAATCGAATGGCCAGCAAATAAGCTTGCAGCGCCCGGGAGGCGTCCAAGATTGTCATAGGCTTTGCGTGGTAGCGTCGTCCGGATACAGCCATAGTTCAGGTTCAAGAGTGCCGATGGATGTTTCCACTTTGTCAGGGACGGCGACTCCCGGCGCGATATTTGTGGTCATCTTCATCTTTTGCAGGTCAGCCGTGTAGCCGACGGATACGAACATCAGGCAAGCAAGCCAGACCGCGACGTGATACAACGTATTCTTGGTTTCATTTGACCCTCCTGGAGGAAAAAATGGCTACGACTATTAGCCTAGAAAGTGAACAGCAAATTGTGGGGGCAGAATATAGGGCAGATTTGCAGGTTTTCCTTGTGGTGAGTCAAAAGAGTCAGACCAAAGGGCCGCTTTTAGGCGAGCGGACATACGGACTAGTCGCGTTGAAGTCTTCAAAGTCAAAGAATCTCAAATACTGGACCGCGCCCGACCCCACCCGAAGAAATTTTTCCGTATGTCAAAAGAAATAAAACAGGTGGTAGGGGAGGCAAAGTCAGAGGCTCCTGCAGGTAGGACCGCTTCTCGTTTGAATTCAGGCGAATACTTCCCGCCGGGTTCTCTCCTCCATAATGCACCTCCTAAAGTCAAATATGGCTCTTAAGTCAGGTGTTCACTATTTCCGGGTAAAACCAATCAAGACTATGTTAATGGTCCGCCCTTCAGGATTTGAACCTGAGACCTTCCCCTTGTGGAGAGCGTTTCTGGGCCCTTGTGTCGTACCGCACTAATACTTCTCAATGCCCCGTAATACATTGATTCAGTTAATTTCTAATGGATACGGTTTGAAGTTTATGTAGTGGGTATGAAGAATCAGAACATGACTTGAGGACTTAATAGGGACTTAAGTTTGCTGTCACCCGAATGCACCCGTTCGGGTTCCCACGTAGGTGGTTATCCGCATTTCTGTGCTATTAGCTGCGGATCTCAATGCTTGTCCTCCTTAGTCTAGAGCTCCTTTTCGACGGACTAGTGAGGTTTCAATGAAAGTCAAAGAATTTACAGAAAAGACAATTCGGACACTCAACCCTGAGGCCAAACCCTATGAGGCAGAATTCCGATACACAATTGCCTGGGTTCCTCGTGAGGATTCAGCCTACCGGCCAAGACATACTACGGCTATAAGACCAATGCGGGTAAACGAGCCAGGTTAAACTGGGTCGGCATGGCGTGGTCACTTTAACCCAGGCTCGTGAAATGGCCAAAGCCACTGCAGGGTGTATTGCCAATGGTAAAGATCCACAGGAAGAGAAACAGATTCAGCGAGAAAAAGGCGAAACGGAATCAAGCGATAACTTACGTGTATATGTTGAGAGCACTACGAAAGACCATGGGTGCTGGAAGCACAACAAGCGAGGTGGTTCAAACATCTACGTGTTGAATCGCTATTTTCTTCACTTGATGAGCAAGCCAATTACCCTGATTACAGCTGCCGAGATTGAGAAGTGGCAGTTCAAAGAGCGTGCACGGAAAAACAAGCGGGAGCGACCTCTAAAGCCAACGATCAACCGTAACCCCTGAGCTTGTTGGTACCGTATTCTCAAGAGCACTTCTTAACCATGGAAAACATATTAAGAAACAGATCCATTAGGCGAAGTGAGCAACCTCCCATAGGGGATGACAAGATAATCCGCTATCTTTCCAAGGCGGAGGAGAGGCTGTATGAGGCTCTACGGTCTCGACACCACGGGTTGGTGACGGCCAGGGCCAGTGCCAATGAATGGCGTGGAGACCGAGGATATGACTTGTACCCGGTGTTCAGAGACGATGAATTTGTAGACCACATCGAACCTATGGTCCATATTAGCCATTAATATAGTCTCCGAAGGAGAGATATTTTGTTTGAAATGGCATGACGTTGATTTTGATCAAAAAGTAGTCACCGTGATGGCAGCGAACGCCAAGTCACAAAGCCGCGCCATGTAAAATCTCGTAAGCGAACTATCGGTGTTAAGCAATTGGAGTAAACAGCAGTCACTCTTATTCTGGTTGGGTGTTCAAAAATCGGAACGAAACAGGTTTGTGGACATTAAGAAGGCGTGGCAGTCTGTATTAGCATCAGCTGAAATTGAGAACTTCAGATTCCATGACTTACGGCATCACTCGCTAGTAGGCTTCAAAGGTACTGAATGCTCTGACACGATCCGTGATGTAGGGACATTCGGACCTGGCAACCACTCTCCGGTATGCTCACCTGGATCGGGTCACAAAGCAGATGCCGTGGCGTTATTGGAGAACTAGATTGGCATGGGTGATTATTAGGCTTTTAGATGCGATTGCTACCCAGACCACATAACAGTGATGAATTATCGTTCGTTCAGGATTTAGCCAGTCACATAGGTCAGGCAATGAACGACACAATCGACATTTCACAGCTCAACAGTACAATTAAGGATCTTCAGAGAACGATTCAAGCACTTCCGATAGAAGGACAAACCAACAAGTCTACGACATAGAAGTGAAGCCGCTGCTTATCTGGGTATGAGCGAGGAATGGCTCAAGACGAAGCGCGGAAGACAGGAAGCCTTCGATGGTTGTGAGGTGCCAGTATTTATCAAAATTGGCAGATTGGTAAAGTATCTGAGGAGGCGTCTTGATCGGTATTTAAACAATCGACCGAAATTTGAGCATTTAGCTCAACAGAAGGCCCAACTTTAATCTTGTGCATGGGATGGCGAGCTGGAATGGATATGCG
The DNA here is from genome assembly GCA_041395965.1 of Halioglobus sp. Lineage (GTDB taxonomy): Bacteria > Pseudomonadota > Gammaproteobacteria > Pseudomonadales > Halieaceae > Marimicrobium. Next base: position 140,317 of record JAWKZM010000002.1, read on the forward strand.
AAGAAGATCTTATCGAGTTCAGTCCAGATGTACCGAAGAGAACAAACGAACGGTATGCAGTGGCGAGAAGAGCATCCGACCAGATACATCTCCCGCCTAGTGTTTCGTGATTGCAATCAGATCGGACATCTAAAATTTTTGGATACGGCATTGAAATTGCCAGACGAATATAAGGAAATGACTGAATCAGATGTCTACGAAAATTATTTTCAGACACCGAAGAGCCAAGCAACTAAAGTCTACATGGACTTCTTTTCCAGAATTTGGCGAGTCTGCGAAGGAATCAATTATTCAATACCTGAAGGAGTTCCCGCTGTTCCAAGAATGCTGATTTTGACAAGCCCGAACAATATCCTTTCACAGAATACTTCTTAATAGACACCTATTGCAGCTTGGCATATTTGTTTGCGGAGTATCTAGCTGACTTAGAACGGTATTCTGGTTCTAGGCCAAATAAGCATCAAGATGATTATATTCGGTTACTGTCTGAGGTGGACAAATCGTGTCAAACATTACGTACATCTATCATGATGCACTTTGTCATTGGAGCTCTATGAAGCCCGTAGATCTATCCATGCTGGCTCGCATGCGGGACAATTGGCGTTGAAAATAAACGAGCTTAAAGTGATAGGTAAAATGGAAAGGAACTCCCCGAAGAATATGGTAATCCGTCTCGGCTACAATTTATTGTCAATAAAGACTGGCGGAAAAGCGCCTTTGGTTGATTGCTTTTGGACTCACAATGACCCTGAGTGTTGGTTAGGCTTTCCAAGCACGACGACTACTTTGAGTTTATCGGCGATGACTGGGTGCCAATAGGTTTTAGGATTTCAGTCTAAGGTCTCCAGAAAATATGGTTACGGATCATCAGGTGAGGGTTACTGAAACCCGCATGCACAAATGGTGTTTGGATTTTTGCTGGCTCAGAGTAGAGAGCTTGGTCCTACAATGGCAAAGAATCAGCTGAGGGGCGACAGTAATCTAAAGCGTCTGTGAGGCGGCAGATTAGGGATGGGGCTGGCAGATCGAACCCGAGGCGACCCAGGTAGATAAACGGTTTATTTCTAAATGTTCTACCCAGATATATACCTCTTCGAAATCTAGAGTATCTCCACCGACCCATACCGGTTCGGAATTTTGGAGAAACTATTATGGACGTTTCAATTACCCTGCCCAATGGCTGTACAACCCGTATCCAACAGCCTGAAGGCTATCTCGTTACTGCGAACGGCATCTACGAGATTAGCCAATCCCCCATTTCCCGTATTAGCGACCTGATATGGGTTGATGCCAACATCCGATATCGTGATGATCCGCTTACTCTGGTACGCATTAAATTTCTTGATGTCGTTACAGGAGAGGTTCTGGAGCATTATGCTCCTCGGTCTCAGCTGTTAGATGATCACACGGCTACCCTGATCAAGGATCTGATGAACAATGGCGCAACCACGGTTCCTGGAAAAAAGACCAAAGTCCTGAACTATCTACAAAGCTTTCAGCTGAACGGTGCGGAGTATGCTGTGAAGCGAATTGGTTGGTTTACAGATACTACTGGAGCGAAAGGATTTGCTCTGCCGACCCAGGTCATCACCGAGGGTGAAAGCACAATCTATCTGCCCGACTGTAAGTCACCTGTACATAATTCAGTCTATTCCAGTTGCTCGATTGAAGATGAAAAGCGCTATGTCAGCGACAAATGTAAGGGTAATCCCTACCTGATATTTGTACGAGGCTTGGCCTGTTCAGGTCCATTTCTGACCCCCCTCAAGCTTACTGGAGGTGGGTTCAATTTATATGGGCTTAGCAGTATGGGTAAGACTACCGCACTTCAGGTCGGAGCCAGTGTCTGGGGCAATGGCTCAGACCCAGAGGAAAATCCCACCCAGACGGTAATCCAACGCTGGAATACCACCGCAAACGCTCTAGAGGGAGTAGCACAGAGCGCTAACGACATCTTTCTGCCACTTGATGAGGTCGGCACCAATAAGATGACTGATCTGGGTAATGTCATCTATAACCTCGCTGGAGGAGTTGGTAAAACCTCGATGACTTCTGATCGTCAGATGCGGGAGTCCTACTCGTGGAAAACCCAGATTGGAAGTACCGGTGAGTATCCCATGGAATGGCAGGTTGAAAACTCGCAATCAAGTATCAGTACCAGTGGGCAGCGGGTTCGTATGCTGGATATAGCCTTACCAGAGGATATGTTTACTCGAACAGGGGGATGGACACCAAAGTCTTTGTAGACCAGTTGAAGTCCAACTGTGGAGTATATTTTGGTGCCCATAAATTGAAATGCTCATCAAACACCTGGTATCGGTAGTAAATGATCCTGCGCAATCCCAGCAGCTCATGGAGGCGTTCAGTGATGCCCGTATTAGCCTAGACCGACCTGATCTGAATAGCTTGCAGGAGCGAGCTAAGCGCTTTGCGGTGGTGCTGCTGGCACTTCATACCAGTATCAATCTTGGGCTAATCAATATTTCGCGTGAAGAGGCTCAGGACGCTGTAGGTTTGGTCTTTGATCGGTGGCTGGAAAACTGTTCTCTGATATCTGACGTGGATCGAGGCATGGAGAATATCAAGCGGTTTATACAGACTACGCCACACCGCATTCACGTGATGCTAATGACGCGACAGTGAAGGGAGCCAATAAATTGGTTGGTTACAAGGATAGCCGTAATCAGCGTTACTTAATTCTGAAGTCCGAGTTTCAAGAAGTCTGCGAGGTTACATCCTATCGGGCCGTACTGAAACTGCTGGACGAGATGGGCTTCCTGTACAAGAACAATACGAATAACAACGGCAGGCAGCGGCCTTCAAGCCGCCACTGCGTTGCGGAATGTAAAGGCACCATTACGGCCTATGCTATTCCCTTTTCGTTCTTTGGCGATGTTTCGCTCCAAGCAACTGTTTCGATGAGCAACTTGCTGCTCAGTTGGCAGGAGATATGAAATAGAGAGGCTGTTGAAGGGTCTTTGCGGCCTTTCAACGGCCTTTTTGCTAAGGCGGTAGTTCGGCTCTGCCTGTGCCGTAGCTTTGCCGCCTGAGCCATTTTAGAGGCTGGTCAGCTCTCTGGCTCTCACTTCGATGGTCAGCCCTGTCAGGCCCTACTCAAGATTCCCCCAAAAACATCATGTGACGCTGAGAGACAGCCATTTATGAGCGCGGTTCTTTGGCTCTTGGTGTCAGTTATCCAGGTTTCGTTCGGAGACCAGGTATTTAGCAAAACAAAATGAGCGATTCAGTCCACAAATTCGTGGGGTGATTTGCCTATTTGTCAGTATATATATCCAATCAAAAAGGTAATGACATGGAAAATAACTATGCAGGGCTGCTTGATGCAGTAATTGAAAAACACAACTTGAGAGCGTCTTGGCGTGAGGGGTTATTCGACGTTCCCGAAGAGACCAAGCAGCGAAGAGAGGAAGTAAGGTACAAGCGAGCAAAACGTGCCTTTGGAGGAATGATGTTGTCTTCCAAGAACGATGGGTCTCAACGCTATCTGAGCTGGGCAATAGGCAAAGCCCTAGGGATCAGCCCAACTAAAGCTTCGTATCGAAAAGCATTGGATGGCCCGATTAAAGATCCGTAGTCAACTTAGGGGTATTGTTCGGCTGGCAACATGGTTCAGCCTCCCAAGTATCCCCTCGAGTCTAGGTACTACCAAGACTAGACCATCACTGGAGCCCACAAAAATGTGGGCTTTATTGCGTGTTGATCAATATATAATCAATTTCAAGAGTAACTAAGATGAAAAAATATTACATGGAGCTGTTTGAAGCAGCGATTGAAGAACACGGTTTGATAGAGACATGGCGTGATGGCCTGTTCACCACAACTGAAGAGCAGCGTGACCATCGTGCAGATTCGATATACAAGAGCGCTAAGAGACAGTTTTTCACAAAGCTCTACTCGCCGAAAAATAAGGGCGATCACGAATACTTTATCTGGGCTCTTGAAACGTACCTCGGGATCAAAGCGACTAGAGCCAGGTATCGGAAAGCCTTAGACGGGAGGCTAAGAACATAGTCAGGGAAAGCGCAGTTTCGGATATGACTAGATGACAAGTAAAAAATGGTAACTAGGAGATTCTTAGTGGACAGACTATCTAAGTTGGCCATCATCCAATCCTTTCCATACATGCAATGCCAAATAGGAGCGATATGGCGTAGCTAAATCAAGCACCGCACTGGGTTCAACTACGTCTCTTTCGCAGATTAAGGAAAGACCCTTGTTAAGCGAAGCATCTTTGTCTGACCAAACATTGGGTAGTCCGCAATAGGATAGCGCTACCATCTCTGCGGACCAATCCCCAAAGCCCCACAGTGCCCTAACTGAATCAATTACAGAATCATGACTACTGCTACGTAGTTTTCGTCCAGATATAGCTTTTGAAGCTATATTGTATTTTGCGACCAATATGGCTTGAGACTTGTTCTTCGATATACCACATCTGCGGATTGCTTCTAGATGACCCTCGTCTACAAAGCTGTAAACACTCAATCCTGAGTTTCTTGCAGCGTAAACTAGGCGCTTCCAAATTGTATTTGCTGCCTCAGTCGAGAGTTGTTGGCTAATGACTGTTTTCGCTAGAAACTCGAACAACGTGATTTTCTACGAGTCAATGTGAGCTGGCCATTTTGTAACAGGAGACGACTCAATGATGGATAGCATCGCTTGATCCTTTAGAAGGTGCTGGTGGGCTGATTCCTCAATTGGATTTCTCCTATCTGGATGCTTGAAGCAGGCCTGAGAGTCCAAATCCAATGGTAAGTACAGAAAGGCGCTCGATATTAGGTGTGTAGTCTAGGGAACATAGCAAGGATAATAATCCTAGGTATGTAAAAGTGGTTTGGGGTTTTCGTTGGGGTATATACCTGTAAACTTTTCCCAAGACCTACTAATACGGGACAATCTAAACCTATCGTATTTTCAGGCACACCCCGCCAAATGATGATAAATGCTTGTAAGAATCATCAATTAAGGGTTGATATTCTATTGTCGTCCTCATGCTGCTCCACTAGTTAGGTAAAGTTCATAACTTACTGCCTTGGGTAGACTAGGATATCAAAGCAATGGCAAGTATAGCAATCTACTCTGGATGGAATTTATGCCTAAGTTAACAACAATAGACCTATTTGCAGGGCGGGTGGCTTAACAGAAGGGCTTTAGACAGAGCGGAGGCTTCAGTTCAATCTATGCAAATGACTTTGAAAGAAGCGCGACAGAAACATGCAGAATTAACCACAGGTACAGTGGTTACTGGAAATACATATTGAAAATTTAGATGCTTGTGAAATTCGACAGCATATAGAGGTTGAACAAGAGAGCGATGCCCTGATAGGCGGGCCGCCTTGCCAAACTTTTCAACATATGGCAAGAGAAGCACTTGGAGGACTCTGAAATCAGCTTTACTTACATTTATGAGATTCCTCAAGGAGTTTTAGATCAAAACATTCTAATTGAAAATGTAGCAGGCCTGCTTTCATGTCAGATGGAGCAGTAATTGAAGATATAGAACGTCCTTGAGAGCTGCTGGCTATGGGGCAACTATTGGCATGCTAGATGCGGCTGATTTTGGCGTGCCACAGCATAGGAAGCAGTATTCATTATTGGCTGGTTGATGATCAAGCAATCAGCCTGCCGAGGCCCACTCACGGAGTTATCGACACTGCCAGACAGTTGGAGGCTTTTAGTGAATCGCCCTTCCTGCCATATCAAACCGTCGGGGACAGGAATAGGCGATATTTCCAATATAGAACCTTACCCGCCTAAGGGGGCTAATAGATCTAGATCGTACTCAGTTACGAAACTCTCACCCTACCAAAGAACCATCAGGGAGAGTGCTCCTTCTTTAAATCATTCAGCAAAACAAATGTTGAGCATCCAGGAGGCTGCGTCTCTCATTAATGCCTTGAGTGACTATGGAACAAAGATAGCAAATCGTTAGGGAGAATGGACTGTCTTATGAAGCCATCGAACATACTGTCTGGCGGCCCTCTTATTCGAGATATAAATAAATGTAGGGCGAAAGATATCGAAAAAGAAAAAAAAACTTAGAGTATTGCTCCACGAGGTCACCATATTGGAGAGAATTCTTCGAGCACTGGACTCTGGAGGATTTGCAAAACAAGTACAGACGACTGCAGTGGGATACGCCCTCCCATACCTTAAGTTGCACATATGGCTAGAGACTGCTCAGTTTGTCCACAGATTTGGATAGGTTTATTACTGTGAGAGAGCTGCCAAGATTACCGAGAAGCTTCCCAGACGACTACAGATTTTACAGCTCCCCAATTCCAGCAATTCAAGCAGATAGGAAATGCAGTCCACCTCTATTAGCAAAACCGATGGCCAGAGCGAGTATCGGCCACTCAACTTAAAAGGTGGCGATGCAGAGCAGGCCAGCAAGGAGCAATTTAAATGTATTCCAGTCGGAACGACCTCGCGCACAAAGCTGTCTGTTGATTGAAAAGTGATGTGTGAAAAAATCTTTTTTGCCGCTCTTCGTTTCCGGCGGAGAGCTAACAGTCCTAGAGTTGTATGAAAAACAGGCATCAAAAGCGTACTTTTCAATATACAGCCTCTTATCTGATGGGGTTTTCAAACGGTGCCCTGGCTCCCCTTTATTGCAAATTCCCAACGAAGGTGAAAAGTTTTTGCATCAAATGCCAAATAGAGTGCTCAGCAAATCCATGGCGCATCATAATTTCGCTGGGTTTGTCATCAGAGACCCGCTCAGCGAGCGAGGCTTTTGCATGAATGCCGCGAAAGGATGTAATTGCCCGTCATAAATTCCCGTATAGGCCAATGTCCAGCTTTGACCATCCAGGAACTTTATTGGCGAGTCCATATCGATAATAAATTTGTTTTCAGTTTGGATTCAAAGGCTACGAAAATTTCAATACCGTGCGTTGCCAAAATATCAGTGTAATGCGATTTTATGAATAGTTCGAACGCTTCGCCACCAGCTCTAACCAACTCTGTGAAGCATTGGATTTTGAATACTCACGCAAGTACGGCTTCCTCGACCATATGATGGTATAAATCGCAGGTTTGCGTCAGGAGAATTGGTAGATCACATGCGAGATTGCTTCGGCTATGGCTTCCCTGTTTTTGTGGTAGTTCTTACTATTCAATGCCAAGAACAAACCCCACGATACGAATTCCTCCAGATTGCAGATATGTTAGAATCAACATTTTCAGAATTCAATTGGATACTCTGCGTGATCATCTTCCATTATTACGCGTATGCGCACAGTTTTAGTAGGTAAGCTCTCTCTTCAGAACTACTATTGATCTGGATTGACTAGACGTATTCCTGCTCTGCAGGGTGAGACCAATACTCATTATAAAGGTAAGAAAATCACCGCTTAGAGTTTCTACCCATTCCTTGAGCTGGATTACATCTATTCGTACTTCACTTTCGACCTTTGAAATATGAGACTGTGTGACGTTCAATAACAGCAGTTGTTGCTGACTTAGTGCTTAGGTAGCTAGGTCCTTCAAAGGCTATAGCTAACTTTATGTTGATCTGTATGGATTGTAGACATAGCTTTCCGTCGTGTCATGGTTTCGACGAATTAGATATTCTTTATTGGAATATTCCAAGTGAATAATTTTTATGCTGGGCGAGCTCTATAACAAGGTCTGACAAGAAAATACGATCAACGAAAACACTGTACTTTAACGATTATAGATGAAGTCGGGAATCTAACTCAACATAAAATGACCTAGACTCGTGCGGCAGAGTCCTGTAGGCCGACTAGGATAATTCAATTTGCAGTATTTTAGATTGCTCCAAGATACATTCGGTCAGCTTCGTCTTGGAATTTTTGCCTTGTTTTCAATTAGGCTTTCGAGAGTTTTCAAAGATTTTTGTAAATAGTACGCGTGCTTTTTGTTGTTAAGTAAGGTTTCATCATAAGGGTCGATTTCGACATCCGTTTTGAAAATCGTTTCATAGCTGCATTAGAGGCCTTTTTTGTCTACTTGGTCGATAGCCTAGCCATTCGTCGGTACCTGAACTCAAAAAATCCATTACCTTTCTCAATTTTTAATATTTTCATAACCCTTCGTCTCTCCTCGTAATTTGGCTCCTGCTCTAGACAACCCCGTCCTTCCCCAGGTGCTCCAAGTCTCCATCTCTCGATACTAGATTTTTTACTTGCTGCAAGGAAATCCTGAGGTAAATTTTGTACCGAATATTTTTCCCGTCGATTTCTTTTTTTGTACAATAGGTGAATCAGAGCATAATTGAGCCCAACCGTACTGTTATGAGTAACTAGAACAACAGGCATGTTCTTTGCGATATCCTTGATAATCTCGTTTACTTCTTAGCTAGAAAAATATTATCGAGGATGATTCGAGTTCATCTATAAGCAGCATATCGTAAGTTTTGTGCGCTCTTGAATTTCTTGAAGGAGATTAAACTCTGATCGCTCACCTCAGACACTTCATGCCATACTGCATTGAGAATTTTGTACTCGATCTTGACCAAATACTTGAAGTACTCAGCTTCTTCCAGTGCTTCTATTTCCTTTAGCTTTTGAAGGTATCCATATGGACTTTCGTACTTGGTAAACACTTCGCTAAAAGCGATTTTTTGTCTACTCAACGGTTTAGATCGCCCGCACCACTCGAACTCTTTTGCTTTGGCAACGATTTCGAATCTGCCGCAAGAGTTTGCGCGCATGATTTCACGCTTAAATCTCTTGCCGCATAGACAATTCTTTAAAACGTTTTACTTTTTGATATCCATAGCAACTTTATAGAAATCAATGGCGGGGATAGGTGTTGCTGCTGTCTTAATCTGAAGCTTGTTCTTTATCTCGCGTATCCAGCCATTCGGCCACTGCATCTTTATCGCTCGTTCTCTCTTTCCACCAATCCGCTAATAGCTCCAGAATCAGTTCTTTGAAGATTCTTTGGCAATATGCTTGTGTGTATCTCTAAACTCAATGTTCTCTATCAGGTTTTCAGTCGAGCTAATCAGTTCTTTTAGCCCAAGTCAGATTAAATATTTGAAACTCTTCTTCATTGAAAAGTTTAGCCTTTGAGAATACATCATGCTTCTGGAATTCTTTTTGCGTACTTTAACAGTGACTCTATGTGCCTAGAAACATCTCTAGGGTCTTCGCAGAGTGTCAGCGTCAACGATATCGTTTACAAGCAAGTTGAGTTCATCAAATAGTCGCGAGACAGCAAGCTAGCACTGGTCTTTCCAGTAGCCTATTGAATTTTTCTGCGTCTTCTACCTCATCTCTTTCAACTAAAGAAAATTGTTTGATATCAATATAATTAAAGTTCTCCACAGATTCTCTTAAGTGTATGCATTTCACAGTGACCGTTCTCCGATAATCACATTCAACCAGTAGATAATTCCTAGGCCATCCTCAAATATTTGAAACGTTGAATTTCCTTCGCCTTTCGACAAAGAGACTTTATTCTTGTCCCTCAAGCAATTCTTGACGGCTGAAAAAGCATCTCGTCACAGCCCAAAAATGCCCTTTCAACAAATTTTGTAAGTCATCGCTAACCCTGCAATCGCTAAAATAAGCAGAACGAAGCGATCGGCATCTTTGATTACAATACGCGAATTTTCTTTGGGCTGTACTTACGGCAGTCACCAGAGTTTCCCATGCTTCAGCCAATATTTCGACTTTATCTCCAGGCTTCTTGTCGTAATGGGGAATTGCAATATATTTGGAGGATGGGAAAATGGTCTTTAAGTCTTCGACAGAAACTGGTCTTTCTTGTTTGGATTCACGCAGTGATTTCGAACACCTACCCATGAAATCATCGAATCTAATCCATCACCTATTAAAAGTATTTGCCCGCCTTCAAGTCAATTTCAATACCTGGAAAAAGCTTCAAATGAAACTCATCTCATTCTTTGGTGCACAGGATCGAATACGTTGTGATTCAATAATGGCAATGCAATCTGGTTTTCTCGACTCAACCCATATTCTTTAGTTTATCCAAGCTAAAAGTTGAACGACGCATCGCTAGAAGTGCGAACCAGTAGCGATCTGAAGTCAATCTTCACTATTTGATCTTCACTCTTCGTGGTGTACTTCTGATAAAGTAACGACATCGAATGTTTAGTTCTACTTTATTTCTATTAGTCACTAATTGAAGTTCTTCTCCAATGTAACCGAAGCCAGCTCAGTTGATCAACTCTACATTCATGAATCGAAAAATATTCCTAGCTCCTTACCTGGTATACGTCTGTGCGTACTGACTAGTGATAGGGCCCCCTGTTTAATCAATAGGCGGGTTGCTTCTCCATACACCATGGCATCCTTCATTTATCAAAGGGCAATGCCCATGAGCAATCCAATCTAACCTGAACTGTAACTCCAAACAATCACCCAGTCTGATCAGAAGCTGGTGATGGCGAATACCATCTGTCTGAGCCAACCTCATTGGATGATGTCTACAATCTGATGTTAAGTCTGCTGGAGATAAAGTGCCTGAGACCCGATGCCTGAGAGCTCACTGAACGGGTTCGCCCGGTTTCTTCAAGTCAAACTTACTTGATGAGAACATAGGTGTTCAGCGTTTGTCTTTCTGGATAGCCAGCACCGAGTAATTTCTTACGAGGAAGTGTCAAAGGCGCTATAGAGTCCACGCTGCGGTATGTCGAAGTTTATTAAACGCTGCCTTCAGCTCAATACTGCCGCAGTGAAGTCTTTTCTCACTCTCTGCATCAAGTACCTGATCAAAGTACGGCTGAGCAAAGTTACTGAGCGTCTTCAAGCTGCATTGGCATTAGTAGATGTCAAAGTCCTCGATCATATCGTGATCGGTAGCGGTTCTTTCCCCGGTTCTGTATCTATGGCTGAACGGGGCATGTTGTAGGTTTCAATAGTTCAATCTAATCACAATGACGAAGGTCATTATTATGAGCCAGAAAAGCAATGAAATGAACATAACCGATGTTCTTGAGAAACTTGTTTTTAGTACGGCAAGCTCATCAGCATCAAGTGTCGAGACAAGACAATTGTGATGCATCCAATGAAGACAGAAGTTGCTGACGACCATCACGAGGAGGAGCTCTGTTATTAGCAAGGTTGGTTTCACGGTGCCAATGCCATCAAAGAACTGGTTTGTATGCTTGAAGAGGCAGGTGTCAGTATCTGGTTTCTGCTCAAGCTAATGCGGGTAGTTTTCTGCAGGAATTATTGACCTCCCCTATTTCTAGAAATTATCACCACTCTGAAAAAGTAATCACTACTTAGCTACATCTATATCTAAGTAACTCTTCGTTTTATCACTGAACAGACGCGGCTTAAAGGCTGCGGGCCGTGTCGTGTCTGCCATTTACTGAGGAAATTATTATGTCTAACGAATCTATTCATCAAAAAATTACAGATCAGATTATTGAGGCAATGAAGAACGCCAAGGATTTCCAGTTGCCATGGAACGCTCCTGGTCTCGGATTACCCACCAATGCCTTTACTAGAAATACCTACAACGGCATTAACATTCTGTCTCTTTGGGTGTCAGCTATGGATAAGCAGTTCTCGTCTAATAGCTGGGCTACCTACAAGCAATGGCAGCAAATGGGTGCTCAAGTTAGGAAAGGTCAAAAGGGCAACCCGATAGTCATCTATAAGGCATTGTCCCCAATGTATGCTGACTCTCCTGAGGCAGGATCTGAAGACAACACCAGACCGAAGGTGCTTATTCGGTCAACAATGGTCTTCAACGCCGATCGGAGGTGCTAAGGCTGGAGATTCCTCAACCTCAGCGAACCCAGGTGAAAATGAACCTTTGGATAGACTGGAGTCTGGTTGGCGACTTTATCTCCTCACAAAGGCAGTAATCAAGATAGGTGGCTCAGTGCCTATTACTCCCCAAAATATAAACCTCATTGCTATACGAACCTGAAAGTTTTATTGGTTCCGATACTGAGTAGTCCTGCTGAAAGTTTATTACAGCACGTTACTACATGGAAGAGCTGACTCACTGAACGGGAATAAATATGTCGCTGTGATCGTATTATGTCTGATTGATTTCGGTGATGAACAAGTATGCTATGGAGAAGATGGTGGCGGAATTGAGCTCCTTTGCGTGTCTGCCTGTACCAGAAATGCTCCGTAGCCCAAAGCAGGATCATACCGATTACATGGCCAACTGGATCAAGGTTCTATCAGGTGATATTCAAAACCATCTTTTGCATCTGCAAAAGCTTCACAGGCAGTGGCATATCTCAATAGCCTTCAGTCTACTGAAATAATAAACCATCTCCGTACCAGCGCTGGTGTTAACACCCCAGCCAATCGAGCCAGCATACCTGATCCATCCTATTTGCGAATACTTCAAAAGATAACCACTTCATTCAGATCGTTGGCTTGGTGATTCGCTCTAGCTGAAGGCTCTAGTTTTATCTAAAGCTCTGTCCGTTCGGCCAGGCATCGAGATGCCAACGATCAGAATGAAGCGGTGATGGTGGGGAACCTAGATCCCTGTCATCCCGCATATCCCGCGTGAGAGCAGTGACTACTGCCCTCAGTGATCCCCCTATGTTAACTAACCATGAGGTTTGCTGAATACTATGATAGCTATTTTCCAAATATTAATATGAACTAAGCCTGTATCAAGTGAGAATCTATTTTCCTGGTTCTCCAAGATACTGTTAGTAGCATTGGTTGTATGGGTTTTTATAATATGATTGAGATACTTTTCTCCGATCTTCTTGCTGTACTCATTGTGGCGATTCAGAACGGTGCTCAGCTTAATGTTGAAGCGAGTTTTTATGTAAAACAGCTTTGGATTTTCTAACAGATTCAGGTTACTTTGGAGAACGGAGTAATCGAGGAGAAACATTGGTTCTCTCCTCCATAATGCACCTCCTAAAGTCAAATATGGCTCTTAAGTCAGGTGTTCACTATTTCCGGGTAAAACCAATCAATATGTTAATGGTCCGCCCTTCAGGATTTGAACCTGAGACCTTCCCCTTAGGAGGGGGACGCTCTATCCAGCTGAGCTAAGGGCGGTTTGCGGGAAGCTGCGAATTATTCCGTGTCGCCCGGTAAATGGCAAGGCGCTATTTGATCAGGCGGAATTCGGCATAATCCGGGTTGTGCATCTCCTTCAGGTAGCGCACCGGGTTCCAGGGATACAGGTTGGGTGTGCCGCTTTTATCCATGTACCAGCTCTGGCAGCCCCCGGTTACCCAGGTTGTCGACTTGATGGCCTCGCCCATTGCCGCATTGTATTGTTCGAAGGCGGATTGTTTTGGCGCGATGGCTGCCAGGCCCTCTGCTTTCATACGGTCGAGCATGCTGATGATGTAGTCCACCTGGTGCTCGGAGATGGTGATCAGCGAGAGATTGCCGACGGGACCGGTGGGACCCTCCAGCATCCAGAAATTGGGAAAGCCGGGCACGGCGACGGCGCGGTGTGCGCGGGGTGAACCGTTCCAGCGTTGCGCGAGGTCGGCGCCGTCTTCGCCGGTGACGCGAGTCGGCAAGATAAAATCGGCGGCCCTGAAACCGGTCGCCAGTACCAGCACATCCAGTTCGTGCAGCTTGCCGTCCACCGTGCGCACACCGGCCGGTTCAATAGTGGCAATGCGTTCTGTCACCAGGTGCGCGTGCGGGCGGCTCAGCGCGGGATAGAAATCGGAGCACAGTATCAGTCGCTTGCAGGTAGGTTGGTAATCCGGTGTAAGCCGGGCGCGCAGCGCCGGGTCGGGAACGTTATCCTCCAGGTGCTTCAGGCAGATCCTGCTGATCGCGCGCTGCATGAACCGGTTGCCCACCGTGGCCGCGCTGAAGGTGTGCACCAGCAGCTGGTAATAGTAGTGATACGCCAGGCGTTGCAGGAAGGGAAACCAGCGCATGATCCTGTTCCAGCGCGCGGTGTACTTCACCTGTGGCAAGGGCACCAGCCAGTGCGGCGTGCGCTGGAAGACGTGCATCTCGCCGACCTGGTCGGTGATGGCGCCGACGATCTGGCAGGCAGTGGAGCCGGTGCCGATCACGCCCACGCGCTTGCCCGCCAGCGGCACGTCGTGGTTCCAGCACGCGGAGTGAAATGCGGCGCCGGCGAAACTGTCCAGCCCTTCGATATCGGGGTAGGCCGGGTGGTGCAGGACGCCGGTGGCGGCGATCACCACGTCGAACCATGCCTGCTCACCAGTGTCGGTGGTCAGGCGCCAGCAGGGTGCCTGGTAGACAAGCTCGGCGACGGCGGTATTGAATCTTACTTTTTCATTGACGCCGAAATCGCGCGCCACGGTTTCCATGTAGGCCTGGATATCGGGGCCGTAGGAGTAGCGGTGGGGCCAGTCCGCTTTCAGGGCGAAACTGAAGCTGTACCAGCGCGAGGGTATATCGCAGGACAGGCCCGGGTACGTGTTCTCCCGCCAGGTGCCGCCAACTTTCGCGCTCTTTTCGTACACGGTGAGATCGGAGTAGCCCGCGCGTTGTAATTTCACCACCGCCGCGATCCCGGACATCCCGGCGCCGATAATGGCGATGCGCGGTTGCCGCCCGGACTGCGCCCAGGGGCGCGTGGCCTCGTACTCGTTGAGTGTGTCAGTCATTTGCAGGGCTCTTGGTATCGGTCTTGGCTCTGATCGTTCGTTCCGGCAGGTTAGCGTTTCTGCAAATGCGGGGCCAGCCATTCCATCGGCGAAACAGACGGCAGTCGCAGTCGTGGGACAGGGAAAGGCCCCTGCGCGCACGGCCAGTCATCGCGCCCCGCATGGATTTGATCTGGATCAAAGGTATTTTCCTTGCGCCCGCCGGACGCTTGAAAACAGCGGTGTCCGCCCCTATTTACTGTACCAGAGCCAGCAAGACCTGGCGCAAGAGGAGACTTATTATGAGCCTTATACCACGCAGTAATTTGTTTGACATCGATCGTTTTTTTAATGATTCCTGGCCGCAGATGGGGGATTCCCAGTCCGGGACATTCTTCGCCCCACGGGTGGACATAAAGGAAGCGGGTGACCACTACGAAATCACCGCCGAACTACCCGGTGTGGACAAGAAGGACATCCACGTGCATGTGAAGGACGGCATCCTGACCCTCGAAGCGGAAACGACGAAAGAGGAGCAGGAAAAAAAGAAGGGCAAGGTCATTCGCCAGGAGCGTCGCTACGGCAAGTTCATGCGCAGCTTCAATCTCGGCGCCGACATACAGGAGTCGGATATCAAGGCCACCTTCAAGGATGGCGTGCTGAAACTTGAAGCGCCCAAGATCGCGGAGAAAGTGCAGGAGCGGCGTCGCATCGAGGTCAGCTAACTGATCAGCATTGCCCGTATGACCCTGTGCAGCAGGCGTTTCTGCCGGGCGATGTTTTCCGGGTCGAGTACATCGCCTTCCGCGAGGGAGGCGAAGGCTCGTTGTGACAGGAAGTAGCCCGTCGTCAGGTTGAACATGGCGATCAGGTTGATCGCCAGCGTCGCGCGGGTTTGTTCGCTTGTGGCGGCTGCGTCCTGCCCTGGCACTTCACCAAACGCCTCCAGGCTTGCCATGCCCTGGGAAAACAATTTTTCCAGCCAGTTATTCACCAGGCGGTTGCCCACCGAGGCACTGTCCTCCTGCATCGCCCGCTGAAACAGGGCCGCCATCTGCGGGTGCTGCGCCAGCAGGTCGGTGATGATGGCGGGCAGGTCGGTGTATTCGCGCAGGCTGGTCGCGCGCTCCATGTGGTGCGCCAGCGCCTGCGCCATCGGATCAAGCGCCCGGAACAGAACCACCTCGTACAACGCCTGCTTGCCCGCAAAGTGGTTGTACAGTCCAGGTTGTTGCAGCCCGGCGCCCTCGGCAATCTGGCGCAGGCTGGTGCCGTCGTAACCCTGCTTGGCGAACAGGTCCTCGGCGACATCCAGGATGCGATGCGTGGTGCGCTCTCCCTTGGTCAATTTTTGAGCAGTGTCACCGTCTGGTGGCATAAATTATCGTTCGATTGCTAAATATTGGACAAAAAATACCACAGACCCCTTTAATTTCCGAACGAGAGCCGTTTATACTGGCAAAAAATTATAGATTGATAATATATGGAGCACGAAATGACTCTGCGCGTTGCCGAGCTGGTCAATGCCGATGCCTCCCTGATAAGTCGTCGCTGCTGGTCGGATGCAGGGATCTATGCCCTTGAAAAGAAAGGCATATTCGGCAAATCCTGGCTGTTCCTGGGCCACGAAACACAGATCCGGGCCCCGGGTGATTTCGTGCAGGCCTACATGTGTGAGACGCCGATCATCCTGTCCCGGGGGCAGGACGGGTGCCTTTACGCCAATATCAACAGCTGCACCCACCGGGGATTGCCCGTGTGTCGCGCCGATCACGGCAACACCAGGCGTTTCGTGTGTCCCTACCACAACTGGTCCTATTCCGTGGAGGGCGCGCTGGTAACGATTCCCCAGGAGAGCGAGGTCTGCCACAAGCCGGACAAGAGCCAGCTGGGCCTCAAGCGAGTGCCCCGGGTCGAATCCTGGCGCGGTATGGTGTTCGGGAGTTTTGACGCAGGGATCATCCCGTTGGAGGATTACCTCGGCGATATGCGGTTCTACCTCGACGCGTTTTTCGACCGGTTTCCCGCGGGCATCGAGTTCATGGGGGCACCCCATCGCTGGGTGCTCGACGCCAACTGGAAGCTGCCGGTGGAGAACCAGCTCGGCGACGTCAACCACGGCGCCTTCCTGCACAGCGCTATCATCCCCCGGGAAGCCCAGGATGCCATCGAAAAGCTCGGGTACAGCGTGGTGACGACCCCGGGCCACGGCGCCACGTTCCGCCTCATGCCGGAGGACGCACCGGTTGATGATGTCGCCTGGGGCATGGAGGCCGTGGGCTCGATTTTCGGCGGTGCCGAGGTGCAGGAATACCTGCGGGAGATTCAGGCCCGGGCGGCGCAGCGGGTGGGCGACCTGCGCGCGCGGATGAAGGGACTGACCTACGGTATTTATCCCAACCTGTCCTTCCTGTGGTCCAACACGTCCTTCAAGGTGTCGCACCCGCGCGGGCCGGGCAGGGTGGAGTACTGGTCCTGGGCGGTAGTGCCGGCTGACGCGCCTGACGCGATCAAGAAAATCCTGCGCACCAACTACAGTTCCTTTTTCGGTCCCGCCGGTATCCTCGAACAGGAGGACTCCGAAGTATGGAGCCAGCAGTTTCTGGGCAGCAACATCGATTTCGCCGATGACCGGCCCTATTTCTACGGGCTGGGTCTCGGGGAGGAGAAGCCGCACCCCCGGCTGCCGGGTCTGGTGAGCGTCACGGCCAACGAGTTTTACGCGCGGCACTTTTTCTCCCGCTGGCGCGACGAGCTGCTGGCAGTGGAGGGTGCGCAATGAGCGCGCTGTCACTGGACATGCTGCCCGAGGAACAGCGGCTGCTGGAGCGATTCTATTTCCGCGAGGCCCGCCTGCTGGACAATCGCCAGTACCGGCAGTGGCTTGACCTGCTCAGCCAGGACGTGCGCTACCTCATCCCCGCCCGTGTCAACGTGCAGGTCGACAATCACGAACGCGGGCAGGAACACATGATCAGCGTCGACCGGGAACTGGAGGACGAGGATTCGATGGGTTGCCCGCACCGGGTGGAAAACTATGTGCTGCTCGCCCTGCGCGCGGAGCGCGCCTACAAGATCAACTCCTGGTCGGAAAACCCGCCCGCCCGAACCCGGCGACTGGTGGGCAATATCGAGCTGATGGCGCGCGAGGGCGAGCGGCTGTCGGTGCTCAATAATTTTCACCTGTACTATGCGCGGCCCGGCACCCGCAACGTCCTCTACAGCGGCCAGCGTCGCGATACGCTGGTGGCGCAGGCAGGCGGCCTGCGCATCCTGCGCCGGGAGGTGGTGCTGGACTACGCCGATATCGAGTGGCCGACCCTCGGCCTGTTTTTCTAGACTGCCGGTGCCGGCCCCGGGAAATCCCGGGTGCAGGCTTGCAATCCGCTTCCGGCCATATCACTCTAGCGGCAAGTCGGGCCGGCGCCAGTGTGTGCCGGGCTCCCGACCGGGGCAGCGTAACTGGGAGAGTGTTCTGTGCGGTACCGGGCCAGCCGTGTCCTGACCGGCTTTTTGTTGATGTGCGTCTGCGCCGTCGCGGTATCCGTTCGCTCACTGGCCCAGGACCTCGCGGGCGAACGCCGGGATTACGCCGCTGCGGTACGTGCGATCGATCGTGGGCATTGGACGGAATACGAGCGCTTGCGGCCGCGTCTGGACGACTACCCACTGGCCGTCTACCTCGATTATTTCCAGCTCACGCGCCAGGCCGACCAGGTGCCGCCGGAGCAAGCCAGAGGCTTTCTCAGTCGCAGCGCCGATACGCCGCTGCCCAACCGCTTTCTGGCGGTCTACCTGCGCAGTGCCGGCAAGGCGCAGCGCTGGCAGGACTTCCTTGACGTGATGCCGTCCGAGCCCAACAGTGCTGACCTGAAGTGTTATTACTTTCGGGCGCAGCTGGCCCGGGGCAACGAGGACATCGCCTGGGATGGCGCCCGGAAGCTGTGGCAGCGGGGCGAATCCCAGCCCGGCGAATGCGATCCCCTGTTTGCGTCCTGGGAGGCCGCCGGCGGCCTGACCGACCCGATCGTCTGGACACGCTTGCTCAACGCGTTTGAAGCGCGCCAGCAGTCGCTGCTGCAGTTTGTCGCGCAAAAAGCCGGACCCGGGCTGCGCCCCTGGGCGGACCGGTTGCTGACTGTCTACCATCATCCCGAGACGCTGCCGACGCTCGCGCTGCCCGCGGACAGCCCCTATGCCGCGGACATAGCCAGTTACGGCCTCGCCTACCTGGCCGGCTACAGCCCGGAGCAAGCCCTGTCCTCCTGGACGGAATTGCAGCGGCATCTGCGCGTTACACCCGAACAGGCACAGCGTGTGGAATACGCCATCGCCCGGCAGAGCCTGTTGGCGCGCACTGCGGCGCACGTCGAATGGCTGAACGGCGCGCTGGCGCGCCTGGGCGATGACCAGCTGGTCGGCATTCGCCTGCGCTGGGCGCTTGCGGAGCAGGATTGGGATGCGGTGCAGCGGAACCTGCCGCTGTTGTCGGAGGCGGGGCGCGGGGAAACCGTCTGGCGCTACTGGGCAGCGATCGCGCAGGAGCAGGCCGGGGCGACCGCTGCGGCGAAAGCGACCCTCGAGCAACTGGCTGGCGAGCGCGATTACTACGGCTTCCTGGCGGCGGATCGCCTGGGTCGCAGCTATGCCTTCAACCACCAGCGCCTGGCAATGACCGACCCGTCGCCGGTGGCGGGGCTGCCGGCGGTGCGGCGTATCGAGGAATTGGACTTCCAGCAGGAGGACGTGCTGGCGCACTCCGAGTGGTTCAAGTTGCTGCAGGACACGAGCGACCCGGCGCAACAGCGCGACCTCGCTGTGCTGGCTTCGCAGAAGGGCTGGTACCGCATGGCGATTGACGCGGCGACCCGGGCCCAGGCCTGGGACGCGCTGGACCAGCGCTTTCCCACACCCTACCAGGACATTTTCGGCCGGTATGCCAGGGAGCGGCAGGTGCCCAGCACCGAACTGCTCGCCATCGCCCGCGCGAGAGTGCGTTTTTTCCCGCGCGCAATCGCCGGTCGGCGCGCGCGGGCTGATGCAGGTGATGCCGGCCACCGGGAAGTCGGTGGCCGCGTCCCTGCAGCGCGACCACCACCACACCGACCTGTTCGAGATCGACCACAACGTGCTGCTCGGCAGCGCCTATTACCGGCAGTTGCTGGACCGCTTCGACGGCAATCGCGTGTTCGCCCTCACCGCCTACAACGCCGGTCCCAGTCGCGTGGACCGCTGGCGCCACAAGGCGGGGGAGGGCATTCCGGTGGAGCTGTGGATTGAGACCATTCCCTACCAGGAGACGCGCAATTATGTCCAGGCCGTGTTGTCGTACAATGTAGTCTTTCAGTACCTGTTGGGTGATACTCAGCGGTTGTTGACTCCGCGGGAACGCCAGGCCAGCTACTGACCTGGCGCCCCCCGCGGCACACTGAATCCTTGTCTTTATTGCAGCGGCGCTGGAGACGTCGGCCCACTATGCGCGATACCCGCCCACTCCTGTTGCACAGCGACTTTCCGCCGGTCTACCGGGCTTCACTGGATACCCTGCAGGTCAATCTGGGGTATCTGTGCAACCTCAGCTGCGTGCACTGCCATGTCAATGCAGGCCCGCAGCGCACGGAGCAGATGGACCGGGAAACCGTGGACCAGGTGCTGGCGCTGCTGGCTGGCGCGAGGCTGCAGACGCTGGACCTGACCGGCGGTGCGCCCGAGCTGAACCCGCATTTTCGCTACCTGGTGCAGGGCGCGCGGGCGCTGGGTGTGCAGGTGATAGATCGCTGTAACCTGACCGTGCTGCTGGAGCCGGGGCAGGAGGACCTGGCGGCGTTTCTGGCCGCACAACGGGTGGAGATCAGCGCGTCGCTGCCCTGTTACCTGCGGGACAATGTCGAGGCGCAACGGGGCAAGGGTGTCTACGACGCGAGCATCGACGCGCTGCGGAAACTCAATGCACTGGGCTACGGGGACGAGCTTGAACTGAACCTCGTCTACAATCCGGTGGGGCCGGTATTACCGCCGCCCCAGGAAGACCTGGAAGCGGATTACCGGCGCGAACTGGGCGCGCGCTTCGGCATCCGGTTCAACCGGCTGTTCACCATCACCAATATGCCTATCAGCCGCTTCGGCGCTGTGTTACTGGCACAGGGTGAGTACGTCGAGTATATGCGCTTGCTTCGCGACAACTTCAGCCAGTCGAACATGGAAACACTCATGTGCCGTCGCCTGCTGAGCGTGGACTGGCAGGGTTACCTCTATGACTGTGACTTCAACCAGATGCTGGACCTTCCCGTACTGGCAAGCGATCGCCGTCGCCATATCCGCGACCTGTTACCGGCTGCGGAGCTTGCCGGCAGGCGGATCGTCACCGGCGAACACTGTTACGGCTGTACCGCGGGCCAGGGGAGCAGTTGCAGCGGGGCCCTCGTCGCCTGATGCACGCCGGCGTGAGCTTTGTGATCCCGGTGCTCAACGAGCAGTCGCGTGTGGCCGCGCTGCTGCGAGACTTGCGCAAGCGCTACCCGGGATGTGAATTGATCGTGGTGGACGGCGGTAGTCGCGACCTCACGGTGGCGCAGGCCATGCCGCTGTGCGACCAGTTGTTGCTCGGTGAGCGCGGCAGGGCGGCACAGATGAACCTCGGAGCCCGTGTGGCGTCTTCCGCCTATCTCTGTTTCCTGCACGCGGACTGTCGACCGGAAATAGGTGCGCCGGCGCTGGAGGCCTGCCTGACGCAGTTGCCCGACTGGGGTTTCTGTCGGGTGCGCCTCAGCGGCGGGCAGTGGTATTTCCGCGTCATCGAGTGGTTCATGAACCAGCGTTCACGCCTCACCTCGGTTGCTACCGGCGACCAGATGCTGTTCCTGCAAAAACGGGTGTTCGAGGAAACCGGCGGTTTTGATGCCATACCGCTGATGGAAGATGTCGCCTACTGCAAGCGGCTGCGGCGACTCGCGAAACCGGTGGTCGTGCGGCAGCCCGTGGTTGCCGCCAGCCGCCGCTGGGAGGAGGACGGGGTGGTGAGAACGGTGCTGCGGATGTGGGGGCTGCGCCTGGCGTATGCACTCGGCGTGGCTCCTGCCACCCTGTGGCGCTGCTATTATGGACGCTGACAGCGATAGGCTGTTGCTTATCCAGTTCGCCCGTGCGCCGCGGGCGGGGCAGGTGAAAACCCGCATGCTGCCCGTGCTCACCCCATCCCGCGCCTGCGAACTGCACTGTGAGCTGACACTGTGGACCTGTCGCCAGTTGCTGGCGAGCGGCCTCGGCGCGGTGGAGCTGTCTGTTGCGGGCGACGCGCAGCATCCCCTGTTCAGCCAGTGCCTGGCGCTGGGTGTCAGCCGACTGACGCAGCAGACCGGTGCGGACCTGGGTGCGAGAATGTACGCGGCCCTGCGGACGGGGTTGGTGCAACACGCCGCGGTGATACCCGGTGGGCAGCGACTGTCCGGGGATAGACGGGCCCTACCTGCAGCAAGCGGCGCAGGCCCTGCGGGAGTCGCCAGTGGTGCTGGGCCCGGCCAACGACGGCGGCTACGTGCTGATCGGGGCCCGTACCATCACGCCGGCGGTCTTTCGCGATATCCCGTGGGGCAGTGATCAGGTGTACGCGAAAACCGTGCAGCGCTGGCGCGCGCGGGCCTGCACTGGGAGGAGCCGCCGCATCTGTCGGATATCGATTGTCCGCGGGACCTGCCGCTCTGGGAAACGCTGAAACGCGAGGCCAACGCGACGCGGGGGCCGGTGTGAGCCGGTCCTCCTGTGTCCAGCATTCAGCGTGGCGCGCGGCGCCGCCCTGTCCCTGTCGGCGCCGCGGTCTGTGCTGTCAGGCGCTGGCGACCGCCATCGCGTCGGGCTGTTCCATGATGCCGCCGGCGCGTTTTTGCAGCAGCCAGGCTATCGCGGTGCAATAGCTCAGGTTGGTCTGCAATTCGCTGTCCGGGTCGCTCAGGAATGCCCGTTGGCTCGCCAGCCCCCTGACCCTGCTGGCCAGTTCCGGGTTGAAGGCAAGGTACCGGTCCCACAGGTCACGGTGCTGGGCAGCCGTGATGTTGAACAGGCCGAGGCCTTCATGCCGGGAGGCAAACAGTCCCACGTCGGGGGCTTTAATGGCGGCTTGCAGGAGAAACGCTTCGCTGGCTGGCGTCCATGCGCCCATATACTCCAGGGTCGGTCGAATAACCTGATCTCTCAGGTGTTCTGCGGTAACGTACATAACCCACTTCCTCGCAGGGATGACTAATCCGTCAGATACTGCTGTTTCATTCTTATGGTTCTTGGCGGCCCGGTTATTATGAAACGCTGCTGGAGAAGGTGCCCAGTTCGCGTCTTTTCCGTGCTCACCAACAACTTTTTAACACAAAAAGAAATTATTTCCAATAAAAATAATGGGTTGAAAGGTTTAATTCACAAATAGATTGGAAAAGTGCGCTAACTTCAAATGTGAGGGGTCGGAAATGACGCAGTCAGGCTTGCCATGAGATGCGGAACTTCGTTAAAACCCCGCTGAAGATTGGATAAAAAGCGACTAAAATCTGCGATCCTGCTTAACCGCCTGCAATTTTCACCCGGTGACCGAGTCTTTCCAATTCCCGCTTCAGGGTCTCGCGCTGATCACCCTGGATTTCAATCTCGTCACCCTTGACCGCGCCGCCCACACCGCACTTTTTTTTCAGGTCGCTGGCCAGGGACTTGAGGGCGGCACCCGACAGGGGCAGCCCCTTGACGAGGGTGACCGCCTTGCCGCCGCGCCCCTTCGTTTCCCGGTACAGGCGGACGATGCCGTCCCCGGTTGCGGCGGGCCTGCTGTCGCAGCATACGCAATGGGCGACGGGACGCTGGCACTGGGGGCACAGTCGCCCGCCGTCGGTGGAGTAGACCAGGCGGCTGTCCGGGTTTTTTCGTTTACTCATCGCAGGACCGTGTATTTATGGCAAAGCGGGCAGTATATTAGGCCGCTGTGCCCGCGCAAGCCGGGATTGCCAGGAGACAGGGCGGTATGTCCGCAGAGGTCGATTCGCTGAAACAGCAAATGGTCGAATTGCAGAGCCAGTTGGCGTTTCAGGAGGACGCGGTGCGCAGCCTCGACGAAGCGCTGGCGCAACAGCAGCAGGAAATTCTGCTGTTGCGCAGGCAACTGGAACTCCTGCGCCAGCGTCAGCAGGAGCAGGCGGCCCTCGCCGATAACGGCGCGGCCAGCCGCGTGCAGGATGACAAGCCACCGCATTACTAACCCGGACCAAGATCAAGCCACGGAGAACCCCATGTCAGAAAGCGCTCGCCAGGACACCCCGGAACAGGCGGAGTTTCGCCAGTACTGCCGCGATTGGCTGCAGGCCAACAAACCCGGTGAGCCACCGGTCCGGTTGCCGCTGTCGCCACTGGAAATCATGACGACGGAGCAACTGACGTATTTGCAGGACTGGCAGAAATCCGCCTACGACGCGGGCCTGATCGGCTGCGATTATCCGGTCGCGGTCGGTGGCGGCGGGCGCAGCGATTGCCAGCGCGTCGCCAATGACGAGATGATCCGCGCGCGGACGCCCTTCCTGCCGAATGTCATCGGCCTTGGCATGGCGGCCCCCACGGTTTTTTACCACGCTCAACAGGCATTGAAGGAGCGCCTGCTGCCGCGCCTGTTTTCCGGCGAGGACATCTGGTGCCAGGGTTTCAGCGAGCCGGGCGCCGGTTCGGACCTGGCCAGCGTGCAAACCTTCGCCGAGCGCAGGGGCGACAAGTGGATAATCAACGGCCATAAAGTCTGGACCTCACTGGCGCACTTCGCCGAGTGGATGATTCTGTTGTTGCGCACGGATCGCTCGCACAAATATGACGGCCTGTCCTATTTCGTGGTGCCCATTCGCGCCGCCCTGGGCAAGGGCGTCACGGTGCGCCCACTGATCAAGATCACCGGGGAAACCGGTTTTAACGAAGTGATCTTCGAAAACCTGGAAGTGGGCGATGAGTACCGGCTGGACGAATTGGGCAAGGGATGGCAGGTGGCGATGACCACGCTGTTGCACGAGCGTGGCGCCGGTGAGCTGCAAACTCCCAGGGCGGGCGGCCTGAAAAGCAAGGCGACCCACGCGACCAGCGCCGTCAATCTCATCGAACTGGCGCGCAACACGCAGCGCGATGGCAAATCCGCCGCCGACGACCCGTTGATTCGGGACCGCATCATGCAGCTGGTCATTCGTGAGACGGGCCTGGCACAGAACCAGCGCCGGGCGCGCGTTTCCGCGCTGCAGGACCACCCGGCCCGGCTGCAGTTGCAGAACAAGTTACTGGCGAGCGAAATCGCGCAGGCCACTGCGGGATTGGCGGTCGAAGTCGAGGGCGCCAGCGCGTCGCTCTACCTGGGCGATGACAATGCGCCGGCGGGGGGCAGTGGCCCATGGCCTACATGAATTCCTACGGCATGACCATCGCCGCGGGCACCAGCGAGGTGCAGCGCAATATCCTGGGGGAGCGAGTGCTCGGCCTGGCGAAATCAAAATAGGGGAGCCACATGACACAACCTGACAACTTTGGTTTTGGCGAGGAGGCGGCCCTGCTCAAGGACTCCGCCCGCAAGTTTCTTGCCGACAATTTCCCGACCGACCGATTGCATCGCTTGGTGGCGTCGGACCCGAACCCCGAACGCATGAGCGACTGCGCCTGGGACAGCGCTCTGTGGCAGAAAATGGTGGAGCTGGGATGGGCCTCGCTGGCCGTGCCGGAATCGGCCGGCGGCCTGGGCATGCCCGCGGTAGCGGTGGCCGGCCTGGCGGAAGAGCTGGGACGCGCCGCCTTTCCCTGTCCGTTGCTGGCGACCCTGAACGCGACGTACGTGCTTGCCGCTTGTGGAGCTGGGGGTGAGGCCGCACTGGCCGAGATTGCCGAGGCCGCACGGCCACGCTCGCTATCACTGACCGGCAGGGTTCCTGGACGTTTGCCGAAAGTGACGTGCGGTTTGCGCAGGGCAAGTTACACGGTACCGCCTGGTTCGTGCAGGACGCGCGCAAGGTCGACCGCTTGCTGGTCGGCGCCACTTCGGACATGGGCTTGGGGCTCTACTGGGTGGCGGTCGATGCGCCCGGGGTCACCGTGATGCCCGACGCCATCGTCGACCTCACGCGGGACCAGGCCCATGTGGGTTTTGACGGCGTTGCGGCACAGGCGGTCACGGGCGAAGGCCTCGCTGCCCTGCGCCAGGCGATGCCGGCAGTCTGGACGATGCTGGCCGCGGACATCGCAGGCGCTGCCGAATGGCAGTTGCAGACCACGGTGGACTACGTGAATACGCGCCAGCAGTTCGACCGTCCACTGGGCTTCTTCCAGGCGGTCAAGCACCCGCTGGTCGACGTCATGATTCTCATCGACCAGTGCAAATCCCTGGTGTATAACGCGGCCTGTGCCATCGACAGCGAGCCGCAGCGGGCGGCGGAGTTCGCGCACATGGCCAAGGCATCGGCCAGCGAGTTGGCCGCCTTTGCCTCGGGGCGCTCCGTGCAGTACCACGGCGGTATCGGCTTCACCTGGGAATGTTATGTCCACCTGTATTTCAAACGGCAGAAACACAGCCAATTGTTGTGGGGCGATGCGGCCTGGCACCGGGCACAGCTGGCCAACCTGCTGCTCGGGGCCGTTGCCTGAATGCGCAGTCATGCCATCGCGCGCCGGGCTTGCGACTGACTGGAGGAGAGCGGACAGGTGAATTGGAAAACCGTGGTACTGGTGTTGCTGGCGCTGTTGCTGGGTATGGGCGTGCTGTTGAAAATCGCCCTGCGCTCGCCCCAGGCACCGTCCCACCAGGCCTTTATCAATGGCAATATCCTCACCATGGATGCTGACAATGCGGTGGTACAGGCGTTGTCTACCCGCGGGGAGCGCATCGAGGCAGTCGGTTCGACCGAGGACATAATGGCCTTGGTCGACGACGATACCGAGGTAATCGACCTGCGCGGGCGCACCATGCTGCCGGGGTTCATCGACGCGCACGGGCATTTTCCCGGCTCGGGGATGCGCGTCATCGCCGCGGACCTGAACAGCCCTCCGATCGGCGACAAGCGCAACATGGCCGACATCCTCGCAGCGCTGCGGGAGCAGGCCGCCAGGACGTCTTCCGACAAGTGGGTAACCGGTTTCGGTTACGACGACACCCTGCTGGCAGAGCAGCGTCACCCCACCCGCGCCGAACTGGACACCGTCTCGACCGAGCTCCCGGTGGTGGCCATGCATGTGTCCGGGCACATGTTGGTGGCCAACAGTAAGGCGCTGGCGCTGGCGGGGATCGACGCGACGACGCCCGATCCTGAAGGGGGTGTGATCGGTCGTGAGCCGGGCACCCGCGAACCCAACGGCTTGCTGGAAGAAACCGCGCGGTTGGGCATGATTCGCCAGATGCAGAACCTGGGGCTGGTCGATACCTATCGCCTGATGAAAGCCGCCGCCAATGAATATGCCGCCATTGGCGTTACCACGGCCCAGTCCGGTGGTGTCAGCAAGGAACTGGCTACCGGGTTGTCGTGGTTCAGCAAATTCGGAGTCATTCCACAGCGGCTGGTCGTCTTTCCCTTCGAAACGGAATTTGGGGAGGATCTGCTCAACGGCCATTACAAACCCGCTGACTACAACACTGACAGGATGGTGATGGGCGCAGTCAAACTGGTTGCCGATGGCAGTATCCAGGGTTATACCGGTTACCTCAGCGAACCCTATTACACGCCTTACCACGGGGATAAGTCCTACCGCGGTTATCCGGCGATACCGCGCGAGCAGTTGTTTGAAAAAGTCGCCGCCCTGCACAAGGCGGGGTACCAGATTGCCATTCATGGCAACGGTGACCAGGCTATCGAGGATATTCTCGACGCCTTTGAGGCGGCCCAGGCGGCACACCCGGTGGCGGACCCGCGCATGATCCTGATTCACGCCCAGATGGCGCGGCAGGACCAGATCGCGCGCATGAAGGCACTGGGTGTCACGCCCAGTTTCTTTACCGCGCACACCTGGTACTGGGGTGACCGGCACCGGGACATCTTTTTGGGCCCGCAGCGCGCGGCGCAGATCAGTCCCTCTAAGTGGGCCCAGGACAACGGGTTGCGCTTCAGTTCCCACCTCGATACGCCGGTGACCCCCATGCTGCCCCTGCAGGCCGTCTGGAGCCAGGTCTTTCGCACCACCACCGGGGGCGATGTCCTGGGGCCGGAACAGCGCATCGGCGTCATGGACGCCCTGCGCGCGGTGACCATCGATGCGGCATGGCAGGTATTCCAGGAAAAAAACAGGGGCTCACTGGAGCCGGGCAAGTATGCCGACATGGTCGTACTGTCGGGCAGTCCGCTGGACAATCCGATTGCCATGCGCGATTTGCTGGTCGAACGCACCGTGATCGGCGGGGCCACCGTCTACCAGCGCCCCTAGCGGGGTCTTGGTGTGCGTTGCCCACGACTGGTCTGTGCCCCATACGGGTGACTTTACCCGTGATTGCGTGGACAGGTGCGGAGCATTCGGATATAAAGACTGCAACTGCCTGAGTGACCGCAGGTCCCACGCAGTTGCCAGGCACGGGGATAACAGGCCGTATTGCAATGTATCGCTACAAGGTCGATAACAGCATAATTTATACCCAGGATGACGTCATCCTGTACCGCGACTCGCCCTTCGCGGTGTGGATGGAGCGCCTGACCCTTGAAAATCCCGATCACGGCATTCCTGCGGACCTCGAGAGCCTGGTCCCGCAGGACAGCGTTGAGCGCCAGGACGAGATCGTCCTGACGCTGCGCGCCGAGGGGCGCAACGTCGCACTCATCGACTGGGAATTGGACGAGCCGGGACGGCGCGCAGATACGCTGGCGGCAATGCGCGACGGGTCAGATTTTATCGTTAATGGTCAGCTGGCCGCCGACAACCTGTCGGGTGTGACCAACCTGCTGATGCGGACCAGCGGCTATTCGGATCTCGGCGATTTCCTCTATATTCCCTGCGAAACCAAAGTCCGTCATACGTTTCAGTCGGCGTTTCGCCTGTGCTTTGCGGCAGACCTGCTCCAGCGGTTGCAAGGTCAGTTGCCGCCGCAATTGCTGGTGATACGCGATGGTGCCGAAGTTGTGCCGCTGCAGACCGAGGACCATATTTTTTACTACCGGGCCGTGCTGCAGCGTTTCCAGCACTCCATGCAGAATTTCCGCAAGCACCGCATGCCGGACCCGTCATTATCTTCCATTTCGGACGCTGGTCGGACTGCGCCAGCGAGGTGCTCAAGCAGCGAGCGGCATCAGAGCAACAACGAGTTGAAGACCAGCAAGTGGAGCAGCAGGAAGCGGAGGAAGCAGCCCAGGAAGAACTGGCCCGGATGCCGCAATTACGCGTGGCCAGCGCTGGCCAGCAGGTAGCGACTACCGCTCTGGAGCTGCCGACCGCGCCGCGCGCCGATGCCGGAGCCACCCTGGCAGAGCAGGCTCGGATGCTGTCCCCCGGGAGCTTTCGCAGTGGCAGTGCACCCGGCCACACACCCAACCTGGCGCGGTTCGGACGACCCCGTCCAGTCGCCGTAGAAGCGGACCCCAGGGATCCCCGTCACAATCGCCGCAGCACCGACGCGTCACTGCAGAACCTGGAGTTTATTGGCAGCAGTGCCGCAGAGACCGTCGTCGAAATGGACAGCGTGGTGCGGTCAAGCGAGCCCGTCAGGCCCGCACCCGCGCCGAGCCTGCGCGAATCCCCGCCGCGCCAGGGTCGCAATCAGGAAACGGCCGTGCCCAGGCCCGACGCCGTTCGTCTGGCAGATCTGGAGCCTCGCGCGCCGGTATTCCTGCCCCCGGATCACACACCCGCCGTCGAACCGCCACCAGAGCGCTTGCGACCATTACCGCTGGATCGTGACCGGGTGAGGCCCACCGAGCCTTCCGTGATTGACCTTGACAGCGCGCCGCCGCCTTCCCTGGCGCCCATCGTGCAGCGCGCCGAGGAAGAATTCGAGCGCAGCGGCTTTATCGACCCGGCCTATCGCAAGGCGACGCCAAAAGCGCCGGAGGAGGAAGGTTTCCCCGTCGGCGGATCATTCAGCAGCAGCCTGATGACCAGCAAGGATCTGGGCGACCGCTAGGCGCGCTGTTAACGCAGAGCACTGAAACAATCGCGCAACTCTTTCACGAAAAGCTCCGGCTGTTCCAGCGCGGCAAAATGGCCGCCGCGTTCCAGTTCGTTCCAGTGAATGAGGTTGGAAAAGCGTTTTTCTGCCCAGCGACGGCTGCAGCGGAAGATCTCCTTGGGAAAAATAGAGCAGCCCACGGGCATGCTGATCGGATCCATATTGGGGCTGTTGAAACTTTCCCAGTACAACCGCGCGGAACTGGCGCCCGCGTTGTTTAACCAGTACATCATCACGTTATCGAGCAACTCGTCCCTGCCGAGTATATTCTCCGGGTGGCGCGTGCCATTTCTTTCACAATCAGTCCACATGTAGAATTTTTCCACGACCCAGGCCATCTGGCCGACGGGTGAGTCGGCCAGTCCGTACCCGAGGGTTTGCGGGTAAGTGGACTGCTGTTTGGAGTAGCCTGAGCCTTTCTCGACGTACGCGCCCATGTCGACCAGGGCGGCCTGCTCGCGCTCGGTGAGGTCGCCCATGGTGTCCGGGTCCGGCGCAACGATGGGCATATTGATATGGATGCCCGCACAATGCTGCGTCTCGGTCATCCCCATGCTCTGGGTTATCATGCTGCCCCAGTCGCCCCCTTGCGCCACGTAGCGCGAGTAACCCAGGCGCGCCATCAACTGGCCCCACATGTGGCCTATCTTTTCCACCGAAGTCCCGCTCGTGGTGGGCTTGCCGGAGAAACCGTAACCAGGCAGGCAGGGCGCGACCACGTGGAATGCGTCCGCTGGGCCACCACCGTGCGCAGTGGGGTTGGTCAGGGCATCGATCACCTTGTGGAATTCCACTATGGATCCCGGCCACCCGTGGGAGATGATCAGCGGTAGCGCGTTTTCATGCGGGCTGCGCTGGTGAATAAAATGGATATCGACGCCGTCGATTGGACAGAGGTACTGCGACCAGCTGTTGAGTTTCGTCTCGAAACGACGCCAGTCGTACTGCGTTGCCCAGTAGTCGGCCAGCTCACGTGTGTACTCCAGCGGAATACCCTGGTCCCAGCCCTGGCAGGTTTCCTGCTCCGGCCAGCGTGTGTTGGCCAGTCTTTGCTGCAGGTCTTCCAGTGCCGCGGCCGGGATGGCTGCCTTGAATGGTGTGATGTCGGTCTTCACGTGTCTGATCCTTCTATCGAGTGTAATTGCAATGGCCAGCTTGATATGGCCGCGCAGCGGGCGCAGTGCCGTGCGGATTTACTCCTCCAGCCATACTTTGCGCAGGGGTTCGCCATAATCATCGTAGCTCACCTTGCGCCGCGGTCGCGGCAGCCGTCCCCGTGGTTGCGGTTTGCGACGGTACTTTTGCGTGCGTCGTGCTTCAATCGCCGCGACGACTTCGGGAACGAGTGTGCGCGGGGTTTTGGGTTCGACGAAGAGACGGCGGTT
This sequence comes from Halioglobus sp., assembly GCA_041395965.1. GTDB lineage: Bacteria > Pseudomonadota > Gammaproteobacteria > Pseudomonadales > Halieaceae > Marimicrobium. The sequence continues at coordinate 171,368 of JAWKZM010000002.1, forward strand.
GAGGAATAGCGGGGGATCACCCGGATTCTTCCCGGAAATGCCCTGTGGAATTTTATCGACCCGCCCCCCCTGCCGCAGGAAACGTTCCGTTTCCTCTTGCAACTCGCTTCGAATATCTGCTTTTGAAACGGGTTTCTTCAAGGGCTTCCTGCCGCCGGCACGGCGCGGTTTGCAAACGCCCCGGTATAACGATGTCTGGCAGGATTTACAGGGGTATCGGCTTGAGGATCTGTCGCCTGAGCGCGGCGCCAGGTCCCTGCTGTTGCAGGTTGACAGTGCCGTCCACGATCGCGATGCCCAGACTGGCAAAGAGTTTTTCGAAGGAGGGCATTTCTTTTGCAGCGACCAATTGCTCGTACAATGGCTGGAAGAGCAGGACCCGGTTCAGTTCGTCGAGCCTGCTGACCATCTGGGGGACCGACAATTGTTCGTTGGCGCAACACGCGTTGAGCTTTTGCAGTGCCACATCCAGCGTCACCGCACCGCCGGATTGTTGGCGCAGGCGAATATCGGCGGCGAGGAAATACCAGGCGCCGCTCCAGTACACCCGCATGAACGCCCCGTTTTCGCGCATGGCGTCGCTTATCCCGGCCAGTGCCTGGCCGTTGTAATCCGTATCGGCGCGGCCGCGCATAAAGCCGTCGTACAGATTCTGCCACGCCTGTTGCTCGGTCAGTACGCCGGCGCGAGCCTGCAGGATATTCTGGTAGTAGCTGGCCAACCCTTCGCTGAACCACGCGTCCCCCCAGCCGCGGTAGGGAATCAGCAGGTGCGCAAGTTCGTGGTAGCCTGTCCAGTCCTGTTTCAATTCCTCAAGCGTGGCCTGGGGCGAGACGAACAACTCAACATTATCGAGTGTTCCACGATGCACCTGCGCCCAGGGAATAGGGTCATCGCCGGCAGCGGATGCGGGGACTATGGTGATCTGCCACTGTTCGCGTGGCCAGTGGCCGTAGACCTGCAACAGTGAAGCGGCGACGAAGTCTATCCACGCGGTTATGTGCGCCTGTTCGGCGGCCGTGAACTCACTGCTGATGGACAGGTGCAGCTCGCGGCCCCGGTCCTGTAGTGTGCTGCCATGATCGGTTGCCGCCAGGTCGGTAACGGGTCTGAGTGACAGGAAGATGCAGATCGCCAGTGGGAACCACCTGGTGGTTCGCCGGGCGGTTGATGGGGGCGTCGCCGAGGATTGCTGATCCTGGCTCCATCTGGGAGGCAGGCGCACCGCGGCCCGCCACACCCTAGCCGTCCGCACCAAACCCCGCCAGATCGGCCATTCTGCCGATCAGTTCCAGCATGTCCGTGCGCTCCTGATCGCCCCTGAATTCGCGGTAGAGACTGTCGACGTTTACCGCTATGCGCTCGGGGTCGGCCCAGGCGGAATACTCGTCCAGCTCAATATCTTTCGCCGCCTCGAAGGCGCTCATGCCGGCATCGAAGCGACTGCGCGCCTGATCATGGACGAACTGCAGGTAATGGCGAACCCTGGCCACGCCGTGCTTGTCGGTAATCGGGCCGTGGCCGGGAACAATGAGGTCGGCCCCCATATCCTCGATGAGCAGGCAGGCCTTGATCCAGTTGGCTACCGGGCCTTGCCACATCACCGGTGTGCTGTCGATGAACAGTATATCTCCGGTGAACACGACTTTATCGTCGGGACAATGTACCAGTACGTCACCCCGGGTATGCGCGGGCCCGACCTCGATCAGGTGTACCTGTTTATCGCCGACGCGCAGGTCGAGTTTGCCGTCGAAGGTGCGCGTGGGTGGCGTGAAGCGGATACCATCGAAACGGAACTGGCCGAAGCAGTGTCGGAAATAATCGCCCAGGGAACCCATCCCGTCGAGGCTTGCCATGATCTGTGCCATCGCCTCCGGAGGGAGTTCGTTCATTTCGATGGCAGACGCGGTGGAGGCGATGATTTCCGCGCCGCCGACCAGTTCGTTACCGTGGCAGTGATCGCCATTGGCATGGGTGTTGACAAGGGTATCGATGGTCGTGGCCAATGGTTCAGCGGCGCGCATTTTGCGCAGCATCTCCGCCGTCAGTTCCAGGTCGTAGAGGGTGTCTATGAGCAGGGACTCTTCACCGTCAACGATGAGGCCGGCGTTACTCCAGCCCCAGCTCCCCTGCGGCGCCAGCCACGCGTAGGCGCCATGTGCCAGAGGGTGAAGCCCTGGGCAATGCCTGGTAGCCATTTCGATTGATCCCGCTGCCGTCCCGAGCTTAATATTAACGCGATTATAAGCATAAAGCAGGTGCCGGGTTTTCGCCCGGGCCCACAATCTGGTTTAATGCATGCCGGCCAAGCTGCGGACCCCGACCATGAATGCGATTCGATCGACCCTGGTGTTTGCCTGGATCGTGTTATCAGTAATCCCCGTTGGACTCATTTTGGTTTTATCCTCGCTTTTTCTCAGTGATGAAAAGTTGTGGTGGTGGTTTGCCGCGCCTTGGTTAAGGGGAGTCATTGAGGCGGCGCGCGTTGTCGGAGGTGTCGAGTACCGTGTACAGGGGGAGGACAATCTTCCCGGCGCTCACGATATGCGCAGGGTGATCCTGTGCCCCAAGCACCAGTCAACCTGGGAGACCTTTTTCTTCGCCAGTTTCACCTCTCATCCACTGGCTTATGTTTTCAAGAAGGAATTACTGCAGATCCCCATTTTCGGCTGGTGCATGGGGCGGCTCGGCATGATTCATATCGATCGCAAGCAGCGCATGGATGCCTGGGCAAAGGTCGCCCAGCAGGGGCAGGTGCTCATGGATCGCGGCAAGTGGATCATCATGTTTCCCGAAGGCACGCGCATTGAACGGGGCAAGAAAGGGAGCTATAAATCCGGTGCCAGCCGCTTGGCAGTGGCGACCGGAGCGTATATTGTACCTATCGCCGTGACGTCCGCACGCTGTTGGCCGCGGCGTTCATTTTCGCTGATCCCGGGCACGATTGACGTCTCCATTGGGCAGCCGGTGTGCGCCGAGGGGCGGGAGCCCGGTGAATTAATGGACGAAGTGGAGCGCTGGATCGAAGCAGAGATGCGTCGACTGGACCCAGCGGCCTATACATCCCCCCGATAAGGAGAATAAAATGTCTGCCCCGAAAATTATACTGCTGGCCGTGTACGCCCTGCTGGTTGTGTTGGGCGTGACGCAGGCTGGTTCCACCGTTGGTATATGGTCGTGGCGGTTGCTCGGAATTCTCGCCATTGCCCATTTCATCGAGACACTGGTCTATTTCAAACTGTGCAAGGCGGCCGGTGGCTCGCTGCCAGGGCACCTGCTCAGTGTGTTCCTGTTCGGGGTCCTGCATGTAAACGAATTGAAAGCGGCACAGGGCAGGGGCTAAAGCCCTTGTCGGCTGCCCCTGGACCGAACGTCCGTATTATTTAAAAGGAGTGTGACAGGTGACAGACGCCTATATCGTTGGCGCGGTGCGCAGTGCCGGTGGCAGGAAGAATGGCCGCCTTTCGAAGATTCATCCCATTGACCTGGGCGCGGAAGTAGTGGATGCGCTGGTGGCCAAAACCGGCGTCCCGGTTGCCGCGATCGATGACCTGATCTTTGGCTGTGTATCCCAGGTCGGGGCGCAATCGAGCAATATTGCCCGCAATGTCTGCCTCTCGTCGGTACTTGGCGAGGCGGTGCCCGGCACCACCGTGGATCGGCAGTGCGGCTCCGGCCAGCAGGCGATGCATTTTGCCGCGCAGGGTGTATTGTCCGGCACACAGGACCTGGTGATCGCCGGCGGGGTGGAGAGTATGAGCCAGGTGCCAATCGGCGCCAATATCATTGACGGCTTCAAGGCGGACCACGGCGTACCCTACGGCAGGAAAATTTCCGCACGCTACCCGGGTGTCCAGTTCAACCAGTTTGCCGGTGCGGAAATGCTCGCCCGGAAATACGAACTGACCAGCGATGAGCTGAACGCCTTCGCCCTGGACAGCCACGTCAAGGCGCGGCGCGCTGTCGAGGAGGGCCGCTTCAACGCGGAAATTGTCCCCATCGAGATCGAACTCGACGATGGCACCCGGACTTGGCACAGCCAGGACGAGGGAATTCGCATGGACGCCACGCTGGGTGCGATTGCCGGGCTGCAGCCGCTGCAGGAGAATGGCCTGCTGACCGCGGCCAACGCGTCGCAGATCTGTGACGGCGCTGCCGCCGTCATGATTGCTAATGGCGCCACCTGCAAGCGACTGGGCCTCAAGCCGCTGGCGCGCATCGTCGCCATGAGTGTGATCGGTTCCGATCCAGTGATCATGCTCGAAGGCCCCATACCGGCCACCCGCAAAGTGCTCGAGAAGGCCGGGTTAGCGCTGGACGCAATCGACCTCTATGAAGTGAACGAGGCTTTTGGCTCGGTTCCGCTGGCCTGGGCGAAAGCGCTGGGCGCGGATTTGCAGAAGCTCAATGTCAACGGTGGCGCACAGGCCCTCGGGCACCCCCTGGGCGGCACCGGCGCCAAATTGATGACGACCCTGGTCCATGAACTGCACCGCAGTGGCAAGCGTTACGGTGTGCTCGCGATATGCGAAGGGGGCGGAACCGCCAACGGTACGATTGTCGAGCGCGTTGACGCGGTTGCCTGATCGAGAAACCGGCGGATCGCGTAGCTCACGGCAGCAGGACCGCAGCCCCGCTGAAGCGGCCATGGCGTAAATCATCCAGCGCTTCATTAGCCTGTTCCAGCGGATACGTGTGTACCCTGGTTTCGATGGGTACCTGCGCCGCCAGCGGCGAATTCCTCGCCGTCCCTGCAGGTCGGGTTCGCCACGGAACACAGCTCCCTTTCACCCCAGAGTATTTCGTAGGGAAAGGAGGATGTCCGACGTAGCGGATCCCCGCGCAGACTACCCGCCCACCCTTGCGCACGGCGCACGGTGCCGGAGACTTAACTCCCGGCGGGGGCAAAGATGATGGCCCCGTCCAGTGGGCGACGGCGAGTCCTCGCCCGAGTCTCCGGCCCAGGTTGCGCCCAGTTCAATGGCGATGCCTGTGCCGCGGTGTCACCTTTTGCGACTGAACGCATAGACGGACTGGCCGCGGTGTCGCGCCAGTTGCACAAGGATATGTGCTGCCGCTCCGAACCCGTACAGGCCTAATATGCTCTGCCGACTCCACCAGCCGCCAGGCGCGGTAGCCGATCAGGCCCGCGCAAAGTAACGGGGCCGCTTGCACATCGCTGTACTGGGCCGGAATGGTGAAACAGTACGCCGCATCAGCCACCGTGTATTCGGCGAAACCACCATTGATCTGGTAGCCGGTGTAGCGTGCTTCGTCGCAGAGGTTCTCCCTGGCATGGCGACAGTACCAGCAGTGGCCGCAGCTGCCGCCCAGCCAGGGCACTCCTACCCGCTGTCCCGCCGTGAAGCCCGAGACGCCCGCGCCCGCGCCGACAACTTCTCCGACGATCTGGTGACCGGGAATCAGGGGCAGGGTGGGGTAGTGAAGGTCCCCGTCAACCACGTGAAGGTCGGTGCGGCAAATACCGCAGGCTTTCACCCTGAGCAGCAGTTGTCCCTCGCCCGCCGCAGGTGGGGGCACATCCTGCGCCTGCAGCCGCTCTCGTTGCTTGTTCAGTACCATCGCTCGCACGGTTTGTCACCTCCTCGGTAGTCCGCGGCGCCGCTCCGGGTGCCGGCCGCGAATGGTCAGGGACCCTGGTTATCGCGGAAGCTAATTTTATCGTATTTTTGCGCAGTGCATGCGATTACAATCGGAGGTCGCTACAGTGAGGGACTCGATTATGGGCTTCTACGACAGGCACATCCTGCCACGGTTTATCAATTGTGCTTGCGCCGCCAAGCCGATCATGAAGCAGCGCGCGAAGGTGGTGCCACTGGCCACCGGCACCGTGCTGGAAATAGGCATTGGCACGGGCCTTAATCTCAGCTACTACGATGCAGGCAAGGTGCAGCGTGTGATTGGGCTCGATCCCTCCGAAGCCTCCTGGAAGCTGGCCGCCAAACGCGCGGCGCATTTGGATTTTGCCGTCGATTTTATCGGCCTGCCCGGCGAGGAGATTCCGCTTGACGATAACTCCGTCGATACGGTGGTGGTGACATTCGCCCTGTGCACCATACCCGACCCGGTAGCCGCCCTGCGCGGTATGGCGAGGGTTCTGCGACCCGCTGGCAGCCTGCTTTTTTGTGAGCATGGCAAGGCGCCGGACGCGTCTGTAGGCCGGTGGCAGGATCGTCTGAACCCGCTCTGGCGCCACATGGCCGGCGGCTGTAACCTCAACCGTGATATTCCACAGTTGCTGGAGGCCGGCGGTTTCACCGTGCCCGACCTCAAGACCGGCTACCTGCCGGGAACCCCGCGGTTTGCCGGCTACAATTACTGGGGCCGCGCCTGCACCGCATAAGGAGGGCGTACCCGCCATATACTTGTGTGATAGCGTCCGCGATCAGGTGCTGTGCGCTGCTGGCGCTGTTACTGGTTACCTGTATCCTCCACGCCGCCACACTGGAATACGCGGTGAAGGGGCTGGCGGGTGAGCCGGAAAAAAATGTACTCGCCTACCTGGGGCCCGCGCCCGAGTCGGCGCAGGAGCGGCTCAATTTCGTGGTGTCGGCCCGGGCCAGGGTGCGCGAGGCGCTCAAGGCGCTGGGCTATTACCAGCCCGACATAGAAGTCGATATCGACCGTACACGGCCGGTATGGCAACTTGACATCACCGTCTCGCCGGGCGAACCGGTACGTATTCGTGACATCAGTCTCCAGCTGCTGAGGCCGGCGGCAAATGATCCCGCGTTCACCAGACTGCTTGATGATTCCGGGCTGTCAGCCGGTGACGTGCTGCACCATGGCCACTTTGAAAGCTTCAGGAAGCGACTTCTGTCGCTGGGTCAACGGCGTGGTTACCTGGAGGGGATATTGTTGCAAGCCGGGTCAGCGTGCGGGTCGCGGCGGGTGTCGCGGATGTCGTATTGCGCTATAACAGCGGGCCGCGCTTTCGATTTGGTGAGACGGAATACGACGAGTCCCTTCTGGACGCGACGTTGTTTGACTCCCTCAAGACCTTTGCGCCGGGCGAGTATTTCGATCAGGCCAGCCTCCGTGAGTTCCAGGCGAGACTCCAGCGTACGAATTACTTTTCCAGCGTTGTCGTACAACCACTGCTTGAACGCACCCGTGGTGATACGGTGCCAATCGAGGTCAATCTCCAGGCCGCGAAGCGCCACAGTTTCGACGTGGGCGTGGGCTACAGTACCGATACGCAGGAGCGAGTCTCCCTGACCTGGCGAACACCCAGGATCAATCGTTTCGGACACAGCCAGGTCACGCGTCTGGAACTTTCCCCGGTCAACCCCAGTGGACGCATCACCTACTCCATACCCATTACCGACCCCCTCAACGACATCGCACAGCTTTGGGGCAAACTGGAAGCAAACAAGTACGGCGACATTGACAGTCGGCAGGCCGAGTTGGGAGCGCGCCGTGAAACGAAAGTCGGCAAGTGGATTTACGCATATTCACTGCGTGGTCTGAACGAGTCCTGGGATGTCTGGGATACGAGCAAAACCAGTGATTACCTGCTGCCTGGCGGTTCGTTGTCGCGCCGGCAACACAGCGGCTCGCTGGTGGACCCCCCGGCAGGCTTCAACCAACTCTATACACTTGAGGCGGGCAGCCAGCAGATGGGTTCCGATACCGACCTGCTGCGTGCGACCGCCGAGCTGCGTTATGTCTTTACTCCCTGGCCGCGTCACCGTGTCGTCAGTCGTGCCGAGGCCGGCGCTGTCGAGATCGCCAACGGGGATCGCAACGATGTGCCCCCCTCCCTGGCGTTCTTTGCCGGGGGAAGCCAGAGCATCCGCGGGTATGCCTATCAATCCCTGGGAGCGGAAGTCAGCGTGCAGCAGGCGGACGGCCGGACCAAAACCCTGGTCGTCGGTGGTGACCGGTTGCTCATCGGCAGCCTCGAGTACCAGTACTACTTCACCGGTAAATGGCGGGGAGCAGTCTTCGTCGATGCGGGCGATGCCTTTAACGACGGTGAATACGAAACCAAAGTCGGCGCTGGACTCGGCATCCACTATATTTCGCCCGTAGGCGCGATTCGCGTCGAGCTGGCCAATAGTGTCAGTGAACGTAAGCCGCAGTGGTATCTTCACTTTAATATCGGCACCGAGTTTTGAGGCCCTTGCTGCGCGTTTTTTTGCTGCTGTTGCTCCTGCTTGCGGCAGGGCTTGGGGCCGTACTGTGCAGCGAGCAGGGAACCCACTGGTTGCTGCGCACCGCGCAGCGGTACCTGCCACTGGAGCTCGAGTATGCAAGCGGCAGCCTGGCCGGGCGGTTGCAACTGAAGCGCCTGCTCTACCAGTCAGTGGACCTGCGTGTTGAACTTGATGATCTGGTGCTGGAAGTGGCGCCAGAGTGTCTGTGGCGCAGCGTTATCTGCCTTAAGCAATTGGGTGCACGCC
>JAWKZM010000003.1:0-163383 GCA_041395965.1 Halioglobus sp.
GTCGGTGCCGCGGCGGCCGGCGCAGTGTTGCCGACGCGGCTGGAGGAAGTCAGGCAGCAGGCGCTGGCCTACCTGCCGGCGGCGGACGCCCAGCTGGCATTCGAACTGGCGCCGGGCAGTTTCGACCGCGTGCTGGACGAGCCCGGAAGCAGCGCGGTCCTCGACCTGCTGGCCGCCTTTCCACACGGGGCGCAGGCCTACAACCTGGCGCCTGGTTCCGCGCTGGTGGATCTGAGCATCAACCTCGCCATCGCGCGCCTGCAGGGCGGCGAATTCTTTCTCGAGTCCAGCTACCGTTTTTTCAACGAGGGCCAGAGCCAGCCGCTGCAACAGTCGGTGCTGGCGCTGGCCCGGGCCTTTGCCTTGCAGGTAACGCCCGTGGTGGGTTACCCCGGCTGGCAGCCGGATTTCTCCAGCCCGCTGCTGGCCATGGGCCGCGCGTTGCACGAACGGCTGTTTGGCACCGCGCCGGCAGTCAAGGCGATACACGCCGGACTGGAGTGCGGTATATTGAAAGGCAAGAAACCCGATCTGGATATTCTGTCATTCGGGCCCACCATTCGGGGCGCCCACTCGCCGACGGAGCGTCTGCAAATCGATACCGTTGAACCCTTCTGGCGCTTCCTGACGGCGCTGCTCGCCCAGCTGTAAACCCCGGAGTACCCGATGCTGCAAGAACTGCAACTACTGCCCCCCGACCCCATTCTCGGGCTTTCCGCCGCCTGCCGCGCCGACCCCAATCCGGACAAGGTCGACCTGACGATCGGTATTTACATGGATGAGCAGGGCCTGTGCCCGGTGTTTGAAGCGGTGCAGTTGGCCCAGCGCGCGCTGGTGACAGAGGAGACCACCAAGGCCTACCTGCCCGCCGCGGGGGACGAAAAGTTCAACCTGGGCATCCAGCGCCTCGTGCTGGGCGCGGGCAGTGCCGCCCTCCTGGGGGGGCGCGTGGGCAGTATCCAGACGCCCGGCGGCTGCGGCGCCCTGCGGATCGGCGCGGAGATCATCCACGCGGCGGCGCCACGCGCGCGAGTGTGGGTGTCCGATCCCACCTGGCCGGTGCATATCCCGCTGCTGGGCAGCGTCGGGCTTGAGTTTCGCAGTTACCGCTACTATGAGCCCGAGTCGCATGGGGTCAACTTCGACGCCATGGTGGAGGACTTGAACAAGGCCGTCGCCGGTGACGTCGTACTGTTGCACGGGTGCTGCCACAATCCCTGTGGCGCCGACCTGTCCCTGGCCCAGTGGGGAGTGATCGCCGACCTGGCCGAGCGACAGGGCTTCACACCCTTCGTCGACTTTGCCTACCAGGGGCTGGGCGACGGACTGGAGGAGGATGCCGCGGGGCTGCGCCTGCTGGTGTCGCGGTTGCCGGAGGTCATCGTGGCGGCTTCCTGCTCGAAGAACCTGGGACTCTACCGCGAGCGCACCGGCGCGACGCTATTCGTGTGCCAGGAGGCTGCCAACGCCCGGGCTATCGTGAGCCAGGCCCTGGTGGCGGCGCGGCGGGTCTACTCCATGCCGCCGGCGCACGGCGCGCTGTTGGCCGGGCGTGTCCTGACGGATGACCATCTCGGCGCACTCTGGCGGGCGGAACTGCAGGCCATGTGCCAGCGCATCAACGGCCTGCGCAGCAACCTGCGCCGGGCGCTGGAGGCGCGTTGCGGCGGGGATTACGCATTTATTGAGCGCGAAAAGGGCATGTTTTCCTTTCTTGGCCTGAGCGCCGCCCAGGCGGTGCGCCTGCGAGAGGAGCACGGCGTGTACATGCTCGATTCCTCGCGCATCAACGTGGCCGGGGTCAATGCCCGCAATATCGATTACATCGCCGCGGCCGTGGCGCGGGTGCTTTAGCCGCTGGCAAAAATCCGCGGGAGATAGTAGTTCGCAATGGCCGGCGGGTACCCGATGACCTCGACCAGCCGTCGACAGCATTCGCGCTGGTCGGCGCCGCGCTCCCGCCAGAGGGGTACGCGCTTGATCATGGTCTCCACATATTCCCGCGGCGTGATGATCCACGTGTCCTGCTCCAGTTCACCGAAAAAGAACGTCGCGGGACAGGCGCGCATGGCCACGGGCTTCATGTAAAGCGCCAGGGTCAGGACGCGCTGCGCGCCCTGGTCCATGATATGCCGGGTCAGGAACTGCATGGTGCCACCGCGGTCGCCGAGGTCGTCGATGACCAGCACGACTGCGTCCCGCACCGGTATCGACATGTCCTGTTGTACCTGGGGGCTGTCGTGACGCTCGTTCGGGCCCTTGTACAGGGAGACGCCGATGGTGCCGAACTCGATACGCGGTGTACCAGCCGGACGGCCCTTGGCGAGGTGATCGTAGAGCAGTATGCCCGGCAGCATGCCGCCCATGGTGGCCATCAGCGCGCGGGTTATGGGCGCGCCGCCCGCCACCTGCGCCTGCTGGTAACGGTGTACCTGCTGTGACAGCTCGAACACCGCGATGGCCTCGACCGCGTCTGGTACGAGCAGGAAGTTCAGCTCGTCATCGGGCACTGCAACACCTTGCGGCGCACGCCAGAAGTCGATATCGATCTCGCTGGCGCGGCAGTGGATCTGGTGCAGGTAGTTACTCATGGAATCTCCGTGGCACGGGTGTTTCGCGCGGGATCGTTTACGGTGCCGGCAGCACCAGAACGGCGCGAAAATCATTAACGTTGGTTCTGCTCGGGCCGGTTACCACCAGGTCGCCCAGCGCGGCGAAGAAGCCGTGGCTGTTAGTGTCGGCCAACAGCGCCGCCGCATCCAGTCCTATCCGGCGGGCGCGCGCCCAGCTGTGGGGTGAGAGGAGGGCGCCGGCGTTGTCCTGGTCGCCGTCGATGCCATCGGTGTCCGCGGCCAGCGCGTGGATCCCTGGCGCCCCGGCCAGGGCGCTCGCCAGAGCGAGCAGGAATTCCGTGTTGCGGCCGCCGCGTCCAGCGCCGCGGAGGGTGACGCTGGTTTCGCCACCGGACAGGATCAGGCAGGGCGGGGTCAGCGGTGCGCCGAGCCTCTGCACCGACAGCGCCACGGCGGCCTGCGCCCGGGCGACGTCGCGCGCCTCGCCGGCAACGTCGTCGCCCAGCATCAGCACCCCGGCGCCGGCCTCGCGGGCTGCGTTCGCGGCGGCCTGCAGGGACTGTTGGGCGGTCGCGACAATATGAAATTCGCTCCTTGCGAACGCCGGGTCATTGTCCTTCACCGTCTCCGAGCGAACATCGTCCAACCAGGCGCGAATGGCCGGCGGCACCGCGATGTCGTAGCGCCGCAAGATGCCCAGCGCCTCGGCGGAACTGGTGGTGTCTGGCACCGTCGGCCCGGAGGCGATCACCTCGGGGTGGTCGCCGGGCACGTCGGAAATCGCGAAGGTGATCAATTGCGCCGGCAGGCAGGCCCGCGCGAGGCGTCCGCCCTTGATCAGCGACAGGTGCTTGCGCACACAATTGACTGCGTCGATGGGAGCGCCGCACCGCAGCAGCTGCCCGGTGACGGCCTGTTTATCCGCCAGGGAGACGCCCGGCGGCGGCAGGCACAGCAGGGAGGAACCGCCGCCGGAGAGCAGGCAGATTACGAGGTCGGCCGGGCCAAGGCGGGACACCTGTGCCAGGATGCGCAGCGCGGCCGCCTCCGAGCGCGCGTCGGGTACCGGGTGTGCGGCCTCGACCACTTCGATGCGCCGGCAGGGTTCGCCATGGCCGTAGGGCGCGATTACCAGCCCGGACAATTCACCGGCCCAGTGGTTTTCCAGCGCGCTGGCCATGGCAGCGGCCGCCTTGCCGGCGCCGATGACGAGTGCGCGGCGCTGCGTATCCTGGGGCAGCCAGGGCAGCAGGACCCGGTGGGGGTCCGCGGCCGCCACCGCGATGTGGAACAGCTCCAGCAGGAATTCTCGTGGATTATCCAGTCCGGCGCGCATGTCCCGTGCTGGTCCCGGCTCGCGCCCCGTCACGCGGTGCCGTTCTCGAGTTCGGCCCAGCGTTCAAAGGTGGTCTCCATCTCCGCCTGTACGCTTGCCAACTCGGCCAGCACCTGTTCGACCCGGGCGTGATCACCCTGGTAAAAATCCGCTTGTGAAACCGTCTCCTCCAGCTGGCGCTGGCGCTGTTCCAGCTGTTCTATCACGCCCGGCAGGCTGTCCAGTTCGCGCTGCAATTTGTAGGAGAGCCGGCTTTTTTTTACCGATTCCCGGTTTGCGGCGGTGGACACGGTCCGTGATTCACCGGCGGCGGGCGCAACCGGCGTATCGCCGCCGCGATCACGCAGCTTGCCGCCCCGCGCTTCCCAGTCGCTGTACCCGCCGGATTGTTCGCTGACCACGCCGTCACCCTCGAGCACCAGCAGGCTGGTCACCACGTTGTCCATGAAATCGCGGTCGTGACTGACCAGCAGCACGGTGCCGTCGAATGTCAGCAGGATTTCCTCCAGCAGCTCCAGCGTTTCGATATCCAGGTCGTTGGTCGGCTCGTCGAGCACCAGCAGGTTGGCGGGCCTGCTGAACAGCTTGGCCAGGATGGCGCGATTCTGTTCGCCCCCCGACAGGGCCTTCACCGGTGTACGCACACGCTCGGGACTGAACAGGAAATCACCGAGGTAGGAAATCGCGTGGCGCCGCTTGCCGTTGATCTCGATGAAGTCCTGGCCGCCGCACACGTTGTCGATGAGGTTTTTCTGCGGGTCGAGCTGGTCCCTGAGCTGGTCGGAGTAGGCGACCTCCAGCTTGCTGCCGAAGGTGACCTTGCCCGCATCCGGTTGCAGCTGCCCCAGCAGGATCTTCACCAGCGTGGATTTGCCGGCGCCGTTGGGACCGACGATACCGACCCGGTCGCCGCGCTGGATGATGGTGGAAACATCACGCAACACGCACAGGTCACCAAAGCGCTTGTCGACATGCTCCAGCTGGGCGACGATTTTGCCCGACTGCCCCGAGCCCTCGACCGCGAAATTGGCATTGCCGGAGCGCTCGCGTCGATTCTGCCGCTCGGCGCGCAGGGCCTTGAGCGCGCGTACGCGTCCCTCGTTGCGGGTGCGCCGGGCCTTGATCCCCTGGCGAATCCAGACTTCTTCCTGCGCCAGTTTCTTGTCGAACAGTTCGTTGGCCCGCTCCTCGGCGAGCAACTGCTGCTCGCGGTGGCGCAGGAATCCCTGGTAATCGCCGCGCCACTGGGTCAGGTGCCCGCGGTCCAGTTCGGCGATGCTGTTGGCCACGTTTTGCAGGAAGCGCCGGTCGTGGGTGATCAGCACGAGTGCGCCGGGAAAGCCGCGCAGCTGCTCTTCCAGCCAGCGTATCGCGGGTATGTCGAGGTGGTTGGTGGGCTCGTCCAGCAGCAACAGATCCGGCTGGCTGACCAGAGCCTGTGCCAGGGCGACCCGGCGACGCCAGCCGCCAGAGAGTTCACCCATGGTCGCGTCGGCCGGAAGCTGCAACTGGCTGATCGTGGTGGCCACGCGTTGTGCCAACTGCCAGCCATCGGCGGACTCCAGTTGCTGCTGCACATGCGACAGTACCGCCATGTCTGCCGGCGGGTCAGCCTGCAACAGCTGGTGGTATTCGCTCAGCAGGCGGCCGGCGTCCGCCAGCCCGGCGGCGACCGTATCGTAGACCGACACCTGGTCCGCTTCGGGGAGGGTTTGCTGCAGCCTTGCGATACGTATTCCCGGTCGCACCCAACGCTCGCCGGAATCCGCCTGCAGTTCACCCGCAAGCACCTTGAGCAAGGTCGTCTTGCCGGCGCCGTTGCGCCCGAGCAGCCCGAGCTTTTCCCCGCGCGCGATAGTCAGGCTGACACCGTCCAGCAGCACCTGGGTGCCGTATTGCAGGTGAACTGAGTCAAGTCGTAGTAAAGGCATGGGAATCGACAGCGAGTTTGTGGATGCGCATTCTACGTCAGCAGGCCACGCGCTGGCCACATTCGGGCATCCGGTATAGAGTGTGGGCAGAGCAGAAAAAAGCGCCCTCTGATCGTCGGAGGAGTTCATTGTCCAGGGGAAATACATGTTGAGAGCGCTGGTTTTTTGGCTACTTCTTGCCTCGGTGCAGGCCTGGGGCCAGGTAGCCGCACCGGATGTAACGATTGCACAACTCGATGCGGCGGTCGATCGCGCCACGGCGAGCATGTCCGCGGATGACCCACAACGGGCTGCGCTGCTCAAGACCTATGCGGACGCACGCACCGCCCTGTCCAACTACGAGCAATTTAACGCGCAAATGCAAAGTTACGCGAAGGCTCGCGCCAGCGCGGTAAAGGATGCAGAGGCGATCGAGGCAAAACTCGCCGAGGCCCATAACGCGCCGGCGGCGGACGATAGCGCATTGAAGTCGGTTTCCCTGGCGGAACTGGAACAAATGCTCCAGGTGCAGAAGTCCGAGCTGGAAGCAAAAAAAAGCCAATTGTCAGACATCCGGTCCGCCATTGACGCCATGCCGGGGCGTCCCGCGGAAATTCGTGCGCGCGTTACCGAGTTGTCCGGCCTCGCCTCGCAGCTGGACGCGCAACTGGAGACCAAGGATAAGGCCGGTGTGAAGGCGGGCAACAGCGAGGCCACGCTCTGGTTGACGCAGGCGCAAGCGGCGAGTGTGGCCGCCGAAAAAGCGGCCCTGGAGGAGGAGTTGCTCAGCCAGCCGATGCGGCTGGAGTTGCTCAAGGCACAACTCGACCAGACCAGCCACGATATTGCCGAACTGGAAAAGCGGGGTCGCGCCATGGCGCTGCGCGCTGGCGAGTTGCGCCAGGGCGAGGCGGCCAGCGCGCAGGCAGCCGCCGACAAGGTGTTGGCGGATGCCCGGGGCAAGCCACCGGTGGTACGGCAACTGGCCGACAGGAATGTCGAGCTCACCAAGTCCTTCAGTGAGCGGGGCGCCAATATCGAGCAGGTTGACCATCAGGAGACGACGACCAGGAACTCCGCGGATCGCCTGGAAACCGACCTGACGGCGATCGAGCGCAAACTGGAGCTGCTCGGCATGAGTATGGCCGTGGGCGAGATATTGCGCGAGCGGCAGGCACAATTGCCGGCGCAAAGCGAAATCGCCAGGGACGTCTCCAATAACGCGGATGAGATCAGGGCGTCCAGCCTGCGGCAGGTCGAGCTCGAGGACGAGCGCCGCTTGTTGCGCAACCGGACCGAGTATGTGAACCAGCTGGTGCAGGGCCTGCCGGAACATGTCGCGGAGCAGGTGCGGGGCGACCTCGACGCGCTGGTGGACAGTCGTCGTGAACTGGTGCGCAAGGCCATTGAACTGGAAAGTAGCTACGCCCAGGCGCTTGGCGATCTCGATTTCAGCCTGCGTCGCTACTCCATGGCCGTGGACGCCTATCGCCAGTTTATTTCCGAGCGCTTGCTGTGGATACCCTCGCGTGACAAGTTCGCCCTCTTTCACGGCCAGGGCGCTGACCTCGTCAAGCAGGTGCAGAATCTCCTGGTACCCGGTCGCTGGCTGACGGTCGCCAGGAATATGCCGGGGGAAATGTTGTCGCAGCCGTTCACCTTCGCGAGCCTGCTCGGGGTGCTGCTCCTCGTCTACTTCGGCCCCCGGCTCAGGCGACAACTGACGGAGACGGGCAAGCACGTGGGTTACGTGCGTTCTGATCGGTTCTCCGGCACCCTGCAGGCGCTGGGATTGTCGCTGCTGTTGTCGCTGAAGTGGCCAATGCTCATGGTGACGGTGGCGTGGCTGTTCGAGCTACAGGATGAAGAGTCCGAGCTGGCCACTGCCTTGTACACCGCCTTTTTCCGGGGAACATTGTATTTGTGGGGCCTGGAGTTCCTGCGCATGACGCTCCTGCCCAAGGGCCTGGTTGACATGCATTTTCGCTGGCCGGCCAACCGGGTATCCCATATCAGCCGCAATATCGTCAGCATGGAGAGGACGTTCCTGCCCGCGGCCATGCTGGTGATTTTCTGCCTGAGTCTCTATTCGCGGGATGTGGGGGGGGCATTGGGTACCGTGGCGGTGATACTGGTGCTGCTTTCCCTGGCGAACTTCTTTCGCCAACTTCCCGAGTTCGTGCAAAGTAAAATGCAAATGATGTTCAGTGACCGACAGGTCGAGGAGAATCCCCTGTGGGGCAAACTGATTCGCAGCCTGCTGTTCTGGATTCCCATCGCCGCAATCCTCGCCGTGTTTCTCGGCTATTCGTTCACCGCCATTGAAATCGCCCTGTTGCTGATCAGAACGTTCGTACTGCTCAGCTGCCTGCTGATTCTTCACGAATTGGGCCTGCGATGGCTCGGCCTGACCCGGCGCAGGATGGCCTTCGAGGTGCGCCAGGAACTGGCCAGGGCCAGTGCGGAGGAGGGTGAGGTCAGCGTCGAGGAGGAGATCCTGGAAAACGATCCGGAATTGCTGAGCTACGAAGGCACCAAGCTGCTTAACCTGCTGGTATTGTTTGCCGGCCTGTTCGGCGTGGCGTGGATCTGGTCCGAGGTCTTTCCCGCACTGGGAATCCTGGACTCGGTCAGTTTGTGGCAACAGACTGCGGTCGTCGACGGCCGTGAGGTGGCCGCCCCGGTCACGCTCGCCGATCTGGTCAGGGCCCTGTTGTTGGCGACAGTGGGCTGGGTGGCACTGCGCCGTATGCCCGGCCTGCTGGAAATTTTCCTGCGCCAGCGCGTGAAATTGCCGGCGGCCTCCGCCTACGCGCTGACCCGCGTATTCCAGTACGCAGCGACCACCTTGCTGGTGCTGGTCGTGGTGGGTGCGTTGGGCGGGAGTTGGTCGTCCATGCAATGGGCGGTGGCGGCGCTCAGCCTCGGTATCGGATTCGGCTTGCAGGAAATCGTCGCCAATTTCATCAGTGGCCTGATCATCCTGTTCGAGCAGCCGATTCGCCTGGGGGATGTGGTAACCGTGGGCGATGTTTCCGGCACCGTTACCAGAATCCAGATGCGCGCAACCACTATTCGGGACTTCGACCGGCGCGAACTGCTGGTGCCGAACAAGGAGTTCATCACCAGCCAGCTGTTGAACTGGTCCCTGTCGGATCCGGTGACGCGGAGGATGATACAGGTGGGTGTCGCCTACGGTACCGACATGGACGAGGCGATTGCCATCGTGCGCGACGTGGCGCGCAAGCATCCCCTGGTGATGGCGGATCCGGAGTGCCTGGTGACCTTTGAAGAGTTCGGGGACAACAGCCTGCTGATCAGCCTGCGTTATTTTATCGAGAGTCTCGACCAGCGCCTGAAAGTGGACAGTGAGTTACGGCTGGCGATTAATCGGCGCTTTAACGAGGCGGGGATCGTGGTCGCATTCCCGCAGCGGGATATACATATCGACACCGCCAGTCCCCTGGAAATAAAAATGGTGGACAGTGGTTCCGCCGAGTAGCAACCGCTACCCGGGTACGAGGGCCTGATCGATGGCGGAACTGCTGTGGACCCCCTCGGCTGAACGCATAGCGCAGGCGCGGATTTCCCGTTTTATCGCCCACGTGAACGAGCACCACGGCGCCTCCCTCGCGCCGGATTATTTCGCGTTACACGCGTGGTCGGTTGCTAACGCGGAAAAGTTCTGGTCCGCGGTGTGGGAATTTTGCGGCGTCGTCGCCAGTCAGCGCGGGACAGAGGTGCTGCAGGCCCCCGACCGGTTGCCCGGCGCGCGCTGGTTTCCCGGGTCGCGGCTGAACTTTGCCGAGAACCTGTTGCGCTACCGCGATGAGCGTCCCGCCCTGATCTGCCTGCTGGAGAATGGCGAGCGGCGGGTGTTGGATTACGCTGGCCTGTACCGGCAGGTGGCGGCCCTCGCCGCCAGCCTGCGCGCCCAGGGCGTGGTGGCCGGAGATCGCGTTGTGGGCTTCATGCCGAACGTGGCCGAGGCGGTGGTCGCGATGCTGGCGACCACCAGCGTCGGCGCGCTCTGGTCGTCCTGTTCGCCGGATTTTGGCATCGAGGGGGTGGTGGATCGTTTCGGCCAGATCGCGCCGAAAGTGCTGTTCGCTGCGGACGGCTACTACTACAACGGTAAAACCTGCGATTCGCTGGACCGGCTGGCAGGTATCGCCCGCAGGATTGCAAGTATTCGGAAAGTGGTGGTCGTGCCGCTGGTGCAGGCGCGGCCCGCGCTGGCCGGTATTCGCGACAGCGTCCTGTTCGGGGATTTCCTGGACACGGCCGCGGACGCCGTGCAATTCGAGCAGTTGCCTTTCGATCACCCGCTGTACGTCATGTACTCCTCAGGCACCACCGGGGTGCCCAAGTGTATCGTGCACGGTGCCGGGGGCACCCTGCTGCAGCATCTGAAGGAACACCAGTTGCAGGTGGACCTGGGCCGCGACGACGTGTTTTTCTATTTCACCACCTGCGGCTGGATGATGTGGAACTGGCTGGTATCGGGTCTGGCTACCGGCGCCACGCTGGTACTGTACGACGGCTCGCCCTTCGCGGGTGAGGGCAGGCTGCTGCTCGACGCGATTGACCGGGAAGGCATCTCCGTTTTCGGCACCAGTGCGAAATTCATCGCGGCGCTGGAAAAGGCCGGGCACAAACCCGCGCGCAGCCACCGGCTGCACAGCCTGAAAACCGTGTTGTCCACCGGCTCGCCCCTGTCCCATGAAAGCTTTGCGTACGTCTACCGCGATTTCAAACAGGACGTGTGCCTTGCCAGTATCTCCGGCGGTACCGACATCCTGTCCTGCTTCGTCGGGGGCAGCCCACTGCTGCCGGTGTACGCAGGCGAAATCCAGGCACCGGGGCTGGGCATGGCGGTGGCGATCTGGGACGAGCACGGCCACCCACTGCGCGGTGAGAAGGGCGAACTGGTGTGCACCAGGCCCTTCCCCTCGTGCCCCCTCGGCTTCTGGAATGACGAGGACGGCAGCGCATTCCACCGGGCTTATTTCGACCGCTACCCCGGTGTGTGGGCCCACGGTGATTACGGCGAGCTCACCGGACACGGCGGTTATATCATTCACGGTCGCTCGGACGCGGTGCTGAACCCCGGCGGCGTGCGTATCGGCACGGCGGAGATCTATCGGCAGGTCGAACGTATCGACGACGTGGTGGAAAGTATCGTGATTGGGCAGGCGTGGCAGGGGGATGTCCGGGTGGTCCTGTTCGTGGTGCTGCGGGAGGGACTGGACCTGACCGAATCCCTGCGCGAGCAGATCTGCCAGATGATCAGGAGCAACACCACCGCGCGCCATGTGCCGGCCAAGATCATCCAGGTGGCGGACATACCGCGCACCCGCAGCGGCAAGATCGTGGAACTGGCGGTGCGCGATGCGGTGCACGGCAGGCCGGTCCGCAACACCGATGCCCTGGCCAACCCCGAGGCGCTGGACCTGTATCGGGACCGGCCCGAACTGCGCGACTAGCGACCATCATTGCACAGGGTTTCCGCCTGTCTTCGGTTATAATGCGCCCCCGGAGTCTCCCTGCGACCGAAGTGCGATGACAAACACCGAACAACTGCGTTATGACCGACAGGTGGCCCGCTGGCTGCTGCTCTGCGCGGCGATCATTTTCGGCATGATCCTGCTGGGCGGGGTCACGCGCCTCACCCACTCGGGTCTCTCGATCGTCGAATGGCAGCCGCTGCTGGGCGCGATACCGCCGCTGACCGAGCACGACTGGCTGGAGACCTTCGAGAAGTACAAGCAGTTCCCCGAATACCAGAAAGTGAACAGCGGCATGGACCTGGATGGATTCAAGGCCATCTTCATGTACGAGTACCTGCACCGCCTGCTGGGGCGCCTGATCGGGGTGGTCTTCGCGCTGCCCCTGCTGTACTTCGCCTGGCGCCGCCGCCTGCGCCCCCGGTTGGCGCCGCGCCTGGTGATCCTCCTGTGCATGGGGGGGTTGCAGGGCCTGCTGGGCTGGTACATGGTGATGAGCGGCCTGGTCGAGAACCCGCGTGTCAGCCAGTACCGCCTGACGGCACACCTGGGTGTGGCGGTCGCTATCTACGCCTACATGCTGTGGCTGGCGTTCGACCTGTGGTTCAATCCCGCTAACACGGTGACGAGTGACAGGCCCTACGCGCGCTGGACGCTGGCGCTGGTGGGCCTGGTGTACCTCATGATCCTGTCGGGCGGACTGGTGGCCGGTACCCGGGCCGGGCTTGCCTACCCCACCTGGCCCCTCATGGGCGACTCTTTTATTCCGCGCGGCCTGGATGCCACCTCGCCAGCCTGGCTGGCGATATTCGAGGACATTACCACGATCCAGTTCAATCACCGGATCTTCGCGTATGTGTTGTTCGTGTTGTTGAGCGGCACCGCCTGGCTGGTCTATCGCAGCGCGTCGGGGGGACGCGGGAAGCTCGCCGCCGTGTTGCTGGTGGCGGCGTTGTGCCTGCAGGTGACGCTGGGCATCAGCACCCTGTTACTGCATGTTCCCGTGTGGCTGGCCACTGCGCACCAGGGTGGTGCGGTCCTGCTGCTCAGCGCAACGCTGTTTATCTGTCACGTGCAGCGCCGCCAGTAGGGCGGGCTTTACCCTGGTTGGCAGGTGGGGCGCGCTGTTACCAGAACTTGGGCGCTGAGTCTTCTTCGCGGCGACCCTCGGTCTGGCGGCGGTCGGTTTTGGTCAGGTCAAAGCGGACGTCACCGCGACGGTCCATGGCCTTGCGGCGGTTGTCGCGGCGCCGTTCAATCCCGAGGTATTTTTTCTTGCTCGGGTCCGCCGTGTCGCGCAGTGTGCGGGCGGGGTCCCGAGAGTAAAATGACGCTTTTTGTGTAGCCATCACACTGTCCCCTTTTTGTACAGCTTGGCACAGTGTGAACCAATTTGCCCCAAAGTGCAGCATTGGGTGAGGTGAATAGTTGGATAAAGGCAGCGATCTGTGAACATGTTCACAGACCGCGTCAGCCCGCCGTTCACTGACTCATGGCGGCGATCACGTCCTCGACGCGGGGCCCGTCCAGGGTGACGTGTTCCCGCGGCCGCACCTGATCCTCGCGGATATCGGCAACATCCGTCATGAACTGGCTGTACCACTTGCGCACGAGGTGAATCGGACCATCGCCGTCGCACATCAGCGGATTGTCGATGATGCACTTGTTGTTCCAGATGGCGACGTCCTGGTGGAAGGAATCGATGTTTCTCTCGGTGTACTCCTCCACCATGGCCCGGTTGCCCGCCTCGGAAATGTTGGGATCCTTTTTCATCATCACGCCGAAGTTGATAATGAAATTATGCATGTCCACGGGAATGTGGCTGACCAGCAGGTGCGTGGTCATGGGGTGACCGTCCATCAGGCCGGTCATGGTCGTGGTCATATAGGCCGGTCCCTCGTAGGTCGCCACGCTGGTGATCAGGCCCTCGGCTCCCTCGGTGAGGATCTGGTGCCCGCCGACCATGTACTGCACGAACTTGTGGCCGTCCATGGTGTTGCGGAAGGACTTTACGGTGGAGTAATGGATGGGACCGAAATGCGCCATGTCCGCCATGTTGTCCACCAGTTCCCGACCCAGGGACTTGATGGGAATCGCGGCCATCTGCCAGTTGGTCCACTCGCCGGAGTAGCAATCCTCCTGGCGCTGCGGTTCCTGTTCCGGGATCGGGTCGTTGCCCTCCGGGTCCTGCCAGACAAAGATCAGGCCATTTTTCTCCAGGCTCGGCCAGGACTTGATGACCGCTTTCTCCGGTATCTTTTTCGCGTAGGGGATGTCGTCGCAGACCCCGTCGGCGCCCCAGCTCCAGAGGTGGAACGGACAGACGACGGAATTACCCTTCACCTCGCCGCCGCACAGGTCGCCGCCCATGTGGGGGCAGTAGGCGTCCAGTATGTGGACTTCGTTATCGAGCTTGCCCCGGTAGGCCACCAGCTTGGTGCCGAAGACCTTCAGCTCCCGGGGTTTGTGGCTCACGCTGCCCGCGTCACCGATCACATACCAACCGCGCGCATACCGCTCGGGGCGCTCGTCGGCCTTGATGACATAGGGTTCCCTTTTCTTTTCACGGGTTGTTTCAATAGCGGTCATTTGTTGTTCTCCATTGTCGGCGCATCCACCTGTCCGGATTATCAGCCCGGCTGTCCTGGTCCGGTATAGTCCCAACGGACGAGTGCCCGGTGGAACAGCGCTTTTCTTGACACAGATCAAGGCCCCGGCCCTGTTCGCAGAACGGGGCTCGGGACGGGCGTCGCTACAGGAAGAAATCGTGGTTTTCGCCACCCATCATGACGCCGCCGAGGTTGCGGCCGAACTTGAACGGGTTGTTGGCCACGTGGGTGCGACCGGCGTTGATGTCCAGCCACGCCCGGTTCAGGGGGTGATCGCGGAAGATGCCCTGGGCGCCGCAGGAGATGAACATCCGGTTGATGGCGTCGGTACATTTGCGGGCTACCAGGGCGGCGTCGAAGCGCATCCTGATGCGCTCGTCCATCGGCAGGGTGGCGCCTGACTTCGCCGCCGCGACCATGGTATCGAAATTGCGGAACATGATGGCCTGGCACTCATCCACGGCGGCAACCGCCTCGGCCAGCGCCATCTGCGCATCGGGATCGGTGGCGATCTTGTTGCCGTCGTTGAGGCCCACACGGTCCTTGTTCACCGCGATGTAGTTGTCGATCACGCCCTGCAGGCAGCCGATACTGGAGGAGGACACCGCGCGTACGAAGATCTGGCCGAAGGGCAGGCGGAAAATATAGTGCGTGTTCACGGCGTTGCCCGGGCTGTTGCACTCGAAGCCGTGCAGGGAGCGGTGCGTGCGGTACTCGGGCACGAAGGCGTCGTCCACCACGATGTCGTGGCTGCCGGTGCCTTCCAGGCCACTGACGTTCCAGTTGTCGACGATGCGGTAATCGCCGAGGGGGACCAGGAAGGTGCGGTAGTCGGGCGCTTCGCCGGCGTTCTTCGGCGGCACCATGGCGCCGAGGAAGGCCCACTTGCAGTGTTTGGAGCCGGAGGAGAAACCCCAGTGACCGGACAGCCGGTAGCCTCCCTCCACGTGTTCCACCTTGCCCACGGGCATGTAGGAGGAGGAGATGAGCGTGCTGTCATCCTCGCCCCAGACATCCCGCTGCGCGCGGTCGTCGAACAGTCCGAGCTGCCAGTTATGAATGGCCACCACCCCCAGCACCCACGCGGTGGACATGCAGGCGCCGGCGAGGATCATCTGCACCCTGAAGAAGACTTCCGGATCGAGCTCGAAACCGCCGTAGCGCGCCGGTTGCATGATGCGGAAGAATCCCGCCTCCTGCAGCGCCTCGATGGTCGCTGCCGGCAGGTGGCCGAGCGCGGCCGTTTCCGCGCTGCGTTCACGCAGCGCTGGCAACAGGTTGCGGGCGGCCTTGTACAACTGTTCGGCCTGGGTCAGTTGGGGTGCGTTCATGGCGAATCCTCGGTTTTCGGTAAGGGGACTTGCGGCCACTATGCGCGTCGGTGACGCACCGCTCATACCTCAAATCGGCTACTGCGAGCAGGGCAAACGTATTCCGTTGATTTGAATCAATGTTTGGGGAGTACACGCGCAGCCGCGCCCGGTCGTGTTGCGGCGCAACCTAGAGGGACAGCGCGCAGATCCGGCTGAGATGACTGTAGGGAAGACCGGATTCCTGGTGCCACTGGTTGAACGCATCCTGGACCAGCCGCAGTTCGCGCTTGCTGGCCGGATTGTCGCCGATGTCCAGCCCGCTGCGCTGCAGGCAGCGAACCACGTCGCCGGTGATGATAAACGTGTCCTTGCCCATGTTGCGCAGCACCCGCTGCCCGGTCATTCCGCCTAGCCGGCTGCCACGTTTTTTCAGCAGGGCAAACAGCCCGATCAGGTCCTGCGCCGGCCAGCGGCCAATGAACCTGCCGAAGCTGCCGTGCTCGGCGCGGATGTCGAGAATGAACCGGGCGTTGGCCTGCACGCTCAGTACTTTCTGGCGATTGCGGATAATGCGCGGGTTCCCGGCAAAGCGGTCGATCTGTTCCGGGCTGAGCAGCACGATCTTTTCCGGGGGAAAGCCGAAGAAAACGTCCTCGAAATCATCCCACTTGTAATCCACCACCCGCCACACGAACCCGGCCTGGAAGACGCAGCGTGTCATCTGCGCCAGCCAGCGGTCGTCACCGCCGCGCGCCAGCGAGCGGCTGCTGGAGACCGCCGGCATCAGCGCGCCGAGCGAGGATGGCCCGCCGTGGCGATCGCAGGCACGCTGCAGGATGGGTTCGAAACGCTCCAATCAGGTCTTGCTGTGGGTGCCGTCGCAGAGGGGTTGGCTGGCGGTGGCCTTGCAGCCGCAGAAGAACACCTTGGCATCTTCCGTCGCTTCGTAGCGCACCGGTGAAAAGCCGGTGTCCTTGTGCGATCCGTCGCAGAAAGGCTGGCTGGCACTGAGGCCGCAGGCACACCAGAAGTAGGCTTTACCGGGTTTGACGAGAACGCCATAGGGGTGTCGGCTGCGCGCTTGGGTTTATCCATAACTGAAGTCCTCGGGAATGTATTGCAGTGCCCGACGCGTCGAGCGTCGCGTCGCACAGTGTAGGCCAATTGCGCCGCCCGGTCACCGTGCGCGGCGCCGTCGGCGGTCGTTGTTACCGGGCCACCGTGTAAGCCAGCAGCACGTTTCCGGGCAACTGGCCGAACATGGAATAGCCCGACTGCACGTACAGCCAGCCGCCCGCCAGTACCTGACCGCCCACGTCGATGGCCCCGCCGTGGCCGGTGACGCCGTTGACCGTGTCAAAGGTTTGGCTGTTGCGGTCTGCCACAGGATATCGCCGGTGCGGATGTCGTACGCGCGCAGTTTGCCATCGAGGCCCGCGCTGAACACCAGTTCGGGCGTGGCGACCGCCGCCGCCGACAGGCCGTAGTAGAAGGAACACTTGTACAGTTCCGCCAGCTCCGGCTGTTTGCCGGAGCGCATGCTCTCCAGCCCGATCAGCGGTCGGTTTTCCGGCGCGATCTCGCAGCCGCGTGCGTCACTCCCTGTTGCCACAGCAATGCGCCACTGGCGAGGTCCAGTGCATACAGGCCGGGCCTTGGTGTGTAGTCCGGTCGGTGCTCCCTTTCGGGGTCGGCCACCGGCACCAGCAGGCGCTCGCCGGACACGGCCATCCCCCAGTGGACACCGCCGTTTGAGGTGCCCTGGCTGATACGGTTGCGCCACACACGGCGCCCTCGTGGTCGGGGTCCAGCGCGAAGACCTCGCCGGACTTCTGTCCCGCCAGCAGCAACTCACCACCACCGGGGCGCCCGGCGATGATGACCGAGGCGCCGAAGTCGAAGTCGCCGCCGGGATTCAGCGGGCAGTTGGCGCCGCCGTTCAGGCAGGCCGCGTTCCACACGTCGCCGGTCGTGGCCTGGAAGCGCCATACCGCGCCGCTGTCCATGTCCAGCGCGATGATGGCGTCGGAGGTGTTCGTCGCCGGGTGGCTCAGGTTTTCGCCGGTGCCAATATAAATACGGTTGCGTTTGGCGTCGATTGCGGGGGTGGTCCATACCGAGGCGCCGGACGGGCCGTACTGTTCCTGGCCGTCGGCGTTGCGGCCCTGCAGCGTGGCGTCCGCCGTCGCTTCCCACTGCCACAGTTGTTCACCATCGTTGGCATCCAGCGCGATGACGCCGCCGTGGGACTTGCAACAGATGTGGCTGGGGCTGCCGGACACGGCGACCTCGAAGGATGACACCGGCACGAACAGGCGGTCGTCATGGAAGCTGATGGAACCGGTGATGACAGAGGTTTCGTAGAGCCGCGAGGGCTGTTGCCAGACGATAGCCAGCGTCTGCGGATCCATCGCGAACACGGTGGCGACCGAGTCGGCGAACACCAGCAATTGCCTGCCGTTGTTGAGTGTCGCCACGGTGATGGCCGAGCGCACACCGCTGAACACCTTGGTGTGGGCCTTGACGCAGCCCCTGGTGCGATCCAGCGCGTAGAGCTTGCCCGCCTTGTCGCCGAAGTACAGCGTGTCGCCGATGATGGCGGGCTGCGAGCGCATGTCCGTGACCCTGGGGAAGGCCATACTCCAGGCCAGCTCCAACTGGACGACATTGTTGCGATCGATGCCGGCCAGCGCGCTGCTGACGAAGCGCTGGTTGTGATTGCCGAGGCCCCAGTTTGCCACGTACGGTGTCGTGGACGAGCCGCCCTCTCCCGTGCAGGAATGCTGTGCGATCCAGTCGTCGTCGTTCTCCGCGCTGCCCGCCAGGTAAATGGCGATCAGTCCTCGTTCCTGCCTGCTCAGGTGCGCGGCCATTGGCTGCATCGTGCCGAATTCCATGGCCACCAGGATGGTCTCCTTGGCGAAACCGGAGAGGGCCTCGCGGGTCGGTGCGTGCATGGCGGGGTTGTCGTGGCAGGAGGCGCAGTGCCGGTCAAACAGGCGCTTCCCCAAATATTCCAGCGGCAGCTTGTCCGCGTGGCGGATCGCGAAGGACTCCAGCGTGCGGGCCGGCGAGTCCGTCAGCAGCAGGCCAGCGACGGCCAGGAGTGTGACGATACCCAGTGCCAGGAAAAGTGCTTGCAGGATTTTCTTCATAAGCAATCCGTTATGGTGGCAGCGCGAAGGCGTACAGGTAGTCGCCGAAACCGCGCTGGAACATCACGTGTCCGCCGGCGTTTACGACCACGTATTGCCGCCCGCGGTACTCGTAGGTCATCGGCGTGGCGGTCGCGTCCACCGGCAGGGTGAACTGCCACAATGTCCGGCCGGTGCCGGTATCAAACGCGCGAAATTGCCGGTCCATGGTGGCGCCAATAAAGAACAGGCCGCCGGCGGTGGCAATGCCGCCGCCGAGGTTGGGTGTACCCCAGTCGATATGAAAGGGCAACGCTACCGGACCCATCTCGTGTACTGAACCCAATGCCACCTCCCACGCGATGGTGCCACGGTACAGATCCACCGCCACGAGCTTCCCCCAGGGCGGCCTGCTGCAGGGAATGCCCAGGAAGGACACCAGGCTGCCGATATCGACCGTGTACGGTGTGCCCTCCATCGTGACCTGCATGCGCTCGCCCGCCGTCGGGTGGTCGCGCCGCCCGGGCACAGTCCCGGTCGCCCCGGAGCGGGGAATCAGCCGTCCGGTAAAGGGCACGGCGTTGACATTGGTGAGCAGCACGCCGCTGTCGCCCAGCAGGGCGCCGCCGCCCCAGTTGGGACCGCCGAGGCTGCCGGGATACATCAGGGTGAGTTGCTCGCCGGGCGGCGTAAACAGGCCCAGGTTGCTGAGCGCGGCCAGTTGCCTGCGGCAGTCGCGGCGGTCCAGTGGCGTCAGGCCCCAGGCGTCCCGCGGCATGAGGAAGGGGTCGAGCAAAGGTGGCGGTGCAATGGGCTTCGGTTGCGTCGCGGCGCTGGTTTCCCCGTGGACCTGTGAAGGCGGCACGGGTTGCTCCGTGATTTCCCATAACGGTTCGCCGGTGAGCCGGTTGAAGACGAAGACAAACCCCTGCTTGGTCAGCTGCGCCAGCGCCGGTAGGTCGGCGCCGTCCCTGCGCCACTGGAACAGTATCGGTTGCGCGGGGGTGTCGTAATCCCACAGGTCGTGGCGCACGTGCTGGAAGTGCCAGCGCACCTTGCCGTCCTGTAAATCGACGGCGACGATACTGTTGGCGTAGAGGTCGTCTCCGGGGCGTTGCACGCCGTAGTAATCCGGTGACGGGGCGCTGGTGGGCAGGTAGAGCAGGCCGTGCGACGCATCCACCGACATGGGCGCCCAGACGTTGGCGCTCCCGCTGTCGGGATGGCCGAGCAGGGGGTCGAAGCGCCAGCGCGGTGCACCGGTGAAACTGTCGAAAGCCTGCACCGTGCCGCGCGGCGTGCTGGAGCGCACAAAGTCGACCACGGCGGAGCCGACGACCACCACACCCCCGGCGACGACCGGGGCGGAGGAATTGCTGACTTCGCCGGGGATGAAGCCCTCGGCGCCGTAGAGCGCGACCCTGCCGTTGTCGCCAAAGCCATGGCAGGGCTCGCCTGTCAGGGCATCCAGTGCCCACAGCTTGCGGTCGTGGGTGGCGAGGTACAGGCGGTGTCGACAGCCGCTGCCCGCTCTGGCGCGTGGCTCCTCGGCATAGCTGACACCGCGACAGCGGAAGGGCCGGTCGCCGCGGTGATCGATGTGCGGATCAAACTCCCAGCGCTGGTTTCCGGAGGCGGGGTCCAGCGCGATAACGCGATTGAACGGGGTGCAGTAGACCAGTGACTCCCCGGCGGCCGGTGGCAGCAGCACAGGCGTGCTCTCCGCGGACGTCTGCGCCATGGCGTCGCCGTAGTGCGCCATGTCGCCGCTGCGGAAAATCCACGCCGGCTCGAGGTCGGCGACATTGGCGGCAGTGATCTGTGCGGCGCTGGAATAATGGCGGCCGCCGGGGTCGCCGCCATAGTACTGCCAGGTGCCGCTGCCCGCCATGGCGAGGCTGGCCCATAGCGCCAGCGGGACCAGCCGGTACCGCTTTTTGACTCCCCGGCCCATGCTCGCCTAGGGCGCCACCGGCGTGATGCGCAGCAGTGTGGGTTCGCCCCCCTCGGACTGCCATGTGGGAAAGTGCGAATTGGTGGTGTACACCGCGCCGTCCCGCTCGGAGATTTCGATATCGCGGGTGAAAAAGCGCTGCCGGGGCATCGGGTAGACCTTCCAGTGCTCGGTGGCGATATCAAAAGCCAGGATAGTGTCGGACTGGTTGCCATTGACCCACACCACGCCGCGTTCCCGGTCCACGTTCAGGGCGTAGGGTATTTCGTTGATGACCGGCAGCGCATAGTCCTTGAACACGCCCGTTTGCGGGTCGTAACTCACCAGCAGCGAATCCTGGAATGCGACGATCCACAGCCTGCCGTCCGCGTCGATACGCAGTCGGCGCGGTCCCTCGTAGGGAAAATCGATCATCGTGACCTCCCCCGATTCGGGATCGATCCGCGCCAGGTCATTGGCGTACAGGCGCGCCACCCACACGGTGCCGTCCGGCGCGATGTCGATACCGTAGGGCATGGGCAGGCCGGTCGACTCGCGGTCCGGGGCGGGGGTCGGACGGTACTCGGGAGCGATGCTGAACAGCAGGGGCAGCGATTTGAAAATCAGCCACTCCTTGAAATTCCGGGCGGGCAGGTCGTAAAAGGTGAATTCGCCAGTGGTGCGGTCAAACATCGCCACCTGGGATGACAGCGCCAGCGTGAACCACACCCGATCCTGCGCGTCGATCCTTATCGTGTGGGGATAAAACCCCTCGGGCATCGGGTGGCTGACGAACTTCCTGGTGTGGACGTCGAACTCCAGCAGCGCCTGCTGCATGGAGGGCGTGATAAAAATATTGCCGTCTTTTTTGGAGTAGGCGAAGGAGTGCACGCCCATGTAATTGTACATCTTGGGAAACACCTGGAAGCGGTTGCCCATGATGCCGCCGAGGCGCATATCGGCGTCGTGGGGCACCTTGTAGACGGTGTAGTTGCCGGTAGCCGGGTCCAGCTCGTAAATCCTGTCGAACAGGTTATCGCCGATGTAGACGAAGCCATTGGGGTGCAGCAGGAAGTCGTGCATCTGGGAAAAACCGTCGCCGATCGGCCACTCCGTCATCTCGATGGTGGACAGGTCGGCATCCCAGGGGCGCGGCGCGGGCACGGTCTCCGGATGCTCGCGCAATTCGCGGTATTCCTGCTGCAGCAGTTGCGCCACCCGTTCCTGGTCCTCCTCGGGGAGGCGCGCGCCATAGGTGTTCATGCGGTGGATGACCCCCAGCCACTGCTCCTGCATTACGCTCGCTGCGCATGAAGGCGAAGCCTGTTGATGGCAGAACGCGCAGTTCAGTTCGAAGGTCTTCTTGAGTTCCGCGTCGCCGCCGAAGCGCAGCTGCGACAGCCACACGTTGGACAGGAAGCTGGCAAGCAACTGTTCCGGTGTCATTGCCTGCAGCACGAGCTCGTCGGGCAGTGTTTCCAGATACGCGTCGACATACCCCTGGGCGCGCACGCGGTAGCGTGCCGGCGCATCCTGTTCCTCGAAGCTCACTGTGCCGTCGGCATCGGTGAACCGCGTGACCACGGTCGCGGCGGTGTTGGTGACACCGTCCGGGGTGTAGCCGTCATCGCTGAGATCCGCCGGCGGCGTGTCCAGCGGTGTCCGGGTCACCATCGCCGGCGTCACCGGCTGCCCCAGGGCATCCTTCACCACCAGCGTGGCGCCCCAGGCGGGCGCCAGGAACAGCAGGCCTGACAGCAGGATGCAATATTTCATGCTGGACTCCCCGGTCGTTGATACGACGCCTTGTTATTGGGGTGGGCAGGTACGTCGCGCAGTGCGGCACGCCCTACGCCGCCAGGGCTCACCGTGCGATGCCGCGTCCGCTACTGACAGTTGGTCTTCAGCAGCAGGCGCTTGAATACCACCGCATTGTGATCGCTGTCGTCTTTCTCCGGCTCCTCCGCCAACGTCACGTCGGGAAAGCGCCGGAACAGTTCCGTCAGGGTCAGGTACAGCTGCCGCTTGGCCAGCGCGGCGCCGATGCAGTAGCGCGGCCCGTAGCCGAACATGACGTCGGGCTCGAATTCCCGCTCGACATCGAATTTCTCCGGGTTTTCGAAATAGGCCGGATCGTGATCCTTCAGGTGCGGCATCATCAGTACCATCACGCCCTTGCGCAGGTGCTGGCCCATGAATTCCATGTCGCGCGGGGCGTAGCGGGCGAAACCCATCTTGGACGACACGCCCCAGCGGTTGATCTCGCAGAACGCGTTGGTAAAACTGTCGGGCGTGGCCAGTGCCTTGGCGATCTGGTCCCGGTCATTCTTCAGCAGGGCGTACACGGACCACTGCTGGGCGACCAGCGTGGTGTCGGCGCCAGCGCCGATCAGGGCCAGGATCAGGGTGACGATGTCTCCTTCCTCGAAGCCCTCGTTCTCTGCCTCGATGCGCAGCAACGTGCTGAGGAAATCGTCCTGCTGGGGCGAGTTGCGACGCTCGGCGATAACTTTCTTGATGATATCGATGGCCCGGTTGCTGTCCTGGCGGGCCTTCTCGCGCTGCTCGTCGGAGATGGTGGGGTTCCAGGTCTCGGTGAAGGTCATGATCACCTGCTTGATCTCGGGCCAGTACTTTTCCGGGATACCCACCATGCGGGTGATCGAGATAAACGGGATGTGAAACGCGATCTTCTCCTTGTAGTCGAAGACGTCGGGCTCGCCCAGTTCGTCGAACAGCTTCCTGACCTCGGGCTCTATCTTGGCCTGTATCTTGTCGACCACGTTGCGCGAGAACGCCGGTGCGGTGACGCGCCGCACGAGGCGGTGGTGGTCGGGGTCCGCGAGCAGGCTGTGGCCGATCAGGGCGCGTTCGAAATTGGTCCACTGCTCCTCCGGTGGACGCTGCGGGGCGAACTCCCAATCGTAAAAGTCCGAGGACAGCGGCTCCGTCTTCCAGCAGGCCATGATGTCGTCGAGGCGGGTCACGATCCACGCCTGCCAGGGTTCGTACCACACCAGCCGGCCGCGCCGGGCCAGTTCCAGGCACTGGGGTACGGGATTGTCCAGGTACTCCCGTGAATGCGGGTTGAAGACTTCCTCAATGGGTGGCAGGTGCTGCGCGACCTCGGCCATGGCTCTCTCCTCGACGCGGGCGCGGTGTTGCGCTGGCCCGGGCGGCTGGTGAAATTGGAAGGGCATGGTAACAAGTTTTTAAAAAGTATACATCTGTATACCTTTTTGTTGCCCTAGGAATGGGTTGCGGCCTTTTTCGGGATGC
Organism: Halioglobus sp.; assembly: GCA_041395965.1. Taxonomy (GTDB): domain Bacteria; phylum Pseudomonadota; class Gammaproteobacteria; order Pseudomonadales; family Halieaceae; genus Marimicrobium. Next base: position 23,595 of record JAWKZM010000003.1, read on the forward strand.
GCGCCCGCTCCGGCGATGTTGCCGGCGGCTTCCGGTCGCACGCCTGCACCAGCTCGCGGATGCGCCCGGGGAGCTCCCGCGGCACCTGTTCCCAGCTGAAGCGCCACAGCCAGTTCCCCTCCCGGGTGCCGGGCGTGTTCATGCGGTGCGCACCGTCCAGGCCCAGGTAATCCTGCCAGGGAATGATGGCGGTATTGGCCGGGGAGGCCATCGCCTGGTGGATCAGCATCCAGGGCATGCTCTCGGGCGGGTTGTTGAAATACCGGTAGACCTGGGCTTGCAGGCCGCCGTCGAGGCTCTCGAACCAGCCCAGCGTCGTGTCGTTGTCGTGGGTGCCGGTGTAGACGATGTCGCCGGGTGCGTGGCGATGCAGCAGGTAGGGATTTTCCGGATTACCGTCGAAGGCGAACTGCAGGATCAGCATGCCGGGAGTTCGAAATCCCTGCGCAGGTCCTCTACCTCGGCGCTGATGGTGCCGAGGTTCTCGGCAACCAGGCACAGGTCGGGAAACTGTTCACGCACCGCCGTCAGCAGCGCCCGGCCGGGAGCCGCGACCCACCTGCCTTCCCGGGCGGAGGTCGCATCGGCGGCAATTTCCCAAAAGGCATCGAGGGCGCGGAAATGGTCGATGCGGGCGATGTCGAACTGTTGCGCCGCCGAGGCGAAGCGCTGCAACCACCACCGGAACCCGGATTGCTCCATCAGCGCCCAGTTGTACTGCGGATTCCCCAGAGCTGGCCCTCTGCGCAGAAGTAGTCCGGCGGCACGCCGGTGACCGTGAGCGGGTGGCCGTGTTCGTCCAGGTTGAACTGCGACTGGTGCGCCCACACGTCGGCGCTCTCCAGATGGACATAGATCGGTATATCCCCGAACAGCAGTATGTGGCGTTCGTTGGCGTACTGGCGCAGTTCGTTCCACTGGCAGTGGAATACGAACTGGCGGAAGCGCAACGCGGCAAGCTGCGCGGACAGCGTCGCGGCGCGCTCTGGCAGGCGCCGGGGTCGCAGCGCCGCAGTGCGTCGGGCCAGCTGGTCCACGGCGCCCGCCCGAGGTCATCGCGGAAGGCCTGGAAGCGCACGTAGTCCTCCAGCCAGTAGTGCGCGTCCTGCAGGAACTGCCGGTAGTGCATGGCCATCGGCCCGGTGGGCGAGGCGGTGAGTTCTGCGAGGAAGGCCGCACTGGCCTGGTCCAGGGCCCGGCGTTTCGCCCCCGGCGTGGCGGTGCCGGCATCGGCCTCGTGCTGGGTGAGCCAGCCGTGGGTCACCAGCCACTGGAGGTCGATGAGGTCGGGGTTGCCTGCGTGTACCGACACGCACTGGTAGGGGCAGCGGTCCGCGTGCGTCGGGCCCAGCGGCAGCACCTGCCAGACCTGCAGGCCCGCGTCGTACAGCAGGTCGACAAAACGGCGGGCGGCGGCGCCCAGGTTGCCGCTGAAGCCCCCGTCGGGCAGGCTGCTGGGGTGCAGCAGGACGCCCGCCCGGCGGCGTTGCATCAGCAGGGTTGTCACGCGTGGCCGTCCTTGTCGCTGTGATGGCGCATCACCCCGCCGTGGCTGGGGTTGCCACCGCCGCGGGAAATCACTTCGGAGAGGTAGGCCGGCGCTTCCACGTGCAGTAACAGGTACAGGTTTGCCAGGTGCATCCGGTAGAGCTGGTCGAACTGGCTGACCGTCGCCGAGGGGTTATACGCACCGAACCACCAGAACCAGTCGGAGCCCTCACAGATCGCCAGCTGCTTTTCCGCCGCCGCGACGGTTTCCGGCGGCAGTTTGCCCAGCGCGATCTGCTCATCAAAGGTCTTCTTGGCCTCCACCAGCAGTTCCCATGCCCGGTTCTTGTCCGGGTCACCGATCCAGGTGGAGAAGGTGCCGTATACCCAGCTGCCGGCTACCAACTGCTCTTCCAGCGCGGGTTGCGGCGATTTCTCCGCCAGGAATTGTTCCATCGTGGTCAGGCGCAGCTGCGGGTGTTCCGCCAGCCGCGTGTACAGCGAATGCAGGAAATGATAGCCGTTTTCCGGGTAGTACTCCCAGGCGTTCTCGCCGTCAAGGATGATGGTGATCAGGCAGTCCTCGCGATCCGGGCAGACCGCCGCAATATTCTCCATGTGCCCGACCAGATTCGCCACCGCGTCCTCGGCGTGCCAGCCGGAGTAGGTGAAGCCGATCAGGTCGGACAAGCCGTCGTCCCGGAAAATGCAATCGACGGGCGCGCCGCCGAAGCGGTAAACGCGGTGGCTGCAGGACTTGCTGTGCGCATCATGGCTGTTGTTCAGCACGCCGCCGCCGCTGGCCAGCCAGCGGAACCCGTTGGCGGCGAACAGTTCCAGGGCCGCCTGGCTGACGCCGCCCTCGGATGGCCACACCCCCGCCGGCTTGCGGCCGAACAGGCGTTCAAACGTGCTGACTCCGTGGTCGATATGCCACTGGGCCCTGGCGGCGCCACCGGGATAGTCGGTGGTGACGGGCAGGTGCGCGCCAGGCATGGCTTCGCGGGCGCACTCCATGTCGAGCAACAGCGGAATGATGGGGTGCGCGTACGGGCTCATGCTCAGCTCGACCTTGCCCTGTTCCGCCAGCTTGCGGTAACGCGGTATCAGCGATTGCAGCAGCTCGAGGATCACCAGCAGCGTCCCCGGCGGTCGTGCAGGGAGGTTGAAACCCTTCTCCATCAGGCGGGCGATCCGGGTGTCGCTGCGCTGGACCGACTCCGCCATCCAGCTCAGGTGGTACCAGACCAGCAGGTCGGCGAGGAACTGGTTGGAGGCATAGATCATGCTCTGCGGGTGCTCCTCGTACCAGTCCGCCATGGTCGCCAGGCGCTGGTAGTGCTCGTGGCGCCTGATCATGCGCTCCGGTTGGCGCGCAGGCAGTCGCGGACCAGGCGCAACCGCGCCTGGGGGGTTGCCGGGCAGGGCGGGTTCGGCCAGTACTGTTGCCAGCACCGGGTCGCGAATAGTGGCTCCTCGCGAGGTAGGTCGATGTGCCGTATGTAATCCTCCAACTGTTCCAGCAGTATCGGCGCGAAGTTGACGACCGCCCGGGCACCGGGCACGGCCTCGAGGTGTGCCGCCATGTCCGCGTAATCCTTGATGGCGTGCAGGTAGGTCCAGGGCAGGTGAACAGTGCCGGTGCGCAGGTCGCGAGCTGGGCTGGTGCATGTGCCACATCAGCACCACGCTCATGGGTTGGATTAGCGGACATAGTAAGCTCTGTCCCAGCATGTCCGGGGTCACCAGCACCACCCCGTCGGGGAGACGGGAAGCGCGCGGCGTCCTCCGCCCGGTCAACGCCAATACGGGTCTGCGGCGGGATCACGCAGCCCTTGCCGATGACGGCCTTGCGGATCACGCAGTGCCGGCCGATATCGACCTCCGGGAAAATACGGAGTCCTCGATGTGGGAGTAGGAGTGCACGTTCACGTTGCTGAACAGCAGGAGTGGCGCACCGACGAACCGGAGACGATACAGCCACCGGCGACCATGGAATCGACCGCGGACCCCCGGCGGCCGTCGTCATCGAACACGAACTTGGCCGGCGGCACCTGGTCCCTGGTAGGTCCAGATCGGCCACTCGCGGTCGTAGAGGTTGAGCCCGGACTGATCCCGATCAGTTCCAGGTTGGCCGCCCAGAACGCGTCCACGGTGCCGACATCCCGCCAGTAGCGGCCCGGCCGCCGGGATCGGTGAGGAACGGAAGGCCGTGACCTGCCGTCTGGCGATCACGTCCGGGATGATATCGGCGCCAAAATCCCGGCTCGAGCCGGGAGGTGTCCGCGTCCCGCAGCAATTCCTCGATCAGTGCGTCCGTGCGGAATACGTAAATGCCCATGGAGGCCAGGGCCTTGTCGCTGCCCGGGGACAGCGGGGCGGGATCCTGCGGCTTTTCCGCGAACGATACGATACGCTGGTCGGCGTCCACCGACATGACGCCGAAGGCCCTTGCCTCGTTCAGGGGCACTTCCATGCAGCCGACGGTGATATCCGCTTCGGCTTCCACGAGGGCGGCCAGCATGGTGCCGTAGTCCATCTTGTAAATGTGGTCGCCGGCCAGGATCAGCACGAATTCCGGATTGTGCGCACGGATGATGTCGATAGCCTTCTGGTAGACCGCGTCGGCGGTGCCCTGGTACCAGGACGTTTCCATCCGTCGCTGCGCGGGCAGTACCCACGAACTCCTCGAATTCGCCGCGCATGAAGCCCCAGCCGCGCTGGACGTGTTGAATCAGGCTGTGCGCCTTGTACTGGGTGAGGATGCCGATTTTGCGGATACCGGAATTGACGCAATTGGACAGCGGGAAATCGATGATGCGGAACTTGCCGCCAAAGGGGACGGACGGCTTGGCCCGCCACTGCGTCAGTTGCTGCAGGCGGGAACCGCGGCCGCCTGCGAGCACCAGCGCCAGCGTATCGCGGGTCAGGCGACTGACATATCTCGCCGAATCGGGACTGCTCATAGGCAATTCAATGAAGTGTTAACTGGTTAGCTTGGGTTTAATTGATTACCATGATGTTACATTGTGGACGTCAAGCGCAAAGTTTTCCTGCTTTTTGTGTTTGATGTAAATCAGCAGATGCTAAATGAAACCCAGCACAACCCGGAAATCCCCCGGTGAGGATGTAGAGCGGCTCCTCAGGGGACGTCATCACGATCCGTTCGAGGTGCTCGGCCGCCACCGCGTGGGCAACGAGTGGCACATCCGCGCCCTGTTACCCGGCACCGCGGAAGCGGAAGTGGTGATCGGCGGCGTCCGTCACGCGATGGACCGGCTGCCGGACACCGATTTCTTCACCTACCGCACGGCGCAGGAGGCGGCGCCGGACTACCAGCTGCGCTGGCGCCCCGGCCAGGGCGAGTGGCGCCAGTGTGCCGATCCGTATCGATTCGGTCCCACCGTCGGCGACCTCGACCTGCACTTGTTCGGGCAGGGCAGGCACGTACATGTTTACCGCGTGCTGGGTGCCCACTGCTGCGAGCACGAGGGCGTCACCGGGGTGCGCTTCGCCACCTGGGCGCCCAATGCCAGGCGCGTCAGCGTGGTCGGCGATTTCAACCGCTGGCACGGGTTGAGCCACACCATGCGCAGCCGCGGCCCCAGCGGCGTCTGGGAACTGTTCATCCCGGGATTGTCGCAGGGGGAGAAATACAAGTTCGAAATGTGCGATGCCAACGGCAGCCTGCACCTGAAATCCGATCCCTACGGCAATCGCTTCGAACTGCGCCCCGCGACGGCGTCCATCGTGTGCCCGCCGACGCAGTTTCCGTGGGCCGACCAGGCGTGGTTGGAGCAGCGCCGCCAGTGGGACTGGCAGCACGCGCCGATCTCGATCTACGAGTTGCACCCGGGCTCCTGGCGCCGGGACGCCGAGGGTAATTTCCTCAATTTCCGCGACATGGCACAGCAACTGGCGGACTACATCGCGCCGCTGGGGTTCACCCATGTCGAGCTGCTGCCGGTGACGGAACACCCGCTGGACGACTCCTGGGGCTACCAGACCACCGGGTATTTCGCGCCGTCCCAGCGCTTTGGCAGCCCCGACGACTTTCGCTTTTTCGTCGACTTCATGCATGCGCGCGGCATCGGCGTCATCCTGGACTGGGTGCCGGCGCACTTCCCCCGGGACGACCACGCGCTGGCGCGCTTTGACGGCACGGCCCTGTACGAGCACGCCGACCCGCGCAAGGGCGAGCACTCCGACTGGGGCACGCTGATTTTCAATTACGGTCGCAACGAGGTGAAAAATTTCCTGCTGGCCAGCGCCAATTACTGGCTGGAGGAGTTTCACCTGGACGGGTTACGGGTCGACGCCGTTGCTTCCATGCTGTACCTGGACTACTCGCGCAAGGATGGCGAGTGGGAGCCGAACCGCTACGGGGGCCGGGAAAACCTCGAGGCGATCGATTTCCTGCGCGAGCTCAACACCCTGACCCACGGCCGGCATCCCGGTACACTGACGATCGCCGAGGAGTCCACCGCCTGGCCCCAGGTGACGCGCCCCACGTGGGTGGGCGGGCTCGGCTTTTCCCTGAAGTGGAATATGGGCTGGATGCACGACACGCTGAAATACTTCGCCCAGGATCCGATCTACCGCCAGTATCACCACAACCAGCTCACCTTCGGCCTGATCTACGCCTTTACGGAAAATTTCCTGCTGCCTTTTTCGCACGATGAAGTGGTGCACGGTAAACTCTCGCTGCTGTCGAAGATGCCCGGGGATGCGTGGCAGCGTTTTGCCAACCTGCGGCTGCTGTACGCCTACATGTTTACCTACCCGGGCGCCAAGTTGCTGTTCATGGGTTGCGAACTCGCCGAGCCCGGGGAGTGGCGCCACCACGGGCAGCTCACCTGGGAGTTGGAACAACAGCCGCCGCACCAGGGGATTCAGTTGGTGGTCGGCGACCTGAACCGCCTGTACCGTGCCGAGCCGAGCCTGCACCGGCGGGATTTCGATCCCGCCGGTTTCGAATGGATCGACTGCCATGATTCCACCCAGTCCGTGCTGAGCTATGTGCGCCGGGACGGCGACAATTTTCTGGTCGTGGTGCTCAATTTCACCCCGGTAGTGCGGCCCGATTACCGGATCGGGGTTCCCAGGGCGGGAACTTATACCGAGGTGTTCAACTCTGATTCACGGTTTTACGGCGGTAGTGACGTGGGCAACCCGTTGGCGCTGCGCACGGAGCCCCTGCCCTGGATGCGGCAGGCGCAGTCCATCGCGTTGACGCTGCCGCCACTGGGGGCGCTGGTCTTGCGGTTGGTCGGGGAATACTGAGGGCGATGTCGAAATTACTGTTTGTGGCCAGCGAGGCGTATCCCCTGGTGAAGACCGGCGGCCTTGCGGACGTGGCCGGCAGCCTGCCCGAAGTGTTGCGGGAGAAAGGCATGGACGTGCGCCTGTTACTGCCGGCCTACGCCGACCTGCTGCAACGTCTGGACGCGCCGATGGAGGCCGTGCACGAGCTGCCACTGGCCGCTCCGGGCGTGCGGATCCTGGAGTGCCGTTTGCCCGGCACGCCGCTGCGTACCTGGCTGCTGGAGCACCCGCTGTTCAGCGAGCGACCCGGGAATCCCTATCACGACGAGGCGGGCAACCCCTGGCCGGATAATGCCGATCGCTTCTGGCTCCTGTCACAGGTGGCGGCCCACCTCGGCACCGCCGACACGCCGCTGGGCTGGCGCCCTGACATCCTGCATTGCAACGACTGGCACACCGGCCCGGCCATCGCCCTGGCGCAGCTCGCGCCGCAGCGACCGCGCACCGTATTCACCATACACAACCTGGCGCATATGGGCATTTTCGACCGGCAGACGTTCGACCGCCTGGGTATACCGGGACAGCTGTGGCAGGAACAGGGGCTGGAGTACTACGACCAGTGCAGTTTCATCAAGGGCGGGCTGGTGTTCGCCGATGAGATCACCACCGTCAGTCCGACCTATGCCAGGGAAATCTGCGCGGCGCCCGGTGGTATGGGGCTGGAGGGCCTGCTCAGCCGGCGCCGGGAGCACCTGGTCGGCATACTCAATGGCATCAGGAACGAGGTCTGGGACCCGGCGTCCGATACCCACCTGAAGCAGAATTACGACAGCGCCTCGCTGGAAAACAAGCTGCTGAACAAGTCGGCGTTGCAGCGGGAGCTGGGGCTGCAGGTGCGGCAGGATTGCCCGCTGCTGGGGTTTGTCGGGCGGCTCGTGGAGCAGAAGGGCCTGGAGCTGATGATGCCGGTGCTGGAACAGCTGCTGCACAGTCCGGCGCAGATTGTCTTTCTCGGCACAGGTGAATTACGCTATGAGCAGGCGTTGCAGGCCCTGGCGGCGGCGCGACCGGATGCGATGGCAGTGGTGTTGGCGTACAACGAGAGCCTGGCCCACCGGATTGAGGCGGCCGCCGATATATTCCTGATGCCATCGCTGTTCGAACCCTGCGGCCTCAACCAGCTGTACAGCCTGCGCTACGGCACGCTGCCGGTGGTGCGCGCGGTGGGGGGGCTGGCCGACACGGTGACGGACGCCAGTGAACAGGCGCTGCAGGACGGTACGGCAACCGGCTTCGTCTTCCGGGAGCCACAGCCGGGCGCCTTCCTGTCCGCCGCGCGCCGCGCTATCGACCTGTGGCATGACCAGGTGGCCTGGCGCGGCGTGCAACAGGCGGCCATGCAACAGGACTATTCCTGGGAACGCAGCGCCGAGCGTTATCTGGAGCTTTACCGCTCCGTCACTGAATGATGAGGTAATTACCCGCTATGCCTGGCTCCATGTTTCCACTTGAAGTGCAACCCCGCATCCCCGTTGAGCTGGTGCGGCTGCAGGAGATGGCCAACGACCTGATGTACAGCTGGGACCGCTCCATCCGCTCGCTGTTTCATCGCCTGGACCGGGAATTGTGGGAGGCGTGCGGGCACAACCCCAAGGCCTTCCTGCGGCGGGTGTCCCAGCGGCGGCTGAACGATGCGATCTCCGACCGCTCCTACATGGAGGACTACTACCGCGTCACCTCTGCCTACGACTCCTACCGCGAGCACCGCGGACGGCCGGAGCTGACCGGGCTGTTCGACCCCGTGGAAGACCTGATCGCCTATTTCTGCCTGGAGTTTGGCTTCCACGAGAGTTTCCCGATCTATTCCGGTGGCCTGGGCATCCTGGCGGGGGACCACTGCAAGGCGGCCAGTGACGTGGGCCTGCCTTTCGTGGCCATCGGCCTGCTCTACCAGATGGGTTATTTCACCCAGACCATCGACGGGCAGGGACACCAGCAGGTCAGCCATACCCGCTCACATCCCCACGACCTGCCCGTGGTACCGACCCTCACCGACACCGGCCAGCACCTGACGCTCGATATCGAGTTTCCCGGGCGCGTACTCAAGGTGCGGGTGTGGACCGCCCAGGCGGGGCACATCACCCTGTACCTGCTGGACACCAATATCCCGGACAACTCCGAGGCGGATCGCGCCATCACCCACCAGCTCTACGGCGGCGACCGGGAGATGCGCCTGCAACAGGAACTGGTGCTGGGGGTGGGCGGGGTGCGGGCGTTGCGCGCACTGGGCCTGCGACCCACGGTATGGCATATCAACGAGGGCCACGCGGCGTTCCAGTTGCTGGAACGCTGCGCCTTTCGCATGCGGGAGGGACTCGATTTCGACAGCGCGATGGAGCTGGTCGCCGCCGGTACGGTGTTCACCACGCACACGCCGGTGCCGGCCGGGCACGACATCTTCGACATGCAGCTGGTCGCCAAGTATTTGTCGGGCATGGCGGCGAACCTGGGGCTGGATTTTGAACAGCTCCACGCACTCGGGCTCAACACCGGCCAGGGCTTCAACATGACGTGCCTGGCGCTGCGCTGCTCGCGCTTCCACAACGGCGTCAGCCGTATCCACGGCAGGGTCGCGGCGCGCATGGAAGCCAGCCTGTGGCCGCAGATTCCCCCCGACGAAAATCCCATCACGCATGTCACCAACGGCGTTCACCTCGAAACCTTCCTGGCCAGGGAGTGGGTCAGCCTGTTCGACCTGCGGTTCGACGACTGGCGCAATGAGCTGTTGAACGAGGAGTACTGGGAGCGGCTCGACGAAATACCGGACTACCACTACTGGAGCATTCACAAGGCGTTGAAACAACAGCTGCTCGAGAATGTGCACGACACGCTGATGGCGCAACAGCAGCGCAACAACTCCAGTGACGCCATGGTGCAGCGCATGTTGCGCTATGTGGACGGTTCCGACACCGACGTGCTGGTGATGGGCTTCGCCCGGCGCTTCGCGACCTACAAGCGGGCCCTGCTGTTGTTCGCCGACCCGGTGCGCCTGGCGAAGCTGCTCAATGATCCGGAGCGTCCCGTGGTGATCATTTTTGCCGGCAAGGCACATCCCCATGACGAGCCCGGGCAGCAGTTGATCAAGCGCATCTACGATTATTCCGTGCACCCGGACTTTATCGGCAAGATCCTGCTGCTGGAGGGCTATGACATGGCCCTGGCGCGGCACATGGTGGCCGGTGTGGACGTCTGGCTGAACACGCCCGAGTATCCGCTGGAGGCCAGTGGAACTTCCGGTCAGAAAGCCGGGCTCAACGGCGGGGTGAACCTCAGCGTGCTCGATGGTTGGTGGGGCGAGGGTTACAACGGCAGCAACGGGTGGGGTATCAGGCCGCGCGATGCGAACGTTGATCACGACCAGCGCCTGCACGAGGAGGCCAACGACCTGCTGAATATTATCGAGCACGAGGTGCTCCCCACCTACTACCGGCGCGACGGTGGCGGCCATTCCAGAGACTGGGTGGCGATTTCCAGGGCGTCCATGAAATCCATCATCCCCCGCTTCAATTCCCAGCGCATGCTGCGCGATTACGTGCATCGCCTGTATCACCCGGCGCAGCGGCAGCGCCGCAAGCTGGAGGCCAACGGCGCGGCGCTCGCCCGCGAGCTGGCCCACTGGAAGCAGAAAGTGCGCCACGCCTGGCCGGGTGTCAGTATGCAGCTCATGCTGCAGCCGCCGGCACACCTGTACCACGACGACAAGATCCTGCTCAGGGTAAAGGCCAACCTGAACGGGCTGGCGGCGACGGATGTCAAGCTGGAGTGCCTCTTCGGACGCGGTTCCACCAGCGGGGACATCGATGTGGCACAAGTGGCGGAGCTGGTGGCCACCCCGGGCGAGGGCGGCAGCACCGAGTTCCAGATCGAGCTCGCACCGCAGATCGCCGGTCTGCAGTACTACAAGCTGCGTATGTATCCTTACAATGAGGCCATGAGCCACCCGTTCGAACTGGGTTGCATGATCTGGATCTGAATACCGGCGGGAGCGGCCCGTCGGCAATGGCGGTTACCCTCCAGCCCCTGGTCCGCGAAAGACACAGATGGAATTAATCGTTTTCGATCTTGATGGTACGTTGCTGGATGGCCGATCCCGGGTGTCCGCGCACACGCGTGAGACGCTGCGGCGTTTGCGGGAACGCGGTATCGCCTACACGGTCGCCACCGGGCGCACGCTGCACGCGGCGCGGGACTTGTTGGACGGCCACGGTTTCAACCTGCCCCACATCTACAAGAACGGCGTGGTGATATGGCGGCCTGAGAGCGATCATTACAGCCACAGCAACCTGCTGACGCAGGCGGAAATCCGCGTCGTGCTGGAAGCGTTCATCAGCGTGGCCGTGACGCCGTTTATTTTCACGCTGGAGGCGGGCAACCGGCACGCGGTCTACCACCCGCCGCTGCACCACGATGCCGAGCGCCGACTGGCGGCACTGTTCAGCGGCGAGCGCGGACTGGAGGTATTGCCCGTCGCCGACATGCCCGCCACGGCGGACATTACCAATATCAGTGCGCTGGGCTCCCGTGCCGCCATCACCACCGTGGAACAACTGGTGCGCACGCAGGCCCATCTTGTGGCCTACGCGGGTACGGCGCTGGAGGGTGAGGAATTGTACTGGGTGGATATTCATCACAGCGCCGCCAGCAAGGGGGGTGCCGTGGCGCAGCTCAAGCAGGACCTCGGGGTGAGCCGTGTCATCTGCTTCGGCGACAGTGACAACGACCTCAGCATGTTCGCCGTCGCGGATGAGAGTTACGCCCCGCGCAACGCGCGGGACGAGGTGCGCGCCGCCGCCACCGCGGTAATCGGCCACCACGACCAGGATGGTATTTCAGAGTTTCTGCGCGAACGTTTCGATCTGTAAACCCGGGGGCCCGCTAGGCCGTGCGCCCTGCGGGTCGTGTGCCGACCCCGTCCCGGGCCAGTAGTTCGTTGCACAACAGTGCCCCCAGGAACAGCAAGCCGGGGGCCAACTGGATGCTCAGCCGACCCACGCCGGTAAAATCGGACGCCGCGACGCCAAAGCCGGTAAACAGGAACAGGAACAGGAAGCCGGCGACCGCGGCGCCCAGGGCGATGCTGATTTCCAGGTAAGTCCCGGTCATGGCGCCGGGCATGAACAGGCCCAGGGGAATGACTACCAGCAGCAGGTAGCCCAGCAGGTGCCAGTTGTCGTGCAACCACACGCTTTGCACGATACCGGTGATGCCCTCGGCGTGAAACGTCGGTGCAAGGTGGTCGATGGGGTGGCCGGCTATCACCAGGTCGTCCGGCGCCACCAGGAACAGCAGCACCAGCAGGAGTGAAAACAGCAGGAAAAGCTTCGCCGCCTCACGCTTGGACATCATCAGCACAGCGTGAGCCGGCACGAATGTCAGCAGCCAGATCAGTCCCTCGTCCTTGATCAGGGGGCAGGCGATGGCGAAGAAAAGAGCCAGCAGTGCCTGCCAACGCTGCCGGGTCGTCACCCAGTTGTGAAAGGCCATCAGTGCGCAACAGTACGCGGCGCCCAGGAACAGGTCGGCATAGCCGGCCAGCGCGACATGGATATTGAGCAGCGGCATGGACAGCAGCAGGTAGGTGAACACGATCGCCAATACCGCATTGAGACCGGCAATGCGCAGCTGTGCGTAAAACGCGCAGCCGAGCGCGGCGAGGCACAGCAGCCACGGTAAATTCATCAGGCTGGTATTCCACTGGCCCAGGGCCAGGTTCATCCACACCTGCAGCAGCGGAATAGTCGACGGGTAGTCGGGGTGCAGGTCCGTGAACACGCCGGCACCGCCCAACGCCAGCCACTCACCCTTCCTTACGAACGGGACGATCCTGTGGTACTCGAACCAGACCTTGGCCTTCGTGGCCCAGTGCGTGGTGGCGTCCCAGGGAAACAGCGGGCGGCCGAGGATTTCCAGGCCCAGCGTCGCCAGCCGCAGTGCGATCAGCAACAGGCAAAAGATAAACAGGAGTTTTTGCAGTGGGGTCATGGCGGATTGCCGGTTCGCCTGCGCGGGAGTCCAGTTCTCCCGCTTGCCGACAAAAAGTCTGGAGATCAGGGCCAGTACCACAAGGGCCGTGGCCAGCGAGCCTGTCGACAGGAATGTCAATGGAATACCCAGGCCGTCAAGTCCGAGCATGAGTTGGGGAAGCAGGAGCAAACCCAGCAGGGCGCCGTTACCCCAGACCAGCACAGTGCGCGCAGCGCCACCGACCGGCACCAGCTGGCCCAGCCAGAGGGCGCCCAGCAGCACCGGCAAGGCGAGTCCTGTCGCAGCGGATAGCATGTGCACTAGAGTATCCTCACCACGGTTCCCTGGGGGCCGGCAAACACGAGTTCCGCCGCGATGACAGTCTTTGGTGTCAGCGCCAGTTTCTTGCGCGTGCGGTCAAACCGCATTGTCGTGGGCCTGACCAGCACGACGTAGTCGCCACTGCGCAGCAAATTTCGCGGCGGAAAATCGCGGCCGGGTTCCGGCCAGAAGACGTTGAACGGGTAGAGAAAGTAGGCAGCCCGTTGTCCCTGGTACTCGTCGCTGGAACTGACGAACACGCGCGCATCCCTGGGGCTGAGGTGGCGCTTGGCCGCCGCCACAAAGGTATACAGCGAGGCGTCGGGCCCGGCAGCGAGCTTTTCCTGCGAACTCTTGCCGAAAAAGGTGCGGTAAGTGTCAGCCAGTTGATGCAGCAGTCGATTCTGCCAGACGAGATCCAGGCTGATCCAGCAGGCCAGGAATATCAGGCCCACGACGTGCCAGTTGAACCTGAGTCTTGCGCGATTCAGTAGCAGCAGGGTGGCATAGGCCGCGAGGCTGAGCAGCAGGAAGGCCAGCGCCAGTGCGACCGGGTAGAAGGAAGACACCTGGGCGACGCCGGCATAGCTGTTCATCGCCGCGCGGTTCCAGGATTCATACTCGGTCAGGTCAGAAAAAATAGCGAGCAACTGGCGCGCCGGCGATGGGGGAAAGATGGAAAAATCGCGGATCCGCACGATGTCCCCCGGCCGGCCGAAAAAATACAGCCGCAGCGCGCCCAGCTCCCCGGTCCACTCCCGCAATTCGGTCGCCGCCAGCCACAGCGACTGGCGCAGCTCGTTTTCCACGATATAGGTGTAGGGCGAGTGTGGATCGTGCGCCCTGTTCCAGGAGATCACCACGTGCAGGTCCTGCGGCGCGTCCTCCAGGGACAGGTGAATATAGGGGTAGGCGCTCGCCATGACCGGCTTGCTGGCCAGCTGCACGGTACCCTGGCCGCGCTCGTTCAGATGCAGCTGCATTTCACCGTCACGGATGGTGGCGACGCCCTCCTCAACCCGGGCAGTAGTTGCGTTCCAGTACACGGGAGATACCGCCTGGCCAGCATCAGTGGGTGGGGCGAAGAACACGGTCAGGCCCGCCATAACCGCCAATGCGCCGAGCAGCAGCGAAAGGATTGCTATTCTCACCATTTCCGGCACAGGCGCATGAGCGACTTTCGCATTGTTATCTTCATGATTGGGCCAGAGAATAACATTTTGCTGGCGCCTGGCGCATCTTCGGGTGTGACGGCGCTCGCAACAATCATGCGTGCGGCCAGTGCTTTTCCGGCGGTGGCGCCCGGCGCGGCGATTCTACGGTCCACCACGGGCAGAAGGAATAATGCCATTCTGTAGCCTCGCCGCGATCCGGCCTCCGCGTTAAACTTGCCGCATGCGTTTAGTGCTGGTGGTCCTGCTCACACTGTTGCTCGGTGCCTGCGGCGGTTATAAGTTGAAGAACCTGGCCAAGTCGGACATAGACCTGGTCACGGACCAGTTCATCACCAAGACGCGGGCCGACGTCCTCGAGCTGATGGTCTTGTTGTACGCGCGCAATCCCGACCAGTTGCAAAAGAATCCCGGCATGACCGTCGAGGGCCGCATGGCCCAGCTGAAAGTGCACCGCTACAAGCTGCAGTTCGTCGAGCTGGACTACAAGCAGGATATCGAAGCGATGAACCTGGCATTCGATCCCGATTTCCGGGGTGATCGCGTATTCGCCCTGATCGTGGGACTCGGGAGCATGTTGCGGCAGGCTTACCAATACCAGCCGGAGGTATTCCTGCCCGACGAGCTCGACGTCGAGGTCCTGCTGACCAGCGCCCAGAACGTGGAGAACCTGTGGTGGAAACTGAAAAATACCCGCAAGCCCGACGGCCAGCACTACATCATTACCTACGAAAACGCCGGCGTGGTCGACAACCTGAGCTTTGAGCGCCTGTTCAGCGAGATTATCGTGCTGCAGGAAATGATGGCGGGAATAGTGGCCGATGCCAACAACCGCACCGTGACAGGCGCGGTGCACGCGGTATCGAGTGTCTTTATTCCGCTGCCGATCTAGGGCGTGGCGGCGGCCAGGGACGCCGCGATCTGTTTCGCCAGATCCGCCAGCAGGGCCTTCTCCGCGTCCACCAGAGCGGCGTAGCCGCTGGCCTGAAGGGCGCGCGTATCCGCGAACCGATTGAGGGACAGCACTTCATTGTTGCGAACCAGGGACCAGTACGCCACGAGCTGTGCCCGGCCATCGTTGGTGCCGTGGAGCTGGTCGATACGGATGTCGACCTCGGTGGTGTGCTGGGCCAGTGCGACCGGCAGCAGTTCCTGGCCGTAGGCGCCGGCGATTTCCGTCGCCAGGTAGTTGCGTACGCCATCGTAGATAGGCTCGGCCCAGAGATTCTGGTTGGCGGGACGCATCTGGCCCTGGGTCGTCTCCATCACCAGGCCCGGCTGGTCCAGGTAAGCGGCAATCTCTACCGTGCCCAGGGAAAATTCCTTCGACGTGGCCAGCTTGCCGGACTGCGTAGCCTCACTGGAACGCAGCAGGTAGTAGCTGGGTTCCGTGACCTGGCCAGCGCAGCCGGCCAGTATCACCACGAAAAGCAGACTGGTGTATTTCATTACTTGCTCACCTCAGGTTCGGGATCGGGCGCTGGGTCGGAGGGCAACAGCAGGGCGCTGGGTTGCCCGGACAGTTTGCGCGTCAGGGTTTGCAGGTTGCCCAGCGTGCGATTCAGCGACAACAGGCTGGAGTTGAGACTCTGGTAGGCCTGCGAGTTCGGGGACAGCCCGCCGATCGCGTCCCTGAGCTCCTGCAGTGTCGTGTCCAGCTGCGCCGGCAGCTGTTGTGTGTTCTGGTTGTCGAGAATCGTCTTCAGGCTGACGAGCGTCTGGTTCAACGTGGCGATCGCCTCGTTGGCGCCCCCCAACGTCTCCTGCATGGGCAGCGCGTTGATCTTGTCGAGGATGGAGTTCACGCTCTGCGCCAGTTGCGCCAGGCCGGTCTCGATGGAGGGAATCGTGGTGTAATTGAGGAACGTGCCCAGCGTGGCTGGTTTCGCGTCGGGGTAATAGTCGATGTTGATGTACTTCGACCCGGTCAGCAGGTTGCCGACTTCCATGGAGGCGCGCAGGCCCCTGGACACCCCGACGCCTACCGCCTGCTGCAGCACGGTGACGGAAGCCTCCCTGTCGGGTAACTCCATGCGGCCGGGCTCGACGTAAATCAGTATCGGGATGGGCGCGCCCCTGCCCTCTTCACCGAGTTTGAGGTTGAGCGCCTGGCCCTCCTTGAGCATGATGCGCTCCACCTTGCCGATCTGGATACCGCGGAACTCAACGGGCGCGCCGGGCAACAGGCCTTTCACCGACTGGTTGAAGGATACGACGTAGTAGGTGCCGTACTGGAAGGGGTTCTCCAGGATGTCATCGTAGGAAGAGTACAGCGAGAACTCGGTATTGGGCGCCACCTGCTCGCCCTCCTCGACGCCCAGCGGAACGCCGAAGGCCACGCCGCCGAACAACACGGAGTCGAGCGACCCCGTTTGCACCTTGAAGCCGCTGGCGTCGGCGCTCAGCGACACGCCGCTGACATCCCAGAAGCGCACGCTGCTGGTGACCAGGGTATGGTAGGGCGCGTCGATAAAGATATCGTAGTGCGCGAGACGGTCGGCGGGGCTGAATGTCATGCTTTCGATGCGCCCGACCTTGAAGCCCTTGTACAAAATGGTATCGCCTGCGCTGATGGAGGACGCGTGGTCGCTGGTCAGTTTAAGGCGCAGCCCGGGCGCGTCGGCGGGCGTCAGTGGTGGCTGGTCCAGCGCGACGAAATCCCGCTGCCCGGGTTTACCGTTACCCGGGGACAGTTGTATGTACGCGCCTGAGAGCAGCGTATCCAGCCCCGAAATGTTATCCACTCCCACCCGCGCGGTGACCACCCAGAAACTGGTATCCTCCCGCAGCAGGGGGATGGCCTGGCGGTCGAGCTTGGCAGTGGCGATCACGCCGTCGAAGTTGTCATTCAGGCGCACCTTCTCGACCACCCCCATGTCGACGTTGCGATACTTTACCTTGGTTTTGCCCTGCTCCAGGCCGCTGGCGGTGGTGAACGCGATCTCGATTTCGGGACCCTCGGTCATCCAGTTGTGGATGACCATGTAGATGCCCAGCACCAGGGCCAACAGCGGGATAGCCCAGATGCCGGAAATCTTGCGGCCCTGGCTGACTTCTGCTTGTTCAGTTGCCACGGTTTCTCTCTTCCATGTTGTCCCAGATCAACCGGGAGTCAAAACTTTCCGCGGCGATCATGGTGACGATCACCACGCCAGCGAAGGATAGCGCAGCGATGCCCGGTCGGATCACCAGCAGCCCCCCAAGGTGCACGAGGGCCACCAGTATGGACACCACGAATACGTCCACCATGGACCATTTGCCGATGAACTCGGTTATGCGGTACATGACCGAGCGCTGCCGCGGGTCCAGCGGCGAGTGCCGCTCCACCGTCCACACGAGGTAAAACATCGCCATCAGCTTGCCCGACGGCACCATCACGCTGAAAATAAAAATGACCACCGCCACGGGCACGGAACCGAGATTGATCAGCAGCACCACGCCACCGAGGATCGTGCTGGCCTCGGTGCTGCCGAGCTGGTCCGTGTACATGATCGGGTACAGGTTGGCGGGAATGTACAGCAGGCAGGCCGTTACCAGCAGCGCCAGTGTGCGCTGGATACTGTCATGCTTGCGCAGGTGCAGGGTGGAACCGCAGCGGGGACAGTGGTGTTCCGTTGCCGGCGCCAGTTTGTAGCACACGTGGCAGGCTGCCAGTCCGCGACTGGCGGCGGTGGTACGCGTGGTCATGGCGCCCCCAGTGCTTCAATGCGTTCCCAGCACTGATAGCGGTCGAGGCTGGACACCGCCAGCGTAAAGCAGACGGTAAACGCGGCGTAGGCCCAGAAGGAGATACCCACGACCACCGTGGCCATCGCGGCGATTTTCACCAGGGACACGATGACGCCGATGATAAACACTTCCACCATCGACCAGTTCTGGGTGAGGAACACGATTTTGCCACGGGGGCCAGCCAGGGTGAGTAACGACCCTGGCGCAGGGGATGCTCAGCGCCAGTAGCAGCAGCAGTATCATCGCTGGTATGGCAATGATAAAGGCGGTTACCAGCGCGGCCACCCCGTACATGTCATTCTCCCAGAGCGCGGCCGGCGTTTCCCGCAGCGTCATCACGCTTTCCAGCCCGTTGCTGGAAAACGACAGAGAAGGTAGCTGTTGGCCAGTACCAGAAACACCAGGCCGGCGCTGGCAAGAGCCAGGACCCGCTCGTAGGCGTCACGGCGGTAGCGCGTCAGGAAGCAGCCGCAGCGCGGGCAGAAGGCGCTGGCACCGTCCTTGATCCCGGCGACGTCAACCAGCAGGTCGCAACTGTGGCAGGCGATCTCGCTGCTCATGGCAATTCGTCGGGCAGTCCCTCGGTGGCGTGGACGTCCGGATTGTAGCCCTGCTCCAGCAGGTCGATCGTCTTGTCCAGCTGCTGGGGGTTCTCCGCGCGAATGCGCCACCTCGGCCGCCAGCTCGCTGTCGGATTCATCGTCGATGCCGGGACCGTGCACTTCCTGGGAATAGGTTTGCCCGTTCGCGTCGAGGCAGGGGTCGAGTCCGGCTCCCTCGCCGCAGACCTTGATGGCGCCGTTGGCTGCGTCCATTGTGCGCTCCTCGACCACGTTGGCGCTGCCGTCGGCGTTGCTGCCCGCGTTGGTGTCGGCGTCAACTTGCGCAATGGCGCTGCCCAGCGGCAGGCAAAGCAACAGGGCTGCGGCCCTGGCGACTTGGGTGACTGTCATGGTTCGTTACCTGGGCTGTTAACCCGTTAAATGGAGGAATCGAGTGAGCAACCATAGCAGCTTTTTATGACCGGGGCTGCACACTGTCGGGGCCAGTATAATGTGGATGCGACAGCCCCACCAGACGCCAACCGGCGGTGCCTCAGGTCGGCGGCGTGTACCAGATGGGCGAACTCCAGGCCCGTTCCTGGATCACCTGGCGATGCTCCGGCGCGCAACAGTTTTTTCCATGCCCGCGGGAATGCTCTGCGGATCCTCCTGGCGCACCCCGGCCGCGGCGCAGATGCGCTGGCTCCAGCGACAGCTCGGGTTTTCCAGTGATACGCGGGCGTAGTAAAAAGCCTGCGCGGCCGAATCGAAGTGCGGGTCCCGCCACGGTGCACAACTGGGCGTGGCCGCCACGCCGGCTCACGCAATATCGATATCCGCTGCTGGCGCCGTTGTCGCCGCCGGCCACATCCGGCTGTTTGATGCAACTCGCCGTCCGCGTACCAGCCCTTGATCAGCTGGATGCGCTGCAGGGGACTGCCCGGGTACTCGCGGGTACCGGCGTCCATGGTGGCCGACACCAGGAAACGCGGTGCGCGATCCGGGCCGTCGGCGGGTGGCAGGTCCCCACCCATGGGGACGCCCCCGGCGTAGCCCCGCGCGACCATGTCATCCGCCGCGCACAGGTCATCGGGATAATCCCAGCCGCCGAACAAGCGCAATTCCGGGCGGGTGCCGCTGGTGGCGTAAGCCTCGCGGCGCTGCATCGCGGCGAACAGGGCATCGCGACTGTTCTCCTCCGCGTAGAGCACCGCGAGCCCCCCGGGGTTGTACTCCAGTTCATCCGGCAGTCCGGTGGGCACCCCGTCCCGGGCCCCCATGCCCGCGCCACCGTGGCCCGGGTGATTTTTCTCCATCGTCCGTCCCGGTGCCGCGATATGGGTATCCGTGCTGCCGATCAGGCCGAACTTGAAACTGTTGACGCCCAGTTCCGCCTGCTGGCGCAGGCCTTTCTCCAGCGCGTAGCGCAGGAAGTTGGCCTCGGCCGGCGGGGTGGTCGCCGGGATCAGGTCGGAACCCAGCACGGGACTTAACCACTCCAGCGTCGCAAACCGCAGGGCCCCGGTATTCTTGCCGCCAAAGCGGTCGTAACCCAGCAGCTCGAAGTCACAGAACTCGTCCTCGGACCAGCTTGGCAGGCGGCTGTCGCACTCGGAAGCACCCTTGTGTTGCACCACTTCAAACAGCGTGTTCCAGCGCGCCCGGCGGGTCGCTTCCGCCGCCGTCACCGGTGCGCCGGGTATTTCGCCGTTGGTAATGCGGGCGCTTTCAAACATCAGCCCGCCCGACAGGTTGGAGTTGTGGGGAATGACCACCGCGTCACAGCCCGGCTTGCCGGCGACGCACTCCGCGTCCAGGTAGTCCCAGAGCTGCACCTGGGACGGAGTTTCCAGCCAGCTCATGGCGCGGTCCGGCACCTGTGCATTGCGAAAAATCACGTTGTGGTGGAGGTTCTGGCCGGTTTCCCCGCCCGCGGTCCATTCGTAGCCCACGAAGCTGGTGAACTGGCAGTCGGCCGTGCGGTCGTAGGCATCCTCCGCCGCGTGCTGGATGTCCTGCCAGGTGTTGGCGGACTGGGCGGCGCAGATTTCGTTGTTCGCGCCGCACAGGCCCCAGCGGTGCTTGTAACTCAGCCCCGCGGCCCCAAATGTCCAGAAGGAGTACCTGGGCAGGTATCGATGGATCATACATACGGGGTGCCAGTAGCCCGGCGCCCCGGCGGTGGTGCACATGTGAACCTCGCCGAGGAATTCCGAATGATCGGTGACGGCGGTGAAATCCAGCGGCCGGTCGAGTTGGATGGTGCGGGTGGCGTGCCCGTTCTCGTCGTAGGGCTGGATGCCCATGGCGGCGCCACGGGCAAAGCGGTAGGCGTCCGCCGGCTGGTTGCGGGTGTCCTGGCTGCTGGCGTCGAAGGACAGGGCGGTGTGCACATGCAGGTCGCCGAACAGCGGGCGGCGCAGGGCGGTGTAGTCGCTGCATGGTGCGCCGCTCGGTGCGGGTGAAGGGCGGCGGCGCAGTAGCCTCCGCCGCCGCGTCGTTGGTTACCGCTTGGGCGAGGGCAGGCGTCGCCAGCGCCAGTGCGGCCAGCGCCGCGCGTTGTCGTCTTGTCATGGTTCGATCACCTGTGGCAGCGAGAGTTTGCGGCAAGTGGCGCCGCGCCCGTTCAGACATCGGTCAGCCTCGCTGGCGCAGCCAACTGGTGCAGGCCTGCTCGGCCTGGCGCAATTGCTCCGGTTGGCCGAGGTAGTAGTGGCGCCGCTGATCTCGATCAGCGCTTTGTTCTTATTGGCTACCGCATGGAACAACCGGTGCGCATGGCTGGGCGTACAGGCATCGTCAGCGCCATTGCTGATGACCAGCGTGGGCAGGCTCATGTTGGCCGCGTCGGCGATGCCGTTGGCGTTGGATGCATCGTAACTCCACTGCGACAACCAGCTGCGCAGGGTGGTAAAGCGGGCCAGGCCCACCGGGCCGTTGTTCACCACGCGCGGGTCGCCGAGAAAGCAGGCGTTCGGTTTGCGTTCGTTGGGATCGATGCTGTGATCCAGCCAGACCGGCGCCGCCATGGTGCCGTGCACCGTGAAGGCGAACTCCTCGTTGGGCCGCCCCTGTGCGCGCAACCAGTCCAGCTTCTCCCTGGCCCAGGCGGTGATGCGGCGATTGCGCGCGATCTGCGCCGCGTGGTAGCGCTGCTGGAAGCCGGGGCTGTAGGGCGGCTGGTGGGGATTGTGTGGGTCGTACAGGTCCAGCTCGGGATCGCGGATCCCGGGATCGGACTCGTCGAGGATGGAGGCGTCCATCCACTCGGTGAGGGTCAGGGCGCGGCTCACGTGGGCGGCCAGCAACAACATGCCGTCCGCCGGTAGCAGGTCTTCCTCCTGCAGGTTGGGCGGGTCCCCCGCCGGGGTGCAGCGCACTGTCGCGTGCTCCGCCTGTCGCTGGTAAAAGAGGGCGAGGGAACCGCCCCCGCTCCAGCCGCCGAGCACGACGGTGTCATAGCCAAGGCGCGTCCTCGCGTCGCGGATGCACTCGCCCAGGTCCAACGCCACTTTTTCCATGATCAGGGCGGTGTCGTTGTTGGGGTAGCGGCTCTGGCAGTAGATCACGTGGTGGCCGGCGCGCGCCAGGGCCATCGGCAGCGGCAGGTACTCCCCGCCACCGATCGGGTGCATGAAAATGATCACCGTACGGGATTTCCTGCCCGGCGGCCGCAGCAGGTGGGCGCGCAGCACCACGTGGTCCACGCCGCCGTAGACATCCTTGAAGGGGGCGGACTGTTCCCTGCAGAGCAGCAGGTAGGGTATGCGTTCTATCCCCTTGTCCACGTCGACGAACATCAGCGCTGCGCCGTGCCGGAGTTTCCCGTGGCGGAACGCCTGGCCCGCATCGCCGAGCAGCGGGCGTCGACGGCCTCGGCGCCGAACAGCGCGATTTTTTGTGCCCGCGTTTGCGCGGTCCAGGCGGCGATCTGCTCCCGCGCCGACCGCTCCTCCGCCAGCAGCACGGCGTCGTGACGGGGCGTCTTGTGGGTGATTTCCAGGGCGTAGCCATTGGGATCGAAGAAATAGATCGATTCCACGAAGTCGTGGTCGATCGGGCCGAAAATGAAATCCCCCGCCGCCGCGATTTTTTCCCGCCATGCGCGCATCGATTCAGCGCTGTCGGTGGCAAAGGCGATATGGATATCGAAGCTGTCCTTCGGCTCGAAGTGCTCCGGCCTGGCGTGCCCCGGCTCGTCGAAGAACGCGATGTAATTGCCGTCGCCCAGCTCCAGGAAAAGATGCAGGAAGGGGCGGTCCTGGTCAGTGCCGGGGGATTTCTGCAGTGACAGTGCCGCGGCCAGTTTCAGCCCCAGCACCTCTTCGTAAAACCAGCGGGTCTGCTCGGCGTCGCGGCAACGCAGTGCCAGATGATGGATACCTGCCAGGGGTTGCAGTGCGGTGGTGTGATCATGCATGGCGGGTACCCCCGTCTTGTTAACGTAGTGCCTGCCGCGCCCGGCATCGACAATCGGCGCGGCGACCGGGGGTCAGGATAGCAGCGCAGTCGCCGGAAAGCACCCGCGCTTGACAGCGGAAATACCCAAGCGGACCGCGTCACGTTACACTGTATTGCATCTCTCGCGCCGGTCGGCGTGAGGCAATCAAGACTCGCGGGGCCAGCGTTGGCACACAGACGAAAACACGAGGAGCGCGGTCGGTGAGCAGGCGCGTTGCCATACTGGGGTTGGCGCTGGTGTCCGTCGCCGTCCTCGCCCAGCCGCCGGGCGCGGGCAAGCCATCCGCCGCGGCCGCGGCACCCGCCGGAACGCCCGCCGCGCGACCGGCCCCGCCGCAACCGGATTGGCAGATCGTGTATACGCGGCAGCCCCGGGCCAACAAGCCGGTCCCCGGCACGCCGGTGAAAGAAGCAGCGAACTGGCAGCACGCCAGCGACGTGGGGCGCATCAATGGCGGCCTGGCCGAGGCCGATGTGGTCATCGATGATCTCAAGGGGCACGTCAAGGTCATCCACAATTGCACCACGGCCAAGGCCATCTGCGTGGCGCAGGAGGCGCGGGTCAGTCCCGACGGCACCAGGATCGTCTACTCGGTCGGCGCGGGTAATGAGCTGACCGAAGTGGAGTTCGGCGGGGTGCGACTGGGCATTTACGAGATCCCCGGCCTGACCGAGGCCACGCTGTGGATCTACGACCTCACCACCGGTAAGAGCGCGCCCATTCCCGGCCACCCGGCGCGCGCGATCGACCGCCAGCCCGAGTGGCTCAACAACGAGAAAATCGTCTTCGCCAGCAACCGCGGCAACACCTACCCCTTCAAGAATCCCTTCGGCATGCACCAGGGCGTTGACCAGTTCGGCCGCGGCCGCTGCTTCAATGAGCCCTACTGCGTGTCGCAGGATTACGGCTACGGCCTCGAGGGACGGTCCATGCAGTTGTGGACCATGAATATCGACGGCACGGATGCGCGCAATATCACGCCCCACGAGAGCAACGCCCTCGCGCCCGCCGTCATGAGCAACGGCGATATTCTCTACTCCTGCTGGAATGCGCACGAGAACAGGAACTACGACGCCTCCACCAGCAACTCCAACAATCCCGGCACGTCGCAAAACAAGTGGTGGCTGTGCCGGACGGACGGCAACGGCGCCGACTCCACGGTGATTCTCAACGCGCACAAATCCAGCACGCTCAAAACACAGGAATGGCTTCCGCCCAGTGTCACCGGCGGGGAGGGGCGGTCACAGTTGCGCGCCATTCGCTCGGTGGCGGAGATCTTCAATGGCAAGCTCGCCATCTCCAACTACTACCGTTCCAACCACCTCGGCAGCATGGGGATCATTTACGGCATGGACTACCGCGACCCGCACGTGGAGGGGTGTTCCACCGCCCGCTGCTATCCCGACGGTGAGAGCAACAGCGGCGCCGGGCAGCGGCCGCTACGTCAGCTCGCTGCGGGCGATTACGCCCCATGGCACCGACCAGGATATCGAGGTGCGCCGGGACGGTCGCGGCTGGCCCATGGGCAAGGCGGGCCATGCGGCGCCACTGCCCAATACCGAAACCGAGTTCATGATCACCCACGGCCGCGGCACCTGCTACGAGGACACGCCGCTGGAGCAGGCCAACCGGGCGTACCGCGCGGCGAGCCCACCTGCCAGAGCATCTACCGGGTGAAGGTACCGATGGTGACCGACCCTTCGATACGAAGCAGATGGAATTGATGCGGGCGGCCCGAACTGGCAGGCCTTCGACGCGCGCGCCATCGCGACCTACCAGAGCCTGCACGGCAAGCTGCTGCCAGACCAGCCGCCGCCGCTGGACCGGAGGCCGGCTGCTACCACTGCAGGTGGTGGACGCGCGCAAGGCGGAACTGTATCCCAGCGCGGAACGCTACGACTGGCAGGCCAACCTGTACGAGCAGTGTGCGTTCCAGGGTTGCGCGGTCGATACCGAAAACCCGGATTTCCACGCCAGCAATATCGCCGCCCTGACGATCTTCCTCCCCGCAATGTGGGATATGACCTACAGCGACGGCCACGAGCAGACCTACGCCCACACGCTGAACAACACCGGCCACAAGGCCGTCGCCACGCTCGGTTCCCAACCACTGGAAGCCGACGGTTCGGTGAAGATGCGCGTCCCCTGCGAGACACCGCTCATCATGGCCGGGACCGACGCCAACGGTATGAGCATCGCCCACGATGCCATGTTGCACTCCCTGCGGCGGGGCGAAACGCGCACCTGCCACGGCTGCCACGACGGGCACTCCGAGGAGCGGGCCGCGCAGATTAAGCAGAGCGCGGTGGAGCGCTTCAGCCACACGCTGGCCTACAACACCGACCCGCCGCTGCCGCAGGCAACACCGCCGGTCACCTTCGCGGATGTCGAGCCCATCCTGGTGAACCGCTGTTCCGGTTGCCACAAGGATATGACCAATGCCGACGGCCTGCTGTACTCCCGGGTCGCGCAGGATTTTGAGCAGCAGGACTGGGCCTGGGCGAAACTGCAGCCGGGCGGGGGTGAGCACCAGTCGGTGGTGCATGTCAGGATCCGCGGCCGGGGCCGGGGCTACGCCGTCGGTGAGCACCTGCAGTTCAAGCCCGGCGGCGCCGCCGGCACGGTCGCCAAGGTAGGGCCCGGGGGCGGGATACTCGCCATTCACCTGACCGCCGGGGGCGACGGTTACGCCGCGCTGACGCCGGTCACCGTGAAGTCCGCCGCGGGCACCGGTGCCAACCTCGTGGCCATGACCGACCGTTTCTACCTGTCGCGACCCTACAGCAGCAAGTGGGTCGCCCGGTTTGCCCGCGACTCGCTGCTGTACTGGAAGTGCGTCGGCAGCCGGCAGGATGGGCGTACCGACAAGCAGTACCACAACGATATCGATTTCGGCGCGGCGCATGTCTCCGGGGCGACGCCCGAGGAGTGCCGGGTGATCGGGCGCTGGATCGATACCGGTATCCAGAACTGATCGAGTACGCTGCCCGCCCGGCGACAACCGCCGGCTGCGGGGAGTGGCGCGCCCCGCGCTGCACCACATGAAATGACGGTCGGTTGGTGGTGAGACCGGCTGACGGAGGAGAGAGAAAAAGTGGAAGAGTACGACGTCTGTGTCATCGGCGCCGGTTTCGGCGGCGCTACGGTCGCCGCCCTGCTGGCAAAAAACGGCCGCAAGGTGGCGCTGCTGGAAAAGACCGCCCGTGCCGGTGGTAAAACCCAGACCACGGAGCGCAAGGGCTATCGCTTCGAGATGTTCGGCGCCGTCGGCATTCCCGCCTACAACTCCCGTTTCCACGAACTGGTGGACACGCTGGGCGTGGCCGACCGCGCGCCCTTCGTGGTGCCCGAGGGTGACGCCGCCTCGATTCGCTACCTGAATCGGGACGGCCAGTGGAAAGTCAGCTACAACCCGCTGGTGGCCACCGGTTCGGAGAAGGAAATGGCGGCCCTGAAGGACACCTTTGGCGTGACCGATGCGGACCTGGAGGCGCTCGGCGCCTTCTATGGCGAGATCCTCAGCCTGGGCGACGCCGAGATCGATGCCCTCGACGAGACCGGCGCCTACGCCTGGCTGGCGCGCTTCAACCTCGCCGCGCCGCTGGTCAGCCAGATCTGCATGAACCTCAACACCCTGTTCGTGGTGGCCGTGGACCGCCTCCCCGCCGCGGAAATGATTTACGCCCTGCGCGACCAGGTGCTCCACGGCGCCGGCCGCTACCACATCGGCGGCTACGGCCACGTCGCCGAGGTGTGCGCGGATTACGTGGTGGAACAGGGCGGCCTGTACCTGACCAAGACCCGCGTGCAGCACATCCTCATCGAGGACGGCCGCGCGGTGGGCGTGCGGGCCGGCGGGCGAGACATACGCGCGCGGGCCGTGATTTCCAACGCGGGCATCCAGCCCACCGTGTTGCAGCTGGCCGGCGCGGCGCATTTTCCGGCGGATTACGTGCAGCGCATCACCGCGCTGGAGCCGAGCTGGGCGATCTGCGGTTTTCGCTATGTGCTGGACAAGCGCATCTTCGACGCCGCCCTCATCCCGGTGTTTTCCGACGAAAGCTGGCTGGACGAGCAGCGCTACCAGGACATGCTCAGGGGCAAGTGGCCTAACGTGCCGCTGATCGCTATCGATGTGCCCTCGGAATTCGATCCCGGCCTGTCGGATTTCCCCGGCCACCAGCTGGCCAACTGCCAGGTGTTCATGCCCGCCGATACGGAGTCGACGCTGGTGGACGAGGCCATCGCCCGCTGCGAGGCGGTGATCGATGAACTGTGGCCCGAGTTGAAGCACCATATCCTGCGCAAGGAGCCCTACGGCGCCCGGCAGATCTCCAGCATGAGCCGCGACGTGGCGGTCCCGGGCTGCGGCGGCGAGGCGGTCGGCATCGCCCAGGTGGTGGGGCAGTGCGGCCGGAGCAAGCCGAACCCGCGCACGCCGCTGCCGGGCCTGTACATCGTCGGCTGCGACGCCGGCGGGCGCGGCGCCGGCACCCACCAGGCAGTCGACTCCGGGTTCAGGGTGGCGGCGCTGGTGGAACAGGATCTGGGTTGAGCCCTGTGCCGTGCCGCCCCGCGGCCCATCCTTCATTGGGCAGTGTTTGCAGGAACGCGAGGATGCGCCGGTTGGTCTGCTCCCGGTAGGCGGGGTTGTGGTAGAACCCGTGGCTCTGGCCATCGTACAGCG
This sequence comes from Halioglobus sp., assembly GCA_041395965.1. Taxonomy (GTDB): domain Bacteria; phylum Pseudomonadota; class Gammaproteobacteria; order Pseudomonadales; family Halieaceae; genus Marimicrobium. The sequence continues at coordinate 51,285 of JAWKZM010000003.1, forward strand.
CGACGTCACAGCGTCCGCCCGCGTTGCGCAGCGCCGCACAGTAGTGTTCCACGGTGGCCAGTGGCACTTCCGGGTCCTGTGATCCCACCAGGATCAACGCCGGCGGGACCGCGTTATCGACGTGGTGGAGCGGGGAGACGGCCTCCCAGTACTCCCTGACCAGGTGGTGATCCGGGGTGCCCGGCGCGAGGTCGAGCATGGGGTTGTAGAGCACCTGCGCCGCCGGCCTGCGCTGGTCCGGCGTGGCCGCACCGGGTGCCAGCGGCAGCCCCGACCCGAGGGCGGCCGCCAGGTGCCCGCCGGCGGAACCGCCGCCCACCGCGATGCGTGCCGGGTCGATCCCGAGTGCTTGCGCGTTATCCAGCAGGTAGTCCAGGGCCGCTCGCGCATCCGCCACGGCGCCGCGCACGTCCGGCCGGTTGTCGGCCCCGAGGCGGTATTGCGCGGAAAAGCAGGCGTAACCCTGTTGCGCGAAGTACGCGCACTGGGGGTAAAGCTCTTCCGGGCCGCCGTACAACCAGCGCCCGCCGTGAAACAGCAGCAGGGCGGGTGTCGGCGTGTCGTCGCGGCGATGTTGCGCTGTGAAAGCGTGCAGGGTCAGCGGCGCCTGGCCCTTTGCGGTGTACACGATTTCCCGGTCGGGCCGGATCTCCAGCAGGTGCAGTTTCTTGACCGCCACGAACAGCAGCAGGGGCACCAGTACCGCCAGTGCGCCGCCGACAAAGTACCAGTATTCCCGCGCCACCCTACCAGTCCATCTGCAGCGACACGCCGAAGCGCCGCTTGTAGGTGTAATCCAGGATCTGCGCCGCCTCCACGCCGACGACTTCCTGGCCGCCGATCGCCGCGGGATAAAACTGGTCAAACAGGTTCTGCACGTAGAACTGCACCCGGTAACGGCCGTCGCGCGCCGCGATCCCGGTGTACAGGTCGAAGGTGTTGTAGGCGTCACCGGTCAGCAGGGGGTTGTTGGCCGTGTCGAATTGCACCTCGTCGCGCCAGAAGAAGTTGAGGCTGGCGAAGCCGTCGAAGGGCTGTGAGGGCACCGGGATGTAGTAGGTGCCGGCCAGGAACACCGCCCAGTCGGGGGAGAAGGGCATCTCGGCGCCGGACAGGTCCTGCACCCCGTCCACGCAGCCCTGGTCCGCGGTCTGTCGTGCGTAGCAGGGCGCGTCGTCCCAGTCCGAAAAAATGGCGTCGGTGTAAGCCACCGAACCCTGTACCTCGAAGTTGGCGGCCACCTGGGCGTTGACCTCAAGCTCCACGCCCTTGGTCTTCAGTTCGCCGGCATTGGTCAGGTAGAACAGGGGAGGGAATGCCCCCGCCACCTGTGCCGAGGCCTGGAAATCCTTGAAGGTGCTGTAGTAGGCCGCGCCGTTCACGCGCAGCCGATTGTCCAGCCACTGGGATTTGATGCCGGCCTCGTAACTGGTCGGAATCTCCGGGTCGACGAACACGTCGCCGCTGCTGGGCCCGGACGGCAGCGAGTTGGAGCCGGGGCCCTTGTAGCCCTTGGCGACGCTGGCGTACACCATCGCATCCGCGGCGATGTCGTGTTCGACGATCACGCGCCAGGAGCCCGCCTGGTCGTGGGTGCTGGCGTCGATGGAGCCCGGCGGGGCTTCCGGCAACGTCCCCGGGACGAAGCTGACGGTTTGCTGGTGTCCCAGCTGGTCGAAGTTGTAGCGCCCGCCGACCGAGAGGCGGCTGCGGTCGGTCACGTGCCAGGTGAGCTGGCCGAAGGCCGCGACACTCTCGTCGTCGGTCTTGGTGTCGTTGAGCACGGAGAGTGCGCCCGAGTCCGGGACCGGCGCAAAGTCAATGCCGTAGAGGTCGATGTAGCGGATGAAATTGCGATTTATTTTCTTGTAGAAATAGTACAGGCCCGCCACGTAGGTCACGGTCCCTTCTCCCGGTGAGGTGAGGCGCAATTCCTGGGTGTACTGGTCGTACTGCTCGAAGCTGTCGTTGCGTGGCAGCGCGGTGCGGGTGTAGTCATCCGCACGGGCGGCGCCGTAGACATTCTCGTTGGTGTAGGCGGAGATTGAGGTCAGCAGGTAATCGCCGATCGAGTAGTTGGCCTCCAGGCTGTAGATATCAACCTTGGTGTTGCCCTGCGAATTGTCATTGTCCACCACCTTGTCGTTTTTCGGTCCCACGGGCCCGCCCTCCCGCGCGACCACGCTGCCCGCGGTCACCTGCCGCAGCGTGGCGACGCAGCAGTTGTGGTGGCGATCGATGTGGGTGTAGTTGAGCTGCGCTTCCAGCGTGTCCGTCACCAGCCAGCGCAGCTTGGCGCGGCCGCCCCACTCGTTCCGGTCGTTGTAATCGTCCCCGCCGGGGTAGCGGTTGTCGATGATCCCGTCGCTGGTATTGCTGTACATGGACACGCGGCCCAGCAGTGTGTCCGCGACGATCGGGCCGGAGACATAGCCGTAGAGGTTGAGCAGGTTCTCGCTGCCGTAGGCGGTGCGAAACCCCGTGGCGAGTTCCGGTGTCGGGTTGTGGGTGGTGATATTGAGCAGTCCGGCGCTGGAGTTCTTGCCGAACAACATGCCCTGCGGGCCGCGCAGCACTTCGACGCGCTCCACGTCGCTGAAATCGAGGATCGAGCCCGACAGGCTGCCCGAGGCGACATTGTCCACCACGGTGCCCACCGACAAATCCACCGAGCGGCTGAAACTGTTGGTGCCGATGCCGCGGATGAGGATGTTGCGCCCGGCGTCGCTGGTCCCCTCGGCGAAGGTAAAGCCCGGCACCAGCCGGGACAAATCCGTGATCTGGGTCTTGTTGAGCGCCGCCAGCTCGGCGCCGCTGACTACCGCGATGGAAATCGCCACGTCCTGCAGGCTTTCGCTGCGCTTCTGGGCGGTGACGACGACTTCCTCCAGTTGCTGGGAATACGCGAACGAGGGACTGAGCAGGATTGCTGCGGCGAGCATGCGGGCGTGCCGGGATGCGTTCATGATGGTTCCTGAATGAAATTTTATTATCGATTATTGCGCGTGCGCTTTCACCAGACCAACATTCTCAGTCACGAGTAATGTTTAATCAAGTTTGGCGTCCCCGTGAGAGGTCCCGGCGCCAGCGCACCTGCGGCGATGCGCGTGGCGCCGGCGGATAAGTGCTATCCTGACGGGCCGGAGCAGGTGACGCGTGCAGTGCCCGGGCGCGGCCCGTCACTACGGTATACGCACGCGGCGCCACCAAGCGTGTGACTGCATGGAGTAACCCTGTTGCGCAGGTCCAGTTTGCTTGTCATCTTTACCTCGGTGCTGCTGCCGGCCGCGCTTGCGCACGGCGCGGGGCAGCCCAATATCCTGCTCCTGATGGCCGAGGACATGAGCCTCAGGGTAAGGTCCTTCGGCGATGACGTGGCGATTACCCCGCACCTCGATGCGCTCGCCGCCGCCGGCGTGCGCTATCCCAATACCTTCACCACCGCCGGCGTCTGCGCGCCCAGCCGGGCGGCGCAAATCCTCGGTATGTACCAGATTGCCACGGGCACCCAGCACATGCGCAGCAGCACGCGTCCGGCCGGCAGTTACTATTCAGTGCCACCGGGCGACGTCAAGGCCTATCCGGAACTGCTGCGCGCCGCCGGTTATTACACCTACACCGACTTCAAGCTCGATTACCAGTTCAGCGGCCCTTTCGCCTACAGCGGGCCGTCCACGATCTGGGACGCGGAGGGGGCGTCAGCACAGGAGTGGAGCGAAAGGGCGCCGGGCCAGCCCTTTTTTGGCCTGATCAATTTCCAGGCCACCCACGAGAGCGGGATTTTCCGCCCGCTCGGCAGTATGCCCCACAGCCCCATGCATTTTGGCATGCAGTTGCTGCGCCGGTGGGAGCTGGGCGCAGCGGTCCCCGCCGTGGTCGATCCCGGCGACATCGTGGTGCCGCCGTATTATCCCGACACGCCGACCGTGCGCGCTGACATGGCGCGCCACTATGACAACATTGCCTTCATGGACGCGCAGGTGGGCGACATACTTGCGCAGCTCGATGCGGCGGGCCTGGCCGACTCGACCATCGTGATCTGGACGACTGACCACGGCGACGGCTTGCCGCGGGCCAAGCGCGAATTGTACGATTCCGGTATCCGGGTGCCGATGATCATCCGCTGGCCGCCGGCATTCCGCCCCCCGGGCGTCGCACCCGGAACGGTGGATGAACGACTGATCAGTTTCGTCGATCTGGGGCCGACGATTCTGGCGCTGGCCGGCGTGCCGGTGCCGGGCTACATGCAGGGCAGGAATTTTGCCGCGGTGGATGCAGTGCCGCGGGATTATGTTTATGCTGCCCGTGACAGGATGGACGAGGTAATGGACCGGCAGCGGGCGGTGCGGGGCAAGCGCTATAAATACCTGCGCAGCTGGTATCCGGATCTTCCCGGCGGGACCGACCTGCAGTTCCGCGACAATATCGACATGGTGCGCGAGATGCGCGCGATGTATGCAGCGGGACAGCTCAACGCGATCCAGCGGCAGTGGTATGAAGCCCCCGGCGCGGAGCGGCTCTTCGATCTGGCGCAGGATCCGTTCGAGCTACATGACGTCAGTGCCAATCCCGCGTACCAGCCCGTGCTGCAGCGTATGCGCGGCGCCATGGACGAGTGGCTGGCGCGGGTCGGCGACTGGAGCGAGGAGGGCGAGGACGCCATGGTGGCCCGCTTCGCGCCGGGCGGGAAACGGCAGGTGACACCGGCGCCGACCCTGTCGGTGAGCGCCGGCAGGCTGGTGATCACCCCGACCGCGCCGGGTCAATCGCTGGAATATCGCCTGGATGACGGGCACTGGCGGCTCTACACGGGGCCTGCCGATACGGGGACGACAACAACAGTAGCAGCGAGAGCGGTACGCTATGGATGGGAAGAAAGTGACATTGTCAGTGCGCCCTGATCGGGTAAAGACTGGCGGGTGGACGGGGCGGGTGACGGGGTGGTGCGGCGCGCTGGTCGTGGTGGCCTCCTGCCTGGCGACGGCGCAGGAGAGCCCGCCGGCGCCGATGTACTCGGAGGAACGCCAGCCCTGCGCCACCGTGGCGCCCCTCAAGCAGGTCTTCTTCGGCGACCTGCACGTGCATACGCGCTACTCCCTGGACGCCGCCACCCAGGGCACCCGCACCACGCCGGACCAGGCCTACCGGTTCGCCCTCGGCGAGCGCCTGGGAATACAACCCTGGACCGCCGATGGCAAACCGCTGCGCTCGCTGCAGTTGTCCCGCGCGCTGGATTTCGCCATGGTCTCGGATCACGCGGAACTGATCGGCGAAGTGCATATGTGCAGTTCGCCGGAAGTGGAGGGCTACGACTCCTGGGAGTGTGTGCTGTACCGCAAGTGGCCCCGGGGTGCGTACTACCTGTTTAACTACATGTCCAGCATGCAAAAGATGCACCTGGGCCTGTGCGGCAAGGACGACGCGATTTGCCTGCGCGCCGCCCTGCAGCCCTGGCAGGAGATGCAGGCCGCCGCCGAGCGCTACTACGACCGCAGCCCGGATTGCAATTTCACCACCTTCGTCGGTTACGAGTGGACGGGCATGAAGCCGTCCAGTGGCGGCAACCTGCACCGCAATGTGGTCTTCCGCAACGCTGAAGTACCCCGTCTCCCCGCCAGTTTTGTCGACGAGCCGTCCGCCGAGGCGCTGTGGGGATCCCTGGAGGAAAACTGCAACGGCCGGGAGAACAGCTGCGATTCACTGGTTATCCCGCACAACTCCAACCTCAGTGCCGGCTTCATGTTCAACAGCCTCGCCGACGACGGCAGTCCGATGAGCGTGGACTACGCGACGAAGCGCGCGCGGTTCGAGCCGCTGGTGGAGATCATGCAACACAAGGGCTCCTCCGAGTGTTTCTTCGCCGCAGGGGTCACCGCGGATGAACTCTGCGCCTTCGAGCAATTGTCCCAGGACAACATCGCCGGTTTCAATCGACCGCCGACACCCGACACCGGCTTCGTGCGCAAGGCCCTAGTCGACGGCCTGGTCCTCGAGCGGGACCTCGGCGTGAACCCCTATCAAATGGGGATTATCGCCAGCACCGATACGCACCTGGGCACGCCCGGCGCGGCGGAGGAAGACAATTTCCTGGGGCACGGTGGCGCCGGCGAGCCGGCCAGGGACACCATTCCCCCCGGCCTGCCCGATTTTCTGGAGTACAACCCGGGCGGTCTCGCCGCCGTGTGGGCACCTGAAAACAGCCGCGATGCACTGTTTGACGCCCTGCGCCGGCGCGAGGCCTACGGCACCAGCGGCCCGCGTATCACCAGCCGCTTCTTTGCCGGGTGGCATTATCCCGCCACGCTGTGCGAGTCGCCGGACCGGATCGAGCGGGCCTACGCCGAGGGCGTGCCCATGGGGTCGGTACTCCCCCCCGGCCAGGACGCCTCGCAGCGCCCGACCTTCTTCGTCGCCGCCAGCCAGGACGCGGGCACCCCCGGCAAGCCGGGTACGCCGCTGCTGCGCCTGCAGGTCATCAAGGGCTGGATCGATGCGCAGGGCAAGCGCCACGAGCGGGTGGTGGATGTGGCCGGGAATCCCGCCAACGGCGCCTCCGTCGACCTGAAAACCTGCGCGACATCCGGCAGCGGCTTTGCCGACCTGTGCACGGTGTGGGTGGATGAGGCATTCAATCCCAACGAACGCGCCTACTATTACTCGCGCGTCGTGGAAAACCCGACCTGTCGCTGGAGCCAGCGCCTGTGTGCCGCCGCCGGCGTCGATTGCGCCCGGCCCGAGACCATCGGCGAAGGGTACGAGGGTTGTTGTTCGGCGGAACATCGGCCGGTCATCCAGGAGCGGGCCTGGTCCTCCCCGGTGTGGTACAGCCCCGCCTCCTGACGGGCAGGCCGCCGGACGGCCTGTTGAACCGGTCGCGGTAAATGTGGGCGGGACGACGTGACCACTGCGCAGAAGCCGCTATACTGCGGCCCGAACCATAACAGACCGGGGAGAATCCCAGCATGTCCAACGATAACAAAGTGATCCTGATCACCGGAGGCGGCAGTGGCATGGGTCGCGAGGCGGCCCGGCGGTTCGCCGCGGAGGGCGCCCGGGTCGCCCTCTTCGACGTGAACGCGGCGGGCATGGCTGAAACGGCGGGCACCTTCGAGCACATTCACGGCTGGACCGTGGACATGACCGATTTTGCCGCCGTCTGCGCCGCGGTGGGGGAGGTCGAAGCAACGCTGGGGCCGATCGACCGCCTGTACAACTGCGCCGCCATCATGCCCTTCGGCAAGCTGGTGGAGCAGGACAACGCCATCATCCACAAGCAGATGGCCATCAATTACGGTGGCCTGGTGAACATCACCCAGGCGGTCCTGCCCGGGATGCTGCAACGGGGCCGGGGCGATTTCGTCAGTTTCGCCTCCATGGCGGGCATCATTCCCATGCTGTACACCGGCGCCTACACGGCCACCAAGTTCGCCGTGCGGGCATTTACCGAGACGCTTTATCACGAGAATTTGAACTCCGGCGTGCGCTTCGCCTGTGTCTGCCCACCGGCGGTGGCCACCCCGCTGCTGCAGCAGGGCAGGGACACGGTCTGGCCGAAGATGCTGGAGAGCCAGGGCGCGCCGATCGCGCCTCGGACCGTCATCGAAGCGATCGAGAACAGCCTGGAGAAGGGCAAGTTTTTCGTCTACCCGACCCGGGAGGCCAGGATCGGCGTCCTGATGCGTCGCCTTTTCCCGGGGCTGATCTGGAAGCAGGTGCACCAGGTAGAGGGTTTCTAGGCGCACCGTGTCCTGTGTCCACGCCAGCCGCTGTTCCCCCGTGCCGGGGGTAAGCTGACGACAGTCGCCATGAAGAAAACTGTTGTGTTATCGCTGTGCCTCGGCGCGGCCGCCGCATACTACTTCACGGTCTTCCTCCGGCCCGCCGAACCCGCGTTTCAACTCGAGGATGGCTACCACGCCCTCTACGACGGCAAGTCCCTGTCCGGCTGGCGCGCGGTCGGTGGCCAGGCCACTTTCGCGGCGGACGGGGAGGCCATCGTCGGCCGCCATGGCCCCGGCGACAATACCTTCCTGCGCACCGACCGGAACTACGGCGACTTCTCGCTGAAACTGCAGGTGCGCTGGGACGAGCCGGGCAATTCCGGCGTGCAGTTCCGTTCCCACCAGCGCGATGGCACTGGCCCCGTCTTCGGTTACCAGTATGAACTGGACGAGTCCGAGCGCAGCTGGAGCGGCGGACTTTATGACGAACAGCGCCGCGGCTGGCTGGCCACGCTGGAAGATAAGCCGGAGGTGCGCGCGGCGATTCGCCGGGACGACTGGAACGATATCGAGATCGAGGCGCGCGGCGCCCGCCTGAGAACCTGGCTCAACGGCGTGCCGGCCGCCGATGTGGTCGACGGACTGGACGCCGACGGTTTTATAGCCCTGCAGGTTCACGCGGGCGACACGGGCGCGGTGCGCTGGCGGCGGATTCGCATCCGCGAACTGCCGGGGATGGCCCGCGCCGGCGACCCCCTGCTGTCCGCTGTCGAGTGGCGTGGTACAGAAGCCGCCGCGCTGAATTTCGACAGCAACGGGCCCGGTGGTGCGTTCCCCGACCATGAACTGTGGCTGACACCAAGGCGGCAGTTCAGCGACGTGCTGTTGCGCATGGACGTGCCCGCGTGCGACAACCCCACCACCATCCGCCTGCGCTACCTGACGGACGAGTCGGGAGGCACCGCCAGTTACGCCGAGGTGAAAATCCATGCCGACCGCGCCGAGGGACGGCTGCTGACACCGGCGGGTGAACAGGTACTGCCGCCGGTGCCGTTGGCGAAATCGGACCGGCACCGCTTTGTCGGCGTCGCCCTGGGCGGGTCGGTCACCCTGACCGTGGATGAAGTCGATGCCCTGCGGCTGGACGACACGGGGCTGCCTGCGCGCGGCGAGGTGCGCATCCAGCCCGCCCGCTGTGGCGACCGCTTCCGCATCGCCGACCTGGACTGGTTTTCGCTGAAGGAAACGAGCAGCGCACCCCGGTTCTACGAGACACTGGACACCAAACCCGCCCCGGTACTGTCTCCCGACGAAGCGGTGGCGGCCTTCCGGATCGCCCCGGGCTTCGAGATCGAACTGGTGGCCGCGGAGCCGCTGGTGCAGGACCCGGTGGCCATGGCCTGGGACGAGCACGGGCGACTCTACGTCGTGGAAATGCGCGGTTACATGCCCGACGCCTACGGCACGGGCAGCGACCTGCCGGTGGGCCGCGTGGTGCGCCTGGAGGATACCGACGGTGACGGGCGCATGGACACCAGCGCGGTATTCCTGGACCAGCTGGTCAACCCGCGCGCCGTGGCCGTCGTCAACGAAGGCATACTGGTCGGTGAACCACCCAACCTGTGGCTGTGTGAACTCTCCGGGCGCGACGACCTGTGCCGCAACAAGCGCCGCATTGGCGGCTACGCCACGGACACGTCCGCCGCCAATGTCGAGCACATGGAAAACGGCCTCAGGCAGGGTCTCGACAATTGGCTGTACAACGCCAAGTCGTCGCGCAGCCTGCGGCTCGCTAACGGCGCCCTGGTCGAGCGGGAGGGTTGGAATCGCGGGCAGTGGGGCATTGCGCAGGACGACTACGGCCGCTTGCTCTACAACCACAACTCCACCTGGATACAGGCGGATTTCTTCGCCGCGGAAGACCTGGTGCGGCCCGCGGAGCAGTCCTACCAGAAGGGGCTGGGCGTCAACCTGACGAATCCCGCGGAAGTTTATTCCGTGCGGGTCAACCCCGGTGTCAATCGCGCCTACCTCGACGGTACACTGCGGCCGGACGGGCGCCTGCTCTACGCTACCGGCGTCAGCGGCCTGGTGTCCTATCGCGGCGACCAGTTTCCCGCGGCCTACCGGTCCGACGTGTTCGTACCCGAGGTGGCGGCGAACGTGGTAGCGCAGTTCGCCATCGGCGAGGAGGGTATGGCGCTGACCGCCAGCCAGCGGCTGTACGATGACGAGACCTGGGGCAAGCGGGGCTTCCTCGGCTCCACCGATGAGCGCTTCCGCCCGGTGGATGCCTTCAACGGGCCCGACGGCGCGCTCTATATCATCGACATGTACCACGGCATCGTGCAGGACGACCATTTTCTCACCGACGAGTTGCGTGAGCAGATTTTCCAGCGCCAGCTGGAAGCGCCCATCCACATGGGGCGCATCTGGCGCGTGCGTCACGCGCAGGGCAAGGCGGAGCGCGGATTTCCCGATCTCGGCGCCGCCAGCGACGACGAGCTGATCGCCGCCCTCGGTCATGCCAATGGCTGGGTGCGCGACACCGCGCAGCGCCTGTTGCTGGGGCGTGCGGGCGAGCACGCGGCGGCCCTGGCCCGTGTGGCGGCCGGTGACAACACGCTCGCCGCCCTGCATGCGATCTGGACACTGCAGGGCCGCGGTGAGCTGCGGCGGGAGCTGGTGCTGCAGCTGGCCCGCACCCCTGATCCGCAGCGACAGGTGCAGGCGCTGCGCGCCGGCCACGCGCTGTTGCAGGCGTCTGACCTGCTGGCCCTGCAGGCGCAATTATCGGACGCACCCGAGGTGGTGGCCATGCAGCTGGCGTTCGCCATGGGCGATCACGCCGGCGACGCCCGGGTGCGCGCCGCGCTGGCCGCGCTGCTGGCGGCTGACCGGGACAGTCCCTACGTGCGACAGGCGGTGGTCCGCGCGGTGGCAGGCCAGGAATTGCCTTTCCTGCGCTCCTGCCTGGACGGCGCCTCGCTGGCGCAGGCATCCGCGTCGGACAAAGCCGCGCTGAGGGCGCTCGCCGGCAGCGCTTACCGCAGCCTGCGCGGCGACCTGACGTCGGGGGAACCGGCCAACCCCGCGCTGCTGGAACTGCTGGCCCTGGTGGAATCGCGCGGCGGCAGGAACGCCTGGCAGCAGGCCGCGATGCTCAGGGGGATGGAAAGCGTGAGCAGCAGTGACGGCTTTGTCCCGGCCATGCTCGCGGCGCCGCCCCCCATTTTTACTGACCCGGCTGTGGGTGAACAGGATCCGCTGTGGAGCGCGCGCCTGGCGGCGCGCGCCGCCTTCACCTGGCCCGGCGATGAACTGGCGCTGGGCCTCAAGCCACCGAGCCCCGGGCAACTGGCGATCATGGCAGCCGGTGCGAGCTACTATCCCCAGTGCGCCGCCTGCCATGGTCCCCAGGGAGCGGGGATTGAGGGCCTGGCGCCGCCGCTGGCGGGGTCGGCCTGGGTGAACGGGCCGCAGGAGTGGCTGGCGCGCATTATCCTGCAGGGCCTGACGGGTCCGGTGACAGTGAATGGCCGGGTGTTTGACGGCGTGATGCCGGCCCATGGGCACATCGCCGGCATGGACGACACCACGCTCGCCGGCCTGATGACCTACCTGCGGCGCAGCTGGGGCAACCGGGCGGAACCGGTGAGCGTTGAATCCGCGGCGGCGATACGCGCCGCCAGCGCCGACCGCAGCCAGCCCTGGACCGTCGCGGAACTGGAAGCGGTGCCCTACGACCGCGGTTACAAGCGGTTCGAGGGCGAGTACGCCATCAGTTTCGTCACCCTCACGGTCACCGCGAAGCCGGACGGGCTGTACCTTGCCGTGCCCATGTACGGCGCCGGCAAAATGGACCCGGTGAACGAGACGACGTTCAGGGCCGAGAGCGGCGGCGAAAGCGTGAGGATCGAGTTCGTGGTGGAGCCCGATGGCGCGGTGAAGTCGCTGATCCTGCACCGTAAGGGCGAGGCGATTCCGGTGCAGCGCAAGCTGTGAAGGCCAGCGACGCCGGCGGCGCCATAGGGGGAGTGCGCGGCAAACAGTTGCTGTGTGCATGCGCGGCACTGGTTGCCGTCGCAGGTAACGCGGCCGCCGAGTCGCCGGCGCTGGAAACCGTGCTTGTCACCGGCACATTTGCGCCGCAGGAGGCACTGACGTCATCGGTGTCGGTGCTGGATGCGCGGCAGATCCAGGCGCTCAACAAGACCACCCTGGCCGACCTGCTTAAAACCCTGCCGGGCCTGCTGGTGGAAGAGCAGGGTGGACCGGGCGGCCTGACGGCGGTGTCGATTCGCGGCGGTGAATCCAACTTTACGCTGGTGCTGGTGGACGGGGTGCCGGTGAACGATCCCACCAACTTTCGCGGCGGCAGTTTTGATTTCGCCAACCTCAACCCCGGCATGATCGATCGGATCGAGGTGGTGCGCGGCGCACAGTCTGCGATCTACGGCTCAGACGCGCTGGCGGGCGTGATCAACATCATCACGCGGCGGCCTGTCAGGCCACGAACAGTCGGTGTATGCCGAGGCGGGGGAACATGATTACACCGACGTCGGCGCGAGCGCGCTGGGGACCGTCGGGGATTTCAGCTACACACTGGCGCTGGCTGGTCGCGACGACGGCGAGCCGGTGCCGGGCAGTACGCGCAAGACCGACAGCGCCAACCTGCGGCTGGGATGGCAGCCCTTGCCGGCACAGGAGCTGAGCGTGGGCTACCGCTACCTCGACGGCAATCGCGGCTCCTACCCCGAGCAGAGCGGTGGCCCTGAATACGCGCTCTACGACGCGCTGGACAACAGCCACTTCACCGAGGACATCCTGTCATTCGGTTGGGGCGCGCAGTGGTCTGCGTTGTGGCGCAGTACCCTCACCGCCAGCCGTTTTGAACACGAGGAGCGGTATCGCTCACCGGGCATCTACCCCTACTTCGACGTGCCGCCCAACGCCGCGGACACGGACTTCACGCGCGATCAGGCGCAATGGCTCAACACCCTGTACCTCGCGCCGGGCTACGAGGTGAATATCGGCGTGGACTACCGCCATGAAAACGGCCAGAGTTCGGGTTATGTCGAATACTTCGGGGAGCGCAACCCGACGGATTTTGCACTGGATCGCGATACGCGCGGCCTGTTTGCCGATATCGCCGCCAGCCCATGGGCTGCGCTGTTGCTGCACGGCAGCCTGCGCTACGACGACCCGCAGGGCTTCGCCAGTGAAACGTCCGCGCAGGCCGGTGTGAAATACCGGCTGGGCGCTGGTTTCAGTCTCGCTACCAACTGGGGCGAAGCCTATAAACTGCCGAGTTTTCTGGCCCTCGGCCATCCCCTGGTGGGCAACCCGGACCTCAAGCCGGAGCAGGGCACGAGCCGGGACGTCGGTATCGAGTGGCAGGCGAACGACACGCTGCGCCTCGCCGCCACCTGGTTTGACAACGACTTTCGTGACCTGGTGGATTTTGACGCGGAGACCTTCCGCAATATCAATCGCAACAGCGTACAGACCAGCGGCGTCGAACTGCAGGCGCAATGGCGCCCGCTGGAGGCGCTCAGCCTGCGCTCCCAGGCCACCTACACCGATATCGACGTGAAAAACTCGGACACGGTGCTCACCGGGCGGCCGCAGTGGACGGCCAGCGTGGTTGCCGACTGGCGTATCGTCGCGCACTGGAACACCGCGCTGGATTATCTCTACAGCGGGCACCAGTGGTCCGCCACCCGCTACACGGGCGACCTGGTGACGGAGCAACTGGAAGACTATCACCGCGTGGACTGGGTGCTGCGCTGGCAACTTGCGCCGGCCTGGCAGTTACGGTTGTCGGTGGACAACCTGCTGGATGAGCGCTATGAAACCGCCGTCGGTTTCAGCGCGCCGCAACGGGAATTCCGGCTGGGCGTCACGTTCCGCAGCCAGGCGTCCGGTAACGCGGCGCCGTGATGGCGTCGCCGGGTCAGAGTTTGTGTTTATCGGTGGATTGGTCTAGTTTTGGGGTTGCCCGGACTCGCAGTCCGGTCCCAATCGACAATAATGGAACGGACCGGGAAAAATCTCCCGCGGCTTCCCGGTCTGTGGTTCTGCAATCCCTTAGAAAGGACATCGAGCATGAGGAAAACGAAGATAACGCGTTGCCGGATGAGGGTGACACCCGTCCTATTGGTACTGGGCGCGCTGTTCGCACTGCCCGGCCAGGCGGCGGACAAACCCAATATTCTGGTGATCTGGGGCGATGATATCGGCATCACCAACATCAGCGCATACAGCGACGGTATCATGGGCTACCACACCCCGAACATCGACCGCATCGCCAGCGAGGGCATGCGTTTCACTGACTACTACGGTGACCAGAGCTGCACCGCCGGGCGCTCCACCTTTATTACCGGCCAGTCTGGCCTGCGCACCGGCCTGACCAAGGTCGGCCTGCCCGGCTCGGAACTGGGCCTGCAGGACCGGGATATCACCATCGCCGAAGTCCTCAAGGCGCAGGGCTACACCACCGGCCAGTTCGGCAAGAACCACCTCGGTGACCAGGACATCTTCCTGCCCACCAACCACGGCTTCGATGAATTCTTCGGCAACCTGTACCACCTCAACGCCGAGGAGGAGCCGGAAGACCCGGACTACCCGACTGACCCCGGGTTCAGGAAAATGTTCGGCCCACGCGGCGTCATCCACTCGTATGCCGATGGCCGCATTGAGGACACCGGCGCCCTGACGCGCAAGCGTATGGAAACCGCCGACGAGGAATTCGTGGCCGGCGCGCAGAAATTCATCGACAAGGCGGTCAAGGCCGACAAGCCGTTCTTCGTCTGGCTGAACACCACTGGCATGCATTTTCGCACACACATTGCGCCGAAAAATGTCGGCCTCTCCGGGCAGGGTGATTACAACGACGTGATGGTGGCTCACGACAAACTGGTCGGCCAGATGCTGGACCAGCTCGACCAGCTGAAGATAGCCGACAACACCATCGTGTTCTACTCCACCGACAACGGCGTGCACTTCAACACCTGGCCCGACTCCGGTGTAACCCCGTTCCGCAGTGAAAAGAACACCAACTGGGAGGGCGCCTACCGGGTACCCGCCATGGTGCGCTGGCCCGGCAAGATCAAGCCTGGGCAGGTGTCCAACGAAATCATGTCGCACCTGGACTGGATGCCCACCTTTGCCGCGATCGCGGGCGACCCGGACCTGAAGGCAGAGCTGCTCAAGGGCAAGCAGGTGGGCAGCAAGAACGCCAAGCTGCACCTGGACGGCTATAACTTCCTGCCCTACCTTACCGGCGAAGTGCAAAAGTCGCCCCGCCGGGAGTACATCTACCTCGAGGACAGCGGTATGCCCGTGGGCATCCGGGTGGATGACTGGAAGCTGGTGTTCGCCGAGAACCGGGCCGAGACGATGGCCCTGTGGGCCGAGCCCTTCGTCACCCTGCGCATGTTCAAGATTTTCAACTTGCGCCGGGATCCTTACGAGCGCGCCGATCACAACTCCAATACCTACTGGGACTGGATGATCGACAAGGCGCCCCAGGGCTACAAGGGCATGGCCGTGATGGCCCAGTTCCTGTCCACCTTCAAGGAGTACCCGCCCAGCCAGAAGCCGGACTCCTGGTCCATCGACAAGCTCACCGAGCGCTACCTCAACACGAAGTAGACCACAGCATAAGCCTGCAACCGCAGGCTTATGCCATTTAGGGTCAGAGTAAAAACTGCTAACCCCTCCTGCGCGGCCTGGGTCCGCGCTTGAGCAATTCCTGCCGCCTCCCTCCCCGCTCCCCGATCTCCTTCCGGAACATAGTCGATCCCAGCGCCATACCCTGGTTTATTGATTGACGAATATCCGCCAGGAGATCACCCTCAATGTGACCCGCAAACAGGGCGCGATACCGGGATTGCCGCTCGCGCCCGGTTGTTGCCAGCGACAGATACTGAGGATGGGGCTGCCAAAGTTTGGTCGCTCGACCAAATGCGTGGGACCGATAGCTCGACCAGACGTAATCCGCGGGATCCCTCACCATTCCTGCTCTCACCGGGTTGAGTTCAATATACCGCTGGCAGACCAGGAAATATCGGCTCTGCTGCACAATGCAGGATTTGAAGCGTCCCTCAAACAGCGTGCCGGTACGCTGGTACTTGTGGTTGAAATAGCGCACATAGTGACGGCCCAGGTGTTGCATTGTTCGCGAGAGGGAAGTTTCGTGTTCGGGGGTCACCAGAAGATGGATATGGTTGGTCATAAAGACCCAGCCGTGGACGGCGACGCCATAAATGGATGCCGCTTTATGCAAATGGCTCGCGTATACCGCCATGTCCGTTTCCGCGGCAAAGCAGGCTGACCTGTTGTTACCCCGTTGAATAACGTGCTGGGGAATGCCCGCCGGACAGTATCTCCTCAATCGTGCCATGTCGTTCTTCCCTGAACACTGGATGGCGCTTGAACCTTGATTGTAGCGCTGGCTGGAGAACGGGCTGGGGTTTTTACTCTGACCCCAAATATCCGCGGAACTTTTTTGCCGCGGCGCGCACCAATGCGTTACGCAGGAGGTGATCCCATGAATAAATCGTTCTTTCTGGGCAGTGTATTGACGGCCTTCGCCCTGGGGGGCGCCGGCATGTGGCTCTGGGAGCAGCGCGCGTCCGCGGCGGCGCAGTCTGCCACGGCGATGGCGGCAGTCCCGACATCGCAGGGTGTGCAGGTACAACCGTTGCTGCAGGCGCAGGCACAACCACAGGTTCAGGTACAGCCGCAGGTTAAGACGCATCCCCAGCACGGGGCGCAGCCGCAGCCCTTTGGCGGCGTCGCTGATCCGTTCCTGGCCATGGCGCAAATGCAGCAGCAGGCCATGCAGCGCATGCGCCAGCAGATGCAGGCGTTCTTCGATCACGATGACGTGTTCGGCGGCGGCGCACTGGCCGGTAATTTCGGCGCCGTGACCGACCCGCTGCAGGGTGGCTTCAGTACCGGGTTGCAGCAGGGTGAGGACGACCACTCGGTGTTCTATACCATGGAGGTGGGCGACCAGGACGTATCGAATCTCAACGTCAAGGTTGAGAACGGGTACGTGTCGATCAACGCCCGGTTGAGCGATAAATCCGCCAATGCCTACAGCCAGTCCTCGGTGGCGGAAACGTTTCCCATTCCCGCCGGGGTTGATCCGGACTCCGCCAAGGTCGATCAGCGCGATCACGCCATCGTCATCCGCTTTGACAAGGTGTCGTGAGGCGCCTGGTTTGCGGCAGGGGTTGGCCGGTGCCGGATTCGCGTCAGCGGTGCCAGCGCCGCTGCGTTAGGGGGTCTGTTTCTCCACCGGCAGGCGCCACGCGGTCGGTGGCCAGAATTCGCCGAGGTAGTCCCGCGTCCACCACGCCCCTGTCCTGGCGCGGTCTTCCCAATCTGAAAACCGGTAGCGGTACAGGGAGGCGCGAATAAACTGCGGTGGCGTGCCGGGAAACGGGTTATGGGCAAACAGCCCCAGCACCGGTTCCGAACCGGTCAGCAATCCCTTCACCAGTCCCTGCAGCCAGGGGTTCCGGGCGCGCGGCGCCAGCGCTGCGAACCACAGCTGCCAGTCCAGTCGCGGTTGCGCGGGCGTGGCCCACACGGGGGCCCGGTCCACCGCGCCGGGTTTGTAGGGCAGCTCGTAGGCCTGCCACTGCCGCCCGTCCCGGGAGCCCTCGATCACGATCTCGTTGCGCTGCGTGGTCATCACCGCAAACAGTCCGTAGCTGTTGGCGATGTGGAAGGGCTCGGCCCAGGACAGCAGTTGGCGGGGTCCGCCGGTGAGCGCGCCGCGACTGCCGGTGGACAACAGCAGGATGGTCGACAACACGAGGTACGCCGCTGCAGTTGCGCCCGGCAGCACGCGCAGGGGCCGTCGCCGGGGTTGCCGATCGGCCCGGCGCAGGATGCGCGCGGGGCACCAGCGCGCGACGGACTGGTCATCCAGCAGCAACAGGCACAGGCAGATCGTCAGCAGGTTGAAGTAGTTGTAGCTGCCGGTGGCGATGATGAGCAGTTCGAAGACCGCGATGCCCAGCGCCGCGAGGGCGCGGGGGCGTCGCGGCATCAGGATCAGGAACGGCAGTACCAGCTCCACGACGAACGTGAAGACCACTCCCGCCTGCAGCACCAGCGACGGCAGCTTGTCAACGTACCAGGCCAGTACCGTCGGCAACGGCTGGGTGGTGAAATGGAAATCCAGGGCGGTGAGGTCGCGCCAGGTGGGATCGCCGCTCAGCAGCTTCACCAGCCCCGACTGCAGCATGAAGCGAAACAGCAGCCAGCGATACAGCCAACTGAAGAGCACCGGATTCGACGGCAGGAAAATCGCCAGGAAGCCGCATTCCAGTAACAGGATATCCCACTGGAAAGACATGAACACCTGGGCGCCGTGGTACAGCGACAGGTAGCACAGATAAAGCCCGATCAGACACAGGCGCGGCAGCACGTTGGCCAGCAGGAGCAGGGCAAGGACACAGCCGGTGACCCCGAGCACGTTGATGGCGGTGTCCGACGCGTTGAGCCAGAGCAGTGAGGGCAGCAGCAGGTATTTCTCCGGGCCGTAGCTGCGCTCCACCGCGCTGAAAAAGTCTGCCGCTGGTAATATGCCCTGTGCGCCAATGAGTCCCTGCGCCTGTAGCGCGAAGGAGGCGAAGGCGGCGAGGTAGACCAGTGCCAGCAGGCGCAGGAACAGCCAGCCGGTGATCCGCATTGACGCCACCCGCAGCGTGTTGCCGAACAACAGGCGACCGACGGTGTAGCAACCGCCGCGATGGCGCGCCACCCAGCGGTAGCACGCTTCACTCAGCGCGGCGAACAGTGGCAGGATCGCGTAACACCGCGCCCAGAAGCGCTGGTAGCCACCGATAGCCAGTGCCTGGAACGCTGCCTGCGCGCCGCTGCACACGGTGCCGTCGGGCTGCACCAGTTGGATCGCCTCGCGAAACTCCGCCTCGCTGATCGCGGGGAACTCGTGCAGCACCGCCTGGTAGGGCTGATACTCAATCGTCCCCCCCGTGGCGGAGCGGGCGTAATCCACGCAGTAACGGCAAAAGGCGCAGTCACCGTCGTAGATCAGCAGCGCGCGCGGCAGTGTCGTCATCTGGTCTACCTGTATCGAATGCTGGGGCGACTGCACTAACTATAGCCGGGCGGCCGAGGAAAAACAGGCACAAGGACGTGAGTTCACTCGTTATATGGTAGATTTCAGACTGGCGGGTAGACGATTCGATCGGGGGTAAACCAATGCCGCGGTTATTGCGCTATAGCGGGAAGAGCTATGGGAATCTCGCTGCCAACAGGCAGCACAGCTTCGCCCAACAACACGCACTGAATATTTATCCGTCAGACGCAATTTACAGCTTCATACCCAAAAACGCCTGTTCAACGATGAGAACGTCCCTGGCCATTGCCAATGGCTGCATCAGGGACAGTTCGGATTTCAACTGGATTCACCAGAACAACGATACGTTCGCCGCGAACCTTGCGGAACTGGCAAAAGCAAACTACACCTTTACGATCCTCCGCTGCCCGTTTTCCCGCTTGCTGAGTGTTTACCTGGACAAGTTTCTCAACCGAAACCCCGTGGCCTGGAAGTACATCGATCTTCACAACAGGACGATCGAGTTTGAGGATATTACGTTTGAGTTTTTTGTAAAAAGCATGTCCAGGGAAAACATTCGACATGGCGACATGCACTGGATGCCCCAGACCAGCTTTCTGGTGTATGAGGAATACGACGACTATTTCGCTTTTGAGGACTTCCCACGACTGGCGCAGGAGCTGAAGGAAAAAATTGACCTAGAGCTGGTGGATGCCCGACCGTTGACCAGACACGGCTCGGATGGCTACCGCAGGCTTGCCAGAAGGACGCCTTTCAGGCTCAGTCCATTTGAACTATCGGGATTCAAGCAAAAGGGCTTCATGCCAACGATCAGGTCGATGTACAACGACGAACTGGTGGCGAGCGTTGCGCGGGCGTACAAAGCGGATATAACGTTGTACAAGCGAAAAATCGGCGCTGAAAATCTGTTCGCTTAGAGGGAGTCCCGGGTTCGTTTGTCGTTCCCGGGGAATACCGCTGCAATGACAATCAGCGGCGAATGCTTTCCCACAAAAATCCAGTAGCCAGAAATGTCTTTGGACCCATCGGATCCGGAATCAGGCCAGAGCCCTTGTCGCGGAGCCAGTTTCGCGGTTCCTGCGAAAAAGGGCTCCCGCTTACGCCTTCCTGTGCCTTGAGTGGTAGAGGAAGGTGAGAGCAATCACAATGAGCGGTAGTGAAGCAGGTGTGGGGACTTCCGCGCGGTAAAACCAGGAACCAAAATTGTCCTGGGACCAATCGGAGCCGGATACAGGCCAGAGCAAGATGCTATCTGTGACGCAACAACCACCGGCATAGAAATCCGTGATGTGCACGCTGCCGGGCGTTATTTCCCCCACAAACGGGTTATACGCCCGGAAGCGGGTAATACCGATCAGCATGCCCCGGTTGCGGTCAACAGAGTTGGGGCGAAAAGCATTTAAAAATGAAGGTGCCCATGTCGAATTCCGGGTGCTGTAATTGAATGTGTCGTTGACGTGATCGTGGCCGGTAAAGACACCCAGCATAGCCCCTATCTCATCAAGGCCTGCCCAGATCCAGCCGGTCATGTCATAACCGTTAAGTGTCCCGCCATCCATGCAAACGCCTGAGGGACAGACCGCATCGATGTCGTACCACGACAGGCTGCCGAACAAATCCACCTGTGCCCATTCCCTGCCAGCAACCACGACGGAAT
Organism: Halioglobus sp.; assembly: GCA_041395965.1. GTDB lineage: Bacteria > Pseudomonadota > Gammaproteobacteria > Pseudomonadales > Halieaceae > Marimicrobium. Next base: position 71,788 of record JAWKZM010000003.1, read on the forward strand.
CGGCCCCGGTGATAGGCAGAGCAATTCTATTTCTCGAAAATAACCGGCAGTTCTTCCAGTCCGCGCAGCAGGATGTTCGGCATATAGTCCAGTTCATCCGGCGCGCAGTTCAAGCGCATCGCACGGGTGCCGGCGAACAGTTTCTCCCAGGCGATGGTCATCTCCAGCCGGGACAGGTGCTGGCCGATGCACACGTGGGTGCCGAAGCCGAAGGCGATATGGCGCTTGGCATTGTCGCGCGTCACATCGAATTCCATCGGGTCCTCGAACAGGGCCTCGTCGTGGTTCGAGGAAAAATACTTCAGCAGCACCATGCTCCCGGCCGGAATGTCCACGCCGCCGAGGGTGTAGTCCTGCTTGGTCATGCGCCACATGTTGGAGGTGGGCGTCGCCAGCCGCAGGGTCTCCTCGACCAGGTTGGGAATCAGCGAGGGGTCCTTGCGCACCGCCGCTTCCTGCTCCGGGTTCAGGCACAGCTGCCGGATGCCCTCGGCCAGGGTCGCGGTGGTGGTCTCGTTGCCGGCGACGAGGAACTGGGTGCAGTGACCCAGCTGTTCCTCGATGGTGAGCGGACGGCCTTCCACCGTGGCGTGCGCCACCAGGTTCAGCAGGTCGTCCCGGGGTCTGGCGCGGCGCTCGTCCAGCGCGGTCACGAACCAGTCGTACTCCTCCTTCACCGCGGCATGCGCTTTCAGCAGGGCCTGCTTGTCGGAGACCTGTGACAACACGGTGACATTGGCCACGGTCCATTTGAAGGCCTTGTCGAACAGCTCCAGCGGAATGCCCAGCACGTGCATGATCACCGACAGCGGCAGCGGGCGGGAAAAGTGCTCGATGAAGTTGTAGGGCGTCCCGGCCGGTATCTCGCTGACCAGCCGGTCGGCCAGCTCGCTGATCCAGGGTCGGTAGCGCTCTATGTTTTTGGCCAGGAAGAAATCCCTGACCGTATCGCGGTACATCTTGTGCTCCGGATCATCCACCGTGAGCAGCGTGCCCTTGCCGAGGTTGTAGGTTTGGGCCATGGCATTTTTGACATCCGCGTCGAGTTCCCGGGCCGACCCGAGGGCGAGGGTAAACTCGTTGGAGAACACGGCGTCGTTCTTGTGCGCCTCGCGCACCAGGTCGTAGGTGGAGACCACGAACACCCCCGACGCGGGGTCGCGGTAGACGGGTGCCTGCTCGCGCAGCGTTTTATCGTAGTGGTACGGGCATTTGAGGGTGTCGGTGTCGAACAGCGGCATGTCCGCGAGGGCGCGGCGGTCGATGGCGGTGGGTGCGGTCACGGTGTCTTCCCCTTGTCATTCTCGCGGGGAAGTATGGGATGTATAAATAAAACAGTCAATCCTGACTTTATTTTGCCCCGGCCGCTGTTTCACTCCCCGGGCATGCAGGCCCTGATCAGGTCGTCCGGTTTGGGCAGGTCGGCTTCGCAGGCCTGCTTGCAGGCCCGCGTTTCCTCGCCCCAGTGGAAGGGATTGAGGATGCAGCCGAGATAGCAGGGCGCGGCCGCCAGGGCCAGGTGGCGGAACGCACAATCCTGCCCCTTTTTGCCCAGGAATCTCACTCCTTCGGGCGCGGAAAAGGTCTCGAAAATGTCCATGCCGTCACCAATCGGCTCGTGGCCGGGCGTGGGCCTGCCGTCGCCGGTGAGGTTGCCGGTGACGAACAGCAGGGCGTTGGCAATCAGCCGCTGGTACACGGGGTCCTTCATGGTCTCCTCGCTGTGCCCGAGAGTGGTGCCGAAGATCGGCGTCATGCCCTGGTAGGCGAGCCATGCCGTGGTGTTGGGCTTGCCGTCCTCGCCGGTGGAGGTGAGCAGCGGCTCGGCGGCAAACTGCAGGTTGATATAGAGCTCGTCGTTGGCCACGACCCAGTCTTCGGGTACGCCGCTGAGGATCGGGTGCGGCTGCGCCTGCGCCTGTGGCAGCGATCGCAGTGACTCGTGCGCCCTGGTCTGCAGCCCGAACATCGGCCACCACAGGTTGGTTTCGCGGAAGGAGTGCATGGTGCAGTGGATGACCAGCGCGGGCACGCCGAGCTGTTCGGTTTGGCGGCGCAGGTTGGCGATCAGCTGCGCGTCCTGGTTGTCGGCCATGCAGATGTTGTAGATGAGGACGTCGTAGCCCTTGGCAAAGTCGGTGTTTTTCCAGCGGTCCAGTTCCGCCAGGGAGACGTCGAAGCGGACATTGGCGCGATCGGCGATGGCATACGCCAGGTCGCGGGTCTGCTGCTCGTAGTTGTGGTAGACCCCCGGACTGGTGAGAATCAGCGCCCTGAGCGGTTCGGCGGCCACGGTCGGGAAGCTGGCAACAGAAAGTGCCAGAGCGGCCACGGCGCACAGTAAGGCCAGCACCCGATCCGCAATGGTTTTGGATTTGTTCACTGTTGGTAAGGTCTGGTCCGCTCTGCCCCGAGTGCGCAGTCTACTAGAAGGGGGCCGGCCCGGGGAACTGTTCTCGCAACTGCGGTTTCAACAGTTTTCCGGACGGGTTGCGCGGCAGCGCATCCACCAGTTCGAACAGTTGCGGTACCTTGTAGCCCGCCAGGTGTTGCTTGCAGTAGGCCTTCAGCGACTCCGGGGTAGGTGAGGTGCCCGCGGCCGGCACCACGATGGCCAGCGGCGTTTCGCCCCATTTTTGCGAGGGCACGCCGATCACGGCTGCTTCCTGCACTTCGGGGCAGGCGGCGAGCACGTTTTCCAGTTCTGCCGGGTAAATATTCTCGCCGCCGGAGATGATCATGTCTTTCATGCGGTCGCAGATGGTGATGAAACCCTCGCTGTCCCAGGTGCAGATATCACCCGTGTGCAGCCAGCCGTCTCGCAGCGTCTCGGCGGTCGCTCGCGGGTTGTTCCAGTATTCCTTCATCAGGTGCCGGCCGCCGACCAGCAGTTCGCCGGCCTGGTCCGAGCCCATGGGGATGGTGTTGCCGTCGCGATCCACTATCTTAACCTCGGTGTGCATCTGGGGGCGGCCGCAGGAGCCGACCTTGGCCTCGGCGTCGTCGTGCAGCAGCAGGGTGCCCGGGCCACAGGATTCGGTCAGGCCGTAAGCCTGGAAGATGCGGATGCCCAGCGCCTCGTAGTCGTGCAGCAACGACACCGGCACGGGCGCCGCGCCCGTGGCGATCCAGCGCACTGAGGAGATATCGTGCTGCTGCCGTTCCGGCGTCATCAACATGAATTGCAGCAGCGCCGGGACCGCCATGAAAATGCTGACCTGCTCCTGTTCGATGCAGCGGAACATGGCGCCCAGGTCCAGTTCCCGCATGATGACCCCGGTACCACCGCGGTGGACCAGCAGGGATGTCGGGCTCAGGCAGCCCACGTGGAACATTGGCAGCGCCAGCAGGAAACGGTCGTCCCCGCGCATGTCGGAGGTGGACATGCTGGTCAGTTGTGACCAGAGCATGCCGTCGTGGCTGTGCACGGCGCCCTTGGGGCGGCCGGTGGTACCCGAGGTGTACATGATGAACAGGTTGTCGTCGTCCCAGGCGCCGATCGGCGGCTCCCCGGTAGCGGCGGCGGCGGTGAACTGCGCGTAATCCTTCGCCCAGCCCGGTGTGCCCGCCTCGCCATTCTCACGGCGCAGCCACTGCGCCACGGCCAGCTCGCCGTGCGCGCCACCGTGCAGAACATTCACCACCTCGTCAAAGTCCGAGTCGTACACCAGTGCCCTGGCGCCGGAGTCCTGCAGGATAAAGGCGATCTCCCCCGCCACCAGGCGCCAGTTCACCGGCACCATCACCGCGCCGATCTTGGCCGCCGCGAAGTAGGTTTCGACAAATTCGATGCTGTTCTTGAGCAGGGTCGCGACGCGATCACCGGGCTGGATGCCACTTTCCAGCAGCGCGTTGGCCAGCCGGTTGGCGCGGGTGTTGAGTTCGGCGAAGCTGAAGCGACGGTTGCGCTCGAACTCCACGAACGCTTCCCGATTGGGGCAGATTTCTGCGCGCTTCCTCAGTAATTGTCCTATATTTGTTTTCATCGCTACCTTTTTTGATCACTGCTCGTCGGCCCGCCAGTATTTCACCATTTGCACATTCGGGGTAGCGCGGGAACGTCGAAGAGGGCCGGGTAGTTTGAATACTGAACCGATCAAACTGAATTTTGTCCGGCAGAGGAGGGCGTAACCATGCGAGGACGCAGGTTTTTACTGGTAACTCTGGTGTGGTCCCTGGCCCTGGGGGCCACCACGCACGCCACCGATATCGACGGCGTGCAGGAGCATCCGCTGCTGGTCCGCTACCCCGGCCAGGAAATTCGCTGGCAGCAGATCGAAAATTTCTTGCCTTTCCGGGTCCCCGTTGGCGCGGTGACGGGATATCGCCGGATCGACGACTGGATTGATGTCGCCGGTCGGGTCACGCGCACCTTCTACCGTTACGCCGGCACAGAGCGCGGCTACTCCGAGCTTTACCTGAACTACCTGGAGGCGTTGAAGGCCGAGGATTTCGAAATCCTCGGCCAGGGCTTGTCCCCTGACCGCCGTGGCGCGGATGTCGGCAGCCGCAGCTGGTCGGAGGTCTACTTTATCGCCAACCCCACCACCAGGCCGGGTGAGGTAAATACCTTCTTCGCTGGTACCGCCTCCTCCGGCGGCGCGGGCACGATCGTGGCGCGCAAGGAGCGGGCGGCTGGCACCGTGTACGTCGTCATTGGTGTCGAGCAGCATGCGGCGGACTATGTCGGTGCACTGGTGGATATTATCGAGGTGGAGGCCGCGGAAACCGGCCTGGTTGCCATCGACGCGGAAGCCATCGGCGCCGACCTGGAGGAGTACGGGCGCGTGGTGCTCGACGGGCTGGTCTTTGATTTTGACAAGGCCACGCTCAGGGCGGAGTCAGACCCAGCCCTTAAGGCGATTGCTGAATTCCTCGCCGCCAATCCCGACAAAACGTTCTACGTGGTCGGGCACACGGATGCCATGGGTACATTCGACTACAATACCAGACTGTCGTCGGACCGGGCTGCGGCGGTGGTTCAGACGCTGCAAAGCCGTTTTGGAATCGACCGGGCTCGCCTGGAACCTCACGGCGTCGGTCCATTATCTCCGGTCTATGCGAACACCCAGGAGGCCGGGAAGCAGAAAAATAGGCGTGTGGAGCTGGTCGAGCGATAAGCGCGGGGCCGTATTTTTGCTATTGCGCATGCCACTGCCTGTCGCCACCGGATGACGACTATTTCTATTTGTTTGTAGTCAGCGTCGCATTAGAATAGTGTCACCTCTTCGAAACTTTCCCCGCCGCGTCCGGTCGGAGACGGTGGCGCCTGATGAGTTCCCAATCCCAGGAGAAACCTGTAGCAATGGTGCAAGCCAAGATCACGTCCCCGAAGCCTTATACAAGGTCACGTCCGCGCGCCACCATTGACTGGACCCAGTACATCCCGGGCGAGTTCTACGACGAGATAATCAGCGCCCCCGGGAGGGCGCGACCCGCGACCCGCAGCCTCGTCGCGTTCATGCGCAAGCAGACCATCAAGCACCTGATATCGCGGCAGCAGGCGGCGGACCTGGCGATCCAGGAAATGGGCATCACCTTTACCGTCTACAGCGAGGGCGAGAACATCGACCGCGCATGGCCCATGGACATCATTCCGCGGATTATTCCGCTGAACGAGTGGCAGGTGCTGGAGAAAGGACTGATCCAGCGTCTCACGGCGCTCAACCTGTTTATCGACGACCTCTACAACGACCAGAAAATCCTCAAGGACAAGGTCGTTCCCGCAGACCTCATCAACAGCTCGCCGGAGTTTTTGCAGCAGTGCGTCGGCGCGAAACCGCGCCATGGCGTCTGGTCCCACATCTGTGGCTCCGACCTGGTGCGCGATGCCGACGGTACCGTCTACGTGCTGGAGGACAATCTCAGGGTGCCCTCCGGCGTGTCCTACATGCTGGAAAACAGGGCGATTTCCAAGCGGGTATTGCCGCAGTTGTTCGAGCGCAACTCGATCCTGCCGGTGGCCGACTACCTCCCAGCTATTCGACATGCTGGCGTCGCTGTCACCCCGGCGCAACGCGCACCCGGAGATCGTGGTGATGACCCCGGGCGTGTTCAATTCCGCGTATTTCGAGCACGCCTACCTGGCGCAGCGCATGGGCGCCGAGCTGGTGGAGGGCGCTGACCTCGTGGTTGGCAGCGACGACAAGGTCTACATGAAGACTATTCGCGGTTTGTCCGGGTCGATGTGATCTATCGCCGGATCAACGACGATTTCCTCGACCCCGAGGTGTTCCGGCCCGACTCCGCCCTGGGCACCCCGGGCCTGTTCCGCGCCTGGCGCAAGGGCAATGTCGGTTTGGCCAACGCCCCCGGCGCGGGGTGGCCGATGACAAGGTGATCTACACCTACGTGCCGGCGATCATCAGGTACTACCTCGGCGAGGACCCGATCATCCCCAATGTGCCTTCCTACCTGTGCGTCGATCCCAGGCAGTGCCAGCACGTGCTGCAAAACCTCGAAACGATGGTGGTCAAGCCGGCCAACGAGTCCGGCGGCTACGGCATGCTGATCGGGCCGGCGGCCAGTAAAAAGGAACGGGCACTGTTCGCCGAACTGATCAGGAAGAACCCTCGCAACTACATGGCGCAACCGGCGCTGCGGCTGTCCACCGCACCGACCCTCTGCGGCAACAATATCGAACCCCGGCACCTGGACCTGCGCCCTTTCATCCTGCAGGGCAAGCGCCATTACGTCACACCCGGGGGGCTGACCCGGGTGGCGTTGCGCAAGGGTTCACTGGTGGTCAACTCCTCCCAGGGCGGCGGCAGCAAGGACACCTGGATCGTCGATACGGAGGCCAACTGATGTTATCGCGGGTCGCGGAGCGAGTGTACTGGCTGGGTCGCTTCCTGGAACGGGCTGAGAATACCGCTCGCCTGATGCTGGTGCGGCACAACGCCGTGCTGGACCTGCCAAAGGAAGTGCAGCCCGGCTGGGACCTGTTGCTGCAGGTGCTGGGTGCCCAGGAGAACTTTGCCAGGTTGCCGGGCGCGGCCAACGAAAAAAATATCATGAGCTTCGTGTTTGGCGAGCGGGCGAACCCGTCCTCCATCATCAGTTCACTGACCTATGCGCGGGAGAACATGCGCACCACCCGGGAAATCCTGCCCAGCGAAGCGTGGGAGCGCGTCAACAGCCTGTATTTGAGCGTTGCCCGCCGCAGCCACAAGGACCTGCCGCGGGGCATGCGACACTCGGTGCTCAACAACATTATCCAGTCCTGCCAGCAAGTGACCGGCATGCTCGCCGGCACCATGAACCAGGACGCCGCCTACCAGTTCGTGTGCATGGGGAGAAACCTCGAGCGCGCCGACATGAGTACGCGCATCATCGATGCCGCGTCCGCCGGATTGATGGGTAACGTGGACGAGACCTCCCCTTTCCGCAATGTCCTGTGGATCAGCGTCCTGCAGTCCCTGAGCGCCTACCAGATGTACCGGCTCAATGTCCGTCGCAGTGTCAACCGGCAGGGCGTGCTGGAGTTCCTGTTCAAGAGCACGGTGTTCCCGCGCGCGGTTGCCCACTCCCTGCACGCGATCGAACACAGCATGCACACGTTGCCGGATAACAAGCGCGCGCTGAAGGTTGTCAGCAAGGTGTATCGGCAACTGAGGAAAACAGACTGCAGTAACCTTGTTGGCCCGGCACTGCACGACTACATTGACGAACTGCAGTTACAACTACAGGACGTGCACAGCGCCATCGCGTCCACCTGGTTCATGCATGAGGATGTGGCAAAGCCGGCCGTGGCGCAGGCGCAGCAGTCCACCGAAGTGTCGAAATAGTAGTGCATTGACGTCAGCGCCGGGTGCCGGCCAACGGTCGGAGCAGTGGCGCTATAATTCGACGCTGACCGCCGCGGCGCACGCGTTCGCCTTACTCCGCGCCGCTTCGATGCTGTCGCCGATAGCCAGCGCCACGCCCATGCGGCGTGCGCCGGAAACCTCCGGCTTGCCGAACAGGCGCAGCTGGGTGTCGGCCGTGGCCAGCGCCTGCTGCAGGTTGCCGTAGTGCACGTCACGGCTCTCTCCCGACACGAGAATGACGCTGGATGCACTGGGCCCGTGTTGTCGAATGGCCGGTATCGGCAGGTCGAGGATAGCCCGGGCGTGCAGGGCGAACTCCGACAAGTCCTGCGAAACGAGCGTCACCAGCCCGGTGTCGTGGGGGCGGGGAGAGACTTCGCTGAAAATGACGTCATCTCCCTTGATGAACAGCTCCACGCCGAACAACCCCCTGCCGCCCAGCGCCGAGGTCACTTTCTCCGCCATGTCCTGCGCGGCGGCCAGGGCGCCGGGTGTCATTGGTTGCGGCTGCCAGGATTCCCGGTAGTCGCCATCCTCCTGGCGGTGGCCAATCGGCGCGCAATAAGACGTGCCGTCCCGGTGGCGGACAGTCAGCAGGGTGATTTCAAAATCGAATTCGACGAAGCCCTCGACGATCACCTTGCCCTGGCCCGCGCGGCCGCCCGCCTGGGCATAATCCCAGGCGGTGTCCAGCTGGTCTTCGTTTTGCAGCAGCGACTGGCCTTTGCCCGAAGAACTCATGATCGGTTTGACCACGCAGGGCAGCCCGATCTCGCGCACGGCCTCGAGATACTCGGCCTTTGTTTGCGCGAAGCGGTAGGGGCTGGTTGCCAGTCCCAGTTCCTCCGCCGCCAGTCGGCGGATGCCCTCGCGGTTCATGGTCAGCTGTGCGGCCCTGGCGGTCGGGATCACGGTGAATCCTTCGGCTTCCAATTCAGTCAGGGTGTCCGTGGCGATCGCCTCGATCTCCGGCACGATCAGGTGGGGCTTCTCCGCCTCGATGACCGCGCGCAGGGCCTTGCCGTCGAGCATGTTGATAACGTGGGCGCGATGGGCCACCTGCATGGCGGGGGCGTTGGCGTAGCGATCCACCGCGATCACCTCGACCCCGAGGCGCTGAAGTTCAATGGTGACTTCCTTGCCCAGCTCGCCCGCCCCGCACAGCAGTACACGCCTGGCGCCGGGGCGAAGCGGGGTGCCGATTGTTACCGACATACCCTGGTGCTCACTGCGCCTTGATAACGCCCGGCGGCTTCCACGTGCCCTCGCCGATGGGCAGGATGGAGGGCGCCTGGGTCTTCGGCCAGTACAGGCGCATCACCAGGTAGATGGGGCCGTTGGGGGCGGGCAGCCAGTTGGACTCTTTTGCCGGACCGGGCGAGTCCTTCTGGATATACAGGGTCATCGACCCGTCCTCGTTGTGCTTCATATCGGGCAGCATGGGCGAGTTGATCAGGTAGCGGTTGATCGGATTCTCGATCAACAGCTGCGTCTTGCCGTCGTACATGGTTACCGACCAGAAGGCGTTCACCGGCGGCAGGGAACCGGCCGGGAAGGTCAGCGTGTAGTTGTGCTTGCTGCCATCGAGCGGGTCGCCGCCAACGTCCGATCGCGTCATGGGATAGGCCGCCTCAATCGCATCATTGCCGTAAATTCCGGCTTTCGCGCCGGCGGCGCGCTTGAGCCAGTCGCCGTTGAAAAACGCCCGGTTGCCGAAGGGGCTGGACAGGGCCCAGCCGTTGACGCGAAACCCCGAGCCGGCCAGGTATTTGTCGATCCTGTCATCACCCGCTTTCATGCCCAGCAGCACCTCTGCCTTGTGCTCCAGCGAGAGGTCCTTGAACTCAAAACGTTTGCCGGGGCCGACGCCGATCGAGGCGAGCTTGGCCCGGATGGCTGTTTCCTCGGGGCCCGGCGGCGCGAACTGCAGCGCAAAATCCAGGTACTCGAAGAAATTCTTCTTCACCATTTCTTTGTCAATTTTGGGAAAATCGATTTGGGGTGCGGCGGGCGGCGGCGGTTGCTTCAGGTAGCTCGACAGGGTCTGCACCTTGTACCCGGCCTGTACTTTCTCCACGTTGGGCATGTCGGCAGGATCGAACAGCTGGGTGCGATAGCCCGCAATGGAAAATTGTGTCGATGAACGAAATACCTGCTTGATGCCGGCTGGTGTCTCGCCGGACCAGTCGGGCCCCACCACCATATAATCGCCGGCCTCGGGACCGGTCGCGCGCTGCCCGATGTAGCCGTAGTTGAACGTATTGCCGTCTTCCAGCTGCACCGCGTAGTAGCGATTCTTCTCCACTGCCGGGACAGACAACACGATGGGCTCGGCGCGCAAATCCAGCCACGCGAAGGAGTAGGGCGTATCACTGTTGGGCGTGACGATAGCCGTGTCCTTGTAGGTAAACACCCGGGCCTCGTTCCTGATCTGATTGAAGGGCGCCTTGAACTGCCCGGAGTTCCGGTCGACGGCGTACTCGTACATCACGGCGTAGTTCATCACGATGGGCAGGCCGTAGATGAAGCCCTCCTCGGCGATGGCCCGGGTTTCCTCGAAACCCGGCGCGGTGATCCCCGCACTCCGGTCGGCCTGTTCGGCCAATTTGATCGGGTCATCAGTGCCGCCGAAACCGCTGAGCGGCACCGCCGCGAGCACGGTCACGGAAATCAGGAGTGTACGGCGCAGGAGTTTCATAGTCGGTAGGTCCTTTTCACAGGTACAGCGGAGTGCGGTCCGCGGGCGGCAGCGCAGGGCTGCAGTGTGGTGTTGGTTGATTGTACGGGGCTGGCAAGCGATTCACATCCGGAGTTGGAACGGGCCGGCGGACCCCCGCGCGGGTCGGGGGTCATCACCGGGTGGGTCGTGTTACTGCATCGTGTCCAGGCGAGAGGCACCGGCAAAGCAGGAATTGCTGCCGTTGTCAGGACAAATCACCACGTAGCTGGCACGTTTGCCGCAACCACTGACTCCGACCGTGTACTCGGCGCGCGGAACGCCAAAGTAAAAAGACACCGGCTCCACGTTTTCGCTGGAAATCAACTCCCCGGTAGCGGCAGGACAATTCAGTTCGAAGGCGCCGCGACGTACGGCCATATCGATGGCTGTCGGTTGCATCTGGTCGATAAAGGGTGGTCCGGAGGCGCAGGCAGACAACAGGACCGGGACAGCGACAAGCAGTGAGAGGCGAAGTTTGACCATGGCGGGTTCCTTCTTGGTTACTGGGTGAACGGGACGGTGAAGTCACCTTGGCAACTCAATAGTAGTGGAAGAAGTAACAGTGCGCCAAGTGTTTTTCCGGTTCGCGGCAAGACCATTCCCGATCACGCCCTGGACAGCGTCGGCGCCAGGGGTCTGGTGCCTCGCAGAACTCAGTGTCTGCGGGTGCGGTAGGCGATATAGAAAGGCAACAGGACGGCCAGCGACAGCAGGCCCAGCAGGATTTGCGGGCCAAAGCGATTCAGTACGCCATTGGCGACCCCCTGGAAGGCCTGGTTGTATGACGCCGGAATCGGCAGGACCCCGTTGTCCTTCGCGTAGTCATGGTAGTGGGCAAGCATGCGCGCAAAGCGTTCAGGCATGCGCTCCTTCAGGTCCTCAGTTTCACCGGGGTCGGTAACAATATTGTAAAGATGCCACTCGTCATCACCCACCGGGTGAATATTCAGGACAATCTTGTAATCTCCCTGGAACAGGGCCGCGTTGCCACCCAATTCATAGCCGATGACGTCCGTCGCTGAGTACACCCGGTCGACTTCGCCCCGCGTCAGTGCCAGCAGGCTGCGCCCGGTGATGCGCTCCACCGGCCGGCCGCCGTAACGGCCGGAAGGTGGATTGACCCCTGCCAGTTCCAGGATGGTGGGAGCAATATCGGTCACATAGGTAAAAGCATTGGATGGCTGCGACCGGGCCGGGATCGACTCACCGGCGATAATGAGCGGCACGCGCATGCCGCCTTCGCCCGCATAAAACTTGTAGAAGGCCAGCGGTGATGCGGCGGCGCTGGCAAAACTCGGGCCGATGGCATTGAAGCTGCCCTTCAGCCCAAGGGTATCGTAGTCATCATTGTAACCCTGCAGCCACAGGCCAAATCGTACCGGCAGCGCTCGTGGGTAGTCGACGCCAGAGGCCTCGCTGCCATTGTCCGAGGTAAAGATAAACACGGTATTGTCGTATTGTCCGCTGCGTTTGAGGTAGTCGATCAGCCGTCCGAAATGAAAGTCCATCGCGTCCACCATGCCCGCGTACACGGCCATGCGCTTGGCGTGGTAACGCTGTTCCTCCGGCGTGTAGGCGTTCCAGTCGTTGGTGGTGGACATGCTCACCATCCCCGTATTGGCGGGAATGATGCCGAGTTGTTCAGCCCGGGCCTGGCGCTGCTGGCGCAGGACATCCCAGCCGCCATCGTAGACACCCATGTACTTGTCAGTGAACTCCTGTGGTGCCTGCACCGGTATATGCACGGCCTGGAAGGGTATATAGGCGAAAAAAGGCTCGCCGTCACCGGCGTTGGAGGAGATGAACTCAATGGTCTTGTCGATGAGAAAACGCGAGGAGTAGAAGTCTTCCGGCAGGTTGAAGGGCTCGCCGTCGGCGAACCAGTTGGCTTTCTTGTAGATAGGGATGTAGGGCTTTTGTTCCCAGTTGTCGGCGCCCGTATCGGCCATGGTTACCGTGCGCTCGAAACCGCGACGAAATGGCAGCAGGTCACGCGTTTTTCCGAGGTGCCACTTGCCCGCCATGTAGGTGTGATAACCCGAATCCTGCAACAGCGTGGCAACCGTCACGACATTGTGTCCCAGTGTACCCTTGTAGTTGGGGTGCTCCGATTGTTCGGGTGGAATTGTCTCCGGAATATTGGGGACACCGTTGCGATGGCTGTCCACTCCGGTCATGAGCATGCCCCGGGTCGGCGCGCAACTGGCCGCCGTGTGGTAGTTGGTAAAGCGGACGCCGTTGGCGGCCAGCGTGCTGATGGTGGGAGTCTTTATTTCGCTGCCATACGGCTCGATGTCGCTGAAGCCCAGGTCATCGGCGAGCACCAGGACGATATTCGGTCGCGCTGCCTGCGCCAGTGGGCTCTGCCACACGCAAAGGATCACCAGTAACAGTGCGACCAAGTGCCCACCACCCAGCCGGATCACCGCTCAGGCCTCCTGTGACAATCTTGATGCGGCGACAAACAGGATGCTGGCGACCACCACTTCCACGACAATCATGTCCAGCGCAAGGGCAGCGTCATGGAACAGCCAGGAGAGTAAACGGAACAATGCAGTCAGGATCAGAATCAGTGCGGGCGCGTAAAACCACGTGCGTCTGGCAGTTACCAGCCCGATCAGAATCATCAGGCCCATCGACAGGAAAAATGCGCCCACGTCGCCAATCTGGGAGCTGCGCCCAACCCCCTCCATCAGGGTCATGCCCAGTGCGGTGGCTGCGCCCGCTGGGTCGGTTATCCAGCGCAGGCCCATCACTACAAAGAGTATGGCCGGTAGTGCGACCAGCACACGCAGGAAGGTCTTCATGTTTTCGCTCCGTCAGAGTCCAGAATATAGTCGTCAAGCCGGAATTTGCTCAATCGCCAGCGCATATAAAATGTTGTCCAGGGCCAGTTCGTACTGTTGCGGCCATTGTTATCGATAAAGTAACTGGAACAACCGCCGCTGTTCCACACGGTTTCCTGCAACGAGGACTGAAGCCTGTCGTTGTAGACGCCGCTCTTACGCCCGTCCAGGGCGAACGTGGCAATACGCCTTGAGCGCAGGGTTTTGAGCGCGCTCACGATGTATTTCAGCTGCGCCTCGATGATAACGAACGCCGAGGAAAAGGTATACAGGTTGGGCCCGAAGGTCAGGAAACAATTCGTGCAGCCCGCGGCGACTGTCCCGAGACAGGCCTCCGGACTGCCGCGCCACTGCGCTTCCAGCGTCACGCCGCTGGCCCCCACGATTCTCTGTGCGATCGGTGGGTTGGCAACTTCAAATCCCGTGGCGAATATGATGACATCGGCTTCGCAGGCAGTACCGTCGCTGGCAATCACCCGGCTGCCCTGGATTTCCGCGACGCTTCCGACAACCTTGACATGGGGCTTTGCCAGGGCGGCGTTCGCTGGAACAGCGTGAGCTGCGCGACCCGGGACTCGAGGGCTGGAACAAACTGGATAGCCGATGCGCCGCTGCCGATCACGGCAACCTTCTTGTCTGTTAAATCGCAGCCGTGGTCCCACCGTGCGGAGTGGAAGCTCGAGCCGGTAAAAGTGTCCAGGCCCCTGATGGCGGGCATGGCCGGCTTGTGCATGGGCCCACAGGCCATGATGACGAAGCGCGCCCGGTAATCGCCGCCGGTGGTCTGCAACTCCCAGGTTTTCTCGCCGTTATTCCATTGTGCCCGCAGCAATTCGTGCTTGACACGAATCGAATCCATCACGGCAAATTTTCTGGCGGTGTCGATCGTGTACTTCCTGATTTCTTCCTGCTTCGCGAAAAAGCTGGTCCAGCCGGGGTTGGGTGCGAAGGAGAAGGAGTAAAACGCGGAGGGAATATCACAGGCGCAATCCGGGTAGCTGTTATCGCGCCAGACGCCGCCTATTTCGGCGGCCTTTTCCAGCACCACAAAATCGAACCCCGCCTCGCGCAGTTTTATCGCGGATCCAATGCCGGCGAAGCCGGCACCCACGACGATGACGTCAAAATCCCTTCTCGCAGATTGCGATACGGGCGTCACGATTCGTTCCCCGCAGAGTGCAACCGGTTACACCAAAGAGCAGGGTCTGTGGTGGCGGGCGGCGCGGTATCTGTTTTGCCCAGGGCGTTTGCCGCCTGCGTCATCAAGGCCCGGACTTGTCCCAGGTCCCATCGCCTTGCCGCGGCATCATAGCCCGGTACGTTTTCCTGGGCCGCGCTGCGCGCATTGATCGCGGCGGCGGCACAACTTGCCTCCCTTGCCAGGCGCTTGTTGTTACTGGGCCTGTAGCGACTGATGCCGCCGGTAATGGGTGAGATCGCGTCGCCGAATATGGCCTTGCTGCCAAGCCTTCTCACCGGCGAGTGCGCGATGGTGAACCCGCCGTCAGCCGCGACCACCGTTACGGCGATGCCTTCCTCCACGCCCTGTACGAAGCCGCGTACTTTTCCGGTATCCCTGTCCAGCAGCCCAAAACCATTTTCCATCAGCAGGGAATTGCCACCCAGCTCCCGACTGGCGCCGATGGCGACCGCGATGCCATTCGCGGTAATCGTGGGTGTCAGCGTGTTGACGTTGACGTGGTCGGGAAAGACATCGAGTTGGCCGGTCCAGGCGCGCTCCGCATGATCGCCCCTGTCCCATAACTTGAAGACATCTCTGCGCGTAACGACGTATAGCTCGTGATTGTCGGCCGCTACCGCGACCGAGGCGGCCACCTGTTCGCCGACGTTGATGCGCCAGATCTCCTGCAGGTCTCGGTTAAGGGCCATCACGTTACCGTTTTCATCGGTGATGTATAAACGCTTCCCGTCGTTGCTTACGGTGGGCGTGGAGCCGGTGCCGCCGTCGAAGTCGTAACGCGCGCCAATGGCGAGGGCGAGATGGTCGCCTGACGGGACCAGATCGAGAGCGTACAGCGCGCCTATGGCGGAGACGCCGTCCTTACTGCCGTCGACCTCGTCCGGCGCGGTAGCTGCGACAAACAACCTGCCGGTATTGGGGTCCACGGCATAAAAATTGGAGACTTCCGAACCCGCCCCGTAAATGATCCTCACCATCGCGCTGAACAGGCCGTCCGCTACCGGCATATCGCCAAAACGTTGTCTGGCCAGCTCGTCGCCCCGTTGCAGTATCCACTGCGCGGGCATATGCCGGACAGTCTCTGCTGCCGGCTCGCCGGGCAGCTTGAACGGTGCGTCCAGCAACGATTCCCCCGTGGCGCGCGCCAGCACCGCAATTGCCCCGTTACCCGTCACCACCGTTAGCGCGTCAAACTGGGGCACGTAATTCACGCCCCAGGCGTGCGGGATATCCGCGCCCGCGTACGTAAGGCCGGTGGGTTTGTGCCACAGTACTTCGCCCCGTGGGGTCACGGCCCAGGCCCAGTGATAGGTCGCGTGATAGATGGTCTGCGGGCTGGTTTCGCCCGGTGTAGCGAGGATCAGCGGCGCGCCCGCGCCCCTGGTATCGCCCTTGTTGGGCAGGCTCCACAGGCGCTTGCCGGTCTCCGGCGCCAGCACCACGAGGCTCACGTCTTCCCGGGGAAACAGGGGGCTGAAATAAATCTGGCCGAGGTCATCCAGGGTGGGTCCTTCAGGCACGTACAGGTCCTGCTCCGCCACCCAGGCCAGTTCCTGCTCCGGGGCGGTGGCGATCCAGAGTTGATCGGTATTGTTGAGTCCCACGTGCATGGTGCGAAAAGTGACGGGGGCCGCCATATGCGCATCGAGCGCGCCGGCCACGGGGTTGCCCTGGGGCCGCCACAGGGTGCCGCCATCATCGGGTACGCTGCGGGCAATGGGCGCTGTTGAGAATTGTTTCCAGGCTAAAAACGCGGCGACCGCGGTGATAACAAGAAGAATGACCAATCGCTTCATGATGACGGGCAGTCCTGTTTTAGTTATGCCGGGCATTGTACAGGGAACTGACGATTATGCCCGCACGGATTGCGCATCCCTTGCTATGGCTGGAATATCAGCATGACATAGGCGAAAAACAACAGCAGGTGCACGGCGCCCTGCAGGATGTTGGTGCGAACACTGCGGGGGTTGTCATGCTCACCAGCAGTGTAACAACCAACAGCACAATTTCCGAGTTGGGTAAGCCGAGTATGACATGGATATGGCGCATGTAGCCGATGACAGAGCACTGCGGGTATCGTCAGGCTGATCGTTGCCAGCACTGAACCGAGCAGGATATTGACCGAACGCTGCAGGTTGTTCCGCAGTGCCGCGCGAATGCCGCTGATCGCCTCCGGTCCCAGGATCAGGATTGCCACGAAGAATGCGCCCAGTGCCATCGGCGCCCCGAGCGTCTCGATGCTGTAGTCGATCGGCACTTGCCCAATCTGTTCGGCCAGGAGAATCACCGAAACCAGAGTACCTTCAGCATCAGCAGCAAGTGGTTCCAGATCGGGTAAACAGGGTGTGTGTGCCCATGCTGGTCGACCTGCGGGATTTGTCTTGTCCATCACGAAGTAGTTCGCAAGTGGCGTTTTTGTCTGGATCAACAGAAATACCAGACCCACCGACATCATGACCAGTTACCGCCTGGAAACCGGAAAAACTCTGGTCAGGCGTGGTGGTGGTGAAATCCGGCACGACGAGCCCAGACCCCGCCGGTGGTATGATCACCGCCGGGTAGGCGTTGGCGCCTGCAGGTTGTACTGCTGTTCGTGGAAGCGCAGTGCGCCCAGTAGCAACGCCAGACCACCAGTGCGTGGGCACGTCATGACCACCGCGAACATGGTGTCCCGGGCGAAGCCGGATGGCGTCGCCGGACAATATAATGTTGGCGATCATGGTGACTTCGATGGTGGTCGCAGTCGTCGTGATCAGTCGTTGTATGGCTCCCAGTTTCCCGGCCGCCACTTCGGCATGCCTGACGGCCATCATCGACGCCCAGAGAATGACGCGAATAACAGAAGGGTAAGTCCATTGAACCACAGCAGGTCGCCAAGATTTTCCATCAATGCGTGCCGTACAGCAGGAAGGGGATGGCGCTGGCAACGCTCAAAAGGAGTGTGCGTTCGTTTCACAGCATAGGCACTCGCCAGAAAATAAGGACTAACGGGACGACTCTATAAGTTCTTCGCGTCGAAGTCAGCTACGGCTTCACCTGACTCCACCACTCGCCCGCGTAGATCTTTTTCCTGTGCTTTGCGTGCCGCTGGCGGTCAGGCGGTGACAGAGATCGGGAAGAGGCGCTTGAACGCCACAGGGCCTGCGCATCCCCGCCGCCGACGATAACCTCGCGACGGTTGTGCCTGATGGCGTCAATAATTTTCCTTGCGACATCGCTCGCGGGGATACCGAAGGCGATCATCATCTTTGTCTTCGCTGCTTTTCGCGCGTCGGAAAAGCTCGCGCTGATCACAGTATGTCGCTCTGGATGGTGCCGGGGTGGAATCGCAAGTAACCTCGATTCGGTGTCGTCCAGTTCAGCCCAGAGCGACTCCGTGAAGCCGCGTATGGCGGGCTTTGTCGCCACGTAGGCCGACTGGTTGGGTGCCCCCGACGAAGCCGAGCATGCTCGACATATTGACGATGTGGCCGCGCCCCTGGGACTGCAACTTGGGCAGGAACGCGTGGCAACAGTTCACGACACCGAAAAAGTTGGTCATGATAATCAGGTCGAAGAGCGCCATGTCGAAGTCCGCAAAGGGTGCGGAGGAGGTGATGCCCGCGTTGTTGACAATGATGTCGACGCGGCCGAAATCCGTCTCGACCGCGTCGGCCAGCGCGAGGACAGCAGTCCTGTCGGAGACATCGCAGACGTAGCCCTTGTGCCTTTTGCCCCGGGCCAGCAGTGCGAGGGTGCCGTTGATCCGCTTTCGCGACGTGCCGACCACAGCCAGCTTGCAGCCGGATTTCGCCAGTGCCAGCGCGATCGCCTGGCCGATACCACTGCTGCCACCGGTGACGACCGCTACCTTGTCCTTGAGTTGGCGCACGCGGAATTCCCCCGATATGCAATGACGGTGAGGCACTATCTCACAGGCCAAAACAAAGTTCACGCGCAACACGGCCCGTGCTCGATACCCGGCGGATGCGTATACTGTAGCGCCCACTGTGCCGGATCACTGGAGCGATGACGGAACTGGATGTGACAGAAGTGGACGCTATCGGACTGGCCTGCCCCATGCCCTTGCTGCAGGCCAAGCGGGCATTGAACGGGATGCAGGCGGGACAGCGGCTGCGAGTGCTGGCGACCGACCAGGGGTCCGTCAGGGACTTCCGGGTCTTTGCCGAGCAATCAGGTCATCGCCTGCTCGCCAGTGATTATGTGGACGGGGTTTACCGGTATCTCATAGAAAAGAGTTGATTGTCCCGCGGCGGCGCGCGGGCGCACCGCATGCGTTTGGCCTCTCAAATGCAGTAATCCCGTAAAGGATGGTACATGACTGACACAGCAGCGCGAGCTGTTCCTGCGGCGCACAGTTTGCCGGCGTTAACCGGCCTGCGCGGTCTGGCCGCACTGTGGGTGCTGGTCTATCACGCCTGGGTTTACGCCACACCGCGGGAGATCTTGCTGGAGCTGCTGGGCGAGCCGATCCGGGTGCATGTCTTTTTCTCGTTGGGCTGGGCCGGTGTGCAGGTTCTGTTCGTGCTCTCCGGGTTCCTGCTGACGCTCCCCTACGCCCGGGCCAATGCTATGGGCAGGGCGCACCCGCGCGTGTCGCGCTACCTCCTGCGGCGCGTGGCACGGGTCTTTCCCGCCTACTATCTGCAGCTGTTGTTGCTGGTCGTAATCTCCCTGTTCACCACAGGCGTGTTGCTGGTGAACTGGTCGAACGCAGTGCAGTACCTGTTGATGCTGTTCGTGCCCGCGCCGGTGGGCATCGGTGCGCCGGCGAGTGTCAACGGCGTGTGGTGGACCCTGCCTATCGAATTGTCCTTTTATCTCGTGCTGCCGCTCGTCGCGAGGTTAGCGGACCACCGGCGCAAGCTGCTATTGGTGGTCCTCTCACTGCTGTCCATGCTGCTGTGGCGCTTTTTCGTGGTCACGGTGATCCAGCCGGCAATCGATCCGCCAGTGTGGATCTACCAACTGCCGGGCTCGATGGACACGTTTGGCCTGGGTATGCTGGGTGCGGTTCTGCATGTGCAGTTCGCCGGCAACAGCGGCCCGGCCAGCGTCTATTCCCGTCGCCTGGCCACCCTGCTGTGGGCGACGCCGATCCTGTTCGTCGCACTGGGTATGTGGATGGCGCGGGATTACGCGGAGTACTGGACCGGCGCCCCGATACTGTACCTGTGGACGCCCCTGTTTGGCGCCGCGGTGCTGGTTGTCATCCTGAACTGCGCACTGAACCGCGCCTGGCTCAACGCGCTGCTGGGCAACCGCGCGGTCTTCTACCTCGGCACCGTCAGCTACGGACTTTACCTCTGGCACGCGCCCATTGGCAGCTGGCTGCTGGGCTCGTCGCTGATTGCCGACATGCAGTCTTACCCGTTTCCCCGCCTGGCGGCGCTGATGTTCCTGGGCAGTCTCGCGGCGGCGAGCCTGTCCTGGTACCTGGTGGAGGCGCGGGCCATCGCCGCGGCGAGGCGTCGCCGGTAATGTTGTTTGCGGAATGCTTTACCGCAATTGGGCGTGCCGCAAGGTTTTGCGCTAGAGTTGTTGCAGGTGTTAGACACTGTTCGCAGCTGGCCAGCAAAGGGGGGGTCATCCATGTCGCAGAACGCGCCAAAGCGTGATAGGAAGCGGAAAAGAAGCACTAAATTGGCGAAAAAACGTGCAGATCTGGGGCGCAAAACCTATGAGAAGGAGCTGGCCCGTTTGCACGTGGAGCTGGTAAAGCTACAGCGCTGGGTGGTGCACAGCGGCCTCAAGGTCTGTGTCGTTTTCGAGGGGCGCGATGGCGCCGGCAAGGACGGTGCGATCAAGGCGCTCACCGAGCGCGTGCCCGCGCGTATTTCGCGTGGTCGCCCTGCCGACCCCGACGGAGCGCGAAAGAAGCCAGATGTACCTGCAGCGCTACATCAAGCATTTTCCGGCTGCCGGGGAAGTCGTCCTGTTTGACCGCAGCTGGTACAACCGCGCCGGAGTCGAACGTGTCATGGGATTCTGCAGTGATGACGAGGCGGAACACTTCCTGCAGATGGTGCCGCTGGTGGAGCGCGCGATGGTCGACTCCGGAATAATCCTCGTCAAATACTGGCTGGAAGTGACACCCGAGGAACAGCAGCGACGCCTAGAGGACAGGGTGGATGACGGGCGCAAGATCTGGAAGCTCTCGAACATAGATATCGAGTCCTACAATAAATGGGACGACTACACGCGTGCGAGGGACGAGATGTTCAGGGCGAGCGACACACCCTGGGCTCCCTGGTTCGTAGCGTCCGCCGAGCAGAAGCGGCGGGTGCGTCTGAACGTGATCAGCCACCTGCTGGAGCAGGTACCCTACGAGGAACTGCCGCACGAAAAGGTGAAGCTCGGCAAGCGTAAAGTGGGCGAGAACCCGCCGGCTAACTACCCGTTCAAGTACATTCCCCAGCGCTACTGAGGCACTGCAGCCCTAGTTACTCCTCACCAGGTCGCCAGTATCAAAATCGACCTTGATGGAGAACTGGATGCGGTAGTCCGTGCCGAGGTTGCCATCGACGTCCTCGCGCTGGCCCCAGCTGAACTCGGTACCCATCAGGACGTGCTCCGCCGGGTAGTGCAGCAGGTTGATGGATGCGATCTGCCCCTGCTTGAATTCCGTGGGCGCCTGCCCGTCACTGGTGTCGAGGTCAGTCATGGACCAGCCCAGTGAGCTCGCCCACTTTTCATTCCAGAAGTGGTCGTAATAGGCAACCAGTCCCCACGTGGGCACGGTTTCGGCGCCGGCGGAGAAGATATCCGCGGAGTCGGGCGCTATGTCGATACCGCCGTCGTTCATGTAGTTACCGATACCCTTGCCGTAGGCCACCTGTAGTTTCAGCCTGTCGGCGCCCCAGGTCTTCAGGCCCGTGCTGGTATTGATACCCCAGCCAACTTGGTAATCCTTGGACCCGGTATCCAGCCTTTCATAGCCGAGTTTGCGCACGATACCCGCCACCTGGAAATGCCCGAAGTCGCCGTTGCGGCGATAGCGGGCGGTCAGGTCGGGCAGGTCATTGTAGGACTGGAACACCTCGCCGGCGGTCGAATCGGTGGACTCGCAGTCCGGTGGCGGGTTGGGCAGCCCGCAATTGCTCGTCTCCCGGAACTGCCCGACGCTCAATGCCGTACTGGGGTCCTCCAGGCTGACGGCGAAGACGTCGTCACCCAGCGGGAAGGTATAGCGCGCCTGCTGGTTGCGGTAGAACACCATGCCGGTCGGTCCCCAGTAGTCGATAGTATTGGGGAAGATGTCGATGTCCATGAAGTTGGACCAGGTCTGGCCCATGCCGAAGTTTTTGTAGGTCGCCCACGCCTGGCGCAGGCGGAAGGTCGTCTGGCCCTGGTCCGAGCCCACGCCGAACAATTCGCCCTCCAGCCAGTAGGTGATGTCCGGGCCGTAGTTGCCCTTGATGCCGAGGCGCGACTGCCGGACGCTGAAGATAGAGTCGCCGTCGTTGCCATAGGTACCGCTCTGGGTGGGGATGGTCGTAACCCGGAGCGTGTCCTCCCAGTCCGGGTCCACGCGCTTGAAATCGTAAATATAATCCGCCTGGACGAAGCCGTAGACATTGGTGGCAAGCCGGGGTTTGGAATGTCCTGCAGGCAGCGGTGCAGCCGGTGCATCCGATGCCGGCGTTGCGGTCGGTGCGGGTGCGGTGGCCAGCGTCGTGCCGGGCTGCGCGGCTTTCAGCTCCCGCAGTTCCGCCGCCATCGCTTCCAGCATCTGCTGCTGTTGCTGCATGACGGCCTGTTGCTGTTGCAATTGCGCTTCCAGCGCGGCGATTCTCTCCGCCTCGGTGGCCGCCGCGGCAGGGTGCAGGTAAATGGCGCACAGCAAGGCCACTGGCAACAAGCCTCTGGGTGTTCCTGCCATGGTCGCGTTCTCCTGCACGTTGCGCTGGCGTGAATGGTCCTGCTGGTCGGGCGCGTTTATTTAACCGGCACCACGGCATACGGGTTGCCACCGAGGGCATTGGAGATGTCGGCGATCGCCTTTTGCGCGCGCACGCTGTTGCCCGCGGCGTCCAGCGGCGGCGATATGACGGCGATGCCGAAGCGCCCCGGCGACACGGCGATGATGCCGCCGCCAACGCCGCTCTTGGCGGGCAGCCCGGTGGCGTACAGCCACTTGCCCGAGTCGTCATAGAGGCCGGCTGTCGCCATCACGGCAAGTACCTCCGGTACGTTGTCAGTGCGCATGACCTGCTTGCCCGTCAGCGGGTTGCGGCCGCCGTTGGCCAGCGTGGCGGCCATGGTGGCGAGGTCGCCGACGTTGACACTCACCGAGCACTGCTCGGTGTAGATGTCCGTGGCCCGGGCGGGGTCGTCCTTGATGTGCCCATAGGCGTACATGAGCATCGCGATGGCCTGGTTGCGCTGGTTCGTCGCCGCCTCGGAGGCGAATACTTCCTCATTGACCTGCAGCGAACGCCCGGCGAACTCGCTGTAATAGTCCAGTATCCGTTTCCAGATCTCGGCACGCGTGGCGCCCTTTACCATGCTGGTGGCGGTGATGGCGCCGGCATTGACCAGCGCGTTCATCTCCGCGCCCTTGTACTGTTCAATGGCGACGATGGAATTGAACACCTGTCCCGTGGCGTCCACGCCCATGTTGCCGGCGATGGCCTCTGGTCCGCTCTCCTCCATCACCAGTGCCATGGTGAAGACCTTGGAGATCGACTGGATGGACACTTCCGACTTCACATCGCCGGCGGTGTATACCTTGCCAGCGGGCGTTACGAGGGCGATGCCGAACAGGTTCGGGTCGACCTTGGCCAGCGCCGGGATATAGTCGGCATTCGCGCCTTCGGAAAGCGATTTGTATTTCTCGTAGGCCCCGTCGAGCGCCGCCTGGATGTCAGCCCTGCGCAGCGGCTCGGCGGCACTGGCTCCCGCCGTGAAAGCGACAGCCACCAGCAGTGCCGCGATGGGCAACCCAAGAGACCTGCGCATGCGATACTCCTCGTTCAGTTGGCTTCGAAGCCCGGCTCCATGCCGTCAGGAAATGGCGGTGGTGCTGGCATTTCCTGCAAGTTCCAGAGAGGGTATTGAAACTCACAGGCCAATTCAATCCGTGCAGGCAACTTTGTCACGGTCGCGCCGGGCAAGCTGAATTGCTCGCGTCCCACCCGTCGGCTGTGGGTGGAGCCCGGCACGGATGGCATCCAGGTGCGCTGTCGTTGACGCAGTAACATCCCCGGGATGTCCATTGTTGGCAAAGTCCCGCAAGCATAACCGGGTGCGACAATCCCCGGCTTCTGCGGTAGTCTTGTGTCCCCCGCCGGTGCGAGCCCGCGGCAACAGGCACGCTGACAGAGTCGATATGCTGGAAATTTTCAAGAAATGGTACCGGCGCTACCTCAACCAGGAGGAGGCGGTACTGTTGCTGGTGTTGCTGACGGCCGCCGTGGTGCTGTTGATGACCATCGGCGATATTTTGGCGCCGGTACTGGCCGCGCTGGTGCTGGCCTATCTCGCGCAGGGCCTGGCCGCGCAACTGCAGAATCTCGGGTTGCCCCAGTGGCTGGGCGTGGCCGTTTCCTACCTGGTTTTCGCAGGGATCTTTTTCGGTGTCAGTTTCGGCCTGCTGCCGCTGGTGTGGCGACAGCTGCTGAGCCTGGCGGGGGAGATGCCGCGCATGCTGGACAAGTGGCAACATTTCCTCGGTGTCCTGCCGGATCGCTATCCGCAGGTATTTACCCGGGAGCAGCTCAAGGGCCTGATCGCCATTGCCCAGTCGGAATTCGCCGGCCTGGGGCAGGCCGTGGTGACGAGCACGCTGGCCTCGATACCCGGGCTGCTGACGGTAATGGTCTACATGATCCTGATCCCGCTGCTGGTGTTCTTTTTTCTCAAGGACCGGCAGCAGATCCTGGACTGGCTGGGGGGCTTTCTGCCCGCCAATCGACCCCTGTTGCGGCGCATCTGGACAGAAATGAACGAGCAGTTTGCCAATTACGCCCGCGGCAAGGTGCTGGAAGTGCTCATCGTGGGCACGGTGAGCTATATCGCGTTCTCCTGGCTGGGGATGGCCTACGCGGCCCTGCTGGGATTGCTGGTGGGCCTCTCGGTCATTGTTCCCTACATCGGGGCGACTCTCGTGACGCTGCCGGTGGTGATGGTGGGATTCTTCCAGTGGGGCCTGTCGAGTGAATTTTACACGATGTTCGCGGTCTATCTGATCATCCAGGCCCTGGACGGCAACGTGCTCGTGCCCCTGCTCTTCTCGGAGGCGGTGAACCTGCACCCGGTGGCCATCATCCTGGCCGTGCTTTTTTTCGGCGGGATCTGGGGCGTGTGGGGCGTGTTTTCGCCATCCCGCTGGCGACCCTGATAAAGGCCATAATCAACGCGTGGCCGACGACGGAGCCCAGTGCCCCGTTGGCTTACTAGCAAACCTGAATCTGATGGAGTTTTCGATGTCTGTGTTGTATCCCCGGCAAGGGCTCAAGGCCCTGCTCTGCCTGTTTGGCGTCCTGCTGCTGGCGTCCTGTGCCACTACCCGGCCACTGGGAGTGCAGCCGGTCAAGAGCCCGAACGACGACTACCAGTACCGGCTGCTGACCCTGGACAACCAGATGGAGGTCCTGCTGATTTCCGATCCCAACACCCCCAAGGCCGCCGCCTCCCTCGACGTGCTGGTCGGCAGCGGTGACAATCCCCCGGGCCGCGGCGGTCTCGCCCATTTCCTGGAGCACATGTTGTTCCTGGGTACCGACAAATACCCGGACGCCGCGGAGTACGAGCGCTTCATTACCGAGCACGGCGGCACCCACAATGCCTACACCAGCTTTGAGAACACGAATTACTTCTTCGATATCAACGCCCCCGACCTGCCGGTGGCGCTGGATCGCTTTGCCCAGTTTTTTATCGCCCCGAGGTTCGAGGCGCAGTACGTCGACCGGGAGAAAAACGCGGTCGAGGCGGAATACCAGATGGGCCTGAAAAGCGATGATCGCCGCGAGCTGGACGTGGTGCAGGAGATCATCAACAAGGACCACCCCTACAGCCAGTTTTCAATCGGCACGCTGTCCACACTGGACGACCGCCCCGGCTCCGCGGTGCGCGACGAGCTGATCCAGTTCTACAACAAGTACTACTCGGCCAATGTCATGCGGCTGGTGGTGCTGGGCTCCCAGTCCCTGGACGAGCTGGAGGGGCTCGCGCGGCCGTTGTTCAGCCAGGTGCCCAACCGCTCGGTCGAGCGCAAGCCGGTCGCCGCGCCGCTGTTTGAGCCGGGACGGCTGCCGCTGTTCGTGGAGATCCAGCCCCTGGCGACCCAGCAGCAGCTGGAGGTGTCCTTTCCCATCCCCGATTACCGTAACCAGTACCGTATCAATCCCGGCACCTACCTGGGAAACCTCGTCGGTCACGAGGGCGAGGGGAGCCTGCTGTCCCGCCTGAAGGAGGAGGGACTCGCGCAGGGGCTGGCGGCGGGCGAGGGCCTGAGCTGGCGCGGCGGCGCCCTGTTCAGCGTGAGTATTTCGCTCACGGATAAGGGCGCGGCGAACCCGGACCGGGTGCTGCAGGTGCTGTTTGCCTACATGGACATGTTGCGCAAGGAGGGCCCGCAGGACTGGCTGTACGCTGAACAGTCGCGACTGGCGGACCTCAGTTTCCGCTTCCGCGAGCAATCCAGCCCGATGGGTTACGTGAGTGCGCTGGCCAGCGGCATGCAGTACTACGCGCCCGAGGATATTCTGCGCGGACCCTACATGATGCAACAGTACGACGCGGGCGTGCTGGCGGAACTGCTGGCGCAGATCAGGCCCGACAACGCCCTGGTGACCTTCAGCGACAAGAATGTCAGCGGCGACCAGGTCTCGGAGTACTACCAGGTGCCCTATGCCAAACGGGCGCTGGAATTGCCGGCGGTGGCCGCGCCTCCCGACGACCCGGCCGTCGCTGAAATGCACCTCCCGGCGCCCAATGAATTCATCGCCGACGACGTTGCGCTGGTGGACCTGCCGGTGCCCATGCCCGCGGTGCCCCAGGTGGCGCTGGCAACCAACCGGGAGAAAATCTGGTTCATGCCGGACGCTGAATTCCGCGTTCCGCGGGGGGCCACCTACATCAATTTCCGCTCGCCGCTGGTGGGCCAGAGTGCGCAGCAGACCGCGCTGGTGGCGCTGTATACCCAGCTGCTGACCGACCAGGTCAACGAGTTCGCCTATCCCGCCCAGCTCGCCGGGATGAGTTTTGACGTGTACAAGCACAGCCAGGGCATTACATTGCGGATCAACGGCTACACCGACAAGCAGAACCTGCTGTTACAGCGCCTGTTGCACGCGATGGTGGATGCCCGGTTCAGCCAGCGGCGCTTTGCCGACATTCGCGACGACATGATTCGCGGTTTGCGCAACTCGGTCGCCAAGCGTCCCAGCAGCCAGGTGGTGGACGACCTGAATGATGCGCTGCAGTACGGCGAGTGGGGCGAGCAGGCGTTGATCGCCGCGCTGGAAAAAACCAGCCAGGCGGAGCTGGAGCAGTACATCCGCCGGTTCTGGAGCGGCGTCTCGGCGGAAGTGCTGATCTATGGCAACTACGACGCCACCGAGGTACAGCAACTCTCGGCCATGCTCGATGGCGTGGTCAGCAGCGAGCCCGCGCCGCCCATGCCCGACCGCAAGATACTGAAGCTGGCCGCCGGCGAGTCGATCCAGTACCCGGTAGACGTTCCCCACGACGATTCTGTCGTCGCCTGGTACCTGCAGGGCGCGGGCGACAGCTGGCCTGACCGGGCGGCTACCGCGCTGACCAGCCAGATCATGTCCTCGGGATTTTTCCAGGAACTGCGGACGCAGCAGCAGCTGGGTTACGTGGTGGGTGTCTACGATTTTCCCAAGGCGGAGGTGCCCGGCCTGGTGATGCTGGTCCAGTCGCCGGTCGCCGATGCCAGTGCCGTCGCGACGGCGATGCAGGATTTCATGCTGCAGGTGGAGCCGGGGCTGGACGAGGCCCAGTTTGCCCGTCACAAGGAGTCCCTGGTCAGCGATATCCTGCGGCCGGACAAGAACCTCAATGAACGGGGCCGAGTTCTACTGGCAGTCCATCGCGCTCCAGCAGTTTGATTTCGCCGGTCGCGAGGCGCTTGCCGCCGCGGTGCAGGCCCTCACCCTGCAGGACTGGAAAGACTACTACGAGCGGGTTTTCCTCCAGCAGCGCCACTCGCTGCAGGTGGTGGCGCCGGGCAAGGGGGCGTCCTGCCCCGGGGCGACTTTCATGTGTATCACTCCGCCGCGGCCATCAAGCACGGGCATGCGGCCTACCTGATGAAATGACGGCGGCCCGGAGCCGCGCCGGCCGCTGCACCGCGCGCCGCGGCCGGCGACCCAGCTGGCGAGAGACCGCCAATTAAACATTCCTGTATGGAACTAAATGGATTTGCCGCGCCCGCTTCGTTACTATCGCACTCAGGGAGGTGCGTGGTTCTCGCGGTGTAACGCTGGCTGAGCCCGCGGAATTCGCTGGAATTCCCGCCATTGTCCCGGGCCTTGCCCACTCGGTTCTATCCTGGAATTTGGTGGGAGGCCGGGGTTAGCCCGTCCCCTTGCAAAGCAGGAGCTAGCGTCGGTATGAAGGAAGACACCAACCCCCCGGAAACCCGCGAGTGGCTTGACGCGCTTGACGATGTCGCCAGGCACGAGGGGCCGGAGCGGGCCTCCTTCCTCCTGCTGGAACTGGCCAAACACGCGATCAACGCCCGTATCCGCCTGCCCTCCGCCATCACCACCCCCTTTTCCAACACGATTGCCCCCTCCGAGGAGAAGATGATGCCCGGCGACCTGTTCATGGAGCGCCGGATTCGCTCCCTGGTGCGCTGGAACGCCCTGGCCATGGTGATGCGGGCCAACGACAACGACGATGGTCTCGGGGGGCATATCTCCAGCTTCTCGTCCAGCGCCACCCTCTACGATGTGGGCTTCAATTATTTTTTTCGCGGCACCGACCACGGCCACCCCGGCGACGTGGTGTTCTACCAGGGCCACAGCGCCCCCGGCATGTATGCGCGGTCCTACCTGGAGGGACGGCTGGACGAGGCACAGCTGGACAACTTCCGTCGCGAGGTCAGGGGTCGCGGGCTGTCGTCCTACCCGCATCCCTGGCTGATGCCGGACTACTGGCAGTTTCCCACGGTGTCGATGGGCCTCGGGCCAATCCAGGCGATCTACCAGGCGCGCGTCATGAAGTACCAGCAGGACCGCGGCCTGGTGGACCACGGCGACCGGGAGGTCTGGTGTTTCATCGGCGATGGCGAGTGCGACGAGCCGGAAACGCTGGGCGCGATATCACTGGCCGGGCGCGAGGGCATGGGCAACCTGAACTTCGTGATCAACTGCAACCTGCAGCGCCTCGACGGGCCGGTGCGCGGCAACGGCAAGATTATCCAGGAACTGGAAGGGGTGTTTCGCGGCGCCGGCTGGAACGTGATCAAGGTGATCTGGGGCCGCAAGTGGGATCGCCTGCTGGAGAAGGACACCACGGGCCTGCTGCAGAAGCGCATGGACGAGGTCTGCGACGGCGAGTTGCAGAATTACAAGTACAACGGCGGCGCCTACACCCGGGAGCATTTTTTCGGCAAGTACCCGGAACTGCTGGAACTGGTTGCCGACCTCTCGGACGCTGACATCATGTACCTCAACCGGGGCGGCCACGACCCCTACAAGGTTTACGCGGCCTATGCCGCCGCGGTGGAGGAGCACACGCGCCCCACGGTCATCCTGGCCATGACGGTGAAAGGCTACGGCACCGGCGAGGCCGGCGAGGCGAACAACGAAACCCACGCCCTGAAGAAGCTGGACCTGGACAGCCTGAAAGCGTTCCGGGACCGCTTCGATATTCCCATCAGCGACGAAGAACTCGAGAGCGTGCCCTACTACCGGCCCCCGGCGGACAGCCCGGAGATGCGCTATATGCGCGAGCGGCGCGAGGCGCTGGGCGGCTCGATCCCGAAGCGGCGCTCCGCCATGGAGTTGCTGGAAACACCGCCCCTGACCGCCTTCGGCAACCACCTCAAGAGCAGCGGCAAGCGTGAGATCTCCACGACCATGGCATTTGTGCGCATGCTGTCCAGCCTGGTGAAGGACGCGGACATCGGCCAGCGCGTTGTGCCCATTGTGCCCGACGAGGCACGCACCTTCGGCATGGAGGGCATGTTTCGCCAGTTGGGGATCTACTCCTCGGTGGGGCAGCGCTACACGCCGCAGGACGCGGGCCAGATCATGTTTTACAAGGAGGACATCAAGGGCCAGATCCTCGAGGAGGGCATCAACGAGGCGGGCGCTTTCTCCGCCTGGCTGGCGGCGGCCACGTCCTACAGCACCAGCGCCTATGCCATGGTGCCGTTCTACATTTTCTACTCCATGTTCGGTTTCCAGCGCATCGGCGACCTGGCCTGGGCGGCGGGCGACAGCCAGGCGCGGGGTTTCCTGATCGGCGCCACCGCGGGTCGCACCACGCTCAACGGCGAGGGACTGCAACACCAGGACGGCCACAGCCACCTGCTCGCGGGGACGATTCCCAACTGTGTGAGTTACGATCCGGCCTACGCCTATGAGCTGGCGGTGATCATCCAGGACGGCCTGCGCCGCATGTACCACGAGGGGCAGAACCGCTTTTATTACATCACCACCATGAACGAGAACTACGTACAGCCGGATATGCCGCAGGGCGTCGAGCAGGGCATCATCCAGGGCATGTACCGCCTGCGCACCTCGACCCTGGGCGGCGAGCTGCGGGTGCAACTGCTCGGCGGCGGCGCGATCCTGCGCGAGGTGGAGGCCGCGGCGGCCCTGCTGGAAAGCGACTACCAGGTGGCCGCCGACGTGTGGAGCCTGACCAGCGTGAACGAACTGCAGCGGGAGGGAAAGGCGGTGCAGCGCTGGAACCTGCTGCATCCGGCGGAGGAGCCGCGGGTACCCTACGTCACGCGGATGTTGCGCGAGGCGCCCGGGCCGGTGGTGGCGGCAACCGACTACCTGAAGCTGTACGCCGACCAGATCCGCGAGTTCGTGCCGGGACGCTACAGCGTGCTGGGTACTGACGGGTTCGGCCGGTCCGATACGCGCGGCCAGTTGCGCGAGTTTTTCGAGGTGAGCCGCCGCTACATCGTCGCCGCCGCCCTGGGGGCGCTGGCGGACGAGGGCAGGATCGAACGCGCCCGTGTGGCCGAGGCCATCGGCGCGCTGGGCCTGGATCCGGGACAAGCCCAACCCCCTGACCGTCTGAGCGAGGAGTAAGTCGACGTGCCTGTGCAACAAGTGACGGTCCCGGACATTGGCGGCGCGGAAGGCGCCGAGGTGATAGAGCTGTTGGTGGCGGTGGGCGACACGGTCGCCCTCGACCAGGGGCTGATCGTGCTGGAGTCGGACAAGGCCTCCATGGAAATCCCCTCCACCGTGGCGGGCACCGTGGTGGAGTTGCTGGTGAAAGAGGGCGACCAGCTGGCGGAAGGCGCGCCGGTGGCCATGATAGAGGCGGCAGACGCGGGGCAGACTCCCGCAGCCAACACGGCACCCGCAGGCGAGGAGCCGCCGGCGGAGCCGGGGATTACCGCGGAGGCGGGGACGCCTGCGCCGGTTGCGCCGGCGGCAGACGATGCGGTCGCGGACGCGGCGCCCGACGAGCCCGCTGCGGGGCCGGCTGCGGCGCCGGCCCCCGCCGTCCGCACGGAAATGGCGCGGGACAACGCGCGCGGCTCCCCTGAGGTCTACGCCGGTCCGGCGGTCCGCAAACTGGCGCGGGAGCTGGGCGTGCAGTTGGGCCAGGTGACCGGGACCGGGCCGCAGGGGCGTATCCTCAAGGAAGACCTGCAGCAGCATGTGCGCGGTGCCTTGCGTGCGCCCGCCGCTGGCGGCGCCGGCCTGCCGGTGGTGCCACAGGTCGACTTCGCGGCTTTCGGCGAGGTGGAACTGACCCAGCGCAGCAAACTGGACAAGCTCACCGCCGCCAACATGCATCGCAGCTGGCTCAACGTACCGCACGTCACCCAGTTCGACGAGGCGGATATCACCGAACTGGAAGCGTTTCGCACGTCGCTCAGGGACGAGGCCCAGGAGCGCGGCGTGCGGCTCACGCCGCTGCCGTTCCTGTTGAAGGCCTGTGCGGTCGCCCTGCGCGACAACCCCCGGCTCGCCAGTTCGCTGGCCCGGGGTGGCGAGGAGCTGGTGTACAAGAAATATTTCCATATCGGCATGGCGGTGGACACGCCGGCGGGGCTGATGGTGCCGGTGCTCCGCGATGTCGACCGCAAGTCCATCTGGGAACTGGCTGCTGAAATCGGCGAGCTCGCGACCAAGGCGCGGGAGCGCAAGCTCGCGCCGGCGGAAATGCAGGGCGGCTGTTTTACGGTCTCCAGTCTGGGCGCTATCGGCGGCAGCGGGTTTACGCCCATCGTCAATACGCCGGAAGTGGCTATTCTCGGCGTGTCCAGGGCGGCGATAAAGCCGGTGTGGAATGGCGCGGAGTTTGCGCCGCGCATGCTGTTACCGCTGGCCTTGTCCTACGACCACCGGGTGGTCAACGGCGGCGACGGCGGCCGGTTTCTCACCCGGTTGGCGGCGTTGCTCAGTGATATACGCCGGTTGAGTCTCTAGCAGGCGAGGGCGCTCGCCTCAGGTACCGTTGCGCGCGGCGAGCTCGTCGCAAAATGTGCGCGCGGCGAGCTGGGCCCTGGTAATAAACGCAAAAACGGGGGCGACATTGCCCCCGCCGCGGCGCACCGCGCGCAACGTGCGCCCGAGTTCACCGCGCAGGCCCCGCCCGGCGTCGAGCAGCCCCGGCATGAGGCCGGCCCATTCCAGTTCGCGGTTCATCCAGGTGTAGCCGACGCGCCCGTTGCCATCGGCGAACGCGTGCAGATCGGCGGCGGCCATCAGGACCACGGCGGCCCGGGCATAGCCCGGCGCCAACCCGGTGTAAACCTGGCTGATGAAATGTTGGAAAGTGGCACTGGCCAGGGCCGGTTCGACCCGCTTGAGCGTGGGGTTGATGGCAACCCAGTTTTGCGTGTACTTGAAATGACCGGGCTGAATTCCCGCAGCATGGCGGCAGGCGAGGCTGTGCCAGTGCCGGATGCACACTTCGGCCCTGCTCGGATCCTCCAGCGCCTGCCGGCAGTCGCGCGCCGCGAGAATGGCGGCCTGCAGGTCGGCGACTTTCTGCAGTGCGGTGGTCGGCGCAGGCCCCGCTTCCAGTTGTCGGCGGATGGTCCGGTACTCGTCAACGGAGTGCGCGACGGGAACCAGGAACATGGCTTCTATCAGCGGCCACTCCTCCGGCAGAGTTCCGGTTACCGGCTCGATATCAGCGGCGAGTTCCGCGGCGGAATCCGCGTAGCGTTGCAAGCCCGCAAGCAGGCCATTCTCGGGTTGCCTGATGCGTCCGGGAAGTTGGCGCAAGGCGCTCTCCAGGAGCGTGGTGTCGTTGTTGGTCACCAGCTCGTCGATGGCGTTTTCCAGGCGCCGGTACTCGGCCACGGCCAGTTGCGCGAACTCGACTTCCCGGCGTTCGACGGCGGGCAGTGACGTACGGGACAATTCGTCCAGTTGCTGCTCTGCCTTGTCATACTGGCGCAGCTCGATTTGTACCGTCGCCAGATTCACGCGCGCCAGGGTAAAACCGGCATCCAGCTGAATCGCCTCGCGGTAGAGGCTTTCGGCCAGCTCGGGCTTGCCTTGGGTACGCAGGGCGCAGGCGAGCTTGTTGAGCGCGAGTGGCGCGCGTTGCAACGAGGCCGCCGTCTGGTAGCTCGCGACCGCCTCGCGCCACTTGCCCAGCATACGCAGGGCGTCCCCGAGCACCAGGTGTGACAGCATGAGCTGCGGTCGAATGACCACGGCCTTCTGTAGCGCAGTGGCCGCCGCCTCGTAACGCCTTGTTTCAAACAGGGCGGAACCCAGGTTTATCCATCCCTCCGCGCGCCCGGGCATGATACCTGTCGCGGCGCTGTAAGCCAGGACTGCCCGTTCCAGTTTGCCCTGCTGTAAGCTTTGCTTGCCGGCATTCATAAAGCCCAGCCAGGTTTGTTCTATGTTCGGCGGCGTCGTCACGTTGGTGGGTCCACTCCGGATTGCACTATCGCGGCGCCAGGCGCCGGCGGGTAATGTGGTTTTGATGCAGGGCGCTAGAGCGGCGATTCTAGCTGAATTCCGCTGGTCGGGCGAATCAGTCCTGCCACTGCCAGCCCCAGTGGTCGGCCAGGTGCATCCGCAGTTCCTCGACCGCCTGTGGAGACTGCATCGGGCCGGGCCAGAGCTGCGGTGACAGACGCACAAGCTGCGTCAGTGACTGCTGCGGCCAGCCCCCGTCCCGCAGGGCGTGGATCAATTTCAGGGTGCGGAACGCGTCAAACCACTGGTGGAACTGGCGCAGGAACTGTGCGTTCGAGCGGGATTGTCGGGCGCAGTGCGCCAGCGCGGCGTGCAGTCCCATGGCGTCGAGGGCGGCGGACGCCCGCCGCGCCAGCGCGGCGTCGAGTCCCCGCCCGACCAGCAGCGCGGTGAGCTCCTGTCCGGGCGCTGGCGCCAGCGTCGGGATGCACGCGAGCAGGGCGCGCAGGGCCGCGTAGCAGAGCGGGTGGTAGAACACGGCGGCTGCCTCGGGACGGCCGGCGGCGAGGATGGCCGCCACACCCGGGCCGGTGCCGAATGGGACCCGGCAAGACCGCCGGGATGCCAGTCGCACGGTCCCGCCGCGCGACCGGGCGATGGGCCCGATCTTGGCGAGCTTGTTGAGCAGGTAAAAATCTTCCGCGCCGCCGCGTTTGGGAAAGCCGCGCACCTGCGCGTAGGCGTCCGCCCGCACCGCAAGACAGCTGCCCAGCGCGTGATGCGCATAGGGTGAGCCGGCGTACTCCAGCCCCAGCACGTGGTGGTGCAGTCGCAGTTCGTACAAAGCTGTCGCCGCGTCGCAGGACGGCTCGCTGCCCGGCACGTGGCGAAAGGGAAACACGGCGGCCACCGCTTCCGGCGCGATGCCGTCGAGTTGTTGGAAGTAGTCCGGCGGCAGCGTCGCGTCGGCATCGGTGCTGCACAACCACCGGCCGCTGATGCCGCCGGCGGCCATCCACTGCAGCGCGAGGTCGAAGCCGCTTTTGCGCGCCAGTCCCACACCCTGGGCGGCGGGGTTCGGGCCGCGTTGCATTTCCAGATCGTGCAGGTACAGGTCCGCGTGCGGGTTGAGCGGGTAAACTGGCACGGAGCAACGCTGAACCAGCGCCGTACCGCGCTCGGCCGATGCACGGCGCAGTGCCGCATTTGCACCGGTGTCACCGTCACTGTCGGGGCGATTCAGGACGAGGATGACCAGTGTGCGGCGCTGGCCGGCAGGCAGTTGTCGCAGGGTGTCCAGCAGGGCGGGGGATTCCCGGTACGCCGGCACCACCAGCACCTGATCCCAGGCGGCGACGCTGAAATCGTGGCGCGGCAATCCTGGTTCGGTGTGCCGTTGCAGGTAGCGCTGCAGGGCGACACTGTCGCGCATCAGCGTCCGCGCACCATCAGTGCAGTGCCGCCCGAATCGGCAGGGAGGCGACGATGCCGGCCTCGATATCGAGGAGTTCGTGCCAGCGCTGCGCAACCGCGTCCGCAGCCAGGTAGGTGTGTGCCAGTCGCAGGAACAGTTCGAAGTGCCGTTCCTCGGAGCGGGCGATGGAGCGGTAGAATTTCTTGAGCGGCCCGGGTTCCAGCGCGGCGGCCACCAGCGCGAAACGTTCCGCCCCGCGCGCCTCGATAATGCTCGCGGTCAGCAGGCGGTCCAGCAGGTACACGTCTCGCCCCTGGCGAATCGACGCGCGAAAGGCCAGCACGTACGGATCCTTCTCGTCGGGCGCGATGATCAGCCCGCGTTGGTGTATCCACCTGAGCACCTCGCGGTAGTGCGTCAGTTCCTCGATCGCAAGGTCCGCCATGGCGGTCACCAGTTCGGTGCGGTCCGGGTAGTGGGACAGCATGGAAACGGCCATGCCGGAGGCTTTTTTCTCGGCCGTCGCATGGTCGAGCAGGAAGCGGTCGAAGTCCGCCAGTACGGCGTCGGTCCATGCGCTGGAAGTGGCGTGGCGAAGCGGCGAGTCAGGCATGCGGCGTGCGTGGCGGCTGGTGGCGAAGGGCCTGCTATTGAACTGTAAGTGAGCGGCGAACACAAGTTTACCGCGCCCGCCGCGGCTTGCGGTGCGGCGCAAACGGTATGTTAAACTTCGCACTCGCTCGCAGGCCAGCCAGCTGGTGGGCAATCCGACCTCTACCCATACACCAGGACAGTCTTGCCCATGATCATCAAGCCTCGCGTACGCGGATTCCTCTGTATCACCACCCACCCGACGGGATGCGACGCCAATGTCAAGCGACAGATCGATTACGTCAGGAGCCGGGGTCCGATCGCCAACGGTCCAGGGCGCGTGCTGGTGGTGGGGGCGTCCACCGGCTACGGGCTGGCCTCGCGCATTACCGCGGCATTCGGCTGCGGCGCGTCCACGCTCGGAGTCTTCTTCGAAAAGCAGGGCACCGAGGCCAAGCCCGGGACCGCCGGCTGGTACAATTCCGCCGCCTTTCACAAGTACGCCAACGCCGAGGGACTCTACGCCAGGAGCATCAATGGCGACGCCTTCAGTGACGAGATCAAGCAACAGGCCATCGACACCATCCGGGCCGACCTGGGCCAGGTCGACCTGGTGGTATACAGCCTCGCATCGCCGCGGCGGCTGCACCCGGTCACCGGTATCGTGCACAACTCCACGCTCAAGCCCATTGGGGGGAGCGCCGTGCAGAAAGGCGTGAACACCGACAAGGAGGAAGTGCAGGACTTTCACCTCGAAGCGGCCACCCAGGATGAAATCGACAACACCGTGGCGGTGATGGGCGGCGAGGACTGGCAGATGTGGATCGACGCGCTGGACGCCGCGGGCGTGCTGGCCGAGGGAGCCAAGACCACCGCGTACACCTATATTGGTGAAAAACTTACCTGGGATATTTACTGGCACGGCACCATTGGCGCGGCGAAGAAGGACCTGGACAAGCGGGTCATCGCCATTCGCGAGCGCCTGGCCGCCAGGGGCGGCGACGCGCGGGTGTCGGTGCTCAAGGCGGTGGTCACCCAGGCCAGCGCGGCGATTCCGGCCATGCCCATTTACCTCGCGCTGCTGTTCAAGGTGATGAAGGAGCGGGGCACGCACGAGGGCTGCATCGAGCAAATCGATGGGCTGTTCCGCGACTCGCTGTACGGTGCGTCGCCGCGGCTGGATGAGGAGGGACGCCTGCGCGCCGACGGCAAGGAGCTGGACCCGGCGGTGCAGGCGGAAGTGGCGAAACTGTGGCAGGGGATCAATACGGACACGCTGCGCCAGCTCTCCGATTTTGACGGCTACAAGCGCGAGTTCCTGCAACTGTTCGGCTTCGAGGTGGAGGGCGTGGATTACGACGCCGAGGTCAACCCCGAAGTCGCTATCGCCGGGATGGTCTGACGTTATGCTGGATCACGGCGTCCCGTTTCGCCTCAACAGCCGCGTGCGGCGACTTGTCGCGCCCAACCCCGGTGTGATGACCGGGCCGGGCACGAATACCTACCTGCTGGGCGACGAGGCGGTCGCGGTGCTGGATCCGGGTCCCGCCCTGCCGGCGCATATCGACGCGATCCTCGCGACTGCCGGTGACCGCATCCGCTGGATCGTCTGTACGCATACGCACCCCGACCACTCACCTGCCTGGCAGGCAGTGGCGGAGGCCACTGGCGCCGAGGTGATCGGCGCGTCGCCGCCCCGGGACATGTTCCAGGACACCAGTTTCAAACCCACCCGCGAAGTCGCGCACGACCAGCTGCTGGCGACGCCGGAATTTACCCTGCGTGCGGTGCACACCCCCGGCCACGTGGGTAATCACTATTGCTACTTCCTCGAGGAGGAGGGCATGCTCTTTGCCGGTGATCACATCATGAACGGCTCCACGGTCGTGATCATTCCCCCCAGCGGGGATATGAAAGCCTATATCGAATCGCTGCAGTTGCTGCTGGATTACCCGCTGCAGTCTATCGCGCCGGGCCACGGCGAGGTCATGACGGAACCGCGGGCCGCGGTGGATTGGCTGGTCAAGCATCGCCTGATGCGGGAGCAGAAGGTGATCGACGGGCTGCGCAGCAGCGGGCGGACGTCGCTGGATGCACTGGTGAAGGTCGTCTACGACGACGTGGACACCAGCCTGCACAAGATGGCGAAGCTGTCGCTGAGCGCCCACCTGATCAAGTTGCAGCACGAGCAGCGCGCGCGACATTACGTCGACGAGGACACCTGGGAATTGCGCCCCGGTGGATGACTTTCCTGCAGTCGCTCCCGCCTCACCCTGACCAGGGACGTCCCCATGCATAGCGACCCCGCGCAACCCGTGAGCGTTATCCGTCTTCCCGGCGCCATCTGGGCGCTCGGTTTCGTCAGCCTGCTCATGGATGTTTCCTCGGAGATGGTGCACAGCCTGCTGCCCGTGTTCCTGGTGACGGCGGTCGGCGCCAGTGGTCTGGTGGTCGGTGTGATCGAGGGCCTGGCCGAGGCGCTGGCACTGATCGTCAAGGTATTTTCCGGCGCACTCAGCGATTATTGGGGCAAGCGCAAGGGCCTGGCAGTGCTTGGCTACGGCCTGGGCGCCCTCAGCAAACCGCTGTTTGCGCTGGCGCCCGGCGTGGGCGTCGTGCTGGCGGCGCGGCTGATCGATCGCACCGGCAAGGGTATCCGCGGCGCGCCGCGGGATGCGCTGGTGGCGGACCTCGCGCCGGCCCACCTGCGCGGCGCGGCGTTCGGGCTGCGCCAGGCGCTGGATTCGGTGGGCGCCTTCCTGGGCCCGTTACTGGCGGTTGCGCTGATGTTGTTATGGGCCAACGATTTTCGGGCCGTGTTCTGGGTAGCGGTCATCCCGGGGCTGCTGGCCGTGCTGGTGCTGGTGTTCGGTGTGCGGGAGCCTGTCCACGCGCACGCCGGTCGCGGCGTGAACCCTATCCGCCGCGAGAGCCTGCGCCGCCTGTCCCGATCCTACTGGATCGTCGTGCTGCTGGGCGCGAGCTTCGCGCTGGCGCGCTTCAGCGAGGCCTTCCTGCTGCTGCGCGCGGAACAGGGCGGCATGGCCATCGCCTGGATACCCCTGGTGATGGTGGTCATGAACGTGGTGTATTCGGCGTCCGCCTACCCGCTGGGACGCCTGGCGGACAGCGTGAGCCATGCGCGCCTGCTGACCCTGGGCCTGCTGGTGCTGCTGGTCGCGGACCTCGTGCTGGCGTATGGCAACCACTGGACCACTGTCATGCTGGGCGTGGCCCTGTGGGGCCTGCACCTGGGCATGACCCAGGGACTGCTCGCCGCCATGGTCGCCCACACGGCCCCGGCGGACCTGCGCGGCACCGCGTTCGGTGCGTTCAACCTGGTGTCAGGGGTGGCCCTGCTGGTGGCCAGCGTACTGGCGGGGCTGCTGTGGGACCAGCTCGGCGCGGCGGCGACTTTCCTCGCCGGGGCGGTCTTTTGCTGCCTGACCCTGTTGTGCCTGTTCTGGCTGAAAAAATCGGGGATAATCATCGTCCCCGAACCCGCGCCGCCGAGCGATTGATACCCAGGAGATGCCAAGAATGAACGGCCTGATGATGAACATTCCCCTGTCCATTTCCGCGATCGTGGAACACGCCGAGCGGGTCAACGGCGAGGTCGAGATCGTCTCGGTGACGGCGGACAACCCGCGCCACCGTTACACCTACCGCGAGGCGTTTGCCCGCGCGCGCCAGCTGGCGGACAGCATGGCGGGCTGGGAGCTGCAGCAGGGCGACCGGATCGCCACTCTGGCCTGGAACGATTACCGGCACTTCGAAACCTACTACGCCGCCGCCTGCAGCGGTTACGTCTGCCACACCATCAATCCCCGGCTGTTTCCGGAGCAACTGGCCTATATCATCAATCACGCCGAGGACCGTTATGTGTTCGTCGATCCGGATTTCGTGCCGCTGGCGGAAGGGCTGGTCGAGGAGTGCCCCGGTGTGCGCGGTTGGGTGATCCTGGCCGCGGCGGACCGGATGCCGCCAACCAGCCTGCCCAACGCGCTCTGTTACGAGACGCTGGTCGCCGCGGGCAGGCCATCATTCCAGTGGCCGCAGCTGGACGAAAACGCCGCCTGCGCGCTGTGCTACACCTCCGGGACCACCGGGAATCCCAAGGGCGTGTTGTACTCCCACCGTTCCACCCTGCTGCACGCTTACGCCACCATGATGCCCGACGCACTGGGTATATCCAGCGCGGACGCGGTGCTGCCGATCGTGCCCATGTTCCACGTCAACGCCTGGGGCAACCCGTATTCCTGCCCTATGGCGGGCGCCAAGCTGGTGTTTCCCGGCAGCCGGATGGGGGATGGCAAGACCATCGCCGACCTGATCAACGAGGAGGGGGTCACGCTGGCGGCGGGGGTGCCCACGGTCTGGCTGGGCCTGCTCGCGCACCTGAAGTCGTCCGGACTGCGCGTCGATTCCCTGCGGCGCATCGTGGTGGGCGGCGCGGCCTGTCCGCTGTCGATCATGGAAGACTTTGAACAGTACGGCGTGGAGTGCCGGGTGGGCTGGGGCATGACCGAGATGAGCCCTCTGGGCACGATCAATGCCAGCGCCTCGTCGCGCGAGAACTTCAGCCCGCAGGCGTTCGCGAAAGTCCGTCTCAAGGGTGGCCGGCCGATCTTCGGCGTGGAGATGAAAATCGTGGACGAGGCGGGGCATGACCTGCCCTGGGATGGCGTCGCGTTCGGCTCGCTGCTGGTGCGCGGGCCCTGGGTCTGCTCCAGTTATTTCAAGCTCGAAGGAGCCGATGCCCACGCCCGCGACGGCTGGTTCGAAACCGGTGATGTCGCCACCATCGACCCGCAGGGCTACATGGCGATCACGGATCGCACCAAGGATGTCATCAAGTCCGGCGGCGAGTGGATTTCCTCGATCGAGGTGGAGAACGTGGCCACCGATCATCCCAAGGTGGCCGAGGCGGCTGTCATCGGCCACTATCACCCCAAGTGGAGCGAGCGCCCGCTACTGATCGTGGTGCGCGGCCCGCAGGGACAGGACCTGACAACGGCAGAGATGCTGGCCTGGTTCGACGGCAAGATCGCCAAATGGTGGACGCCGGAGGCGGTGGAGTTTATCGACGAACTGCCGCACACGGCCACGGGCAAGGTGCAGAAGGTCGCGCTGCGGGAGATGTTCAAGGATTACGCCTTCCCCGAGTGAGGCTCCGGGCGCCACCTGGATCGGGTGGCGCGGCTGGTCCCCGCCGCGATCAACCTGCCTAGTCGTAGACATCGATCATCTTGGCGTCGCCGAAAAACGGCAGGCGACTGCACAGTTCCTCTGCGATGGGTAGCTGCGCATGGCGCCACAGGGTCTCCCAGCAGCCATGCTGTTCCAGCAGGGCCTGTGCCTGCTTCCGGTCCTCATCGGGCAGCGCGCTGAAATGCGCGCGCAATTGCCGGACGCACCAGACGCGGTATTTCGACCAGCGCGCGCCACGGTAGTGGACGCCACCGACGTCAGCGTCGAAACGTTTGTTACCCGCAGCCACGGCGTCGATGTTCGCACACAGGTAAGGCAGGTAGTGCCTGCCGATTTCAGCGAGGATCGGCCCCCAGTCCGCGGGAATGCCCTGCAGCAACGCGCCCGCCTGCTGATGCTGGTTGTAATTCCACA
Source organism: Halioglobus sp. (assembly GCA_041395965.1). Lineage (GTDB taxonomy): Bacteria > Pseudomonadota > Gammaproteobacteria > Pseudomonadales > Halieaceae > Marimicrobium. The sequence goes on from JAWKZM010000003.1 coordinate 113,050, forward strand.
GTCGGGCTGCCCACTCCCACACGGCGGGCGCCTGCTGTTTCATGATCTGCGCGGGAATCGGGTCAAGGCCGAAATGACGCCAGACCGGTCCGGAGAAACCGATGTCGGCCAGGCTGGGTTTATCGCCCAACAGGAAGGGCCGAACGCGGAATATCGCTTCCAGTTGCTCGAGCATGCGCCGGTAAATCGCCTCGACGCCGGGCACCTGGTCGGGGGTGATGCCGTCGCCGGCGGTGTAGCCGCCGCGCTGCCTGCGGGTAATGATCCAGCGCTTGCAAAAAAACGGCAGCGGCACGCCCGCCGCCAGCTCAGTCGCCAGGTGACCACTCGCAAAGCGCGCGCCTTCCCGGTAGTACCAGCGGTAGTGCATGGCAGGGCGCCACAGCCATTCGTCGGCGTAGTCCTCCAGCAGCAGGCTGAAAAAGCGCTGCAGGGGATCCGTCGGCATGACCGCCGGCGCCGGAAACTCGGTCTCGAACCACTGGATGATCGCCGTGGTGTCGGTCATCCAGCGACCGTCACCCAGTTGCAGGGCCGGCATCTGGGTGGACCCGGTGTGTTGCCTGACCAGTTTCGCATGGTGTGGCGAGGTGAGGGCCTGCAACCGGTAGGGGATGCCCTTGAGGCGGAAATAGTTTTCCAGCTTGCCGGTGAAGTAGGAGATGCTGGAACCGTATACGACAATGGGTGGGAGTGATTCTGGCGTCATCGGGCACCTGACCATGGGCGGGTAGTCCTGGTACGCCATCCTGTCGCAGGACGCCGGGTTTGTACAGTTGGGTTATGAGGATTGCGTGCTCTGCCCGGGTCCGGCAACAACGCGCTACTGGTCGCGGGCGAAAAATCCGCCCAGCGAGGACACCATGGCGGCGATCGTGGCGTCGCAGATCAGTTGCCCCTTTTGCGCGCTGGCCGCGGCGGCCGGTGCGAGCACACCCGAGGCGGGTACGCCCAGCCCGTCCTGGGGGTAGTGATCGAAGTGCGCGAACCGCGCCGGCGGATCGTCGGGGATGCTTTGCAGGTCAACCAGCTCGGGGTGCCAGTGCAGCATCATGGACGTTTCTATCAAGGCCGCATGCTCCAGGTCATAGCCGGGAAAATTGCAGTCGAATACCTCATCCAGCACCGATTGGGGGCAGAAGTTCCAGTATTCGACCCGGATGATCCGCATGCATATCCCCGCAAGACGGAATTCACGCTGGGCGAGCTCGATCGCCTCCGTGAGGAACCACTGGTTTTCATAGTGCCCGTCCAGGACCACGACCTTCGTGACGCCGTGGCGTCCGAGCTCGCGCAGGATGTCGAGGGCCTGCAAGCTGAGCGTATGACCGTCAAGGCTGGCGGTACCGATAAACGTCTGGCCGCCGCCGGAGCGCGCCTGGGATTTGTAGCCGTAGCAGAGCGTCGGCAGCACGAGACCATTCATCTGCCTAGCCACCGCTTCGGCCATGTCGGTGGCAAATATCGCGTCGGTCCCCATGGGCAGGTGCGGGCCGTGTTGCTCGTGTGCGCCCGCCGGCAAGACAACCACTGGTTGTGCTGCGAGCCTGCGCCGGTATTCGGTCCAGCTCATGCGGTCGGTACGGACGGTCGTATTCAACATCTGCTTAGTTCCTGTGCGCGACTAGCGCATGAGTGAGCCGCCGTTGGGACTCAGCACGTCACCGCAGTAAAAACTGGCGTAGTTTGACGCAAGGAAGACGGCGGTGGCGGCTATTTCTTCCGGTTGCCCGAGGCGGCCCATCGGGATAGCGACTTCCCTCTCGAGTTGTTCCGTGGTGGTGATTTCGGCGCGCAACATGTCCGTGTCACAGGGACCCGGTGCGATCGCATTGACGCGGATTGCCGGCGCGAACTCCAGTGCCAGTGAACGGGTGAGGGTAATGACGCCCCCCTTGGAGGCCGTGTAGGGCGCGAAGTGCGCACGGCCCAGGTAGCCCAGCTCCGAGGCGATATTGATGATGCAACCGGAGCCCCGGACAAGCATCCCCGGGAGGGCGTGTTTGCAGCACAGGTAGACCGATTTCAGGTTGGTGTTGATGATCGCGTCCCACTCGGCCTCGTCCACCTCGAGGAACGGGGTGACGCGGCTGACTCCGGCGTTGTTGACCAGGATATCGATAGCGCCCATACGTTGCGCCACGTCGGAAAAGAGAGCGGCTACCGAGGGACCCCGGCTGACGTCGGCGGCGAAAAACTCCGCGCGCACGCCCCCTGCGCGCAGACCGGCCAGCAGGTCGTCATCGGCAGCCAGCGCCTGGCGATCCGCCAGGGCGACATCGGCTCCGGCTGCGGCCATCGCCGTGGCAATGGCTCGACCGATGCCTTTGCCCGCACCGGTGACCAGCGCCGTGTGTCCACGTAGATCGATCTGCATTCAGACGATACTCAGAAACGATACGCCGTGCGCGCCGACAAAACCGTCGGCCCGCCCCGGGCCTTCGCCCACGGCGCCGTAGTCGTGCACGAACACACGCTTGACGCGATTCCGGTGCCATGTGCCCAGCAGTTCGCCAATGGGTAAAACCGTGGTGTGCGCCGCGCCGAATAGCTGGCGATGCAGGGCGGGAAGCTTGTACCAGGGCGTGCCCATGCGCTCGTGATGGGCGGTGTGATAGCCGAAATTCAGGTTCCACAGGTTCAGCCACGGCCGCCGGGCAGAGAGCAGGTTGGAGTAGGTGTGCTGCACGTCATAGGCCCGATCCCGTCCATCCCCGGGACAGGTTGGGTGGCGTCGTCGATGAAGAAGGCATCGTACGTGTGGGCGAAGGCATCGCCGAGGAACAGCGCCTGCAGCAGGATGAGGTAGGCGAGCGCGTAACCGGCCACGGCCCAGGGCGACAGCTCGAACAGTACGACAAACATCGCGATGCGACTTGCAAGTACGGCTACAACACGCCGCCGGTGCACATGCAGTCGCTCTTCGAAGAACGGCCTGAAGATCACCTGCCCGTGCATGATGAGTTCTACCGCCGGGATATAGGCCCATTCGAGGGCGACGACCAGCCGCCCCACCCAGCGCGGTTGGCGCTGCAGGAAGGCCTGGTAATCGAACAAACTCAGGTCCGCCCGGTCGAGGTGGTGGCGCAAGTGCATGTGCTGCACACGGGCGAAGGAAGCGTAGGCCGCACCCAGCAGCCACAACAGTACTTCCCCGGTCTGCGCGTTCACGCGCCTGGAGCGGAACAGGGTCATGTGGGCGCACTCGTGCACGAGGTAGCCGGCTATGACCAGCGTATGCGCTGTCAGCGCGATGCCGGCGATGAACGCCGCAGCCGACGATTGTACGAGGAGGTACAGGCCCAGCAGGTGTCCCAGCGTGGCGTATGCGAGGGCGATGCTGTTGGGCAGCGCGCCGGCCGCATCGCGCCAGAACGCTTTTTCAGCGGTGTTTTTCATCAGTTTGCCCTGCCTGCTGCCCCGCCGTCCCGGGCCCCGATTGTATCCGGCCTTGAATTATGATATTAAAAATACAGGTAAATGTAAAAGTAAAAATAGAAACAAAATGAGGCCGCGATAATGGCATCACCCGCAAAGGCAGCGAAAGCGATACGCAGAAACGTGGCGGGCAGGCCCGCGGAGGCCAGCCGGCGCCCCGAAAGCCAGCGCACGCGTTTCGTGCGGGCGTTGCAGGCCATGGATGCCTACTGGCTGGGCTTCCTGCAGGAACAGGATTTTTACGACCTCAACTATTCCGATTTATTCATGGCGCTCTGGTTGCGCGGTGAACCGGTACCGAAGACGGAAGCCTGTTCCTTTATCAGGCACCAGGGTCCGCAAACCGCGCAGAAATACATACGCAAGGCACTGGACCTTGGCTATCTGCGGGAGTTGGATAATCCCGTCGACGGGCGTTCCAGGTTGATTGCGCTCTCCCCTGAACTGGAGAAGAGCCTGTGCCGGTTTTTCGATTTCGCCATCGCGGAGTTCGGCAAGGCGCTGAATCGCTAGATAAGCAAGGTATCCGGGCATGAGCGCAACTCCCATCGAGCCGGTTCGACTGGCGGAAAACCTGATGTACTTCTACTGGGGGCGCCACCCCGGGCACTCCAACCTCGATATGGAACTGGGGGGTGGTGCCCACGTCATCTTTGCCGGCAACGACGCCGTGGTCATTGACAGTATGAACCTTCCCGGCCAGGGCGCATGGGTGCGCGACTACATGTCGGACACGTTTGGTATCGAGCGCTTTCGGCTGGTTAACAGTCACTGGCACGAGGATCATATCGGTGAGAACCATGTGTATGCCGACTGCGGCATCATCGGGCACGCGGACACCCGGCGCCTGATGCTGGAACACCGGGACAGGCTCGAGCGCGGGTGGCACAGCGGTGTGCCGCCATTCAGGGTGGTCCCCCCGACATCACCTTCACCAATCGCCTGGATCTCTGGTGCGGCACCACGCGGATAGAACTGCACGAATTCGCGATTCACGAGTACGGCCACATCGCCACCTACCTGCCGGCGCAAAAGATTCTGCTGGCGGCAGACATGCTCGAGGATCCGTTGTGGATTTTCAATTTCGAATGTGCGCCGCCGGAACGCCAGGTGGCTGAACTGCAGCGCATGGCGGCAATGGACATCGAGCGCATCTACCCGACCCACGGTGATCTCGACACGATTCGCAAACGGGGTTACGACAAACGTTTCATCGCCAGCAGCATCCACTACCTGCAGCGCATGCTGGCGCAGCGCCGCGAAGCGGATTTCATGTCGCGGGAGGCATCGGTGTTCATCGCCGCTGAACTGGCCGCCGGGGAACTGCACTGGTGGGCGCCCTACGCGCGGGTGCATGAATGCAATCGCAGGGTGGTCGCGAACCTGGCATAAGTTCCACGCGCCGGTTCACAACGCACCAAGCCGGTGCCCGGCGGACAGGGTTGCGGTGCGCCGCACTGCCCGGGATGGCGCACCCACTGTCCTGAAATCCGCTTAAAAAGCTAAATAAATCAATGACTTGTAATTATACATGCATGCTGGCATGGATATTGCTCGTCCCTGAGGGGTCAGGAATAGCCGGGTCAGTGGCATGCAACTTCTCACGTTCAAGACAGTATGGGGCCACCACGGCAGCCTGGCCGAGGCGGCGGAGCTGGCGCGCGAGGCGCAGTGTGCCGGACTGGAGGCGCCGGCCAGGGGCGCAGGCCCCGGCCACCTGGCGGAATTGGGGCAGGCACTTGGTGCGTGCGAGCTGGAATGGATCCAGGAAATCTGCACGGCCGGCTCCTACGTCCCCCGGCGCCACGCGAGCCCGGCTGAGCACCTGGAGGACCTGGAAGCGCAAATCGTGCTGGGTAAACCGCTAAACCCCCGTTTTGTCAACGTGATGGGGGGCTGCGATGCCTGGCCCATTGCCCAAAGCATCGAATTTTTCAAGGCGGCCATGGGTATCGCCGACACGCATGGTGTGCTGTGCTCGTTTGAAACCCACCGCGGTCGAAGCTTCTTCTGCCCCTGGAATACCGTCGCCATCCTCGAGGCACTGCCCGACATCAGGATCACCTGTGACTTCAGCCACTGGGTGGTCGTCAGTGAACGCCTGATGGACAGCGAGTGGGATGCGATAGAGCTCGCTGCCCGTCACGCGCACCACGTGCACGGCCGCGTGGGTTACGACCAGGGCCCGCAGGTGCCCCATCCGGGTGCGCCGGAATACGCCGCGGCGCTCGCCAGCCACCAGCGTTGCTGGGAGGCCGTGTGGGGCGAGCAACGGGCGCGCGGCTATCGCGAAACCACCATGACGCCGGAGTTCGGGCCTGATGGCTACCTGCATCACCTGCCGTTTACCGACATGCCGGTGGCCGACCTCTGGGAGGTGAACAAATGGATAGGCGCGACTGAACGTGCGCATTTTTCCGACTGGAGTAAACAAACCCGCCTGGAGGAGGGAGACCGTGCCAAAGCAATTCACACTGCGTGATCCTGAGGGCGCCGCCTGCACCGCGGGTGTGCTGGCCTACATCGCCCTGGCCTACCTCGGCGGCTGGTATGCACTCTGGCAACCGGACCTCGCGGTTAACCTGCTGGGCGTGCTGCTGTGTACCCACGGGATGATCATCGCGTCCTATCTACTGCACGACTGTGGGCACAACGCCGTATTTGTCGCGACGGAGGGCAACGCAGCACCTGGGAAAAATCCTCAACTGGATAACCGGCAGTTGCTATGGGCGTTTTGAGGATATTCGCTACAAGCACATGCGCCACCATGTCGACAATTGCGATCCCGTGAGCTGGGATTACCGCAGCTTCCTCAAACGACATCCCATCCTGGAGAAGACTGTCAGGACGGCGGAATGGGCCTACATACCGGCGGTAGAGGTGCTGATGCACACGATGCTGGTGCTGGCGCCCTGGGCGATTGAGTCCCGGCGTGAGCAGCGCGGACGCACGCTGGCCGTGGTGTTGATCAGGGGAGGGATGCTCCTGGCAATCCTGCTGCTGAACCCGAAAGCGTTTGCACTGTATGTCGTGTGCCAGCTCCTGCTCCTGACGGTGCTGCGTTTCATGGACTGCTACCAGCACAATTACGAAGTGGTGTTCAACCTGTACGACAAGACGGCGGAATTTCCGCATCGCGGTGACGCGGCGTTCGAACAAGCCAACACGTACAGCAATCTGCTTTCCCATCGTTTCCCCTGGCTGAACATGCTGGTGCTGAATTTCTGTTACCACAATGCGCACCACAAAAAGCCGGTGCTGGGCTGGTACCGGCTCCCAGCGCTGCATGCGCAGATGTACACCGACCAGGCGCCGCAGTCGCTGCACTTCCTGGAGCAGCTGCGCTCTTTCCACAGGCACCGCGTGGCGCGCATCTACGCCGAGGAGTACGGCGCGGACGAAGTGCGCAGTTCATTACAGGCAGGCAAGGCGGTCGGTGTCGACGCGCTGAGCTTCCTGACGGCGTTCTAGCGCCGATGGAGATGGCCGTGCAGGAGCAGGAGATAGCCGTGCACAAGGAGCAACCACGGCGCACTGTCGACTGGCCGGCGCTGTTGGGTTCGCGCCTGTCACTCGGGTTGCTGGGCTGGGTATTGTTCGTCGGCGGCTGGTGGCTGGCCGCGCATTCCGGGCTCGCGCCGCCGCGGCTGTTTCCAGGTCCGGACCAGGTGTTTGTCAGCCTCTACGAGCTGTTCACGGAAAAGGAGTTTGCGCTGGACATCTGGGCGAGCGTCAAGCGCATCCTGATCAGTTTTTTCATCGCTGTTCTGATTGCTCTGCCGCTCGGCCTGATCATGGGCGCCTACCCCAGGGCCGACCGGCTGCTCGGGCCCCTCGCGGGCGCCTTTCGCTACCTGCCCGCGCCGGCGTTCATTCCGCTGCTGCTGATGTGGCTGGGTACCGGCGAGGAACAGAAAATTGCGTTGCTGGTGATCGGCGTGCTGTTCTTCCTGATCATCATGATCGCCGACGTCACCCTGCAGGTGCCGAGAGTCTATACCGAGACCGCCAGGACGCTCGGCCTGCGCCCGGTACAGATCCTGTGGTCGGTCATCCTGCGCTGCAGTCTCCCGGGATACGTGGATGTATTCCGGCAGATGCTCGCGGTCAGCTGGACCTACCTCGTGATCGCTGAAATCGTCGCCGCCACGGACGGGATTGGCGCCATGATGATGCGCGCCAAGCGCTTCGTCCACGTGGACGACATCATGGCCGGGATTTTCGTGATCGGCATGCTCGGCCTGGCATTCGACGCCCTGTTCAAGGCGCTGCACCGGGGCGCTTTCAGGTATTTAAGAAGGACCTAGCAGTACCCACTTTACTGAGGAGTAAACTTCATGCGCTTGATACGATACGGCATCGCCGCCTTGGCACTGGTTCTGGGGTGCGCGGCACACAGTGCCGACACCGTGAAACTCTCGCTGTTTTCCTGGCCCGGTTACGGCTTCTGGTTTGTCGCCAAGGAAAAAGGCCTCACCGAGGGTCTGGATCTGGATATCAGCATCATCGAGGACCCCTACCAGAGCTTTGGGCTGATGACCGCAGGTGAACTCGACGCCACTTCCAGCACCGCGGAGTACGGGCCGATTGCCGCGGACAAGGACCTGGGCATCAAACTGGTCACCTACACTAACCCTTCCTACGGCACCGACAAGATCATCCTGGCGCCGGGCATCACCAGGGCCGAGCAACTCAAGGGCAAGACCGTGGCCGTGCTGGAGGGCGGGCTCACACAGATATTCATGGCCGAATGGCTCACGGATAACGGGGTCGGCATCGAGGAGGTGAGCTTTACCAACCTGATCATGGACGACGCTGTCGGCGCGATGGTCGGCGGAACGGCGGCGGCGGCCGAATTCTGGGAACCCTTTGGCTCCCAGGTGCTTGAAGCCATGCCCGGCGCGACGGTGGCAGCTGATTCGACCGAAGCGAAGTACATCACCACGGCGATGCTAGGTGATGCGATGTACATGAGCACCGCATTCATCGAAAAGCGTCCTGAGGATGCCGCCAAACTGGTCCGCGCCTATTTCAACGCGGTGGCCTTCTGGAAAACCCACACCGCCGAGGCCAACAAGATCATTGCCGATGGCCTGAAGTTCTCGGTCGCCGATGTCGAACGCGTACTGGGCAGTGACGGCCAGATCAAGAAGGGCGGTATCTTCGTGTTCGATATCGACCAGGCGGCCATCTTCATGGGCCTGAAACCGGGCACCCTGCCGCTCAACATCGCGGCAGACGGCATGAAGAAGCACTGGGATATCACCACCGACTGGTGGCTGAAGTTCGGATTCGTGGAGAAGAAGATGCCGATGTCCGCGGGCGTCGATACCGCTCCGCTGGCGGCGGCGCTGAAGTTGTGACCGACTCGCTCCGGCAATCCGGGTCCCGGGGCTGCAGGTCGCCGGTGTCAACAAGACCTTCCTGCTCAACTCCGGACAGCGCCTGCTGGCGTTGAGCGATATCAATTTCCGAATTGAGCAACAACCAGATCGGGGTCCTGCTGGGACCCTCCGGTTGTGGCAAGTCAACGCTGCTACGGCTGATCGCGGGGCTGGAATCCCGGCAGGAGGGCGAGATTCTCGTCGCCGGTAAAGCGATCAATGGCCCCGGCCTGGATCGGGGCATGGTGTTCCAGGATTACAGTTCCTTCCCGTGGCTCACGGTGGAGCAAAATGTGGCCTTTGGCCCCGCGCATCGCGGAGAAAGCCTGACGCTGCGGGAGGGGGTGGTCGATCACTTCATCCAGGCGGTCAAGCTGGGCGGATTCGAGAAGGCCTATCCGCACCAGTTGTCGGGCGGTATGCAGCAAAGGGTGGCGATCGCCCGCAGCCTGGCCAGCAACCCGGCGGTGCTGCTGATGGATGAGCCCTTTGGTGCGCTGGATCCCGAAACGCGCTGGCAGATGCAAAGCCTGCTGCTGGAGGTGGTCAGGAAGGAGCGCACCACGGTCTTGATGGTGTCACACGATATCGAGGAGGCGCTCTATCTCGCGGACGTGGTGTTTTTCATGGGTACACGGCCGGGCAGGATTCTTGAAACGATCCGGCCGAACTTCGAACGGCGCAGCGATGACCGCGACGCCATTCTCGACCTCGGTGAATACCGGGTGCTGGAGAAGACCATCCGGCAGCTGATGCGCTCGCAGTCACTCGCCTGCGCGTAGCAGGCGCAGGAAGTCGGCGACAAAATACTCCAGACTGTCCTCGAGGTTGGCGACCTGTGGATAGAACAGCCAGCTCTGCGTGATACCCATGAGGTAGGCGTACATCGACAGGGCCACGGTCTGGGCGGGCTGCGCCGGCTGGACCCCCCGCAACAGCCGGGAGCGCTCAACCAGTTCCGTGAACGTCGAGATCAGGGACGCCGTCAGGGCGCGTTCGCGCTTGAGTGTTTTCGAGACGGCTTCGGTGAACTCCGTCTTGTTGAGAAAAATTTCGAAGGACTGGCGGAAATACCGATCCTCGAGCAGCAGTCGCAACCAGCGTCGGGCAAACTCCCCTGCGACCGCTTCCGGGTCGATCGGGTCCTGCGCGAGCCGGTACATTTCAACCAGCCGTTCCAGCGGCACCTGTGAGTAGGCGAGGATCGCCTCGAACAATTCTTCCTTGTTGGCGAAATGCCAGTAGATCGGGCCGCGCGAACAGCCGGCCTCGTCCGCGATCAGGCGCAGGGTCGTGCCGCTGTAACCGCGCTGCCCAAACAATTTCAACGCCGCATCGATAACGCGTTGCCGGGTTTTGGCGGCGTCTTCCTTGGTTCTTCGCATGGGCGGCTTCGCCGGCTGAAAAAACCCAGTGTAGCGCCTGGAACCGCAAAGGCAACCGCCGCGCCGGTGCGCATGCGCCCGGCGTTGGCCTCAGCCGAACAGTCGCAGGTAGCGCGCGATTTCCCAGTCGGAAACCGTGTTGTGGTAGCTGTCCCACTCGTCCCGCTTGAAGTCCACGAAGGCGGCGTGCATGGCCGGCCCCATCACAGCGTGCGCAAGCGGGTCGCTGGCAAAGGCATCGGTGGCCTCCGACAGGGTTTTCGGCAGGCACTCGATGCCGGCCTTCACAATTTCCGCATCGCTGTAGTCGTACATGTTTTCGCGATGTGGTTTGCCCGGATCGATTCCCTGCTCGATTCCCTCCAGGCCCGCGGCGAGCATCAGGGCGGCACCGAGGTAAGGATTGCAGGCGATGTCGGGCGCGCGGCACTCGACACGGGAGCCGGCGCCGGGAATGCGCAGCATGTTGGTCCGGTTATTGTTGCCATAGCAGCAGAAGACGGGAGCCCAGGTTGAACCCGACATGCTGCCCTTGCGCACCAGGCGCTTGTAGCTGTTGACGGTGGGCGCGACCACGGCGCTGATCGCCTTGGCATGACGCAGCACGCCGCCGATAAACTGGTAGGCCAGGGTAGATACGCCGCATTCGTAGAGGTCCTTGCCTGACGTCGGGCTGAACAGGTTCTCCTTCGTATTCAGGTCCGCCAGAGACATGTTGTAGTGCGCACCACTGCCGGTGCGATCGGCAAAGGGTTTCGGCATGAAGCTGGCAAACGCGCCGTGCCTGCGGGCAATTTCATTGGCGAGCAGGCGGAAGTACACCAGTCGATCGGACATGGTCAGGGCATCGGTAAAATTGAAATCGATCTCGAACTGGCCGTTGGCGTCCTCGTGATCGAAGGAGTAAACGCCCCAGCCCATGGATGTCAGCGCCTGCACGATGTCGTCGAGGATCGCGATATTGTCCATCATGATGGGGACGTCGTAGCAGGGTTTGCCCAGTGTGTCGCGATCGCTGACCGGCGCGACCCCGCCGTCCGGCGTTCGCCGCAGGATAAAGAACTCGGTTTCGATGCCCAGGTTGAAGGTAAATCCCATCGCGGCAGCCTTGTCGAGCTGGCGTTTGAGGATGCTGCGGGAGCAGGCTTCGAACGGTTTGCCGTGCAGGTACAGGTCGCTGGCGAACCACGCCAGTTCCGGATTCCACTGGCACTGCTGCATGGAGTGGGGGTCGGGCATGGCCGCCACCTCGTCATCGGAAATGGCCTGGGGGACGCCGTCAAGGGCGGCGCCGGTAAACAACTCGGACCCGGCGAACATCTGCTTGAAGTGATTGACCGGTACGAATTTTCCCTTGCTGGCACCGTGGATGTCCACGTAACTGGCAATGCCATACTTGACACCTTTCTCAAGGCAGTCCTGTTTGATGCTTTCGATGTCCATGCTCGCTCCTGGGGATGGGAATACTTCTTGCATCTGTGTATTCAAGAAACATGCCAAGATGCATGTTTAATCGGGCCCGAGCGGGGCCGGGAGGGCAACACAGTGAATTTGCGGCGTGCCTGGAGCGAACACGACTTCGAACTGGGCGATTTCCCACTGCAATCCGGCGAGGTGCTGCGGCAGGCCCGTCTGCACTACCACCAAATTGGTGCGCTGAATGCACCAAAAGACAACCTGGTAATCATGCCCACGTATTACGGCGGGCGGGGTGTCGGTAATCGCGCCTGGGTCGATCACCCCGCGAGCCCCGTCAGTCCCGGCGCATTCTGCGTGGTCATCCCCTGCCTGTTCGGTGCGGGCGAATCGAGTTCACCGAGCAACACCCCGGGACCACAGGGGCGCTCCGGTTTCCCGCGCATCTCACTCGCCGACAACGTGCGCGCGCAGCGAGCCTTGCTTGCGGCACGGTTTCAGGGCGCAGGACCCAGGCTGGTGATGGGTTGGTCGATGGGTGGACTGCAGGCCCTGCAATGGGGCGCCAGCTACCCGCGGGACGTTGGCAGTGTGCTGGCCGTGTGCGCTACCACCAGATGCTACCCCACAACCGCGTGTTCTCGACGGCGTGGCCAGCGCGCTCAGGGCCGACCAGGACTTCGCCGGCGGCGAAGTATGACGCGCCGCCTGTTTGCGGCCTGTGGGCCTTTGCCCGGGTCTATGCCAGCTGGGCCTACAGCCAGGCGTTTTCCGCGACGGGCTCTGCGAGAATCTGGGCTTCCCGTCGATCGAAGCGCTGATCGATTACTGGATCGCGGACCACCTCGAACAGGACGCCAACGACCTGCTCGTGCAGTTGGACACCTGGCAGCGGGCGGACGTGACCGGCACCGGCACCGGCACCGGCAGGCTACGCGAGCTGCCGGCACCGAAACCGCGCCACTGGGTTGCCTCTGCAATCCCGATGCCCGGCAGCACGGATCTCTACTTCACCGCGGCGGATGCACGGATCGACGCGCAGCATTGGGGGCCAGGTTGATCGTGCTGACTCCGATTACGGCCATATCGCCGGCGGACCCGGCCGGTTGCCGCTGGAAACAGCGGCGATTTTCGCCGCCGCCAGATCACTGCTGGCTGCAACTGCGTGACAGCGGTGCGTTGGCCCTGGCGCGCCAGAACGGGAACAGGGCCTGCTCGCCGCGGCGAGCTTGTTCAGAGCGCCTCGCCACTGCTCGAGAGGAAATCCGTCGGCCGGGAAAGGCCACGCGGGTAAACGGCCAGCGCTCCCGCAACCAGGCCTCCACCGTGGCGAAGAGGTGTTCGTCCAATCCCTCCTCGACACGCGACTGGCGCACCCAGAGTGTGACCTGCGCGTCGTAGCCCGGCTTGTGCGCCGGGTAGATATAGACAGCCCATGATTTGCGTCTCGTCGAGGCTGGTGACCGTGTAGGCAAAGGAGGTGCGCAACTGGAACTCGGTCTGGTGCCAGCCGAGCTCGACAATATCCTGTTCCAGCGTGAGGCCCAATGGCCACTGGCCGCCGGGCCTGAACACGGTGCGCAGCCGTTCGCTGTTGGTCATCACCGCGTCGTAATCTTTCACAGCATCGTGGATGGTCAGTGGTCGCAGGCGCATGCGGGCGGTTTCCAGGACCATGCGGCAGTTCGAAGTCATGGGGAACGAGCGGTGGGTTGTACATGGGGTTTACCTGTTTAGTGGCACTGTCCGCGAAAGTGCGCAGCGCCTGTCGGATCGACGCGGGTGCAGGGGGGAGCCCGCGCAAAGCGCCCCGGGCGCGTTGCGTTACAGTAATACTACAACGCCGGTGCCGCTGGCCAGCGCGGTGTTGCCTGGCGCATCCCCCGGCCCGCGCAGCGCAGGTCCGGGAACCCCTCGTGGCGTATATAATCCTGGAGGGATAAGATGCAAAACGGTTCGAATGCAACGCGACGCGTGAGCCGCGCTGGCGACGTCACTGGACGCCCTAATTTCCCACGGCAGTCAGGTTGGTGCCCACTATGACCACGAGAATCAACACCGCAAAGCGCCGAGCCCTGCGCGAGCTGGACGACGCACTCGCCGCGGCGAGCAGTTTCCAGGCGTGGCGCGAACTGGCCGAAGCCCACGACAGACTGACCGGGCGGGACGTATGGCGGGCGAAGCAGGAATCACCCCTGTACGACGCCACCAGTATCAACACGCGCCTGCAGCGACTGCGCAAATTGCGGCGCAAGGGCGATGATCACGGCCTGTTGTTCGCGCTCAGCGAGGGTATACACGGCAACATGGCCGGAATGGGGAACCCCAAGCTCTACCAGAAGGCGAAGACGGGTACCAAAGTCCTGATCAGCGAGTACATTGACGAAATTTGCGGGGCGCTGGAGTACCTGTCGCCGCGCCGCTTCAAGGGTATCCCCTGGGTGGACCGCATCGAGTTCTTCCAGATTGCCAGCCACTGCTATGGCCGCTCGGCGCTGATGCTCAGTGGTGGCGGCACACTGGGTTATTTTCACTTCGGGGTGCTCAAGGCGCTGATAGAGCAGAAACTGTGTCCCGTGGTGATTTCCGGCGCCAGTGCCGGTGCGTTCGTCGCTGCCATCGTCGGGTCCCGCAGCGATGTGGAGTTCCTGGCGCTGTTCGAGAACAATTACCTGGCGCGGGCGCTGACCGAAAATCGCGACAATATCAAGATCGGGTTTGGTATGGGCAAGCAGATCGACATGCGCTCGATCAAACGGGAAATGGCCAGGCTGATCCCCGACATGACGTTCAGGGAGGCCTACGAAAAAACCGGGCGCAGCATCAATATCTCGATTTCGCCGGCGCAACCGCGCCAGAACTCGCGCCTCCTGAACCACATCGCCTCGCCCAATGTCACGCTGCGCTCGGCGGTACTGGCATCCACCGCGCTGCCGGGCGTGTTCGCGCCGGTGCAGCTGGAGGCGCGCAATGCCGACGGCGATATCAAGCCGTACCTGCCGTCGCGCCGCTGGATCGACGGCTCCTTTTCGCAGGACCTGCCCGCCAAGCGCCTCGCACGCCTGTACGGAGTGAATCACTTCATCGTCTCGCAGGTGATGCCGGGGCTCGGTCGCGAACCCAGCGAGCGACCGGGCCTGCGGAAAATTATTGCGGACGCATCCGTGGCGGCCACGAAGCAAGTGGTGCGCGGTTACCTCGATTTCTTCCAGCGCTACGGCAGGGTGGGACCGCAGCTGGGCACGGCGCTCAATGTGGCCAACTCACTGCTGGACCAGCAGTTTACCGCCGATATCAATATCTTTCCCGGCTACGGTCTGTCGAGCCTGGGAAAACTGCTCAAGATGATGTCCGAGGAAGAAATGGCGGGCTTGATCCGGGCGGGTGAGCGGGCCACCTGGCCGAGGATTCCGGTGATCGCGACCACGACGAAGATCGGCCGTACGCTGGATGGCATCCTGCATGCGTTCGAGGTCGACGCGGCTCACTGGCTGCGCACGGCGCCGCAAACAGATGCCGCCCTGGACGCGGAAATTCGCCGTACCGGCAGCGGACGCGGACCGGCGCAAGCCAAACGCGGCAAACGGGTGGCGACCATTATCGAGAGAAAGGCGCAGCACCGGTCAGCCGCCTGAGGCGCAGCATGTGAACGCCGGTAACGGCGGACGTCTGGAGATGTAGATGGAATTGGACCCTTTCGTACTTGCCCGCATCCAGTTCGCGGCCAATATCAGCTTCCACATCCTGTTTCCCAGTATCACTATCGGGCTGGCGTGGGTGTTGCTGTATTTTCGAGTGCGCTTCACTCTCTCGAAGAACCAGGCCTGGGAGTACGCATACTACTTCTGGGTGAAAATATTCGCGCTCACGTTTGCTCTGGGTGTGGTATCCGGCATTACCATGAGTTTCCAGTTCGGTACCAACTGGCCTGGCTTCATGGAGCGGGCGGGCAACATTGCCGGGCCGCTGCTGGGTTACGAAGTATTGACGGCCTTTTTCCTGGAAGCCTCTTTTCTGGGCATCATGCTCTTCGGTAAAAGCCGGGTCTCAAACCGGGTCCATCTCATCGCCACGTCCATCGTCGCTGTCGGTACCTCTATCTCCGGGTTCTGGATACTGGCGCTCAACTCGTGGATGCAGACGCCTGCCGGCTTCAGCGTGGAGGAGGGCGTGTTTTATGCGGACGACTGGCTGCAGATTATTTTCAATCCCTCTTTTCCCTACCGCTTTTTCCACATGATGACCGCGAGCTTCCTGACCAGCGCGTTCCTGATAGCGGGGGTCAGCGCCTGGCGCACCCGTCTGGGCGTCGACGGCCCGGCAACGGCGATGGTAATGAGGACCGGTGTGTTGATGGCGGCGCTGCTCACCCCGCTGCAAATTTTCATTGGCGACCAGCACGGCCTCAATACGCTCGAGCACCAGCCGGCCAAGATCGCCGCCATGGAAGCCGTGTGGGACACCGAGCGCGGCGCCGCGTTCACGCTGGTCGGCTGGCCGGACGAGGAGACGCGCACGACCCGGTTTGCGGTCAGGATTCCCTACGCCGCCAGCCTGATCCTGACCCACAGCGCCGATGGAGAGGTACAGGGGCTGAACGAATTCACGGGGGAGCACCCGCCGGTGGCGCCGGTATTCTGGGCGTTCAGGGTGATGCTCGGAATGGGCGTGTTGATGTTACTGGTTTCCTGGGTCGGCGCCTGGCAGTTCATCAGGGTCGGGAGCGTGGGTGGCAAAATGCTGTTTGCGCTGTCGGCAATGACGTTCTCCGGCTGGATTGCCACGCTCGCGGGCTGGTATGTGACCGAGATCGGCCGCCAGCCGTGGATCGTGTATGGCCTGTTGAGCTCCGCCGATGTCGTCGCCGATCACGCCAGCGCGACGCTGGAGGGTACCCTGTTCGGCTATATCGGCTTGTATGTCTTCCTGCTGGTGTCCTATATCCAGGCGTTGCGGTACCTGGCGTCGAAGCCGGCACAGTCCTTGACGCTGCTGCATAATTACCGTGGTGCGGCGCTCGCAGGGGAGGCTCGCTAGTGGAACAGTTCCTGCCGGTATTCTTCGTCATGGCGATGGGCCTGGCGTTGCTGCTCTACGTGATTCTGGACGGCTTCGACCTGGGTGTCGGCATCCTGCTGCCATTGGCGTCGGCTACCGAAAAGGACACCATGATCGCCGCCATTGGCCCCTTCTGGGACGCGAACGAAACCTGGATAGTGCTGGGTGTCGGCATACTGCTCATCGCCTTCCCGAAAGCCCACGGGATAATCCTTACCGCCCTGTACATCCCGGTCACGATCATGCTCTTCGGGTTGATTTTGCGCGGGGTCGCATTCGATTTTCGGGTCAAGGCGGGGGATGCGCGGAAGCAGCTTTGGAACCGGGCCTTCTTCGGCGGCTCGCTGGTCGCCGCGATGGCCCAGGGGTGGATGCTGGGAGCGTATATCACCGGGCTGCAGGAGAATCTTACCGGGTACCTGTTCGCCGCACTGATCGCCCTGACGCTGCCCGCGCTGTATGTCATGCTGGGCTGCGGATGGCTGCTGATAAAAACCGAGGGAGAGCTGTTCGACAAGGCCGTGCGCTGGGGGCGCGTCGCCCTGCTGCCGATGGCCGTCGCACTGTTGCTGGTGAGCATAGCCACGCCCATCGTGAGTTCTGAAATCGCCGCGCGCTGGTTCAGCCTGCCCAGCGCTATCGGCTTGCTGCCGATTCCCGTCAGCTGCGCCCTGGCCTATGTCGGACTGCACTGGGTATTGCGCCGGCCCGATGTCCTGCGCACGCGCTATAGCTGTCTGGTCTATGCCGCGCTGGTGCTGATTTGCCTGATGGCCGCACTGGGCCTGGCCTACAGCATCTACCCGGACATCATCATCGGGCGAATGAACCTGTACCAAGCGGCGGCGGCAACCGATTCATTGCAGTTCATCTTCTACGGCGTGGCGATTACCCTGCCGGTCATACTGCTCTACTCCGCCTTCGTTTTCAGGGTGTTTCGCGGTAAGGCGACGGACCTCAGCTATGAATAGCGCAAGTGCCGAACACACGCTACTCTTGCTGCCGGTGACCGCACTATTCCAGTTCGGCTAATCAAGGAGCGGCAATGTTATGACCTCACAACCAAGCAAGCCAGTCGGCGCAATCCTGCTGGTGTTTGCACTATCGGCCCATGCGGAACCGCTCGATATCAAGCCGGGCCTCTGGACCAACACCTCCACCACCACGATCAGTGGTATGCCGGTGCCGGCCGAGGCGCTGAAAAATATGCCGCCGGAACAGCGCGCGCAACTGGAAGCTGCCATGAAAGCGCATCAGTCAGCGGGCCCGGAGACCATCACGGAAGAAACCTGCATCACCAAGGAAGATCTCAACAAGCCCTTTGATAATGAAGACAACGAAAATTGTACGAACACCATCGTCAGCGCGACAGCCGCGCACGCCGAGTACAAAATCGATTGCACCGGGTCCGACGCCCACCACGGTGTGATGAAGATTGATGCCCTGTCGCGTGAGAGTGTGAAATTCACATTGCTAATGAAGACGGACAACGCCACCGTGACCAATGAAACAGTGTCGAAATGGGTCGCGGATGATTGCGGCAATGTGGAGTAAGGGGGGGCGTGCAAAAACCCCGGCTCAGTCGATGGCGACGGCTTGTGCCTTGCTCCTTGGCCGCCGCGCAAGCCACAGCAGGCCGATGACGGCAAACGACAACCATCCGGCTATCCAGAAAATGTCGAGTGCTGACATCAGGTACGCCTGGCTACCAAGTGTATGAGCCAATACGCCGAAGGACTGCTGTTCGCTGAAGCCGCTGGACTGCAGCGTCGCTATTGAACTTTGCAAGGCCGGGTCATACAAGCTGGTCCCTCCGGCGAGTTGGGACTGGTGCAGCGCGGCGCGGCGGTCCCAGACGGTGGTGACAATGGAGGCGGCGAAACTACCGGCGGTGATGCGTGCGAAGTTCGACAGGCCCGACGCAGCCGGCACCCGGGATTCCTCTACACCATCGAGCAGGATCGTCAGCATGGCGACGAAAAACATCGACATCGCCACACCCTGGACCACCAGTGGAAGCATGTAGTCGATGAAGCTGGCGTCAGCCGTGTAGCCCGAACGCATGAAGTAGGAAATCCCAAAAAATACGAACGCCACGGTGGCAAACAGGCGCGCATCCAGTTTGTTGATGTACTTGCCGATCCACGGGGAGAGTACGATCGCCATCACGCCGCTGGGAGCGGCGACGAATCCGGCCCAGGTCGCGTTATAGCCCAGCCAGGTTTGCATCCACAGCGGCTGTAGCACAACGGTACCGAAAAATAGCGCGTAACCGAGGCTGAATACCAGGGTGCCGAGGGTGAAATTGCGATTTTGGAACAGTGACAGGTCGATGATCGGGTACTTCTCACCCAATTCCCAGACAAGGAACACGACGAAACCAACCAACGCGATGATCGCCAGCGCGACAATAGTGCCAGAGGAGAACCAGTCGGCATCCTTGCCGGTGTCGAGCAGGATCTGCAGCGAGCCCACCCAGACGATCAGCAACCCGGAGGCCGATGACGTCGACCGGCAGCTTGCGCGTCGGCGTCTCACGGTGTTTCAGTCCCTGCCAACACACGAACGCGCACAGGATACCCACGGGCACATTGATGTAGAAAATCCACGGCCAGGCATAGTTGTCGAAATATAGCCGCCCGCGATGGGCCCGCAGACTGGTGCCACCAGGGTCGTCATCGACCAGATCGCCAGCGCGGTGCCGGCCTTCTGTGGGGGGAACAGGGACAGCAGCAACGCTTGCGACCCCGGAATCATCGGCCCGGATACGGCCCCCTGCAACACGCGGAACGCGATCAGCGAAGTCAGGCTCCAGGATATGGCGCAGAGGGAAGGAGGCCGCCGTGAACAGCAGTACCGACAGCACGAAAACGCGGACGACGCCGAAGCGTTGCATCAGCCAGCCGGTCAGCGGCACGCAGATGCCGTTGGCCACCGCGAATGACGTGATTACCCAGGTCTCCTGGTCGGCCGAGACGCCCAGGTCGCCGGCAATGGTGGGGATCGAAACGTTGGCGATAGTGGTGTCCAGTACCTGCATGAAGGTACCGAGCGCGAGCGCGGCCGCGACCAGGCCGCGCGCGCCGACCTGCGATGCCGGGCTGGCGACGGCTTCACTCACGGCGCGACGGTCGCCGTTTGGCCAGGCCGCCGTTGCGGGCGATGATGTTCGCGATCATCCGGTCCACCGCTGCGTCCTGCTCGCCGGACATCGGCACCTGTTGCGGCTCCGACCGGATTTGCGTGGTCACCAGCGAGCCCGAGGTGTCGTGTACGTCCACGCTGACATCCATGGAGAGGCCGACACGCAGCGGATGCGCCGCCACTTCCGTCGGATCGAGTTCGATGCGCACCGGAACCCGTTGTACGATCTTGATCCAGTTGCCGGAGGCATTTTGCGCCGGCAGCAGGGCGAAGGCGCTGCCGCTGCCGGCCCCGAGTCCCGCGACGCGACCGTGGTAGATGACATCGCTCCCGTACATGTCGGCTTGCAATTCAACCGGCTGGCCGATACGCAGGTGTTCGAGTTGCACTTCCTTGAAGTTTGCGTCGACCCAGGCGCTGGCGAGCGGCACGACCGCCATCAAAGGGGTGCCGGGGGCTATGCGCATGCCGATTTGCACACTGCGGCGCGCGACGGTGCCGCCGACCGGCGCGGTAATCCTGGTCCTGTTCAATGCCAGTGCGGCTGCGCGAACCTGGGCGGCGGCAGCCAGCACCCGCGGATGATCCGCCACGGAGGTGCCCTCGATCTGGGCGTTGTTGATGGCCAGTTCCTCCTGGGCGGTCGCCAACTGCGTTTCGAACTGGGCCACGCGGTCGCGCGCATGTTGTAGCTCCTCCGTCGAAACCCCGCCTTCCGCGGCGACCTCGAGTCGGCGCTTGAGGTCATCCCGCGCCGCCTGCAGCGAGATCTGGCTGCTGAGTATCTGCGCCTCCAGGCTGCTGCTCTTTGAGAACAGGCCACGAACGGTTCGCACCGTGAGGGCCAGTTCGGCGGCGGCGGCGTCGGCGGCGATCATGGCGTCGGCCGGATCGAGTTCAACCAGCAGCTGTCCGCGCCCGACAGACTGGGTGTCGTCGATGTATACCGCGGTGACGGTACCAGCTACTTCACTGCTGATCTGCACGAGATCGGACGACACGTACGCATCGTCGGTGCTTTCGTAGTAGCGGCCATGCAGCAGCCAGTACCCGCCGGAGGCGGCCATGCCGAGCGTGACGAGAATAGCGACGAGCAGCAGGCGCCGCCGGCGCGTCACCTTGTCTGGCGCTGCGGGGTCGGGAGATGGGGCTGTCGGTGTGTTCATTGGAGTGCTCCGGCGACTGTCACCGTGTCCGGCGTGGATGGATCGAACGTGCCGCCGACGCTCACCAGCAGCGTGATATGCGCGATGGCGAGACTGGTGCGCAAGGACACGACGTCGCGCCGGGCGTTCAGCACCCGGGATTCCGCGTCGAGGACCACGATTTGCGACGTCAGGCCCGCTGCGTAGCGTCGCTGCGCCAGCGCATACGCCGCCTCGCTGGCGTCCAGGGTGAGCTGGCTCTGCGCCAGTTGCCAGGCCAGCGACTGGCTCAGCGTGATCTGGTCGGCGACCTCGCGAACGGCATTGAGTACCGTCTGGTTGTAGCTGGCAATGACCGCGTCGAGTTCCGCCGTGGCCCCGAGATAGTTCGCCCGCAGGCGTTGCGAATCGAATAGCGGCAGGTGAATGCTCGGTCCTATACCCCAAACGCCGCTGCCGGCATCGAACAGGTTATCCAGGTCCAGCGACTGGTAGCCGGCGAACGCCCGCAGGCTGACGTCGGGGTAGAAAGCCTCCCGGGCCCCGGCGCGCCCCGCCGTGGCTGCATCGACCCGCGCGCGCGCGGCCAGCACATCCGGGCGGCGCGCGAGTAAATCGATTGGCAATTGCTCCGGCAACGGCAATGCCGCGTCCGCTACCAGCCGCGGACGGACGATGCTCGCATAGGCGTCGGCGCCGCGGCCGCTGAAGGCCGCAAGCTGATGGACGGCCAGATCCCGGGCGCTCTCGGCCTGCAGCCTCGCCGCCCGTGCCTGCGGCAGCAACGCCTCGGCGTTCCTGACCTCAAGCTGGGAATCAAGCCCCGCGCGCACGCGATCCCGGGTCAGTTTGAGCAGGGTGGTGCGTTGCTGTTCGGACTGCGTCGCGATATCCGCCAGCGCGTACGCGCGATACAGGTCGCAATAGGTTTGCGCGAGCGCGCCGGAAAGCGCCAGACGCGCCGCTGCCTGGTCGAGCAGAGCCCCCCGCGCCTGCAGGTTCGCCTGCCTGATCAGGTCCGCCTGTCGGCCCCAGAAATCGAGCGTCCAGTTCAGGTTTGCGGTGACCTGCCCCACCCAGTACTGGCTGCCGCCGTAGGGTGGTGGAATATAGAAGTTTTCGGAGAACCGCTGGCGCACCTCGTCGCCGTCCAGCGTCACCGACGGTTGCGTCGTCGCACCGACAGCCTGCGCCCGCGCCTGCGCACCGCGCACGCGCGCCAGGGCCTCGCTGAGGCCGGGATTGTTGGCCAGCGCATCCTCGATAAGCCGGTTCAACTGGTGGGTCGTCGAATGCCGTCCACCAGTGCTGGTCGGCGACCTGCGAGGGAGGGCCGGATAGTCCGAGTGCCCGCCCGTCGACGCTCGCGAGACGCGGCTCGTCCGGGGGTGGGGACACGCAGCCGGACAGCACCAGTGTCGCCACGAGGGCGGCGCAAAGCGATGGAGACAAGGCCAGTTTCATTAGGGACTCGTTTGCGAGCCGGCGGCGTGGTCCCCCAGGCACGCCATCAATTTGTTGAGCAGGTGGGTTAATTCCGCGAACTCGGCCGTGCTGAAGTCGCCCAGCACCAGATTGAGCCGGTCCATGAGCGCGGGCAGCAGGACATCGAGTTGCTCGCTACCGGCTGCAGTAAGCTGCAGCTCGACGACGCGCCGGTCCTGCACACTCCGGTGGCGCGTGAGGTACCCGCGTTCCTCGAGCTGGTCGAGCACGCGCGTGAGCGCGCCGTTGTCGTGCCGCATGGCGCGACACAGGTCACTGGCGGTGGAGGCGACGCCCTCGCGTAACTTCAGCATGACGAGCCATTGCACGAAGCTGATATCGTGCGGCGCGAGGACATCGTTGGCGCAATCCTGTAGCTGCATGTGCGCCATTTTCAGCAGGTAGCCGATGCTCTGGCGTGAATTGAACGTGGCGGCATCGTAGTGCTTGGTTGTCATGATAGGGTCCGCCCGGCAATTGTCTGCCCAAGCAAATATATTGATGGCAGATATTGCCATAGCAAATAAATTGGCGTCAAGCAGACGGTGCGAGGGAGGCGCGTGAGCGCCAGGTTTCTACCGGGGCGCCATGGTGAAATGGTCGCGGCTATTTGCAGGGTGAAATAATACATTTTACGAATAACGTTTTTGACATAGCCTGTTAGCGAGTAATATTCTGCTGCAAACAAAAAAGCCGACCATGACCGCTATTACGCAGCGTGTGCTTGTAATTCACCATAGCCTTGACGCATTTGGCGAACAGGCATTTGCGAATACCCGCAAGGCCTTGGATCATGCTCGGTTCGATTACGAAACCCACGATCTGGCTGCAGGTCGATCGCTCCCGGCATTGGATCGCTTCAGTGCCGTACTGACCTGCGCGGAGAAACTGTCCGCACTGTATGTTGGCGACGCCGGGGAATTGATACGGTTCGTGGAGAACGGCGGCGGCCTCGGCGTTATATTTCGCGGTGTTCATCCGGCTCTCTACGAGCTGTTCGGTATTGTGCCTCCGGACTCTCTCCCTGCGTTTGCCGGATCGGATTTTGAGGAACAGGGACTGGTTTTCCCAGGTCGAGCACTACCTGCCTTTGCGGGGCTTTCTCTGGAAGCTGTTGATCTACCCAATCATTCCGGGATCAATATTTGGCCAACCCATGATGTTGAAACGATCGCGACGACCACAAGCGGCAAGCGGGTTGCCTGGCGCAGGATCTTGGATAAAGGCCGAGTCCTGTACTGGAACACGACCTTACTGTGCGAGAAACGCGCGCGCGGATTGATCATCGAGACGCTCAACTGTTTACAGGCGGTTTCCGTAGTGCCGCTTGCCAATGTCGGCACGGTTCAGATCGATGACTTTCCGGCGCCGCTGGACAATACACTCCGCGGAGCCGTGGCCCGGCAATACCCAAAGCTGTCAGGCCTGGAATTTTACTGTCGCGTCTGGTACCCCGACATGCTGGCGCTGTCCCGTAAGCACCGACTGCCCCTGACCTGTTTCTGCCTGTTTGATTACACGAACCGCACGGAACCGCCCTTCGTGCCCTGGCGGGGACCTGAACAGCAGGCAGGCGCCGGCAACCCGGCAACCGATTGCTTTGCCGCCGTGGTGGCCCAGCCCCCGGCGGAACTCGGGCTGCATGGTTTTAATCATCTTTCCCTTGCGACTGAAAACTGGCCGGACTCCGAGACAATGGCGATGTCCCTGCACGCTGCACTGGAGGCATGGGAGAAAGCCGGACTAGGAGCGCTACCCACGAGTTACGCTCCACCCGGCAACGAATATGATGAGACAGGCATGGTTACGCTGCTTGCTGCAATCCCCGGCCTGCAGTCTATCTGTGGCAATTACATGGGCATGCCCGAAGACCGCGGCGGCAATCGTGAATTTGGTCCCGAACCCTGGAACCGCAACTTGTTCTGTATTCCACGAGCCACAGCGGGCTACGAATGCACTGACAGAGCGCTCTTTGACGCCGCAAGCCAGATAGCTGCAGTTGGCGCCTGGACGCATTTCCTGCATGCGGACGACGTTTGTGACACGCCCGAGGGTCGTGGCGTGCGACACGAGCAGCGCAATCCCGCGAATCGTGGCTGGCGCGACCAGCCTGCGGTTCCCGGGCTTTATTCGAGCTTTGAACGGTTGGTCATGTCATTGCGTAACAGGTTTCCCTGGCTGACGTTTATGACGGCCAGCGACGCGACCGGGCGTCTCAAGCATTTTCTCGAGGATCGATGGAGTGTGCGCATGGAAGAAGGGTGTATCCGTGTTGAGGGGCAGCCCGGCGCAACTTTCCAGCTGAGACTGAACGGACGTCCGCGCCCGAAATTATCTAACTGTGTGGGCGGCAAGGTCCTGCACAGTGACAAAGCCGAGGACTTTTCGACCTATGTCATCACGCAAACAGCGCAGGAAGTCGAAATCACGATTTCGGAACCGCGCAGCCTCGGTGAACTGGTTGCCAGTATCCGGCAGCTCGCACCCGTCTGGCTCAGGGCTTAGTCTCCATTCAAGCAGGAGTGTTGCCGGTGTGAGCGACCTCTACCTTTTACCACCGGGGTATCGCTGGTTAGGCAGAAACCTGGCAAGACCGGCGTCCCTTACCCTGCGTTCGAATGCATCATAGTTGGTGATATCCTGGCTCAGGTCTTCCGAGGTCGCTTTGCGGTAGGGGAGCCAGATACTCTTTGGCCCCGCAAACCCAAGGTAACTGTAAATTCGTCTCAGGACCTGCGCGGGGTCGGCGGCGAGTTCGGTGTACTCGATCAGCAGGCAGTCCTGGCCAAATACCCTGGCCACGCTGTCCAGCGTAGCAGAGTGTGCATGCGCAAATTCACCTGCAACCCGGATAGCCAGTTCAGCATCGATGTGCATGGGGCCGGGCTTGGGCTCATGCACCGATACGGCCCAGGGGTTTTCCCATTCACGGGAATATTTGTCGGGGTTCTTTGCCCGGGTCTCGGCCCGAAGTTGGGACACCGCACTCCTGAGAAAGTTGTCGCGCAAGAGCAGGACCATTGCAAAGCCGTGCTCTAAAAGGCGTCCAAGGTAGAGTTGCGGTTCGATGAGCGAACGGTGAGAGAGCTTCAGTCCTGCTGCCCTCGTCCTCCCGTCTCGGCTCCTGACAAAGTGTTCAAGATGTTCAAGCTGCCGGGCGGCGATTTCATCCCGGGGTAGCTGATTCTGCTTGCCGACGGTCTTGATCCGCGTCGTCGGTTCATTTTCGACGTAAACCTCTTGCGATCTGTCCATAGATGCAGACACGAGATTACTACCGACACGGCCCCAGGGCATCAAAAGTACAAAGAATCGGGTTTTCACGGTGCGCATAGCTAAAATGCCCATCGCCGGTACATGGATCCTGCCTGCATCAACGACCCCGTAATCGGTTGATCAATGCGGCGCGGCCGGGCGTTCGGTAGATCCAGTCCAGGGCTCTTCTCTTCAATCCCTTCCTGACGCGCGTGGGGCCCGATGCGATACGCCAGGCGTCCTTGTAGGTGACATGGTCCGAGTACCAGGCGGCATAGCGCTCGCGCAAAAAGTAGCCTTTGAGTGGCCCGCGATGGCCCTCCTGGTGGCGGCGCACGGCCGCCTGCCAGAAATCGGACCATCGCCGCGTGGTTTTCTCCCACGTCCAGTCCTTGATTCGCTCAAGGTTTTCGTTAGACAACTCGACCAGCAGACTGCGGTTACCAAGTACGCGGCGCAATGCAGCCGCCGTCGCGTCGACTGACCGTTCGGTAAGAATGAACTCTGATTGCAGCGGGCCAAATACTTCGGGAACGATGCCGACCCGGGTGGAAATCACCGGTAGACCCGATGCCATGGCCTCCAGCACCGGGTTGGGTGTGCCCTCTATTTCTGAGGAACATACGAGAATATCGATCTCGCTGTAGTATTCGGTCATCTCATCGCGATTCCGCATCCGGACCATGGAGTCGGCGAAATGTGGCGTGATCGCGTGCCCCTCAGCCTGCAGTTGCTCGATGGCGGGGATGAGGATGGTCTTAAGCCCCTTTGCGTCGCGCACGGGGTCGTTGCCCCAGCTGGAATTGCCCACCCAGCCGATCCGCAGGGGACGGTCTGGTTCGCTGAGTCGTTCGAGGTTTATCGGAGAAAATTGCAACGTGTCAACGCCGTCAGTGATTACGGCGATGGGGTCGGGAAAGACACTAATATCACTGTAGATCCCGTCCAGCGTATTGGATGACACTGAGTAACCATCGACAAACCAGAAAGCGCGCTCACGCCATGGAAAGTGCTCTGGTTCCAGCAGCAGATGATCGTAGACAGATGCCGTGATGACCATGCGCCTGATTCTGGAAAAAAATTCCTCCGGTGGCATCCTGAGCAGTGTTGCAGCCTTGAACACTATCTCGGGATTCAGTAGATGTTGTACATCTTCCCGCCAGAAAAAATGAATAATGTCGAATTCGTCCATGATGTTGAAGACCTGGTTCAGAAACACCTCGGGGTAACCGACCGAGCCAGCCATGTAGTAGCGCTCGAACTCGAACTTGTCGGAATGGTAGCGAACGATCTGGTCGCAAATATTGTCGTAGCTCCATTTGGGGGTATCGGGGCACAGCAGGACACGCAGTCGCTTCACGATGTTCTCCCGTGTTTTGGCATCGACAACGGGCGGCCTGTACCGGCCAGGAATTCCATGGTCAGGTTTGTTCCCACGCAAGCAGTCGTTTCGCTACTCGTATCACTCCGGGCCAGCGTTCCCGCACCGTCTCGTAGGTCCGGTAAGTCAGCCGACTGCTGGCGACCTTGCGTCGCACCAGTTCCAGCTTGCTGCGCCTGCGTGACCTGAACTGAAGCAGCAATTCAGTGCGCGAAGCCCCTTCGAGCGAACTGGCAGTGGCCATCGCCTCGACCAGCAGGTCGCGCCAGAGTGGCCAGCGGTTTTCCCACGCGAGGGTTGCGCGGCGTTCGCAGTTTTCCTTTTGCAGTCGCTCTACCTGTGAAGGGTCCCTGATCAGCTGGGCCAGTGCCGCCGCCACCGCATCCGGTGTGCGCCCGTGCACTACGAATTCCTCTTGCGCCGGTCCCAAAACCTGACGCACGATCCCGACATCAGTGGTGACGACGGCGACGCCGGATGCCATCGCTTCGAGGACGGGGTTGGGGGTACCTTCGATGGCAGAGGTGCACACCAGCACATCAATGTTCCGGTAGTAGTCCGGCATCGCTGCCCAGGGCACCTGCCGGTCCGCGCGGTCCGCCACGCGCTCCTCCATCTCCAGGCCGGCCGCGCGCAACCGGGCGAGCGCAGGCAGGAAAACGCTATGCATTCCCTTAAGATCGGTTCCGACGGTGCTGCCCCAGGCGCTGTTGCCAACCCAGCCTATGCGCAATGGTCTGCCGGTGCGGCGCGCCCTTCCCTCTGGCGAAAACCGGCCCAGGTCGACGCCATCCGGGACGACATGGCTGATGTCGGGTAAATGCGGTTGCTCCCCATATTCCGCGCGCAGGCGCTCCGAACATGCGGCAACCGCGTCAGACAGGTTGAACGGGTCGCCGAATTGGGCCAGATCCTGCGCACTCTGGTAAAGATGGTCGTAGACGATGGTCACAATGGCCGGCCTGCCGGGTGCCGTCACCTTCGCCCAGGCTGCGTCATCCAGGGTCTCAAGGAATGCCAGCAGGTCAAAGCGCCAAAGGAAGACCGCGATGTCCGACTGCAGCACGGCGTTGGCAGCGATCTCCGGTGTTCCAAACCAATCGTCACGACCCAACAGCTGGAACTGAAAATCCCGGGCGCCGACCCGGGCAATACTTCGCGCGACGTTGTGAAAGGCCCAGCCGCGCACATCGTAGAACAAGGCGACCTTGGGTCGGGCATCCGTCAAGTAGGCTCTCCAATGGTGCGGCGCGAGGACTCTGTGCGAATCAGGGGAACCCAGTGCTTGCGTGCTGCCCGATGAGCGTAGGGGATGAAGTGTGTCATGGCTTCCGGTGTCGGAATGTGCAGGGTATCGCGCAATGTGCGCCAGTAGCGCCAGGCTGCATTGAATTTGTTCCTGGGCCGTCGCCCGAGCATCCTGTGCACATATATATCGCCGCCGGCCAGATACGCCGTTCGTTCCTGGCCAAGCAAGGTAGCCCAGAATGCGAGGTCTTCATCCGGGGCCTCCGGAAAGCGTGATTCACCGATAAACCGGCGACTGAGAACGACCGAAGAGCAGCCGATGGCGGTATTGCGCAACAGGTCGTCTCTGCGCAAGCGAGCAGGAGCCGGCATCGCACGGACCCGGGTCCCGGACACGTTGGCATACCTCGTGTACGTGAAACCCTGGCCACGCGTATGCATTTGCGACAGTTGCGCCTGTAGCTTGCCCGGGATCCAGACGTCGTCCGCATCGAGAAATGCGATGAATTGTGTATCGGAAGCGTTAATTCCCAAATTGCGTGCCGCTGCCGGTCCCCGGGAGGCCTTGAAGCCGAGGACGCGCAAACCGAACCTCTCCCCGATTCGACGGATAGAAATTGCTTGTTCCATGCTGGAGCCGTCGTCGACGACCACGATCTCGCAGGGCACACGCTGTCTTAGCACCGATGCCACTGCATGTCCCAAACTCTCGGCCTGATTTAAGCAGGGAATTACGACTGATACGCTGCCAAGGTCGCAACTCGCTGTCCTTTTCTCCGTCGGGACTGTCAACTTTTTGCGACTATCCTTCCTGGTCGGTGTTGAAATCACCAGGGCTATATCCGAACAATGAATAGTTTTTATGGTTAATCTGTTTTTCCTCCTGACTGTCAAGTCAAGATTTATTGTAGATGAGGAATTCAGTATTTGCATATGCAAGGAGTATTGCGGGCGACATGGACGCACGCGACACAGGTCGTCTGGTGGGGATTGACCCTACCGGTGTTCCCTCGCTGCCGGACAGATAGCGACGAAGCGCTACGCTACAGAGGTGCAACCCGCTGAAGCATGCTGGGACCAAGTGGCGGGGCTTGCTGTTCTATTGGACTCAGGAAATTAATGTATCTGAGGACAGCCGCAGTTACAGGAACGATAACTGCCTGTCGTGTTGCTGGCGGCAGCGAGGCAGGGGTCGATCTGGCGGCCGCCGGTGGCTCCGCTGGCACCCGGTAAGGCCACGGCGCGATTTTGCGGTCTCCGCTTTGCATTATTCGTAATAAATTTATAATTATTCTACGAAATTAGCTTTAATTATGGTCGCAAGCTGATTATTATATCTTCTCAAGCCAAATATAGCTGCGAGCAGAGCCCTCAGAATGCCCGAACAGCCCTATCCAGCACGAACACTGCCACAGGTCGTCGCCGACGCGGCGGACGCATACGGCGAGCAACCGGCCATAACCGATGGCGAGGTGCGCCTGACCTATGCCGAGCTTGACGACGCGAGGGTGCGGGCTGCCCGGGCGTTTATCGCCGCCGGGCTGGAAAAAGGCGAGCGTGTCGCCATCTGGGCTCCCAATATCTACCAGTGGATCATCGCCGCCATCGGCGCCCAGAGCGTGGGTGGGGTCCTGGTGCCCCTGAACACCCGCTACAAGGGCCCCGAGGCCGCCTATATCCTGCGCGCCAGTGGCGCGAAGATGCTGTTCACCGTGGGCGATTTCCTGGGGGTGCGCTATCCGGAGCTCCTTGCCCACCAGGCCCTGCCATCGCTGGAGCGCACCGTCCTCCTGACGGGCGCCGCGCCGGGCTGCCAGTCCTGGGAATCGTTCCTGGCGGCGGGCGACGCGGTGCCGGAGCTGGAGGCCAACCGTCGGGCGTCCGCGCTGACACCGACAGACACGCTCGATATCCTGTTCACTTCCGGCACCACCGGCAATCCCAA
Source organism: Halioglobus sp. (assembly GCA_041395965.1). Classification (GTDB taxonomy): domain Bacteria; phylum Pseudomonadota; class Gammaproteobacteria; order Pseudomonadales; family Halieaceae; genus Marimicrobium. The sequence continues at coordinate 143,334 of JAWKZM010000003.1, forward strand.
GGGCGTGGTGACTTGCCACGGGCAGAATATCCGCACGTTCGAGACCTGGAGCGCGACCGTCGGCCTGCGCAGCGACGACAACTACCTGATCATCAATCCCTTTTTCCACTCCTTCGGATACAAGGCCGGCTGGCTGGCGGCGATTATCCGTGGCGCCCATATCCTGCCGGTGCTGAGCTTCGACCTGGACACCGTGCTGGCCCGGATCGCCAGGGACAGGATCTCCATGATTCCCGGGCCGCCGACCATCTACCAGTCGCTGCTCGCGCACCCCAGGCGCAGGGAGTACGACCTGTCCAGCCTGCGCCTGGCCGTCACCGGCGCCGCGCCGGTGCCGGTGGAACTGGTGCGGCAGATGCGCGAGGAATTGGGCTTTGAGGTGGTCGTGACCGCCTACGGCCTCACCGAGAGCTGCGGGGTGGTGTCTATCTGCCGCGCCGACGATAGCGCCGAGCGGATTTCCCATACTTCCGGCTGCGCCATGGAGGGCACCGAAGTGCAGTGCGTGGACCGCGAGGGCAAGCCGGTCACGCCGGGCACCGTGGGGGAAATCTGGTGCCGCGGCTTTAACGTGATGCAGCACTATTTCAACAATCCCGCGGCCACCGCGGAAGCGATCACCCCCGAGGGCTGGCTCAGGACAGGCGACGTGGGGGTGATGGATGAGGACGGTTACGTCCGCATTACCGGCCGGATCAAGGAAATGTTCATCGTCGGCGGCTTCAACTGCTATCCCGCGGAAATCGAGAACATCCTGTGCGATATGCCCGGCGTCGCGCGGGCGGCCGTCATCGGTGTCCCGGATGAGCGCATGGGTGAGGTGGCCCGCGCATTCGTGGTGAAGGCGGCGGATGTGTCACTGGACGAGGCGGCGGTGATCGCGTGGGCCCGTGACAATATGGCCAACTACAAGGTGCCCCGCTCGGTGGTGTTCCTCGATGAACTGCCCATGAACGCCGGTGGCAAGGTCGATAAGGCCGCGCTGGCGGGGAAGGCCTGACTATGAATGACGTGGCCGCCCGCTCCCGGTCAGTGCATATCGACCTGGACGAGACAGACCAGGCTATCATCGGCCTGCTGCGCCGCGACGGGCGCATGCCCTATCGCGCCATTGCCCGCGAGCTGGACATCGCGGAGAACACCGTGCGCGCCAGGGTGCGGCGCATGGAAGAGTCGGACACCATGCGGGTGGTGGCGGTTACGGATATCGAGGCGGCCGGCTACGGCATGTTGCTGGCCATCGGCGTGCAGGTGGAGGGGCGCTCGCCGGAAGCCGTCGCCCGCGACATGGCGGCCATTCCCGAGGTATTTTCGGTGAGCGTGGTGGTCGGTGCACAGGATATCGAGATCCTCGTGGTAGCCCGGGACCAGGCGGCGCTCAACGAGCTGATCACGGACAAGCTGGGGGCGATACCCGGGGTGCGAAGGCTGACGCCGGCGCTGGCGCTGGACGTACTGAAGAACCAGCCGGACTGGGTTCCCTTCCATGCGGCGTAACCTGGACCGGGCAGACCTGGCCATCGTCGAGCGCCTGTCGCGGGACGCGCGGGTCAGCAATCGCGAGATCGCCGAGCAACTGGGCGTGACGGAAGGCACCGTGCGCGCCCGCGTCAAGCGCATGGAGGAGGAAAAGCTGATCCGCATCACGGCGGTGACCAACATCGACCGTTTCAAGGATGCCGCGCTGGCTTACATCTGGATCGAGGTGGAGCGCAGCGGCCAGACCCGGGTGGTGGCGCAACAGCTGGCCGCGATCGCCGAGCTGGGTTTCGTCGGCGTGATGTTGGGCCGCGCCGATATCCTGGCGATCACCATGGTGCGTAACGCGGAGCACCTGGCCGAGTGTGTGCACCAGCGGATCAGTGTCATCGAAGGCGTGCGCGGCACGCAAAGCACGCTGGGCGTCAATTTTGTCAAACACGATTATCGCATGGCGCGGATCGTCAGTTAGGGAAGGAAGCACAGGATGAACAAGCAGATGACGGCGGCGCAGGTGGTTGCGCAACTCAGGGATGGCATGACCATCGGGATCGGCGGCTGGGGTCCCCGGCGCAAGCCGATGGCGTTGGTGCGGGAGATCCTGCGCTCGCAGCTCAGGGACCTGACGATCGTGTCCTACGGCGGCGCGGACGTGGGCATGTTGTGCGCGACGGGCAAGGTGAAGAAGGTGGTGTTTGCTTTTGTCTCGCTGGATTTTATACCGCTGGAGCCCTACTTCCGCCAGGCTCGCCAGAGCGGGTCCATCGAGGTGATGGAGATCGACGAGGGCATGATGCTGCTGGGGCTGCGCGCCGCGAGCTGGGGTATTCCCTTCATCCCGACACAGGTGGGCCTGGGTACCGATATCATCACCAGGAATCCCGGTATCAAGGTTATCGACAGTCCCTACGATGACAAGGAGTGGGTCGCCATGCCCGCCCTGAAGCTGGATGTTTCCCTGATCCATGCGGACAGGGCTGACGTGCGCGGCGTGTGCCAGATCGCCGGCCCCGACCATTACATGGACGACTGGTTTGCCCGCGCGGCGGACAAGACGTTCGTCTCCTGCGACGAGCTGGTGGAGACGGCGTATTTTCACGATCCCGCCCAAGCGCGGCTGGTGCACTGGGAGCGCTCGATGACCACGGGCGTCATCCCCATCCCCGGGGGCGCCCACCCCAGCTCCTGCAGCCCTCTCTACGGGTTCGATGTGCCCCACTTCAAGGCCTATGTCGCATCCGCGAAGGAAGAGACCGGTATCCAGGGCTATCTGGACAGGTTTCTGGGGGCTTCGGAGGAGGAGTACCAGCAGAACGTCGGTGGCCTTGACGCCATCCGCGGCATCGAATTACCCACTTACTGATCGTCCGGGGAGACGCGCACCATGACAGCAGCAACCGATTACACCCTGGCCGAACTGTGTATCGTCGCGGCCAGCAAGGCCTTTGCCAACGACGGCGAAGTACTGGCCACCGGTATTGGCGTGATCCCGCGGCTGGCCGCCAGCCTCGCCATGAAGACGACCAACACCGACCTGATGATGACGGACTCGGAGGCCTGGATGCTGAGCGAACCCAACCCGCTGGGCAAACGCCCCGCCGGGTTCGTGCCCGCCACCGAGAGCTGGATGGGATTTGCGCGCATCTTCGACAACGTGTGGAGCGGCAGGCGCCACGCCATGCTCGGGCCCACCCAGATCGATCAATACGGCCAGTCGAACACCTCCGCCCTCGGCGGTACCTACGAGAAGCCCAAGACCATGATGCTGGGCGCGCGGGTTTTCCGGGGAATTCGATCTCCCATCCCAACAGTTTCTTTGTACCGGAACACAATACCCGGGTGTTCATGGAGGGCGAGTGCGACTTTGTCTCTTCCATCGGCTACAACCCGGCGCGCCTGCCCAGGGGACACAGCCTGGACGACATTGACATCCGGCTGGTCGTCACCAACCTGTGCGTGATGGATTTCGGTGGCCCGAACCACCAGATCCGCCTGGTGTCGTTGCACCCGGGCGTGACAGCCGAGGTCGTGCAGGAAAACACGGGCTACCCGGTCTGTATTCCCGCCACCGTACCCACCACCGAGGCGCCGACGCGGGAGCAACTGGACATCATCGCCGCGCTCGACCCGCACAACCAGCGGGCGCAGCAGATCAGGGACAATCCTCCCGGGGTGCCGGCGTGACACGAGGCTCCGCACATGCTTGAAACGCGTTTAACCAAACTGCTGGGCTGCCAATACCCGATCGTGCAGACTGCCATGGGCTGGGTCGCTGACCCGCGGCTGGTGGCGGGTAGCTGTAACGCGGGCGCCTTTGGTTTCCTGGCCGGTGCCACCATCCCGGCCAACGAGATCGAGCGCGACATCCTGCGGGTCAGGGAACTCACCGACAAGCCCTTTGGCGTGAACTTCCATATGTACCAGCCCAATGCCCAGCAGATCGTGGAGCTGGTCATCCGCCACGGCGTGCGCGCGGTGAGTTACTCCCGTTCGCCCGGCCCGGAGCTGATCAGGAAACTGAAGGACGCGGGCGTGGTCTGCATGCCCACCGTGGGACTGCCCAAGCACGCGACCAAGGCCGTGGAACTGGGTGCGGATGCGGTCACGGTGCAGGGCGGGGAGGGCGGCGGCCACACGGGCGCGGTGCCCACCACGCTGCTGATTCCACAGGTCGTGGACGCGGTGGGCGACAGGGTACCGGTGGTCGCGGCCGGCGGCTTCAAGGACGGTCGCGGCCTGCTCGCGGCCCTGGCCTGGGGAGCGGACGGCATCGCCATGGGCACGCGCTTCCTGATGACCGAGGAGAGCCCCGTGCCGCGCGCGACGCTGCAGCGCTACATCGACTGCAAAAATCCGGCGGATATCATCGTTTCCAGGGCGATGGACGGCCTGCCCCAGCGCATGATCATGAATGAGTTGCTCGCCGACCTGGAACAGGCGAGCACCTTGCGCAAGTTGATTATCGCCCTGCGCAACGGGCTTGCATTTCGCAAGCATACCGGCGCGACGGTGTTTGGCCTGCTGAAGTCCGCGATAGCCATGAGCAAGGATGACGACATGACCGCTGCCCAGGCGATCATGTCAGCCAATGCGCCGATGATAATCCAGAAAGCCATGGTCGACGGCGATCCCGCCCACGGCGTTCTGCCCTCCGGTCAGGTGGCGGGCGTCATCGACGAGCTGCTGCCCTGCGAGGAGTTGGTCCGGTCCATAGTCAGGGAAGCCGAACAGCGCCTGACCCTGCTGTCCCTGCGCGTTACCGAGAATTCACGGGAGTAAACAGTCCATGTCCAAGCCATTCAAGACCAGCATCGAAGGCGGCATCGCCGAGATGATCCTCGACCACCCGCCGGTCAACGCCTTTGACAGCGCCGGCTGGTTCGCCATCGCCGCCGAGATCGACGCGCTGGGTGCCAACGACGACGTGCGCGTCATTATCATCGCCGCGGCCGGCAAGGGCTTCTGCGCCGGTGTCGATATCAAGGAACTGGCCGCGCACCCGGCCCGCATCGTGGACGTCAACAAGGGCAACTACGAAACGTTCCGCGCGATTCACCGCAACCCAAAGCCGGTCATTGTGGCCCTGCACAGTTTCGTGCTCGGTGGTGGCATCGGCATGGCCGGTGCCGCGGACATCATCATCTGCTCAGAGTGCGCGCGCTTCGGTGTGCCGGAGATCGACCGCGGCGCCATGGGGGGCGGCGCGCACCTGCAGCGCATGTTCCCGGTGCAGAAGGTGCGCTACATGTACTTTACCGGCGAGTTCATCGATGCACAGGAAGCCTACCGGCTGGGCGCGGTGGAACAAGTCGTGCCGCTGGCGGATTTGCTGCCCGCCGCCCGCGACATCGCCGGCAAGATCGCGGCGAAGTCCCCGGCCATGGTCAAACTGGCCAAGGAGGCGCTTACCGGCATCGAGGACGGCAACCTCGAAGACACGTACCGCTGGGAGCAGGGTTTCACGCTGGAGGCCTACACCATGGGCGACTCCCAGGAGTCCCGCGATGCTTTTGTGCAGAAGCGCGACGCGAAATTTTAAGGACGCACAGGCATGGATCTCGTATTTACCGAGCAACAGGCAGCCTTTCGCGAGGAAGTGCGCAGTTGGCTGGCGGCGCACGTGCCCGCCGTACCGCTGCAGTCATTCGATACCGCCGAGGGTTTTGCGCAGCACCGCCAGTGGGAGGCGACCCTCAACGAGGGTCGCTGGGGCATGGTCACCTGGCCCGAGGAGTTGGGTGGGCGTGGCTGTGACCTGATCGAGTGGCTGATCTTCGAGGAGGAGTACTACAAGGCGCGGGCCCCGCTGCGGGTAAACCAGAACGGCATCTTCCTGCTCGGGCCCACCCTGATGGAGTACGGCACCGAGGAGCAGAAGGCGCGCATCCTGCCGAAGATGGCCACCGGCGAGGAGATCTGGTCCCAGGGCTGGTCCGAACCCAACGCCGGTTCCGACATGGCGGCGATCCGCTCCACCGCGCGGCTGGAAGGTGACAGGTACATTATCAACGGCCAGAAGACCTGGTCGACCCGGGCGGTCTGGGCGGACTGGTGTTTCGGCATGTTCCGCACCGACCCGCAATCGGAGCGGCATCGCGGACTGACGTTCATCCTGGTGCCGCTGGACAGCCCGGGCATCACGGTGCGACCTATTCCGCAGCTCGATGGGCTGCCGGGCTTTGCCGAGATCTTTTTCGACAATGTCGAGGTGGCCGTCGAGAATCGCCTCGGGGACGAAGGCGCCGGCTGGAGCGTGGCCATGGCCACGGCGGGTTTTGAACGCGGGCTGATGCTGCGCTCGCCGGCGCGCTTCCAGGAAACCGCCCGTCGCCTGGTTGACCTGTACGCCGCGAACCGGGAGACCGCGGACCGCGATCCGGCGATCAGGGACGCCGTGTTGCGTGCCTACCTCGATGCAGAGAGTTACTGCCTCGCCACCTACCAGACCGCCTGCCGGCTGAACAAGGGCGGCAAGATCGGTCCCGAATCCTCCACCAACAAGATCTTCTGGTCGGAGCTGGACCAGGCCATGCACGCCACCGCCATGAGCATTCTTGGCGCCCGCGCCGAGCTGTTGCCCCACGCGCCGGCCGCCCGGGGTGTGGGCAACTGGCTGGACGGCTGGCTGTTTGCCCAGTCCGGGCCCATCTACGCCGGCACCAACGAAGTGCAACGCAACATCATCGCCGAACGAATGCTGGGAATGCCGAGGTAGCTCATGGATTTCACGTTTACCGAAGACCAGTTGCTGTTCCAGGAATCCGTGCGGGAGTTCCTGGTGAACGAGGTCACGCCGGAGCGTATTCGCGGCAGCTGGGAGACCGAAACTGGTCGCGACGCCGTGCTCTGGAGCCAGCTCGCCGAGCTGGGACTCACGGGGATGACGGTGCCGGAAGGACACGGCGGGCTGGGCATGACCGAGCTTGACTTCGTGTTGCTGGCGCAGGAGTGCGGATACGTGGCGCTGCCCGAGCCGCTGGTGCATACGGTGCTGGTGGCGGTTCCGCTGCTGCGCGATATCGGCGGCGAGCTGGCCGCCCGGTGGCTGCCCCGCGTGGCCACGGGGGAAGCGAAAGTGAGCGTGGGCCTGCAGCAAAACCTGCTGGTGGAGGATGCCCACGTGGCTGACCTCCTGCTGTTACAACACGGCGAAACCCTGGTCGCCGCGACGCCGGACCAGGTCAACCTGCAGTACAACGAATCCATCGACCCCTCGCGCAAACTCTTCGGTGTTGAGTTGGGCGAAGGCGCAACGACGATCGCCAGCGGTGGCCAGGCAGCCGCACTGGCCGCCGACGCGCTGAATCGCGGCGCGCTGGGCTGTGCGGCGCAGGCACTGGGACTGGCCCAGCGCATGGTCGACCTGTCAGTGCAGTACACCAGCGAGCGCCAGCAATTCGGCAAACCGATAGGGAGCTTCCAGGCGGTAAAACACCATCTGGCCAACGTCGCCGTGCGCCTCGAATACGCCCGGGCGCCAACGCACCGGGCGGCCTACGCGATCGCAGCAAGGCAGGCCGTGGCGGGCCACGCGGTATCCCACGCGAAACTGGTCGCCTGCGAGGCGGCGAACCTCGCGGCCAAAAACAGTCACCAGGTCCACGGGGCGATGGGTTACACCTGGGAAATGGACCTGCACATTTACATGAAGAAAGCCTGGGCCCTGGCCAACGCCTGGGGCGACGCGGGTTTTCATAAATCTCGGATAGGCGAACGCATCTTCGCCCCCGGCGCCGCACTGGGTGCCGGCGCTACCTTCGCTTGAGCACAGAGGACAGGATCATGACAGCAGCCTATATAGTAGACGCAGTACGTTCACCCACGGGTCGCAGGAAGGGGGGGTTGTCCGACGTGCATGGCGCGGACCTCGGCGCCCACGTGATCAGGACCCTGGTCGAGCGCAATAACATCCCCGACAGTGAATACGACGACGTGATGTTCGGCTGCGTCGATACCATCGGCCCGCTGGCCGGCGATATCGCCCGCACCTGCTGGCTCGCCGCCGGCCTGTCCGACGTGGTGCCCGGCACCACCATCGATCGCCAGTGCGGCTCCTCACAGCAGGCCGTGCATTTTGCGGCGCAGTCCATCATGTCCGGTGTGAATGACGTGGTGATCGCCGGCGGGGTCCAGACCATGACGCAAATCCCGATTTCCTCCGCCATGATCGCCGCCCAGCCCATGGGGTTCAGCGACCCGTTCTCGGGCAGCCAGGGCTGGGTCGCCCGCTACGGCAGCGTGCCGCCATCTCAGTTCGCTTCCGCGCAGATGATCGCCGACAAGTGGAAAATCTCCCGGGTGCAGATGGAGGAGTTCGCCCTGCGCTCGCATACCCGGGCACTGGCGGCCATCAAGGAAGGTCGGTTCGATCGTGAAATCGCGCCGCTTAATGGCGTGACGATGGACGAAACACCCCGCAACACGTCCATGGAAAAAATGGCGGAACTGGAGCCCCTTGCCGAAGGCGGCACCATCACCGCCGCGGTATCCAGCCAGACCTGCGATGGGTCCTCCGCGATGCTGGTCGTGTCGGAAGACGCACTCAAGCGCTATAACCTGACGCCCCGCGCACGTATCGTCCATATGAGCGTGCGCGCGGCAGATCCCATCTGGATGCTGACCGCGCCAATCCCGGCCACCGAATACGCCATGAAAAAGTCCGGCATGCAGTTGGCGGACATCGATCTGGTGGAAATCAATGAGGCCTTCGCCTCGGTGCCGATGGCGTGGCTGATTGAAACCGGCTACCCGATTGAGAAGACCAATGTTAACGGCGGCGCGATAGCACTGGGTCATCCGCTGGGGGCGTCTGGTACCAAGTTAATGACCACGCTGTTGCATGAACTGGAGCGCAGTGGTGGTCGGTACGGACTGCAGACCATGTGCGAAGGTGGTGGTCAGGCAAACGTCACCATACTTGAGCGGTTGTAGGGCTGTCTTGTGCGCCGCCGGAAGTGTTAGCAATCAAATAGATGGAGTTGGAGATGAGTGGAATTCTGGAAGGACGGGTAGCGATTATCACCGGCGCGGGTGGCGGCCTCGGCGCGGCCCACGCCAGGGTATTCGCAGCCGAAGGCTGTGCCGTGGTTGTCAATGATATCAATACCCCCGCCGCACGGCCGTGGTGGATGAGATTACGGCCGCCGGTGGCAAAGCCGCGGTCAACAGCTCTGATATCACCAACTACGATGACAGCCTGAACGCGGTGAAGCAGGCCATCGATACCTTCGGCGATTTGCATATCGTGCTCAACAATGCCGGGATAAACCGCGACCGCATGTTTGCGTCCATGACCGAGCAGGAGTGGGACGCGATCATGGCCGTGCACCTCAAGGGGCATTTCTGCATCAGTTCTCATGCCGTCCACTATTGGCGCGGCCAGTCCAAGGAGGGCAAGGCGGTCGATGCGCGCATCATCAATACGACCTCCGGTGCGGGCCTGCAGGGCTCCATCGGGCAGTCCAACTACGCCGCCGCCAAGGCGGGCATCGCCGCACTGACACTGAACCAGGCGGCGGAGCTGGCGCGCTATCACATAACCGCCAATGCGGTGGCGCCCTCGGCCCGTACGGGGATGACCAGCGCCGTGCCGGAAATGGCGGCGCGGATGGCCAAACCGGAGGATGGCAGTTTCGACCACTTCGCCCCGGAAAACGTATCCAACCTGCTGGCCTGGCTGGCCAGCCCTGCGGCGGCGCACGTTACCGGCCGCGTGTTCGAGGCCGAAGGGGGGCGCATCTGCATCTGTGACGGCTGGCGCACGACTGACGGCGTTGACCGCGGTGCGGCCTGGGCGCCCGCGGAAATCGGGGAGGCCATGAAAGTACTGCTGGCCAAGGAAGTCCCCGCGCAGAAAGTCTGGGGCACCTGAGGCCGTTCGATCGGAGAAGCTATGGAATTTGCGTTTACAGAAGAGCAGGAAATGATCCGTGACACCGCGGCGGCATTCCTGTCCGAGGTTTCCGGCAGTGATGCGGTACGCCGCGCCATGGCCACGCCGCAAGGGTATGAGGATGCGGTATGGCGCCGGATCTGCAACGACATGTACTGGCAGGGGCTGCAGGTGCCGGAAGCATACGGCGGTCTTGGCCTGGGTTACGTGGAACTGGTAGCGATGATGGAGCAGATGGGCAGGTTCCTGCTCTGTTCGCCGTTCTTCGCCACGGTTTGCCTCGCGGGCAACGCCCTGCGGGTGGCGGGCAGCGAGGCGCAACAGGCGCATTGGCTGGGGCAACTTTGCGCGGGGGAGCTCACCGCCACCCTGGCCTTTAACGGTGGCCGCAGCCGCTGGGACGCGGAGGCGGTTACGGCGACGTGGCAGCGTGAGGGGAGCGGTTATGTGCTCAATGGGGATTATCGCTATGTCATCGACGGCCACACCGCCGGGTTGTTGATCGTGGCCGCGCGGGCGGTCGGCACTGCAGGCGAGGATGGCATCAACCTGTTCCTGTTGCCCGCGGCGACCAGCGGCGTCAGCCGGCAGTGGCTGCCGACCATGGACCAGGCCCGCAAGCAGGCCGCGGTACAATTATCAGGTGTGCGGCTGGAGGCGGACGCCCTGATGGGGGCGGAGGGGCAGTGCTGGGACAGCCTGTCCAGGGTGCAGGACCTCGCCGCCATCGCCCTCGCCGCTGAGCAGGTGGGCGGCTGCCAGCAACTGCTCGACATGACGGTGGCCTATACCGGCGAACGTGTGCAGTTCAATCGCACCATCGCCAGCTTCCAGGCGGTCAAGCACCGGGTCGCCGATATGATGCTCCGGACTGAGGTCGCCCGCTCGGCTGTCTATTATGCAGCCTGTATAGCGCAGGAGGCCCTCGAAGGTGGACCCCTCGGGGGAGAACTCGGCGAGGCGGCCAGTATCGCCAAGTCCTATTGCTCCGATGCGTACTTCGCCATTGCTGGCGATGCCCTGCAGTTGTTCGGGGGCGTGGGCTTTACCTGGGAGTACGACGTGCACCTGTACCTCAAGCGCGCAAAATCATCGGAGCACCTGCTCGGCAACGGCGCGTGGCACCGTGAGCGCCTGGCGCGCGCACTGCTGGATTGAGAGGAACTGACCGTGAAGCTGAGCTTTAGTCCCGAAGACGAACAATTCCGCCAGGAGGTTGCCACCTGGTTGCGTGAGAACCTGACCGGCGAGTTTGAGAAGCTGAGGTACCGGGGCGGTCCCGGTGATGAACACACGTTTCCGCAGGAGCGAAAGGTGTGGGAACAGAAGCTGGCGGCGGGCGGCTGGACCTGCGTTGGCTGGCCGCGGGAGTACGGCGGCCGCGGCTGCTCCATCGAGCAGCAGGTGATTTTTTTCGAGGAATACGCCCGCGCCGGGGCGCCGGGCCGGGTGGGACATATCGGGGAGGGTTTGACCGGACCGACGCTCATTGCCTTTGGCACCGAGGAGCAGAAGGACAAATACCTTCCCGGTATCGTCGCGGGCAGGGAATTGTGGTGTCAGGGCTACTCCGAGCCCGGCGCCGGCTCGGACCTCGCCAATGTCAAGACCAAGGCGCGTTTCGACGAAGCGCTGGGCAAGTGGATAATCAACGGCCAGAAAGTTTGGACTTCACTCGCCCATGAGTCCGACTACTGTTTTGTGCTTGCCAGAACTGACCCGGACTCGGTCGCGCACAAGGGCCTGGGATTTTTTCTCGTCCCCATGGATCAAAGCGGTATCGAGGTTCGTCCAATTGTGCAGATCACCGGCACCTCGGAATTCAACGAGGTGTTTTTCGATGATGCACGGTGTGACGCCGGCGATATCGTCGGTGAACCGGGCGATGGTTGGAAGGTGGCCATGGGACTTCTGGGCTTTGAAAGGGGCGTGTCCACCCTCGGCCAGCAGATGCAGTTCCAGAACGAACTGGATGAGGTTGTCCGCCTGGCGAGGCGCAATGGTGCCGCGCAGGATCCCGTCATTCGCCAGCGGATCGCGGCATCGCACGCGGAATTGAAGATCATGCGCTATAACTCGATGCGTATGTTGTCGGGGCAGAGCGGCAGCGATGGCGCGCTGCAAAAGGAAGCCCTGATCTACAAGCTGTTCTGGGCCACCTGGCACCGGAGCCTGGGTGAGCTGGCAATGGATGTCATGGGGCCCGAATGCGACATTCTGGAGGGCGACCCCTACCTGCTCAGTCGCCTGCAATCGATGTACCTGTTCGTGCGCTCCGACACGATTTACGGTGGCACCAACCAGATTCAACGCAATATTATCGCCGAGCGGGGCCTGGGCATGCCCAAGGAACCCCGGGGCGCGGCAAAATAACCGGTTTAAAGGGGTTCACTATGAATTTGCAATCACCCGAGTACGTACAGGGCCATGGCCTTATCAAGGGAAAGTCAGTGCTGGTGACGGCCGCTGCCGGCGCCGGTATTGGCTTTTCCGCCGCTACCCGGGCCGCGGAAGAGGGCGCGCGGGGGATTGTGTTGAGTGATATCCACGAGGGGCGCCTGGCAGCGGCCGTGGAAAAACTGAAGGCAGAATCCGGACTGGATAAGGTATATGGCAAACTGGGGAACGTGGCAAGCGAGGAGGATGTGCGCGCCCTGGTGGATTTCGCCGAACTATCCCTCGGTGGGGTGGACATCCTGATCAATAATGCGGGTCTGGGCACCTCGAAACTGCTGATAGAGATGGAGGACGACGAGTGGCATCGCGTCATCGACGTGACGCTCAATGGCACGATGCGCATGACGCGCTATATGATGAGGGTCATGAAGTTACGCGGGCAGGGTGGTGTCATCGTCAATAACTCGTCCGTACTGGGTTGGCGGGCGCAGAAGGAGCAGGCGCACTACGCCGCCGCCAAGGCCGGGGTCATGGCCCTGACCCGTTGTGCGGCGCTGGAGGCAGCGGAGTTCAACGTGCGCATCAACGCGGTGGCGCCATCCATCGTCCTGCACCCCATGTTGCGCAAGTCCGCCTCCGAGGAGTTACTCGTCGAGCTGGAGTCCCGGGAGGCCTATGGCCGCGCCGCGGAAGCGTGGGAGGTGGCCAACGTGATGATGTTCCTCGCCTCGGATTATTCGAGTTACATGACGGGCGAGATCGTATCCGTTTCCAGCCAGCGCGCGTGAGGCGGCGATCGTTTCGTCAGGCTGGTCTTGCCAGCGCGGGATTGAACCATGACCGCAACGATAGCGGTGCGGTAGTCAGCCATGCCCCACGAGGGGCCGGGTTACAACGACTATGTACAGTTAATGCATGGCAAGGGTAAAAGCATGAGAGAAGCAGTGATCGTATCAACCGCCAGAACCGGGTTGGCCAAGTCCTTTCGCGGGGGCTTCAACGATACGGAGGCGCCTGCCATGGGAGGCCATGCAGTCCGAGCTGCTATCGAGCGCGCCGGCTTAGACCCCGCGGAGGTCGATGACTGTATTTTCGGCGCCGCTGCCCAACAGGGCACCCAGGCCTACAACATAGGCAGGCTTTGCGGAATTGCCGGGGCCTTCCGGATTCAGTCGCTGGCATGTCGATTGAACGGCAGTGCTCTTCCGGACTGATGTCCATCGCCACCGCTGCCAAGAGCATCATGTGCAATGAATACGACATCGCGGTCGCCGGCGGTGTGGAGTCCATTTCACTGGTGCAGACAAAACATAAAAACGCCTATCGCAATATATCGAAAGCGGTGACTGCACTTGACCCGACGGCGTACATGCCGATGCTGGAGACGGCGGAGGTGGTGTCCGCACGCTACAAGATCAGCCGCGAGAGCCAGGACATCTACTCCCTGCAAAGCCAGCAGCGCACGGCCGCCGGCCAGCAATCGGGCGCATTCGATGCAGAGATAGTGCCCATGAACACGACCATGGCGGTCTTCAACAAGGAGACCCGGGAAACGACGCATGTGCCCGCCGTCGTGGACAGAGACGACTGCAATCGTCCCTCCACCACGCTGGAAAGCCTTGCAGCGCTGGAGCCGGTGTTCAAGGACGGCGAGTGGATAAAGGAAGGTAGATTCATCACGGCGGGAAATTCCTCGCAGCTGTCCGACGGCGCGTCGGCTTGTGTGGTGATGGAAAGCCGACTGGCATCACAGCGGGGATTGTCGCCGCTGGGTATTTATCGCGGCCTTGCTGTTGCCGGGTGCAAATCCGACGAGATGGGTATCGGACCGGTCTTCGCGGTACCGAAACTGTTGCAACGCCATGGTCTGGCAGTCGGCGATATCGATCTGTGGGAATTGAATGAGGCGTTCGCGTGCCAGGTGATCTACTGCCGCGATCAGTTGGGCATCGATAATGACAAGCTCAACGTTAATGGCGGTTCGATCTCCATAGGCCACCCCTTCGGTATGAGCGGCGCCCGCATGGTGGGACACGCGCTGTTGGAGGGCAAGCGTCGCGGCGCAAAGTACGTGGTCGTTACCATGTGTATCGGCGGCGGTATGGGCGCAGCGGGCCTGTTTGAAGTCGCCTGAGCGCACCTTCCGACCTCATCGACGGGAATGTGCCTGCGGCGTTTTCTGGCCGAACTTTACATTTTTTTACGCGCTCCGGGGCTGTAGTGCCGCCTTGGAATGCCGGTCTTTCAGATATAATGACGCTGTCGTCCAGAGTCAGCGAAATAGTGCCAAGTGATTTCCTCTCGTAGCGTAGCGACAAGAGCGCGTGGCTTTAGCCTGCTGGAAATGGTTGTTGCTGTGGCGATATTGGGTATCTCCCTGGGGGCACTTTATCGGGCCGCCGGTGGCGCCGTACGTATAGTCGCGCTTGACGAAAAATCGGCATATGCCGTCGAACTGGCGCGCTCATTGCTGGCCAACTACGCGGTGGTGCCCCTCGCAGGAATCGACGATACAGGTGAGACCGAAGGCGGCTTTGCATGGGAAGTGGTCGCAGAACCCGCTCCCTTGCCAGATGGCTCCACCCTGGCCGAAGGCAGCTTGCAGCACATCACGGTTGCGGTGAGTTGGCAAGACGGAGCGCGCGAGCGCAATTACACGCTCGAGTCAGTGGTGGCCGGCCAGGAGAAAGCGCCGTGAGGCGTTCCAGCGGCTTCACCCTGCTCGAGGTGATGATCTCGCTGACACTGCTGTCAATGGTAATGGTGGCGATAATCGCCGCGATGCGCACGCTGGGTAACACCAGGGTTACGATAGAGCAGGCGACCAATCGGGTCGATGAAATTCGTGTGGTAAGCGATTTTCTACGAACCACGATAGGTGCGGCTATGCCGGTGGTGCGGGTGGGAAGTACTGGAGAAGACTTCGCGGAAGGGGGGCGTTACGGGACCTACTTCGGGGGCGATGCCACCCACATGATCTGGGTAGCGCCATTGCTGGCCGGAGTGGACATGGGGGGCGCATTTATTTTGTACCTGGGTCTTGTCGATGGCCAGCTTCAGCTCAGGTGGCAGCCTTACCAGAGCGACGTGGGGGCCGCGAATTGGGGTGATCTCGAGCCTCGTATCCTGCTGCAGTCGGTGGATGAACTGCAGATTGAGTATCTCGGAACGTACGGAGGGGAATGGCTGGATGTATGGGATGGTTCACAAAACAATCCGGTCGCGGTTCGCATGAATATAAAAACCGGCGAAAAATTCTGGCCGGAACTGATTATTCGCCTCAGTGGTGCTGAGATGAACATGCAATGAGCGCGCAGGACAAGTCAGACTGATGCCGGCGCGATCCATGCCGCAGACAGCGTCCTCGCTTGCAGGCAAGCAGGATGGCGTAGCGCTGGCCATACTGGTTTGGTTTCTGGCAGCCATGTCGCTGCTGGTGGCAGGTATCGTCATGCAGTCCAGGGTTGATATAAAGCTCGCGCAGTTGCAGGCTACCCGGGCGCGGGTGGAGGCGGCCGCGGATGGCGCCATTCAGCTGGCCCTGGCGCAGCTCATACAACCGCCGCCTGCGGGTGAGCCTGTGCCGCCGGAGGCGCCAAGCCAGACATTCAGTCTCGGCGGGTATGAAGTGACCGTAAACTTTACGCCTGTGAGTGGGTTGATCAATATAAACGACGCTCCCGAAGGCCTGTTATTCCTGCTTTTTTCCACGGTCGCTGACCTGGACGAGACTGCGGCCCATGAGCTCGCGACCAATGTGATAGAGTGGCGTTCGGCCAATCCCTCGGGTGACATCGCTGCCGAGCCGCCGGCCAGGAGTTCCGGAAAAGACCGGGTCCGCAACAGTCGGACCACTGGCTCAACGGCCCCTGGCAACGAACGCCATGGTCGGTTTGAAGCGATCGAGGATTTGTTATTGGTATCCGGAATCGACAGGGGTGTATTTGAGGCTGTGCAGAGCGCCGTGTATGTCAGTCAGACCGGCCAGGCGGGCGTGGATTGGACCTCGGCACCGGTGGATGTATTGCGCGGACTAATGGGCGGCGATGAGGAGTCGGCGCGCGCGCTCGCCGAATCACGCGTCGATGACAAGAACGAGGGCCTCGTGGCACCGGATACTATAGACCTGAGTTTTCAGGAGGCGTCGGCCCTGTCGGCCTATCGAATTGATGCGGTGGTTGAGCAGGACGGTTCCGTTTTTGACCGGCGGCGCTGGGTAGATCTCACCGTCCTGGCACTGACGGACTGCCCTGGAGTTTTTCTCGCACGGAGGCCCTGCGGGCCCCGCTCACTGGCCACCTCAGAGGGCTCTGCCAGCGGGGAGGAATGATGCCGGAAGCTAGCCAGCCCTGGAGTCTGTTCGCTACGATGTTCGCAGGATACCCACTATTTTCGCGCCGGATGGCGCGACTTCCGTGGGGCGACGCTTCGGTGGTGTTATCTGTCATCGACGAAGTGGTTGCAGCGCGTATGCCGGATGGCGAATTACGCTATTTCAGGGCCGGCAAAATGGTTGCCGCACCGGGAGTTGCAGGCGATGCCCTTGCGCAGGCTATAGTACGCCGGATGATTTGGCCTTATGCAGCGTTGCGAGTGCCCGCCGCTGCGGAAGCTGAACTGGATTCCGTATTGTCACTGGAAGTGACCTCAAGCAGTCCTTTCCAAGGCCTGATACCTGTTACGGATGGGCGATTTCCGGAGCGGTCGGCAGATGTGGTGGTCGTACAGCTGGTGATCAGCTCCAAAAGTGCTGCAATGTCATATGTCGCCTCCCAGAGGATAACCACGATGTCGGGGCCGGTGAAGTCTGGGCCGAGGTCGGGCAGGATGGTGTTGGTTTCAGGTTTTGGTGAAGTCCCGCGCCGACGGCGCAATCACAGCCGTCTGGTGCGGATGGCGGGGATGCTCGCCTGCTGCCTGCTCGTCATCATGCTGATGTTTGCGCTGGGAGCTGGGTCCAAGTACCTTGAGCTACAAAAAGTACGTGAAATCGAGGCGCGCGTAGAACAAGCCTCCAGCGAGGCTGTGAAATTACGCGCGTCCCTGTCGTCCTCCAAATCGATGATTGCGACTATCAATGAGCTGCTGAAAGCATATCCATCGCCGCATTACGAGCTGAAACGACTATCTTCCCTTCTCGGTGACGATACCTGGTTGGGTGTAGCCGAAATCCAGGGATCTGCAATAAAAATTGAAGGTGAATCAAGCGATGCGTCGGCAGTAATGCAACAGCTGCTGGATTATCCGGCCTACACTCGGGTGGAGGCACCGGTTGCCATCAGGAAGTCGGGCCCCGGGAGCGAGCACTTCGTATTCAAGCTCACCCTCGTTGACGGGACGGGCGGCCAATGAATATAAGTATCCGGGCCGACCGATCTACCATCGTGGTCGGGGGCTCATTGGCTATTCTACTGGTGCTGGTTTTTTACTGGGTGCTGCATTTCTGGTTGTTGAGACAGGATTTCGTTAACGAGATAGAGTCTGTTGAGCCCAAAACAGCGCGCCTGCTGGGCATAATGGACAGCGTGGAACAGTTAAACATCGCCAGCGGCCTGGCCAGCAGCAGGCTGCAGGAACTGGCTTACGGCGCGGACCGGGACAGTGCAACAGTCGCCGCGGCAATGCAGCAGAATATTCGGGAACTGATGACCGGTGCAGGCCTGTCAATTTCGGGGAGCCAGATTTTGCCGCAGCGCAAGTCGGAGGCGTTTGATCGATTGAGCCTGGATATTACAGCAGAAGGCAACATTGAAGCCCTGGATGCAGCTTTAACCAGTCTGGAGTCAATGCGGCCTCTGGTATTTATAGAAAGCCTTAAGATAAGTCCTCAACGCGATCGCAGCCGAGGGCGACAGCCTGCCGTCCCGAGTGATGTTGATCCGCGTAAACTGACAGCACGATTTCAGCTGCTGTCGTTAAGGTTGAAAAACTGATGCGTACTGGCGGCAGGTTTACTGGTAACTGGGGCTCGGGCGAATGAAAACGGCCACTGAACTTCAGTTGCGAAAAATTGCGCTGGTTCTGGCGGGTATTCTATTGTTGCAGTTGGTGTGGAGTGGCGTCAGTTTGTTGCTTGTTAAGGAGCCAGAACCTGTTGTTCCTGCAGAGGCATCACTGCAAGTGGACGAAATCAGGTACCAGAACGGCCATACTGATGAATTGGCGATGGATATGGTCTCCCGGCCCGTATTCTGGCAGGGCCGCCAGCGCTATTTCCCTCCACCTGAACCAACGGATCCCGGTGAACCTGAAAAGCCCGCGCGCAACTCAAATATTGACGCCGTCGCGTTGCAGGGGATTTACTCGGCGGGAAACAAATCCGGAATCATCATTTCCTATAAGGATGAGCGACACCGGCTCCAACCTGACGAATCGGTCGGAGGATGGACATTCATTGGTTTGGGTGGTGATGGGGCGATTTTTGCGTCCGGAAGTGATCGTAAAGAGCTGCCACTGGAACACGCATTGTCGGGGCCGTCTCCAAAGGCAGATATTGAAGAGACTCCGCGGCCGGACAAATCCGATAAACAAGATAAAACAGGCGAATAGCATTGCGAAATTTTCTTGAGTTGCCGTTGGTGAAGGTGGTGGCAGTGGTCCTGGCACTATCGAGTTGTACCACAATGGAAAAGCAGGCTGGCTCGGCAGGTGCTGACGCCAGCGGCAGTAGCGGCGCGGGCGAGCAGGGCCTGACCGTGGGTGACGCGCCTGCCACTGACCCCCTTAACCTCGACAGGATGCCGAACAATGAAGTGCCCAATCAATCCGCGGCGCCGTTGGGGCCCTATGTCGAAAGCCAGCCGACGCTTTACCGTGGTACCGACGAAGTCATACGGATGCCTCCCACGCAGCAGCCAGTGCAGTTTTTCGGCGATGCTGTAAGCCTTAACTTCGAGCAGGCACCGTTGACTGAAGTCATTCACGCCATCATGGGAGATATACTTGAACTGGACTATGTAATCGAGCACCCGATCAACGGTGAGGTGACTGTGCGGACTCGCACGCCGGTTCCAAGGGACCAGTTACTGGGAATCCTGGAGTCACTATTGCAAGCCAACAAGGCGTTGATGATACGGGACAAGGACGGTCGCTTCTTCATCAGTGCGTCGGGCCAGATGACCAAGTTGAAGCCCAGCGTCGCGGCGTCGGCATCCGGAGTCGTCGGCTACAGCACGATCATCGTGCCGCTTCAGTACATCAGTGCATCAAATATGGCGGAAATCCTGAAACCCGTTGCCGAGGAAGGCTCGTTCGTGCGCATTGATGACGTGCGAAATATCCTGATGTTGGCTGGTTCACGCGCCCAACTCGAGGGTTGGCAGGACATTATCACGACCTTTGACGTGGATCTTCTCAAGGGTATGTCGGTGGGTATCTTCCCGATAGAGAACACTCCCATTGAGGATGTTCAGACGGCGCTGTCCAGCCTGCTGGGTAAGGATGGCGGCGGCAAGGCTTCAGCAGGTAAGGACGGGGGCGGGGGCGGCGGATTGGCCGAAAGTCTCGCAGGAATCGGCAGTATGGTTCGCATCATCCCGGTCGAGCGCCTCAACAGTATCATGGTGGTAACGCCGAGGGCGCACTATCTTGAAAAGATCAGGATATGGATAGAGCGCCTTGACCAGGCCCCTGACGCGAACTTCGAGCAGCGTCTTTATGTCTACCCTATCCAGAACAGCAGCGCCAGTCATATGGCGGATTTGATAAGCACGATTTTTTCTGGTTCGGGTGGTGGTGCAGGTTCGACCAAGGCTGGGTTAGCGCCCGGGCTTACCCCGGAAA